>CAYJLI010000020.1:0-28693 GCA_964371155.1 uncultured Oscillospiraceae bacterium | reverse complement strand
GAGGAGCTTGTTTTTTTTATAGAGTTTCGATAAGGATTCGAACCCCGAGGGGGACAAAAAGCATAGCGGCTGACTTGAGCATCTAAAATGCAGAACTTAGCGGCTACTTTGAGTTAAGATTTTTAGTGAAAAGAATAACAAGCTTGGACAGAAAATGGGGTGAAAAAATACGCAATGCGTGAATTTTTTCACAATCCCCGAGTGAGGTAACAAACGCTACAATTTGTATCCGAGTGGGAGACATGTGATTGCAAAGTGTTTACAAAATTCGATATTTTCTAATATTTTGCTTGTATAATAAAGAAAACTTTGATATAATATGCAAACACCATAAAATATGAAAAAATGGAGCAAAAGATGATAAGTTATATTGTAAAACGCGTGAGTCTTGGATTACTCACGATATTCTTGGTAAGCACACTAACATTTTTCCTAATGAATTTAGTGCCAGGGGGGCCATTCCTTGCAGAAAAAGCCATAAGCCCCGAAGCACAAGCGGCACTTGAAGCAAAATTCGGACTTGACAAGCCACTGAGTGAACAATACTTTACCTACATGAGCGATTTGCTCGATGGTGACATGGGACCAAGTATTAAACAACGCGGTAGGGATGTCAACGGAATAATTTCAAGTAAATTTCCCGTTTCAGCAAAACTGGGCGGATTAGCAGTAACGGTTGCACTATGTCTTGGGATACCGCTTGGAAGTATCGCAGCAGTTAACCGTGGAAAATGGGTGGATAGCCTTATAATAGTAGTAGCGACATTCGGGATAGCTGTTCCCGGATTTGTGCTGTGTACAGTACTTTTGTACATATTTTCAGTCCAACTCGGTGTACTACCGTCGTATGGGCTTGAAACGCCACTACATTATATTATGCCAATAATGGCGCTCTCATTTTATCCAACAGCATATATCACACGCCTTATGCGCACATCAATGCTCGATGTACTTGGGCAGGACTATATGCGTACCGCAAAGGCAAAGGGTCTTTCTCAGATGATAAGTTTATTTAAGCATGCACTTAGAAATTCCATATTACCGATAGTTACCTATCTTGGCCCACTACTTGCTTACATTTTAGTAGGAAGTTTTGTAACAGAAGAAATTTTTACCATTCCGGGACTTGGCTCAGAGCTTATAGGAGCAATTACCTCCCGAGATTATCCACTGATAATGGGTATTACTATCTTCCTCTCGGTACTTATGATATCGCTAAATGTTTTAGTTGATATAGCATACAAATTTATTGATCCACGAATTAAACTTAAATAAAAGGAGATTGCCCTTTATGTCTAATAAAAACCCTTTATCGCTTCAGCTGTCGGTTGAAAGTTTTCTTCCGGTACAGGATAGCGAAAAAGAAAGCATGGCAGTCATGCGTGAAAGTGTGGGATTTTGGAAGGATGGATTTCGCCGTCTTCGTAAAAACCCAATCGCAATGATTAGTGCCATAGTACTTGCCATTATAATGGTTCTGGCGTTTATTGTTCCAAGTTTTTACCCATATTCATATGAAGAACAAATCAAATACTCTGAAAACCTTTCCCCAATGCAGTATTCAGAAAAAGAGCTTGAAAGAATAGAAAATGGCGAAGAAGTTTTCCCACATATTTTAGGAACTGACGGCTTAGGTCGTGATTATGCAATTCGTGTAATGGTAGCTTCAAGAGTATCTTTAATAGTAGGTATAGTAGCTTCAGTTATTATTCTTATAATAGGTAGCATCTACGGCTCCATTGCAGGCTATTTCGGAGGTTGGACTGATCTTATTATGATGAGAATTGTAGATATGATCTACACTGTTCCCGACATACTAATAATCATACTCCTTGCCGTATCGCTCGAGTATCCGCTAAAAGCATTGGCGGCAAACCCATTGTTTGAATGGATAAATGTAGTGGGTGTAAATCTGATAAGTATTTTCATAGTTTTTGCACTTCTTTATTGGGTGGGTATGGCAAGAATTATCAGAAGCCAGGTGCTTATGTTAAAGGAGCAGGAGTTTGTTACCGCTGCAAAGGCTTTAGGAGCAAACACCAGCAGAATAATAAGAAAACATATACTAACAAACTGTATCGGTACACTGATTGTAACGACTACACTTCAAATACCATCCTCAATATTTACCGAGAGTTTTCTATCATTTTTAGGTCTTGGTGTTGCGGCACCGCTACCTTCACTCGGCTCACTCGCTTCTGCGGCACTTAATGGTATGCAGAGCTACCCACATCGCCTGTTTGCACCGGCTATAATGATTTCGATAATCATACTAAGCTTTAACTTATTTGGTGACGGACTTCGTGATGCATTCGACCCCAAACTAAAAAAATAAATTAAATTCGGAGAATTAATATGAGTGAATTTCTCGTAGATATAAAAAACGAGCGCCTTTCCTTTTTTACACCTGCCGGTGAAGTAAAAGCACTTAATGATGTTTCAATTCAGCTAAAGCCTGGCGAAGTGCTTGGAATAGTTGGGGAGTCTGGAAGTGGTAAATCCGTTACGGCATACAGCCTTATGGGCCTTACTGCGCATCCAGGTAAACTATTAAGCGGAGAACTGCATTTTAACGGACATCAAATCGAAAAAATGACCGAAAAGCAAATGCAAAAAATCCGTGGTAATGAAATATCAATAATATTTCAAGACCCAATGACAAGCTTAAACCCTGTTTTCTCGGTGGGAAATCAGATTTGTGAAGTTATAAGACTGCACACAGGAAAAAACAAACAGGAAGCACTTGCAAGGGCGGAAGAGCTTCTTTCCCTTGTTGGTATAAATGAACCTAAGAAAAGATTAAAGCAATATCCGCATGAACTTTCAGGCGGTATGCGTCAGCGTATTATGATAGCAATTGCACTCGCATGTGAGCCAAAGCTACTTATTGCCGATGAGCCTACAACAGCACTTGATGTTACCATTCAAGCGCAAATTTTAGAGCTCATGATTGACCTTAAAGAAAAGCTTCAAATGTCCATAATAATGATTACTCATGACCTCGGTGTTGTTGCAAGTATGTGCGACCGCATTGCAGTAATGTATGCAGGTAGAGTTATCGAATGTGGTACAACAGATGATATCTTCTACAATCCAAACCACGAGTACACCAAAGGTCTTTTAGCAAGTATTCCTACACTTATAGAAGAAGAGCACAAAAGATTAATACCAATTAAAGGCTCACCGGTGGATATGCTAAAACCACCTGCTGGATGCCCTTTTGCGCCCCGTTGCGACAGTTGCATGAAAGTATGTCTTACACATATGCCCGACTACACCGATGTTTCGGACACACATTACTCTGCGTGTTGGTTAAATCAAAAAGCGCAGTTTGAAATGAAGGGGGTAGAGTAATGACGGATAAAAAATTAGTAGAAATTAAAAATTTAAAACAATATTTTAATGTTTCGAATAATAGTTTATTTAAAAAGCGCTATGTAAAAGCAGTTGACGATGTCTCTTTTTACATAAACAAAGGTGAAACACTTGGCCTTGTTGGAGAATCCGGTTGCGGTAAAACTACAACAGGACGCACAATGCTTCGTTTACATGAGCCAACGGGCGGACAGATTATCTATGATGGTGTAGATATTACAAAAGTACAAATGAAACCCTATCGCAGAAAAATGCAGATAGTTTTCCAAGACCCATATGCAAGCCTTGACCCAAGAATGACAGTTGGAGACATAGTAGGCGAGCCAATAGACATTCACAATCTTGCCGCTTCTAAAAAGGATAGGCACGATAGAATAATATCAATACTCGAGCGTGTGGGACTTAATTCAGAGCATGCAAACCGTTATCCGCATGAATTTTCCGGCGGACAGCGTCAGCGTGTTGGTATTGCTCGTGCACTTGCAGTAAACCCAGAGTTTATTGTTTGCGATGAGCCAATTTCTGCACTTGATGTTTCGATTCAGGCTCAGGTTGTAAATATGTTTGAAGATTTACAAGCAGAAATGGGACTAACATATCTATTTATTGCCCATGATTTAAGTGTAATTAAGCATATATCAAACCGCATAGGTGTAATGTATCTTGGCAAATTAGTGGAGCTTGCACCGAGCAATGAGCTTACCTTCCACAGTTTGCATCCATATACTAAGAGCTTAATTTCTGCAATTCCTATTGCAGATCCTAAAATAAGCCGTGCAACTCAGCGTATCATACTCGAAGGTGATGTTCCAAGTCCGCTAAACCCACCATCGGGATGCCGCTTCCGCACACGATGCAAATATGCCGATAAATTATGCGCAGAGCAAGAGCCAACAATGGTCGAAGCGAGCACAGGTCACTATGTTGCTTGTCACCATTTTGATAAATTGTAATAATATTACTGTAAATATATGTTGTTAATTTTACCCATATAAGCATAATATACAAAAAAATATTGTGGATTTCGCAGTATTTTATACATTTCTATTGACATTATCTATTTTCTCATAGTACAATACAAACACGTTTTAGAAATTTGACAAGGTAGTATCCATTTTAGATGGTTATTATAAAATTATTTTGGAGGAATAACTAATGAAAAAACTGACTTTAGGAATGGCACTCATGATAGCACTCATGATGACATTCACAGCTTGCTCTTCCGACACAGCAGAGCCAAGCTCAGAAGCTGCACCAGCTGACTCATCTGCAAGCAGCGATGTAGCAGCAGAACCAGGCGAGATTGCACAGGACTTAACTGTATGCATCGGCCCAACACCGGAAACAATGGACCCAACACTTAACAGTGCTTCCGACGCAGGCTCCATGATTATCCATGTATTCGAAGGTCTTATGACTTACGAAGAAGATGGTAGCTTTGGATACGGTCAAGCTGAAAGCCACACTGTTAGCGAAGACGGCTTAACTTACACATTTAAGCTCCGTGAAGGTCTAATGTGGTCCGACGGTACACCTCTAACAGCTAATGACTTTGTTTACAGCTGGAAACGTGGTGTAGACCCAGCAACAGCTGCACCTTATGCTGAACTATTTAAGTACATCAAAGGTTATGACGAAGCAATTGCAGGAGATGTTGATGCTTTAGCAGTAACAGCTATCGACGATCTAACTCTTGAAGTTGTACTAAACACACCAACAGGTTTCTTTGAAGCTTTAGTTGCTTTCCCAACTTACATGCCTCTAAATCAAGCTACAATTGATGCTAATGGCGAATCTTGGGCAATAGATCCTACAACATACATCAGCAATGGCGCATTCATGATGACTGAATATGTTCCAGATCAGCACATTGTTATGACAAAAAATCCTAACTACCACGATGCTGATTCCATCACACTCGACACTCTAACATTTGCCCTAATGGCTGATGAAAATGCTGCATTTAGCGCATACCAGAGTGGCGACCTACTTGCTCTAAAGAGCATCCCTTCAAATGAAGTTGCATCACTTTTAGATGATCCTGAATTTGCACTTGATCCACTAATCGGCACATACTACCTAAACTTCAACCATAATGTTGAAGGCTTAAACAATGTGCTTGTTCGTGAAGCTATGGCACTTGCTATCGACCGTCAGTACATCTCCGATGTTGTACTTGGTGGCACATACGGTGCGGCTACAAACTTTGTAGGCCCTGGCTTCCCAGACCCAGCAGGTGGCGAATTCCACGAAATAACACAATACTATGCACTTGACACATTTGAAGCTGATCTTGAAAGAGCTAAAGAGCTCATGACAGAAGCAGGCTACCCAAATGGTGAAGGACTTGAAATTTTCGAATACAAAACAAATCCAGATGGTTACCATGTACAGGTAGCTGAATACCTACAAGCAGCTTGGGCTGAAATAGGTGTTAAAATCGAGATTAAAACAGAAGAATGGGGCACATTCACAGCTTCACGTCGTAACGACGAATTCGATATCGCTCGTAACGGTTGGATCGGTGACTATGTTGACCCATCAACAATGCTCGACCTTATGATCTCCACAAACGGTAACAACGATGGTGGTTATTCAAATCCTGAGTATGATGCTATAATGGCTGAAGTAGCTTCTGAACCTGATCAGACTATTCGTTTTGAAAAGATGCATGAAGCAGAAGCAATGCTCGTTGAAGACACTGCTCTAATCCCAATCGCATACTATGCTGACTTCTATCTATACAGCGAAGATATGCAGGGTGCATGGCACAATCCTAAGGGTTACTTCTTCTTCCACGAAGCAGAAATCGTAGCATAATTATAACTTTATAATTTAAAACTTTTTAGGCTCTATCACTCACAAATGCGGGTGATAGAGCCTAATTTTATCTATGTAATTTATCGTCAGTCCAATATTTTTGTATATCTCCATACATTTTGCTTTTTAGTTCTTTAAACTCAGTATCATCAAAATTAATATGCACAATGCTCGAACAAAGACCATATTCATTTATTTTAATAGAATTATATAAACAATTATTATCTTTATTAAAAATACAAAACTTGTTTTTTCAAATCATCTAAACCATCCATTTTGATCAGTATAGAGGTCAAATATTTTATTTATAATAGCATATAATAGAGAAAATTGCAACCTATACAGGTCAAAAGGTGGTTTTATGGAACAAAAAATTAGATGTGATAGAAATATGGGTAAGAATTTAAAAAAGTTAAGAGAAAGCCATGGGATTTCACAGGAAAAATTATGCGCTCAATTACAGCTAAAAGGCTGTGATATAGGAAGAAGCACATATTCTAAATATGAATGTGGCGAGCTGAATATAAAAGTTAGTGTAATTATTGCCTTAAAAGATATATTTGCCTGCTCATATGATAGCTTTTTTGAAGATTTGTAGAGTGAAAAATTTACTGCAATAATATCAAAATAACTATATAAAATTAATGCCATTACCCTCGTAGATAACGGAGGTAATGGCTTTTCTTATTATGTATATACTCATCTAAATATAGTTAAAATTTACTCAACTTTAAAAACTGCATAATGGTCTTCCGATGGGACTAAGCTATATGCAAATCTATAAGTGCCGGCATTTAGTGGCTGAAGATAAGCGCTCAAAGGTATTGTATCTGTATTTCTACCACCTGCATAAAGCGGAGTGCTTCCAAAATTAGGTGATGTTACATCGGGGTCCGTGGGGGCTAAAATCCACACACCTGAATCTTCGTCAAAATACTCAAGCGGTGGTGAGGCATTGTATTCTATATCATTTTCACTTCTATTTGAAATAAAGATTGTAACTTCCTCGGCATCGGGCAAGTAAAACTGCTCTTCACAGCTCACACTAAATAAAGTGGCATCGCTTTGCACAGTTTCTTTGATAAGAAAGTCCGCTGAAAGCTGAGTATCATTTACCGTAATAAATATACGATAATTCCCCGTTGGCATCACATTTACCTGACGCACATCATCAAAAACGCCTAAAGCACCGATATAAGCACCAATATTCCTGCTCTCATCGGCAAGTATGGGGTACTGATATGATGCAGTGTCTAATATGCCATAAACATCGCCACTCGGTATATCAACCCTGCGATAGCTCCCATCCTCATGAAGCTTTTCAATGTAAAAGCTCTGCGCAACATTCAAACTTTCCTCAGTAGGATTGTGAAGTGTCATATTTACATTTAAAATATCGTCGGTAAACTCACCACCGGCGAACATCTTAAGGGCTAACACCTCGGAAAGCTCCACTTCCTCCTCTTGTGGGATTTCCTCTTCTTCAGAGCTTTCACTGCTCACAGGACTGCTTTCCTCCTCCACCTCGGAAGAAATAGCACCTTCACTGGCAGAAGCCGAAGAAGCAGAAGAAGAATTAGGAAGCGACCTATCATCCGAGCAAGCAGTAAGCATGAGAAGGAGTGCCAAAGTGGTAATTAGCGAAAATTTTTTCATAATTTAAATAATCCTTTCAGTTGCCTAAAAAGGCTGGATGGATAAAAAGCATCTTATTTTGAGATAGAGAGAAGATATTCACCATATGGAGTTTTACAAAGTTTTTCGCCAATAGTTTTTAACTGCTCAGCACTTGCAAACATAGCATTGTATGCCGCTTCTTCAATACATCCCACAAGGCAGGAATGTTCCTTTTGATAAGCGGCAATATATGAAGATGCCTCGAGCATACTGTCGGGAGTGCCTGCATCAAACCACTGCACGCTTTTATCTAAAGTGATCACATTGAGCTGATTTTTATTTAGATAAATTTCATTCACCGTGGTTATTTCAAGCTCACCCCTTGCTGAGGGCTCTATATTTTTAGCAATCTCGATGACACTGTTATCATAAAAATATATTCCTGGCACGATGTAATTGGATTTTGGTTTCTTTGGCTTTTCTTCAATGGAAATAGCCTTGCCGTTTTCATCAAATTGCACCACTCCAAAAGGTGTTGGGTCATCAACATAATAACCAAATATCGTCCCACCCTCGCTAAGCTTGGACGCCTCTGCAATATCTTCCTTTAACGAGCCATTTAAAAAAATATTATCGCCCAGCATTAAGCAAACTGAGCTGTCTCCGATAAATTCTTCGCCTATAATAAAAGCGTCAGCAATTCCTTTTTGAACAGGTTGCTCCTTAAAAAAAATATTTACACCGAATGCACTGCCATCTCCGAGCAATTTGTAGAAAGGCTCGGTGTCATCAGGTGGGGTAATTATTAAAATATCTTTTATACCACTTTGTATAAGAAGTGAAAGTGGGTAGTAAATAAGTGGCTTGTCATATATGGGTAGTAGTGGTTTTGGTATATGTGTAGTGGCAGGGTATAGCCTTGTGCCCTTTCCTGCGGCGAGTAGAATGCCTTTCATTTATCTTAATCTCCTTATTTATCTATATTTATATTGAAACTATTTCGGAATACACCGAGAAATTTAGCCGAGCTTTTATATTTGAAGCCAATCCCGATACCTATAATACAAATACTCCAAAAAAATTATCTTCGTATTAAGCAGAAGCCGAATATACTATCAAACTTATCTGAGCTTTATGCAGGAGTATATGGCGTTTCACAAAATATGTTCGGGTTACAGGTAGTAGGCGAGCAAATACATTTTCATTCGCTTTTTATTTGGAGCTTATCGAGTGTGAGCTTATATGACGGGATACAGTTTTCTAAAAAATAATCCGCCTCGGGCATGCATAGCGATTTAATCGAGCTGAGCGTCGAAGCATATGCATCTGCAAATTCTTGATTGCCAAGCTTTTCTTCTTCAATACATTTAATAAGAGCAGAAAGCTTATCGGCAGCTTTAATGAATTTGTAGTATCTATTATCTGCTTCGGCGGTGAGATAGGGCAGATATGAACTCTTTACAGAGGGCGGCAACATTTTAAGCAAAGTTTGGTTGGCTGTTTCTTCCACCTTATGATAGACCACCCGCATCTCTTTATTGTGATACTTCACAGGGGTGGGCATATCACCCGTAATAATTTCGCTGCAATCGTGGTAGAGGGCATATAGCACCGCTTCACCTTCGGAGAGATTTCCACCGAAGTGATTATTATGAATTGCTATAAGTGCATGGATGATAAATGCGGTATCCATGGTGTGTTCACTTAAATTTTCAGGTCGGGAGCTATGCATTAAGCCCCAACGATTTATATACTTCATCCGTGAAAGAAGTGCGTAAAAATGGCTTTTCATCATTTATAACCTTTCTTAAAGTAATTGATAGAATTAAAATTTATATTTAGCTTTGATTAGAGGTGTTATCATTATTAGCTGCATATCTTGTGTTATTTATTTTTATACTTTTAGTCACACAGGGGATGTAAGTGTATAAAAAAGGTTTTGCCCATTGCTTAAAATATTAATTATTCTTTTTTTATTGTAATAAGAGCAAAATATTGGTATAATTATATGCGTTAAAAAACACAGTATCATTATACCAAAAAAACAAAAAATTACAATATTTATTTAATATAGTGTCCAAACGAGTGAAAGGGGGTCGCTTCCCATCAAGATAATTAAGTATGACTCAGCAAAAAAATGCTTCTTACTTGCGCTTTTTGCCTCAGTATTTATATTTCTACCCTTTATAATATATGAGCAGGGATATTTTTTCTTTTTAGGCGATTTTAATGTACAGCAAATACCTTTTTACACTCTTGCACATGAGGCTGTAAAAAGTGGTGATATATTTTGGAATTGGCATACCGACTTAGGCGCAAATTTTTTGGGATCATATAGCTTTTATCTACTCTTTAGCCCATTTTTTTGGCTTACACTGCCCTTCCCAAGCAGTGCAGTGCCATACCTTATTGCACCTTTATTAGCACTGAAGACTGCCTGTGCCGCACTCACTGCCTACTTTTTCATAGTAAGATTTGTAAAAGATAAATTCTATGCAGTATTAGGTGGAATACTCTATGCATTTTCAGGTTTTTTAACATACAATATATTTTTCAATCATTTCCATGAAGTAGTAGTCTTTTTCCCACTGATGCTAATTGCGCTGGAAGAGCTTGTGATAAATAACCGCAAAGGATTTTTTGCCGCCGCAGTTGCGCTCAACTGCATGGTAAACTACTGGTTCTTTATCGGTGAGGTAGTGTTTGTAATTATATATGTATTAATCCGTATGCCATCAAAGGAATGGCAGTTTAGCATAAAAAAATTTGTAAATATAGCTTTTGAATCAATTTTAGGTGTGATGCTTGTGATGGTAGTGCTTTTGCCATCGGTACTCACTATAATAGGCAACCCCCGCACCGATGCGGACAATCTATTAAATGGCTGGAATTTTTGGATATACTGGGCGGACCAAAGGCAGGGGGCAATACTACAAAGCCTATTTTTCCCACCCGATTTACCCTCTCAGCCAAATTTCTTCCCCGAACATCAAGCTAAATGGTCATCCATGAATGCATGGCTTCCGATGATTTCGATGAGCGGTGTTATAGCTTATTTTATCTCGGTCAAAAAAAGCTGGCTCAAAAGGCTATTAATAGTTTCTTTTGTAATGGCAATGATTCCGGGTCTAAATTCATTTTTTGTATTGCTTAACCACTCATACTATGCAAGATGGTTTTACATGCCTATTTTATTTATGTCGCTCGCATCAGTTTTAGCATATGAAAATTCATCCACAAAGACAATTCTACGTGCCACCACAATCAACACAGCTGTGATACTAATATTTACACTTGTAATAGGGCTTACACCCACTGAAGACGGAGAAACATGGCAGATAGGACTATCCGCATATCCACTGCGTTTTTGGGTATACTGCCTTGTGGCAATTGTCGGAATGATTGCTACCTATTTGATATTTTACAAGCTACGAAAACACCAAAGATTTAAAGAAATACTCATATCTTTGGTAACTGCAATGGCAATACTATTCTCATGGGGGTATATAACACTTGGCAAATTTTATGGTGATGATGGAAACTTCATCAGGGATACAGCGATTGCCATGAGGGATGAGCTCATCACACATGAGGACAGCGATGAATTTGTTAGAACTGATATATATGACTCAATGAATAATTTAGGAATGTACTGGGGAATACCAAATATTCAGGCATTTCACTCGGTAGTGCCAAATTCCATCATGGAGTTTTACCCATATATCGGGGTGAAAAGGGACGTATCCTCAAAGCCTGAAACAGAACATTACGCACTGCGCTCACTAACTTCTGTTAAATGGCAATATGTACCCGAGGGCAAAGACGACGAAACCGATTCGGACATATACGGATTTAAGTTATGGGGCTCACAAAACGGATATAATATATATGAAAATGAGTATTATCTGCCCATGGGTTTTGGTTATACAAGATCTATTTATGCAGAAAATCCCGACGAAAAATTATCCATGGACGAAATGTACGACACTTTACTGCTAAGCGATTTAGAAGCGGTAGAGCGAAATAAGGATTTTGCCACACCAATGGAAGAAATACCCTATGTAAACACAACACCAGCAGGCTTTACACTAAACCATCAAGAGCATTTAGCGCTTAGTTGCTATGAATTTACTGTGGACAATAAAGGCTTTACTGCTAAATCAAATTTAGATGAAAATGTAATGATGTTTTTCAGTGTTCCTTATGAAGAGGGATGGTCGGCTACATTAAACGGCGAAGCGGTGATGATTGAAAAAGCAAATATTGGATTTATGGCAGTACCGGTACCAGCAGGGGAAAACGAAATTAGATTTGAGTTTACACCGCCGGGAATTAAAGTGGGTGCGGCGGTAACAGTTTTTGCCATATTCACTCTAACGGGCTACCTACTATATTTTAAAAAGCAAAGCCAGATTAAAGAAATCTATAAAGAAGCGGAGTGAATTTCATGAAAGATACGCTGTACATCGTAATACCTTGCTATAATGAAGAGGAAGTCCTTCATGAAACAGCGTCACGAGTAAAAGATGTGCTCAATGCACTGATTAAAAAGAATAAAGCAGGTGCGGACAGTAAAATTGTATTTGTTGATGATGGAAGTAAGGACAAAACATGGCAGATAATAAAAGAGCTTTTTACCAATGATGATATATTTGTAGGGCTAAAATTATCGGCAAATAAAGGCCATCAAAATGCACTCCTTGCAGGGCTTTCCCATGCAAAGGACAATGCAGATGTGTCAGTATCAATGGATGCGGACTTGCAGGATGATGTTAATGCCGTAGAAAAATTCATGGATATGTATATAGATGGCTGTGATGTGGTGTATGGTGTACGAAGTGACCGAAAAAAGGATAGCTTCTTTAAGCGAAATACAGCACAGGGTTTTTATAAACTGATGAAGCTACTTGGCGTAGATATAGTTTATAACCATGCAGATTACAGGCTGATGAGCAAGCGTGCCCTCGAAGGACTAACAGAGTTTAAAGAAGTGAATCTATTCTTGCGTGGAATAGTGCCCCTTATTGGGTATAAATTTGCTGTGGTGGAGTATGAGCGTGGCGAGCGATTTGCAGGAGAGAGCAAATATCCGCTCAAAAAAATGATATCCTTTGCACTCGATGCGATAACATCTTTCAGCGTAAAACCAATCAGATTAATCATGGGTATAGGTTTTCTGATATTTATAGTGAGCTTATTTATGCTTGCGTATTTTCTATTTCAAAGACTCTTTGGATATACCGTTACAGGTTGGACAAGTACCGTTATATCAATATGGATGATAGGTGGAGTACAACTACTATGCACCGGCATAATAGGGGAGTATATCGGAAAAATTTACAAAGAAGTAAAGGGACGACCCAAATACTTTATAGAGGATATTTTATCTAAAAAATAAAAGGAGAAAAATGATGCTAAATAATTTAGGACCAATGGAAATCGAAAATAAAAGCTTTCAGATAATTACCGAGGAAATGGGTGTGCACAAAATCCTACCCGAAAATGAACTCGTTGTAAAAAGAGTAATACACACAAGTGCAGATTTTGACTATATGGAAAACCTAATTTTCTCGGATGGTGCTGTAAAAGCGGGGATTGAGGCACTAAAAAAAGGCGCAGTTATAATAACCGACACCAACATGGCAAAATCAGGTGTAAATAAAACTGTAATAGGAAAATTAGGCGGCAAAGTGGAGTGCTTTGTAGCAGATGAAGAGGTTAGTAAAGAGGCGAAAGAGAGGGGCGTTACACGCTCGATAGTCGCAATGGAAAAAGCGGTAAATCTCTATCCAAACGGCATTTTTGTAATGGGCAATGCCCCAACAGCACTCATAAGACTGATAGAGCTTATAAAAGAGGGAAAAGCAAACCCTTCACTTGTAGTGGGCGTACCGGTTGGATTTGTTAATGTTGTTGAGTCAAAAGAAATGCTTATTAAAGAGGATGTAAACTACATAGTGGCAAGGGGTAGAAAGGGCGGAAGCAATGTTGCAGCGGCAATTTGCAACGCCATGATATATCAGATAGAGAGGTAGGGAAAAGGATGATAAATATCTTTTCCTATTCGGATAAAGGCTGTGAATTAGCGGTAAAAATTTCAGAGCTATTAGAAGATGCAAATTGTTATGCGTCCGAAAAAAATGCTGAGAAGCATGGGCTGATACCCTATCAAACGCTTTCACAGGCTACAAAAGACCTTTTTTATAAAAGTGATGCACTGATTTATGTTGGTGCAGTGGGGATTGCAGTGAGGGCAATTGCGCCATATATTGTGAGCAAAGATAGCGACCCCGCAGTAATAGTGATTGACGACAATGCTAATTTCATAATCCCGATACTCTCGGGACATATCGGAGGGGCAAATCGCCTTGCAAATGAGCTGTCTCAAAAACTTTCAGCCACAGCGGTTATAACCACCGCAACCGACATTAACGGCAAATTCTCGGTGGATGAATGGGCGAGCAGAATGGGATTTGTGATAGGCTCATTGGATGACGCTAAAAAAATTTCCGCAGAGATACTAAGAAATGATGTAGGGATAAAAAGTGATTTTCAAATCATATCAAAACTACCCTCAGGCCTCACACAAAGCGATGCAGAATACGGGATATACATAACGCACTCAACAAGTCAGCCATTTAAGCAGACACTGCGAATAATCCCTCAAACAGTGCATATAGGAATGGGGTGCAGGCGTGGTGTGGAGTTTTCTGCGGTAGAAGAGCTATTTTTAGAGGGGCTTATTGAGGCTGGGATTGATATAAAATCAGTGGCAAGCATAAGCTCGATAGACCTTAAAAAGGATGAAGAAGCACTGAGCATACTGAGTGAGAAGTACTCTATTCCACTAAAATTTTACTCAGCGGACGAGCTAAAAAAAGCCGAAGGGGAATTTGCCCATTCGGATTTCGTGAAAGGCATTACGGGCGTTGATAATGTCTGCGAGAGGGCGGCAAGTATTTCTTCAAAATCAGGAAGTGTCCTGCTTAACAAAAAAGCAAAGAATGCAGTCACGATTGCAATATATAGCGAAGGACTTAAAATAGAATTTTAAACAGCAAAATCGGAGGATACAATGAAAAAAATATGTGTATTTGCAGGCACTTCACAGGCAAGAAGTCTAATAAAGGGCTTGGAGCAGTTTTCGGCTACACTCGAGGTAACTGCATGTGTGGCTACAAGCTATGGGCAGCAAATCTTAGAGGGTTTCACTGGAAAGCTTTTAAGCGGCAGACTAAATGCAGAAGAGATGGAAGAACTTTTTAAATCCGAAAAATTTAATTTAATAATAGATGCCACCCATCCATTTGCCACAGAGGTAACTTCAAATATACTCAAAGCCGCAAAAGCTTCGGGTACAGATTACATACGCCTAATTCGCAATAAAGAAGAGGGTGGTAATGCAATTTATTTTAGTAGCCATGAGGAAGCTGCAAATTACTTAAATAGTACACAAGGGAATATATTACTCACCATTGGTAGCAAGGATTTAGCTAAATATAGCATAGTTAACCAATTGAAAGAAAGAGTTTACATTCGCATCTTACCGATGAAAGACTCTCTTGAAATATGCGAAAGAGAGGGGATAAGCCCTCAAAAAATTATTGCTATGCAGGGCCCCTTTAGCTATGAGCTAAATTGTGCACTTATTAAGAGCCTTGATATAAAGTATATTGTCACCAAAGAAAGCGGTGGGGGAAGCGGATTTGTAGAAAAGATTGAAGCTGCCGATAGCTGTAAAGCCACTGCGCTTGTCATAGGACAGCCAGCGGAGGAAAAAGGTGTCCCACTACATGAACTGAAAGCAAAGCTTATAAGAGATTTTTCCCTTAAGTACAGGCGCAAAGTGCGTATAGTAGGCGTTGGCACAGGTGGAATGCAGGTAATGACGGCTGAAGCTAAACAAGCGGTTAAGGAAGCAGAAATTGTAATAGGCGCTAAAAGAATAGCGGAAAACTGCGCTTTTATTAATCCAAATATACACATTTCATATAAATCTGACGAAATAAAGGCTTACTTAGAAGAAAATATAGGATATGAAAATATAGTTATTGCCGTTTCGGGGGATGTTGGGTTTTACAGTGCCGCAAACAGCTTAAAATCAGCACTTTCAGATTTTGATGTAGATTTTGTCTGTGGAATAAGCACACCGATATACTTTGCAAGCAAATTAGGTACACCATGGCAGGATATGCCAATGCTAAGCCTTCACGGTAGAAAAGACAATATAGTGCATTATGTAAGCACTCACCCAAGAGTATTTGCACTCACTGGCGGTGAAATGACTGTTAAAGCAGTGCTTGATGAACTTGTAAACTATAATTTGAATAAGGTTAACATATACATTGGGGAAATGCTATCCACAGACCAAGAGCGCATTACTAAAGGCACTGCCGAAGAACTACAAAATACTAATTACCATTCCATATCAGCCATTATAATCGAAAATCCCTTAGCCGAGAATAAAATATGCCAAGCCATTCCTGACAGCGAATTTCTCAGAGAGCAGGGAATACCAATGACCAAAAGTGAAGTAAGAACACTCAGCATATCGAAGTTAACCTTAAATGCTAATTCGGTTGTCTACGATATTGGAGCAGGGAGTGGATCTGTATCCATAGAAGCAGCGAATGTAGCTTATAAGGGCACTATTTACGCCATCGAGCGTAAAGCTGAAGCGGTAGAGCTTATAAAAGAGAATATGATTAAGCATAAAACTGCAAATGTAGTACCAGTACATGGAATAGCACCCGATGCCTTAAATGCCTTACCAACCCCTACACACGCCTTTATTGGCGGCTCTGCAGGTAATTTAAATGAAATACTCACACTTCTATTAGCTAAAAATCCAAATGTAAAAATAGTTTTAAATGCAGTAACAGCGGAAACAATAGCAGAAGCCACGAGCTGTATAAAGGAATTTGGCTTTACTAATAGTGAAATCGTATCTGTAAATACAGCTAAAAGCAGAAAACTTGGCTCCTATCATTTGATGGAAGCGCAAAATCCTGTGTATATCTTCACATTCAGCTGTCAATAATTACTTTAAATTAAGAATTTGGAGGTAATTAGTAGTGGCTATGCAACTAAAGGACAGCGAAACAAAACTAAATTTGATGAGGGCTTTTGCGGGAGAAAGCCAAGCGAGAAATAGATATATATTTGCAGCTGAACAAGCTAAAAAAAATAATCTATATCTACTCGAGCAGGTGTTTAAATTTACTGCCGACCAAGAAGAGACACATGCTAAAATTTTCTTTGATCATCTAAAAGAAGGTGGATGCGATAATGTAGAATTTGATGCTGCATATCCTGTGGATTTATCGGATAATGTATTAGATCTCTTAAATTACGCTGTACACAACGAATATGAAGAGCATGACATAGTCTATAAAGCTTTTGCTGAGAAAGCAGCCGAAGAAGGTTTTCCTAAAATAGCAGACTCTTTTAACAAGATTGCAAAGATAGAGAAAATCCATGGAAAACGCTTTGAAGTTTTTGCAAAGCTAATGGAGGAAAATAAGCTTTTTACACACTCCGAGAGTGGTAAATGGTTTTGTTTACATTGCGGATATGTCCATGATGGAAGCGAAGCACCACTTGTCTGCCCAGTATGCAAACATCCTCAGGGATTTTATATAAGACCGGACAGCGCACCATTCACCTGTGAAGAAAAGATGATAAATAATTAATTTATATAAACAAAAATAATGTCAACTAATATGTAAAATTAGTTGACATTATTTAATTTAATCTTTTATTATGTTTACTGGCTTAGATCTGCAACGCTTTTTTCACTAAACATCACAGTAATAGCATATACTCGTTCATATCCAAGCTCTTCGTATTTTTCTGGTTCTAAAAAACCGTAATCGGGTGAATATGACTGTATAGTGTTTTTTGAGGTGTGAATTTGTATCACAAGTGGGATTTCTTTTTCATATTCTACAATTGTTCTATCAGTGAGATAAGAAGTTGTAGCACTTAAATCTTCATCGTATTCATTAAGCTCAAATTTGTATGAAGATGAGCCACTGTTGTTTTCGCTTTGCACGGCTTGCCTGATGCCCATTCCGATGTCTGTAAAAGTAAGTCCTAATTTTCCATTTGTATCAGTAAAAGCATTGCCACCCCCGCCAGTAATTAGCGACCACTCACCATCAATAATCTGATAGGTGTTTATTTGATAGGCTTTTACATTTTCATCAAGCTCAAATTCTGTAATATAAGGCACTTCCTCCGTACCTATAAAATTGAGCAAAGTTTCTTCATTGGAGGTGAGTTCATATTTTTCTATATATAGTGCAGGGTCTTCGTTTTGTGTGCAAGAGATAAAGGCGAGCAAGCAAATTGCTAAAGTAGCAGCTTTTAAAATTTGTTTCATTTATTTAATCCTTAAGTTTATTTTAAATGACATTATACTATATTTTTTTCTTATTTACAATTTTTAACTTTAGTTTTGCAAAATATTTTAGATAAAATTACAGTTAAATCTTGCTCGAATTGACTTGTATAATTTTACTAAATATGCTATAATTGACACAAATAATTACCCGTTTTTTGTTAATAACATAAGCTTTTAATGCTTTTTTATGCTAAACACGGCTTTAATTGCCCACAATTAACTAAATTGAAAAATTAATGATTAATTAAAAGTAAATCTAAATGGCAGTGCTTTTACTATCTGCCATACTTTAATTGGGCAGTTACACCGAGTTATAATATATACACGGAAAGGGGCTGAAGTGATGAATATTAACATCACTGCAAGAAAAACAATCGTTAAGGACTCATTTAAGGAGAAAGTTGAAAAAAAACTCTCGAAATTCGATAGGTTTTTTGACCACTCAGCGGATGCCTCAGTGACCGTTACAAATGAGCAAGGTAGGGAAACGGTTGAAATCACTATTAAATCAAGGGGACTCCTTTACAGAGCAGAAAAAACTACTGATGACAGAGCGGACTCTCTTGACGGTGTAGTAGATTTACTATTTAAACAAATTGTAAAAAACAAAGAAAGGCTCGAAAAGAAACTTCGTGAAAATGCTTTTACAGAAGCATTTGAAGAAAACTACGATGATTTCGAGCAGGATGAGATAAAAATAGTTAAAAACAAGAAATTCCCCATTAAACCAATGTCTCCTGAAGAAGCAGTACTACAAATGAATCTCTTAGGGCATCAGTTCTATATGTTTAGCAATGCTCTAACAGATGAAATAAATGTCGTTTACTCGAGGAAAATGGGTCAATACGGACTTATTGAACCAGGAGTATTTGACGACGATGAAGATTAACAGTTAGTTTAGGGGCTGTGCACAGTGAATAACTGAGTACAGCCTCAATTTTAATTAAAGCTTATGCTTAGATGTCTTAGATTTATATTGCTTGTTTAATATAAGAAATTAGTAATTCGCAGGCTTATTTATATCCATGGAAGTGGCTATTTGCTTGCATTACTATCGTCACTATCTTGGCGAGTAGGCGAAAAAACAATCTATTTCGTTTAGCTGACCGTACTCTGAGATTGGACATATGGATTTAAGTGCTGTGGGGTAAGGGTTCCCCATATTTATATTTTTATTAAAATGGAGGAGTTTGCTATGAATGATGAAAATAAAACCATCAGCCCAGAAGTAGCAAAAGAAATTAAACAATTAAGCAGAAAAATTAAACCGTTATCAGCAATTGGTTGCCTATCATTTGCTGGAATTTTTGTTGTGGTTTTTACTGTGGCATTTACGCAAGAGAGTACAAGTGAATTTAATCCATGGTTATTAGTAGGGGTAGGTTTATTTTGCATCAGTGCGGCATGTTTTACTTCGAGTAATAAAATCAAAAAAAATCTCGACACATTAATAAATGAAAATATCGTTATGAACGAAATTGATGATTTTTTTACAGTGGAAAAAATGGAGAAATTTGCTCATATAAATAAAGAAGACATTGAAAACACACATTTGATAGATGGCTGGAGAAAAGTTAAGGGCAGTGACTACATAAAGGGAAAATATAAAAATATTAATTTTCAGTTTAGTGATATTTATTTATTTTATGAAACAAAAGATTATGTCGGAGATTCAGTAAAAACACAAGAGCATAGAGTTTTTAAAGGGCAGTGGCTAATTTGTGATTTCCATATTCCAAATACCGCTGGACTGATGATAAGGGAGATTAGAAGAGGTAATTATCAAGAAAGTAATTATTCCACAGAAAATTTGGCGTTTAATATGAGATATAATATCCAAACTGCGGATAAAGCAGTGGCAGAAAAAATTCTTACTCCTGAGTTTATCGAAAAAATAGTCGAAATTAACGATAGTCTTCAAGCGAAGCTCTTGCTATATTTTGACGAAAACTGTATGCATATAGCCATAGATAATGGTAGAGATTTATTTGAAGTGCAGGGTAAGTCGATAAATGAAACGGAGTTCGACCAATTACGCGAAAAATTTAAAGAAGAAATGCAATATCTCACCAATATTATGGATATTATTACAAGTAATTCCAATTTATTCACTTAAAATGTATAAATTTCAATTATTTTTGGAAAAAATATATTTATAATTTGCTAATTAGTTAATAAAGTGATATAATTTTTTTAAAGGTATTTTGAATATAATTGTAATAAATTCTGGAGGGTATGAAATGAAATCGATTAAAATGAAAATCTTAGCTCTCGCGATGTCTTTGTTGCTTGTAAGCATTTCTGTTATTAGCGTTATTTCCATCTTAGCCACATACAACAGCACAATGTCGGCACTTGAAGAGTCGATGGTTGCAACTATTGATGCGGCGGCGGATATGGTAGAGGTACAGCTTCAGCGTTACAGGCAGATTGCAAATCAATTTGCGGTAGACCCAATATTCTCTCAAGAAATACCAGATGAAAATGTATTGCCGAGTGAAGAAAATCCAAATGTACGAACACGCCAAGAGGTAGTTGATGAAATACATGTTTATGCAGAAGAGCTTAAAGCCTTACATAACATTGAATCAATTGACATCTTTTCCTCAGATGGTGTATCAATAAATTTTGGAATTGACTATTCTCAGACAGAGTTTTTCCAAGTTCCAAGGGATACCGGTGAAGCATATATTGCTGACCCAACACTCAGTCCAGATACAGGGATGTTAACCATGCCTATAACAGCACCAATTATTAGAGACGGAGAATTTGAGGGAGTTGTGCTTTTTGCGATTAATCCCGAAGTATTCAGTACAATCGTTTCAAAAATAAGTGTAGGTGAGGGTAGCACCACCACAATCATTAATAGTCAAGGGATAACAATTGCTTATAATGAGGTTGAGTATGTCTTTGATGCATATAATGCAACAGAAGAGGCAAAAAGCGACCCATCCATTCAAGCTCTTGCAGACCTTGAGCAAGAATTGATGGCGGGCAGAGAAGGCTTTGAAAATGTTACATGGGACGGAGTCGATAGTTTTGCGGCGTACACGCCAATAGACGATTCCAATGGTTGGGGCATTTATGTCATGACTGCACAAGAAAACTTCTTAGCCCAGATGAATACTTCGATAATTACAGTAATTATTATTAGCATAGTAATACTTGTGGTGTCAGCGTTTATAATAATTTTTGTAGCAAGAAAAATTTCAAAGCCTATAAAACTTTGTGCAGACAGGCTTAATCAAGTAGCAGAGGGAGATTTAAAATCACCTATGCCTGAAATTAATACAAAGGATGAAACTGGTGTCCTTGCAAACTCCACAGCTTCCATCGTAAATGCCGTAACAGCTATGATTAATGATTTAAACTACATACTCTCAGAAATAGCATCGGGTAATTTTGCGGTTGAAAGCAGAGCGAAAGAATACTACATCGGTGACTTTAGCTCACTCAAAGACAGCACTGAGGCGATAGTAAAAAAACTTTCGGCTACTATGCAAAAGATAAGTGAAGTTTCAGAGCAGGTAAGCTCAGGAAATAATCAGGTTGCACTTGGAGCACAATCACTGGCACAGGGCGCAATTGAGCAGGCATCTTCAATACAGCTACTTTCCACAACTATTGAAGAAATCAGTGCTAAAATTGCTGAAACTGCAAGCGATTCGCAAACAGCAAAAACTGCAAATGAAAAATCACAAATAGCACTTGAGCAAAGCAGTGGACAGATGGATGAGATGATTAAAGCGATGGAAAATATCAGCGAAAAATCTCGTGAAATCAGCAATATCATTAAAACAATTGATGACATTGCATTCCAAACAAATATCCTATCTCTAAATGCGGCAGTAGAAGCTGCAAGAGCAGGAGCGGCGGGTAAAGGATTTGCAGTTGTTGCCGATGAAGTTCGTAGCCTTGCAACAAAATCTGCACAATCTGCCAAAGATACGGCGAGCTTAATAGAAGAAACAGTATCCGCAGTTAATGTAGGAAATAAAATCGTAAGCAGCACTTCAAATTCTATCAATGTAGCCCTACAAAATGCTAAAGAGTTAAGTTTACTTGTAGATGGCATTGCAACAGCTTCCACAACTCAGGCAGAAGGAGCGTCACAGGTTAGTGATGGAATTGACCAAATTGCCGCAGTTGTACATACCAACTCAGCTACTGCAGAGCAAAGTGCCGCTGCAAGTGAACAATTATCAAGCCAATCACAGATACTTAAAGACTTGATGAATGAATTTACCTTAAATGGCAACCATTCATATCATAATAATACTAATAGCACTCACACAAGTGAGGAAAACTTCAATACATATAACGACTCAAAATACTAAATGAATTAAAGACTATATAATACACTCCAACAATTTGTATAGAAGTATATTAAATAACTAATTATTCGGGCATTCCCATTACAGAGGTAAGGGAATGCCCGAATTTATATTAAATAATAATATTCAGTATAATACCTATAATCCACACACATAAAAAAGGAGAGCTATTTATAGATGCAATCGGATATTGATAGAAAATAAGCCTATTATTGCTATTACGAAGATATATAGAAGCTAATTCTCAAATTGCTAAATTCTACCGCTTGCAGTAGCTTTAATTATAGTGCTAAGATATACCTGTGTTCCTAAAGCTGAAACCGACTGATTATTTATTTGCTCTATTTCTATCGTAAGCTCACCAATTGCCCCCCTTGCTTTTGCACTTAAAACAGCTTGACTTGTGGCAAGTTTTGTAGCTTCTGTTATTGCAGTTGCAATATCATCAAACTCAATACATTCATTCACTGAATTAATAATGTAGCTTTTGGAAGAAGTGTTGTTGTTTTTTTCTATTACAATTGACGCATTAGCAGAAATATCGGCAATTACCGCACCTACTGCATTAGCCACAGAAGCGTATTCGGGGATAATGCAATCGGCACCGAACGCTTTAGCAACTTTTTTTAGAAAAATATGTGTTGGTGCACCTATTCCAATTAATGTAGCACTTGTAGAAAAGCCCAAAGAAAAAAATAAATTGTCTGAATTGCTTTTATCCTGCCAACTCTCTTCTATTAGTATCTCAAGAGCGGGTGGTATTCCCTCAGCAAACTGCTTAGGATGTTTTTGACTTAACAATACCCTCACAATATTCGAGTATAATTTTTTGCATATCATGTCATAGACTCTATCACAAAATTTTTCTACATCGGATGGGATATCTTCATACTCAGCCATTCTCTGAAGCAAAAATCTTACACCTAACAGGGAAGCTTCCGTATTATGTGCAGTGAAATCACCTTTTATATGCATGATATCGGTTGGGGTAAGACCACAGCGGATAATAATTCCCTCAGCTTCAAGCCGTTCATATTTATTGCCGTAATTATCCACTTCGGTTAAGCCAAGGATGTTATCATTTTTTTCAAGACGCTTTAGAAAATCTACTTCATTAAAATTGTAATGAGTAATATCGCTTGGCTTATTTACAAGCATATAAAATTCATGGAGAGCAGATAAACTAAATGTCTCCAATTTTAGCAGTTTCTTAAGTCCATCTAAAACTTGGGGGTGTTTATTTGCCGCAACACACAAGGGCACTGCGCGTCGAGTATCGAGCTGTAATTTACCTGAATTTAAAAATATTCTACTGTCACCACCGAGCCCAAATGTAGTTACATCCACACCTTTTATTTGTGTCTTAAATCCACCAATGCAAATATGCTCAGTCATAATAGGGGAATTATCCTTCACCATTGCGATATCAGTGGTAGTGCCTCCGATATCTACAATGATGCTATCACTACAATTAGCAAGACCACGCGCCCCCACAACACTTGCGGCAGGCCCACTCAAAATAGTACAAACAGGATATAAAGCTGCACCCCGTAAATTCATTAAGCTCCCATCACTTCGCACAATCATAGTTTTTACATTCAAATTTTGTGATAGGAGAGAGTTTTCGGTGGAAGAAATGAATTTTTCGATTGTTGAAATGAGTTTGGCATTTAACTGAGCGGTAACACCTCTCTCAAGCACATTTAAATTATCAGCAACTTCAGTAGCCATCACAACGGGAAGATTATACCTATCCTGAATTTCTTTTTTTGCTACTTTTTCACATATCGCTCCATTGCGAGTAGCATAAGTTGCCGAAAGTGCAATTGACTGTGCGTCATTAAACCACGACGACTCATCCGTTAATATGGACTTCCAATCAGGGTGATTAACAACTAATCCATCATAGCTACAATCGTTTTTCACAAAGAGTAAATCCGATAATGCAAGTTTGTATTTTTTACTTATATCCAAGGATTTATAATTTTCTAAATCATATCCTATAAGTACTAATTTAGCTCTACTTCCGGTGTTTTCCACACATGCATTTGTTGCAAGTGTAGTAGAAAGGCAGAGCAAATTTGCTTTAGTTAATAAATCATGCGGAAGTAAACTTAGTACATTGCATATCCCAATGCTTAAATCCTCTCGAGTGGTAAGAGATTTAGCCGACGCAAGTATGCACTTGTTTTTAAAATCGTAGATAACGCAATCAGTATATGTGCCACCTGTATCAATGCCAATGCCAATACTCATAAGAATTATATCCTTTCGACAAAATGAAAATTAGATAATCGAAACTACGCATTACAATTTAATTTTCTATGTAATTTAGTATTATTTATTTTGTATGCTTCCCTAATTTGTGGGTGAAAAATACATATATAGTAGGTTTGAGTCGCAATTGTAAAAAGAAAAGAAATGTATGCAGATTAAATTAATACTAACATATAATAAATATACCGTCAATTATCTTATTATCTCATAAAAATGAAGTGGGTATAATACAGGTGTAGGAGATTTTCAGCAAGGAATACACATATTTAATGACTATATATATTAATGAAAATAGGGAAAAATTAGTGCAAATTTATTGTATATACTTGCAAAATTTCATATTTTCTTGCAAATATATATCATATAGTGTAAAATAAAAAAATATTCAAAACACTATTATCATATATATAAGTGTTTTGATTTAATAAGAAACACAAACCATACTATTTAGATAACTATAAGATTACATTTAATTTTAGTTTAGTGGAGAGAGGTTATCCTTTGCAACAGTTCAGAATTTTAAAGCTATATCTTTTTATTTTTTCAGCAGCTTTTTTGGCTTTCAATCATATGCTAACATCCCTTCTCACATTTATTGTGCTGGATACAATTTTAGCAGTATTAGCCATACTTACCACAGAGAGTAATAAACAGAGAATAGCAGCAGTTATTAGCTACACACTACTACTGCCAATACAACTTTCATACATTGTATTTGCGGTAAATGGAAGAGAATCGTCAACTGTGAGTCATACAATGATAATGATTTTACTTTATTTAATGTTGATTTTTTCTTTTTCGTTGGTTAATTTTTTGGAAATGAGAAATTACAACCACTATTTTTTCCACAATGGGGGCAATACTAATGTGCTGCCGTTTAGTGAACTAAATAAGTTTACGGAAGCTTTAAGAGAAAAAAAAGAACTCTTAGATAAAGCAAGTGGAATGTTAACACGCAAGAATATTGTTGAAATTGCGGATGAAATAAAAAGAAGTAATTCATTTTCATATATTAACAACGGTACACTCACAGAAGAGTATTTTAATATTTTAGATAATACATTGGATGATGAATCAGTTTACATAGTCCTTTCAGATACCGGCAGTGTACCAAGCCAAATAATATCCCTTTTTACTGAAAAATCACATAATCATGTTTCAATATCTTTTGATAAAGAGCTACGTACACTCATTAGCTATAATGGAGGGGAAAGAGTAAATCCGCCGGGACTAAATAGTGAAATGCTTAAATTCCTCGCCAAAAAGAAAAATGCTGTGATTTATGTATATAAATTAAGTGTGAGTAGAGCGCAGAAACTAAAAATGATTAACAAAATTAATGAAATAAATGAAAATGGGAGTGCATACAATCTCTTAGGTTTAATTCTTAAAAAATCCTACAAGCCAAATATAATGTATTGCTCACAGTTTGTATATACATTACTTGAGTATGCAGATGCAACTTATTTTACTAAAGATAGAAATAATATTAAACCAACCGATTTAGTTGAGCTTGATTATCATAAAAAACTCAGCTTTGTATATGAAATTAAATTTTAACTCGTTATTTTTTACAAAAGAAAGAGTAAAAACAGAAATTTCTCTTTTAAACTACACTTTAATATGATACAATGGATATATTGTGTGCTGATTATAGCAAAGTAAAGTCTCAAATTCGCAAAGGAGGTGTCTTGATGGCAGAAACAAATATAAAAACTATATCACAAAACCGTCAAGCAAGGCACGAGTATTTTGTGATGGAAAGCTTTGAAGCGGGAATTGAGCTTTATGGGACGGAGGTTAAATCCATCAGGCAGGGCGGAGTCAATCTTAAAGAGAGCTGGTGCGATATAAAAAATGCAGAAGTTTTTATAAAGCAGATGCATATAAGTCCTTATGAAAAGGGAAATATATTTAATAAAGATCCACTAAGAGTAAGAAAACTATTATTGCATAAAAGAGAGATTAATAGGTTGCTTGGATTAGTTAAGCAGGATGGTTTGACCTTGATACCATTATCACTTTATTTTAAGGGTTCACTTGTTAAAGTGCAGTTAGGTGTCTGCAAAGGTAAAAAACTACATGACAAGCGTGAGGATTCAGCCAAAAGAGATGCAAAGCGTGAGATGGACAGAGCACTGAAAGATAGAAATAGATAAAACCGCATACCAAATGCTCATTATACATGGGGGCGTAAAGGTTTCGACGGGGATGAAGAAATATGAGAAGCGAGCAGAGGAGTGTGCCCTCTATAAAACACAACTTTATAAAATAAACGCTGAAGATAATTTAGCTTACGCAGCTTAATTAAGCTGCCGTCTGACTGAGTAGTACCACGGACTCAGATCGGGCGTCGATTAGTGGTGAACGATTTATCCTATTATCCTTGTAAGATAAATTGTATTAAAGGATACTGAGCTGTGTAGCCCGTCCGTTGGCGACATGGTAAGGGAATGTTAAATTTCGGACTGCGCTCGGAGATGCTTGTATGGAATTGTTTTCGGACAGGGGTTCAATTCCCCTCGCCTCCACCAATTTTTTAACATCCAATGAGGTGTAAAATGGATATTTATAATAAGATTACAAAAATAGCAAAGTACTACGGTGCCTCATGTGTTACTTTGTTCGGTTCCAGGGCAAGGGGTGATTGTCGCAGTAATAGCGATATTGATATCGCTGTATATGGGATGCCACAAAAGTCACAGGGGCAGTTTTGGAGTGACATTGATGAGCTTGATACCTTGCTAAAAATTGATATTGTGCATATTTCGGCCAACACAGATGCCAAGTTAGTTGAAAACATTAACAGAGACGGAGTTATTCTTATGGATAAATTTAGTGACAAATTATCTAAACTAAAAAATGCGCTTAACAGACTAAATGAAAGTATTGTCGAGTATTCTCAAACTAAATCACTTTCTGTTAGAGATGGAGCAATACAGCGATTCGAGTTTTGCACAGAACTTGCATGGAAGACTTTGAGAGAAAAACTCTTGGATGAAGGTATTGTCGAAGTAAATTCCCCTAAAGCTGTTATGCGTGAAGCTTATTCTGTCGGCTTAATTACTGATGAAAACAAGTGGATCGATTTAATTTCAGACCGAAATTCAACCTCTCATATTTACAGCGAGGACACTGCAAATATAGTTTACAAAAATATTGAGACTGTTTACTGCAAATTATTTAGTGATTTGATTGAAAAATTGTCATAATATTATGTACTGCACAGATTTCCAAAAAGGTTGCCTCCACCAAAAAGCGACACCTATTTGACTACCCTCGAAGAAAAACCGAGAAATCGGGAGAATTCGAGAGAAAAACAGTCAAATAGGTGTTTTTTATTTTCAGAAATAGATAGGCTGTAATTTGACTCCCCAAAGTAGGCTGATGTGAGCTGAACCCTTGCCCATAGATTTGAGACAGAGGCGCCAGCTAAAAACTGCTAAAATCAGTTAAAACTTAATATAGGATTTCTATGAGGTAACAGACTAAAAAAATTGTTACCTCTATTTTTTTACTCCAAGCGAAAATATTCTATTTTTTTGTTGGTTTGCACCAAACTGAATAGTAAACTCAGCTCCATTATTATTTTTAGCCGTTATACTGCCTTTATGTAATGCAATTATTTCTCTGGAAAGAGAGAGTCCAACACCTGTGCCTCCATGGTTTCCTATATAAAATCGCTTAAAAATATGTGGCAAATCGGTTTCTGATATGCCATCTCCATCATCATGAATAGTTATTATAATATTGTTATTTTTAATTTTAGTTGACACTTTAATTTGAGTTTTTGCATAGCGCAAAGCATTCGAAATAATAGCATTTAATGCATTATACATATACTTTTCATCACATAAAATTAAAG
>CAYJLI010000019.1:0-38633 GCA_964371155.1 uncultured Oscillospiraceae bacterium | reverse complement strand
CATCCACAGAGTGCTACTCCCACTCAATAGTAGCTGGTGGCTTGGTTGTGACATCATAAACAATTCTATTAATGCCACTGCACTCATTTATTATTCTCCTGCTAATCTCCTCCAGTATTTCATATGGGATTTTAGCAAAATCAGCTGTCATGAAGTCAGTTGTGGTTACGCCTCTCAGTGCAAGCGTGTAGTCATAAGTCCTGAAATCGCCCATAACGCCTACTGAACGCATATTTGTCAGCACTGCAAAGTATTGATGTATATCTCTGTCGAGTCCTGCTTTTGCGATTTCTTCTCTGAATATGTAATCAGCATCTCTAAGTATATCAAGTTTTTCTTTTGTGATATCACCTATTACTCTAATCGCTAGTCCAGGGCCTGGGAAAGGTTGGCGCCAGACCAGTATAGGGGAGAGTCCAAGCTCTTCACCGAGCGTGCGAACTTCATCCTTAAATAATAGTCTGAGTGGCTCTACTATATCTTTAAAATCAACATGTTCGGGCAATCCTCCAACATTATGATGGGATTTAATCACTGCCGCATCACCATGTCCTGACTCTATTACATCTGGGTATATTGTACCCTGTGCAAGATAATCAACACTGCCAATCTTCTTGCCCTCTTCTTCAAAGACACGAATAAACTCTTCTCCAATGATTTTCCTCTTTGTTTCGGGGTCGGTTACGCCATTTAGTCTGCCTAAGAAACGCTCTTCAGCATTTACACGGACAAAGTTTATGCCCTTATCTTTAAATGCAGCTTCAACTTCATCACCCTCATTTTTTCTCATTAATCCGTGGTCTACAAAAATGCAGGTTAGCTGATTTCCTATCGCTTTTGCAAGAAGTGTCGCAAGTACTGAAGAGTCCACTCCGCCTGAAAGCGCAAGTAAAACCTTCCCATTACCAACTTTTTCTCTTACATCCGCAATAGCTGTTTTTGCATAGTCGGACATTGTCCAGTCACCTTTAGCGCAACACACTTTATATAGGAAGTTGTGGAGCATTTTTGTGCCATTATTAGTATGGTTAACTTCCGGATGGAACTGTATTCCATAAAGTTTCTTATTTGTATTTGCCATTGAGGCACATGGGCAGTCATTTGTATTTGCTGTAATTTCAAATCCTTCGGGAACAGTTTCAATATAGTCCACATGACTCATCCACGAGATGTCTGTTTCATTAAGAGTATCAAAAAGTGGTGTCGATGTTTTGTAGAAAGTTTCTGTTTTACCAAATTCACCAACCGGTGCGGTTTTCACCACGCCTCCTAAGCTGTGTGCCATAAGTTGGCAACCATAGCATAACCCTAATACAGGTATCCCAATTTCAAAAACCTCTTTGTCGATTTTAGGTGAATTTTCTTCATAAACGCTATTTGGCCCACCTGTAAAAATAATTCCAATAGGGTTTAATTCCTTTATTTTTTCGATGGTTATCGAGCATGGGTGTACTTCGCAATAAACGCCGCACTCTCTCACTCGACGAGCTATAAGCTGATTGTATTGACCGCCAAAATCAATAACCAAAACTAATTGATGATTCATTATGTCCTCCAAAATCTTTATTTCACACTGCAACATTAAAATAGATTAGATATTATAGAGATGTTAAAACGCACTGTTAATCCTCTATCCTCTTTTCCCCTCTTAATTTTGCAGAGCTTTTTTTGTATCGAAATATTTATTGACTAATTATATCAAAAAATATCAACTCTGTCACTAAATAAATTTAAGGTTTTGCCTATATAGATTTCATAATCAGACTGTATATTAAGCCTAATCATCAACAGTAGATATATCACCCGATAGAATATCCTCAATCCATGCAGTGCTAAAATGCTCACTCACCTGTGTTTCGCCTGTGTAGACATTTACATAGAATGCAAAGCGGCTTGTCTCGCTGATTTTCGATTCAGCACTCGCCACAGCGTATCGGTCATAAACACCTGTGTCTTCATTCACCCAGCCCATAACATTTGAAATGGCATCTTTAAGCTTTAGTGCTATCGGGTCATTTTGCGAGCCGTGCCCTGTCTGACTTGGTATTCCTGCGTTTACCACAGTAACAGGTTGTATTACAAAGTTTGGCAGACCACCAACATTTTTTTCATCGGTGCGCCAATGTATGATATATACACCAGTACCGGTTATCTGAGTTGTACTCACCACATCCGCTGCCCCCACTGATGCCGCACGCAAGAGATTTGTGGCGCTTTGTAAATCGTTTGACTCCCTACTACGCTCTAAATACTGGGTGTACTGCGGTGCCAAAACACCTGCTAAAATAGCTATTATCGCTATTACTACAATTAGTTCTATAAGTGTAAACCCTTTATTATTTATCTTTTTCATTTCATAGCTCTCCAATACTTGTACATCTGTGTAGAATTTTATTTAGACTCAATCTAAAATTATTACATTATTCGTTTTTTAATGCAGTTCTCATTCGAAAAAGCAAATTCGGTAAAATGATAAATATCATATTCTTTTCTCTGCATCCCCTACCACTGTAACGGAGAGAGATGAGTAGATTTTCTTTGTCTATTATAGCACGAAAAAGATATAAAGTCCACAAAATGCAAAGCGCTAAAAAGCCATTTTTTTAAAAGCTTCGTTTATCCGTTTTTACTTTTGCATTTGGTTATTCATTCACTGAACACAACTGTCATTTTATATAAAAAAATCGCCTAAATGTTCATTATGCCCAAAAAATCACTAAAATTAACTTAATTTTATAAAAAATAACATCATTTTGAATTTATTATCTTTGTACAATTGATTATAATTTAATTAACAACATATGAACACAGAGCTTTAAAACCACAATAATCAATGAAAGGAATTTTTCTTATGCAAAATACAAAAAAAATCTCGGCATCCACACTACTGAAATTTATTTTTCTAAACGCCTTGGGTATATTCATGTTCTTTATACCCATAACCATTAATGGAGCAAGCTCCATACCTGTAGACCATATTGTAAAATATATGCGTTCACTCCCCCATGTGGGCACTGTCTATGCGAGCTTGATTGTCGTTGTTGGCGCAGCACTCCCTTTTGTGAATAAAAGTTGGAATAAGGACAAGGTTACAACAGTGTTTTCTATTCTAAAGGTTGTTGCCTTGGGAGTATTGGCATTGCAGCTATTTAATTTGGGGCCTGAGTCAATCCATACGCCTGGTATGTTACCCTTTGTTTTTAACTCGGTAGTTATACCTGTTACCGCACTTGTTCCCGTGGGTGCTGTCTTTCTTGCATTCCTCATCAATTATGGTTTGATGGAACTTGTAGGTGTATTCATGAAGCCTGTTATGCGCCCAATATGGAAGACCCCTGGTAAATCGGCAATTGATGCTGTTGCTTCATTTGTTGGAAGTTATAGCGTAGGCTTACTAATAACTAACAGGGTGTATAAAGAGGGATATTATTCGCAGAAAGAAGCTTCTATAATCGCAACAGGTTTTTCAACTGTTTCCGCCACTTTTATGGTAATCGTAGCCGACACAGCAGGACTTTCCGATAAATGGAATGCATATTTTTGGGGCACACTTGTAATCACATTTATTGTGACTGCCATAACCACCAGAATTTACCCACTCAATAAAAAATCCAACCTTACTTATGGAGATAAAGAGCCCATCGCAGAGCCTGAAATTGAAAAAGGGCGTTTACTTAAAACTGCGGTGCACGAGGGCCTTGAGGCATGTAGCAATGCACCCTCCGTATTAGATGGAGTTATTCGTAATTTTAAAGACGGCATTATGTTAGCACTCTCAATCGGCCCAACACTTCTCTCGATAGGCTTTATTGGTCTTTGCTTGGCTGAATTTACTCCTGTTTTCGATATTATTGGTTATCTATTCCTACCATTCACCACATTGCTTGGCTTTGGTGCGGAGGCAATGATAGTTGCTAAAGGATGTGCTATCAGCTTAGCAGAGATGTTTCTTCCCTCGGGAATACTCAGCGGTTCATCACCATTAGCGCAAGCGACTATGGCAATAGTATGTGTTGCAGAGATATTATTTTTCTCGGCATCCATTCCTTGCATACTCTCCACAGAGATAAAGCTAACAATTAAAGAAATACTTATTATTTGGTTTGAGCGTGTAATAATTGCACTATTGTTAGCAGTACCTTTTGCACAATTCTTCTTAATATAGATTTTCTTCCACAAATTTTCTATACTTAACAATTAAGTATGATATAATAGTCTTGCAAGTATATGCAGGACTATTATGTTGTATTATGGGGGTGTAAAATGGTATCCTTATATTCAAAAATTGTGAGACCAATCATAGCTATGTTTATTGTGGTGGTTATTTTAATATCGGCAACTATGATAATAAGCATAAACCGAAATATAGAGCCTGAAATAGATTATTGGGTAGAAAATAGCTTTAATTCGAAACTCCAAGAAATTGACTTTTGGTTGGAGTTTAATATTAGAGCCATTAATCAGCTCTCCGACGAAATTTCATTTGTCCATGAGCGCCTTGAAAGTGAAGACGAAATTTTAGATATTTTAGAAATATTTAGATTAAACAATGTTGATTACAGCAGTTTAAGCTATATATCGGTAGATGGGTACAGTGTTGTAACAAATAATACAAGCTTTGATGTTACGGATAGAGAGTATTTTCAAACAATTTCTCAAAATCCCGAAAGCACTATTTTAAGCGATAGTTTTATTTCGAGAGCGGATGGCGAGAGCATTATTCTCATTGTTACGGGAATTTTTGATAATAGCGAAAATGTAATCGGTTATATCACAGGTGCAATTGATACCAGCCATATTTTAGAGACTATTCAGGCGACTGTGGGAATAGTCAACACAAATACATATATTAAGAATATATCGGATGAAATTATTATCGGCAATTCTACCGAAAACCCAGCAACGCAAAAATTAATGAAAAGCATCTCTCTAAATCCTGGGTGGACTTTAGTTATGGAAGTGAATGATAATTATGCAAGCGAGAGTGTGATTAGTGTTATCATTATACTGCTCATTGCTTCGGCGGTTATGGTGATTATATTTGCAATCGGTGTAAATCGCTCAGCTAAAATTATTACAAAACCCGTCGATAATCTAACTGCCGCAATGGAAAAGGTGGATAGTGGCATATTAGAAGCAATTCACTTAGAGGAGGACATATCGGAGTTTAACGCCCTCACAAATGGGTATAATTCGATGATTGCAAACATCTCCACTTTAATGGACGAAATTCGCCATACAGAGCAGCTAAAAAACGAGGCGGATAACAAAGCTCTTTACGCTCAAATTAAGCCCCATTTCTTATACAATACTTTAGAAACCATTCAAGCCATGGCATTTGACGGAGAGTCTGAAAAGGTACAATTAGCCATCGGTAATTTAGCAACTTTATTTAGGATAGGGCTAAGTAATGATAGGCAAATAATTAGCTTAGAAGAAGAAATTTCGCATTTATGTAGCTATCTTGAAATTCAAATTCTAAGATATGGGAAGCTATTTGATTATCATATTCGAACAAATGGTGTGGATTTATCAATTGACTTTATGAAATTCACATTGCAGCCAATAGTTGAAAATGCAATATACCATGGAATAAAATTATCCGATAAAAAAGGCGAAGTGATTATCGACATTTCTCAAATAAACAATGATATTATAATAAAAATTTCCAACACCTACTCTTCTATTGATGAGAAAAGAATTTTAGAAATAGAGCAAAAGCTAAAAGATAGATACATCCCTCAAAACAATTTAGGATATGGATTATTTAATATTAATGCGAGGCTAAAGCTTAATTTTGGTGAAAACTACGGCGTCAGGGTGGATTATGACGAAGAATTATTCACAACAACGATAATGCATCCCGTGATAAGAGGTGAAGAATGAATATTTTAATTATAGATGACGAAGATTTGATAAGAGAAAATTTTATTAAGAGAATTAAGATGTTGGATATTCATTTTGATAATATTTGGGAGGCGTCAAATGGCGCACAAGCTCTTGAAATAATAGCTAAAAATCAAATAGATATTGCAATTGTGGATATAAATATGCCGTTTTTAAATGGCATGGAGCTTATAAAGAAAACAAACGAAATATCCCCAAATACAATTAAAATCATCATAAGCGGTTACAATGATTTTTCTTATGCACAAAAGGCTATTGAAGAATCGGTTTTTAGATATCTGCTTAAGCCTATAAATCCCGAAAAATTCAAAGATGCCATTACATCAGCCGCGGCTATTGCTCTGCAACAAAGCAATGTGGAGAAAGGTGGCACCTATGGTAAAATCCTCTCCATTATGCAGCAAAACTATCAAAATCCCGACTATCGCCTATCCCAACTCTCGGCAGAAACAGGTTTTAGCGAGGGCCATTTGAGCAAGGTGATAAAAAAGCATTCAGAAAAAAGCTTTTCCGATTTACTCTCCGAATTAAGGGTTGAGCAAGCAAAAAAGCTTTTTAAATATGAAAGCGCCTCTGTGAAGATATATGAAGTCGCATATAAGGTAGGGTTTAAAAATCAGCATTATTTCAGTGTAGTCTTCAAAAAAACAACTGGGGTGTCACCGAAAAAATTCATTGATGATTTAAAGTGAGTATTTGCTCATGAGCGCTTATTGATTGGTAGCAAAGGCTGTGCGAATTTCGTCTATTGAACAAGCGGATGCAAGCAAAACGACTAATTTTATACGGCTTTTAATTCCGGAAAGTGCACCAGCTAAAATTATGCCAAGCGGCTCTAATTGAGCACCACCGCCAACATAGCCGTAACACGCATAGGATTCACCACGAATGCATCGTGTTGCAACTACTATTGGGATATTTTTCTCCAAAATCTTTTCAAGTGTTGGAACCATGGTACGTGGCACATTGCCAGAACCATACCCCTCAACAACAAGACCATGTGCGCCTTGAGTTACTGCGTATTCTATCAGGCGATTGTCCAAACTCGTGTGTACTTTAAATAGAGGTATGTCGATATCAACATGTGAAACATCATAAACTTTAGTCGTTGGCAAGCTACGAACATAGTGCACTTGATCTTTGCTAATACTACCCAAAGGACCAAAAACAGATTCGAAAGCATCAATACGGCTTGCATGTGCTTTAATAAGCTCTGAAGCTGCAAAAATTGTTTCATTGAAAAAAACTAAAACGCCTTTGTTTGCCGACTCTGAGCAGGCGGCAACCATTGCAGCGCCTAAAACATTGCCCGAAGCATCTGAATAAACATCATGCATGCTTTTCATAGCGCCAGTAAAAACAACTGGCTTATGTGTGGAAACTGTTAAATCTACAAAATAAGGAATTTCGTCCATGGTGTCAGTTCCTTGTAAAACCACTATGCCGTCAACCTCTTCACGATTTTGAGCTTTTTGAATTTCCTTTGATATCAAAAGACCTTCACGCAAAGTTAAATCAGATCCTGGCATGTTTAGAAGTTCGATAGTTTCTATTTTAAAACGACTATAAACGCTGTCCATAGTGTTTAGCAATTCTTTGCCCGTTAGTGCAGGTTTGACCACACCGCTTCCTGCATCCATCTTAGATAAAATTGTGCCACCTGTGCTGAAAACAACAATATGTGGGGTTTTTGGGGTTGCGCTTTTCATAAAATAGGCTCCTTTAATTTGTGCGGTATTACAACTATTTTATAGCACTATATCCGCAATTATACACTTTTTTTATTGATACTAAATAATAATAAAGCAACTACAATGCAATGTCAACATCTAATATAAAAGGGATGCGGACATAGACCGTGTGAGATGTGCTTTTTCTATATATTCTGCCATTTATAGGCACAAAAAAAGACTTCCCGAGTTGGGAAGTCTTTTGAATAGATAAAAATTATCTTTTTGAGAACTGTGGAGCACGACGAGCGGCTTTGAGTCCGTATTTTTTTCTTTCCTTCATACGAGGGTCACGAGTTAGGAACCCTGCTTTTTTAAGGATTGGACGCATTTCGTCGGAGTGCTGAAGTAATGCTCTGGATAGACCGTGTCTGATAGCACCCGCCTGTCCTGTAACACCACCGCCAGAAACTGTGCAGATAATGTCAAAATTCTCTATAAGGCTTGTTAGCTCAAGAGGTTGACGAACGATTAATTTCAGTGTTTCAAGACCGAAGTAATCATCAATACTTCTGTTGTTTATTGTGATATTGCCGTTACCTGGGTATACTCTTACTCTTGCAACGGAATGTTTTCTTCTACCTGTACCGTAGTAATATGGTTTTGTATTATACATTTATCTGTCCTCCTTTCGACTATTTAGACCAAGCTTCAGGTTTCTGAGCCTGATTTTCATGGTTAGCATCAGCGTAAATTCTTACTCTTGTTAGGCTCTTTCTGCCAACAGTTGTGTCTGGTAGCATTCCCTTAACAGCTAACATCATAGCCTTTTCAGGATTTTGCTCCATAAGGTATTTGTACTTAACTTCTTTAAGTCCGCCAACCCAACCGGAGTGGTGACGATAGAATTTTTGCTCAAGTTTTTTACCTGTGAGCACTGCTTGTGCAGCGTTAATAACAATTACATGATCTCCGCAATCTGCATGTGGAGCAAATGTAGGTTTGTGCTTACCTCTGAGCAGGTGAGCAACTGTAGCAGCTGTACGGCCGAGTGGCGCATTTGCTGCGTCAACGATATACCATTTACGGCTTACTTCGCCGCTTTTGGGCATAAATGTGGACATAGTATTTACCTCCTAATTTCTTTTTACTTTTCATAGCCTTTGACTATGTACTTAGCGGTGTAACCCACCCAAGTAACGGACGGGTGGTTTTTGGATGGGAGCGGTGCAAAACTGCGGCTCCTTTACCATCCTTTAGCATATATAGCTAAACCGACAAGTTATATTATATTAATTTGCAGGGGCAATGTCAAGTGTTTTTTCGATTTTTTTAATTTACAGCTGTACGAGCTTCGTTTTTCTCTGTTTTTCTCTTGTTTTCTCCCTAATACTCGCTTGCCATTTCTGTTTTTCAAATAATTAGTATCCACAATACTCCCACAAAATATCCAAGTAATAAGCAAAAATACATTTTACTTTTTAAAATAGTTGTGTTATAATCTTGGGTGGAAATAAAATCTATATTTTAAAAAAGGAGACATATTCATGGCTAAACTTACAGCGGAACAAATTGCAAAGGTAAAAGGCATGGGCTTTTTAGAAAACAGGGGCACAGAAGATGAGTTTTCTGCGAGAATTATCACAGGCAACGGCAATATCACTGCAGAACAAATGCAAAAAGTAGTTGATTTTGCAAATGAATTCGGAAGTGGTTCAGTATCTATAACCACTCGCTTAACACTCGAAATCCCCGGCGTTAAATTTGACAGAATTCCAGAAACAGCGGCTTTCTTTGAAGGCACAGGGCTTTCAATCGGTGGGACAGGCCCAAAAGTTCGCCCAGTGGTATCATGTAAGGGAACAGTCTGTCGGTTCGGTAATACCGACACACTGGATTTAGCAGAAAAAATTCATGAAACATTCTATCATGGCTTTTCAAAAGTGAAGCTCCCCCATAAATTTAAAATAGCGGTGGGTGGATGTCCAAACAACTGCGCTAAGCCAAATCTTAATGACATCGGTATAGTTGCACTCAACACACCAAATTGCAACCCCGATGCATGTGAAAACTGTGCTACTTGCGGAGTTGTTACAGCTTGCTATAAAAATGCCATTGAAATAGTGGATGGCAAATTTACTTTTGATGCTGAAAAATGCAATGGTTGTGGCAGATGCAGAAATAAATGTAATTTTGATGTGCTCACTTCTTTCGACAATACATTTAGATTCTACCTCGGCGGCAGATGGGGCAATGTAATGCAGCATGGCGAGCCTTTAAGCTACGAATTTAAAAACCATGACGATGTGCTTGTTGGTATCGAAATGCTGATACTTCTATTTAGAGAAGTAGGTGTACCAGGTGAGCGCTTTGGTGCAACATTAACAAGAAAAGGCATGGACTACTTCAATGCTGAAATTGCTTCCCGTGATGTGCTAAACAGGAGACCTGCTATTCTATCCGATAATCCCGAGCTTGCAAACAACACAGCGGTTACTTGCTAAAATTTTAAATAATCAAATATATATTAATAATAGGCTTGAGTGCAATAAAAATTGTGCTCAAGCCTATTTTTTTGACTAAAATTGTAATAGGACAAACTACCTCCTACATATATTAAGTTGTAAGTAAAAGCAGTCTGTAAATATAATCAAAACCAATCTTCCATATTTAATGGAGCGTTTAGCAAAAGGGGCTTTGATTATCGCAAATACAGCAAAAAGCCATAAGTAAAGCTCTGTTTTTGATTTTTCGCCTCCATATGTGGAGAGTAAAGATTAAAAGAGGTGCACAATGATTTACATAATTAGTTTTATGCATGGCTAAAAACAGTCTAAGGAAAGGAAGTGATTTCGCTGGGATATTCAGAACTCGAGCTTTTTGCCAGACTTATTCAGTGTGAAGCCGGGGGAGAGGGCGACATAGGGATGAAAGCAGTTGCTTGTGTGGTGATGAATAGGGTGAATGTCACATATGGTGAGTATGGCAGAACTTGCCCCGACATAAGAACAACCATCTACCAACAAGGGCAGTTTGACTGTGCAAGGGAAACAATTCGCAGTGTGTATAACCCTCAAAATGTATACAATATGGCTCCTGAGCAAATACATTATGATATTGCCAATTGGGCGATAGCCGGAAATAAGCTCACAAACTTAGGTTATGCACTCTGGTACTTTAATCCCTTTGAACCTACATGCATCCCAAACTTCCCCTCCACCGTAGGGGAATTTGTGATAAGGATTGGATATCACTGTTTTTACAATCCCACTGCTAAGTATGCAGAAACTTAATTTAATTTGGAGGTAAGCATGGAAAATAATATGAATTATATGGCGGACGCCACACAAATGAAACTGCTTGAGGCTTTAAAGCTAAATGCAATGAACTACACGGTAAATCCCGATGGCTCGGTAACAGTGGCAGGCTTTACAATTCCCGCAACAACCGATTTCAGCGGTGAGGAGTACAATGGCTCGATACAAAGACTATTGTCGGAAAATATCGGCGAATATGTGATGATAGAGTTTTTAATAGGCACCGAAATGATTATGCGCAAACAAGGTATACTATTTTACACCGGTGTGAGCTATGTAACACTTTATGATGACACCGATGGGCATTTTATGACCTGTGATTTATTCTCCATAAAATTTGTAAACTTCTATCAGGTGAAGACAAGTGTTCCAGCAGTGCCTGCAGTGCCTACACAGGCAAGAGTAACTCCAAGGGGCAATGGCCAAAATCAGGGCAGATTTGGAATGAGATAACCCCTACTTTGCACCCCAGCTTGAAAAAGATTTTTGCATGGTAATAGCGGGATGTCCCACTGAGGTTGAGCTGTACAAATATTGTGTGGGCTTTCCCTGTGCAGTCGCTTCTACTATGCGAAGTTAGCTATCTTTAAACATTAAATTCACCCTTATCACCTACTAAGAGTAGGGATAAGGGTGAAAGCAGTGTCTTTAATTTATACGCTCGAACTAATATTGTGGTAAGTGATAAATAATTTCTCCGCACGAGTTTTTCTATTAATGCAGTTTACTTATTAATCTCAAAAGCCCTAAAAACATTTTCTCTTGTAATATCGCACAGCTCTTGAGGGGGTATTCCTTTTGTATTAGCTATTGTATTTGCAACTGATATTAGCATGGACGAATCGCATCTTTTCCCACGAAATGGCACCGGCGCCATGTAGGGGCAATCGGTTTCTATTAATAGATGCTCTATTGGAACAGCTGCCGCAACCTCGATTGGTTTTTTTGCATTTTTAAATGTAACAACCCCAGTAAGGCCTATATACATTCCGAGCTTTACATATTCGAGTGCGGTTTCCACCGAGCCTGAAAAACAATGGACAACCCCTTTTGGACGATACTTTTTCACGAGGTTTAAAGTTTCTTCGCAAGCTTCCCTACTGTGAATTATTATCGGCATATCAAGCTCTTTGGCAAGAATGAGCTGCTTTTCAAATGCTTCACGCTGTATGTCACGGGGGGAGAAATCATAGTGAAAATCAAGACCTATTTCGCCAATTGCAACCACTTTTTCAATTTCCGAGAGTTTTTTAAGCTCCCCTATCACCTCATCATTTAATGTGGTGGCATCATGTGGATGCACCCCCACCGAAGCGTAGAAAAATGGATACTCGGCAGTAAGCTTTACCGAGGCACGGGAGGAAATAATATCGCTTGAACTATTGAGTATGTGGCTAATACCCTTTTCGGCCATCGAGGATAGAAGCTCTGAGCGGTCACTGTCGAAATCCTCATGGTCGTAGTGGGCATGGGAATCAAATATTCCTGTTAACTGCATTAAATTAATCATTCCTTTTATGTGATGAAATAAATACTCTCCGAGTAAAAATAGGCTAAGGCTGATTTATATCGGTTGGAGCATTGCTGGCACTCTTCTTTGCTATCCTATATTCGACCAATTCGCCAAACAACCCATAAATCACCGCAAAGGTGGGTGTTCCGATCATCATGCCTGGAAGTCCAAAAAATCCACCGCCGATTGTAATGGCAAAAAGCACCCAAAACCCTGAGAGCCCAATACTTCCCCCCACAATTTTCGGAGAGATTAAATTGCTCTCAATCTGCTGTAAAATTAAAATCAAAATGATAAAAATACCCGCTTGGCGTGGGCTCACAGTGAATAGTATAAACACTGAAGGAATTGAGCCAATCCACGGCCCGAAATATGGGATGATGTTTGTACAGGCGATTATCACACTAATTAACATTGCATATGGCATACCGAGAAATGTCATCGCAACAAAGCATACCACCCCTAAAATCCCTGCTACTGTAAGCTGTCCCACAATAAATTTACTGAAAACGTCATTTGCGTGATTACCTGTGGATATTAGTTTATCGCCTATAAATGGGGCAGTAAATGCACGGATAAATCTGTTAATTTGGGCTATGAGCTTTTCTTTTTCTATGAGAATATAGACTGAAACAACCGTGCCTATTATAGTGTTTATCAACGCAGAAGTAGCTCCAGAAATCACACCGATTAATGCAGGTATCGCATTTGAGATTATATCGCCTAATGCCGCGAATAAGTCCGCCCATGCTGCATTGATTGTTTGGATTATTTCTTCATCCAACTGTGTCAAAAATTCAAGCTCTGAAAGCAATCCGCCCGAATTTGCAACAAAGCTTGAAATGCCATTTATCATTACTGCGGAGCTATCCACAAGTTGTGGAACCACTATTACAATGAATAGTGATATCACAGAGAAGAAAATTAAGTATGATAAAAGTATCCCAAGTGCCTTTTTATAGCGTGCGAGTGAAGTTTTACCGATTAGTTCGGTGAGCTTCATGCAGGGTTTATTTAGAAGAAACGCTATTACAAATCCAAAAATAAATGGGAATAGTATCGACTGTATTTTTGAGAAAAACGAAGCTACATTTGCCGAATAAAACACCGCAATAGCGGCAAACGCTACAAGCAGTATTATTATAAACGCAACTTTGATCTTGCTTTTTTCCGAGCGATTTAGAGAAAATAATGATTTATCCAAATTTAGATGCCTCCTTAGCTTTAAAAACAAGAATGTAGAGCCCTTAAGTATTTATGCCCATTCTTTAGTATATGATAAGCTATAATATCGAAAAAATCAAGTTTATTTGCAAAACACATTGTTTATTATAGCTTTTTGTGATAGAATTGTATTGAAAAGTTGTACTAAAAAAACCGCTTTTTATCAAGATAGCATCAGCAAAAACGCTATTTTTTGCAATAAAGATGCGATAAAATCACTTTTATAACACAATCAGGAGAGATAATATATGAGTAGATACCACACATTGCTTTTCGATGCGGACAATACCCTTTTTGATTTTCACAAAGCGGAAGAAGTCGCATTTTATAAAACTGCGTCCCAGTACGATATAAAGGCAAATGAAGAGATGCTAAACATCTACATAAAAATCAACAAACCACTTTGGCGTGAGCTTGAGCTTGGCACAATTACAAAAGCTGAACTTGTAGTTTTGCGCTTTAAAGAATTGTTTTCGCATTATGGAATTTCGGCAAATGCTGAGGATTTTAATAGGGATTACCTTTACAATTTAGGGGATGGTTCACAGCTTTTGCCATATGCGTCACATCTTATTAAAGAACTCAGCGAAAACTATAAAATTATTATTGTCACAAACGGTGTGGCATCTACACAGCGCAGAAGAATAGATGCAAGTGAGATTAAAGAGTATATCGACAATATTATAATCTCGGAAGAAGTGGGAGCGGAAAAACCCGCAGCTAAGTTTTTTGACTGTACTTTTTCTCAGTGCAATATCCCCTCTACCGAAGGTGTCCTTATAATAGGCGACTCCCTTGGAGCGGATATTTTAGGTGGCATGAATTATGGGATAGACACATGTTGGTTTAATCCAAGTGTTAAGGAATGTCCAAGTGAGTATACACCCACATATATAATTAATTCACTAACAGATATAGAAGAACTGCTTGTAGGAGAGTAAGTAAAACTTTTCCGTGGTTTAAGCGTCTTTGATTCTATACCGCACTAATACCTTATAAAGAAAGGGAAAGCTATGAAGATCAAATTGATTACTGCTTTAGCCATGGTGATGGCATTGGTTTTAGCTTCATGTTCCGCTGAGGAAATCACCGATCCAACAGCCACAAATGTTAATCAGCATGAAGAATATGATATTACAGTCCTTGATGAAGCAGGGGTGGAGCAAAGTGTAAGTGCTGAGGATGGGGCATCGGGCTCGGATGTTAATTTTGATTTTACTCAAATGAGCTCAACGCTTGTTTATGCACAGGTATATGATTTTATCACAAATGCAAATGACTATGTGGATAAAAGCTTTAGAGTGCAGGGGCAATTCCAATCCGCTACACTTGATGACGGCAGTGAGATATGCTTTATAGTGGTAAATGATGCGACAGGGTGCTGTCCTCAAGGCATAGAGGTGAGGCTCTCTGAAGGCGCTGAAAAACCCGAAAACGGCAGTATAGTTTTAGTAGATACCGTTGCAGGTTCATATGAATATGGCGATATGTATTATGGATATATGCAGATAGAGAGCATGGAGCTTTTATAAGCAGCTTTGTCTCACAGCTGTATGCATTATTCTCAGCCTTTGCCTTAATCGCAAAGCTTTACTTGTGCAAGGAGAGCTTTTAAGGCTAAAAATGCTTCAATCTGCGGTGCGACGAATGCTGTTTTTGCCCCTACTCACCAAAGATTTAAGATTAATACGAATGATTGAAAATTTAATAATTGATTTATAAATAAAAAGAAGGCAGAATTTCTGCCTTCTTTTTATTATTGTCTAAAATCCGCTTTGAAAAATCTACCCAAGCAATTCTTTCCACAAAAGAAGCCACTTGTATAAATTCCTCCTTATTTCGCTTTATCCTCTTTTGGCTGGTTACTGCTTTGACATCATCAAACTATTTCTACATTTATCTCCAAAAAAAACTCAGCATTTTCAGTGACTTCCTGCCAAATTTCTTCGTTTTCCTCTATGAAGTGATAATTATTTTTACTCATATATTCCTTTAAAAGCAGTAAATCCAATCCCTCTTCATATGCTGTTTTATTGATGGCTGTTTCTATTTCTCGGTGAATAGTTTGCTCAATTAGCTCCGATATTTTCTCGATTTCAGATTGCTTTGGTATGGGGTTTACATCTATCGTACAGCTTATATCAAGCTTCATATCATAAACAGCTGTTCCCGATATCACACTGCTTTTAATGCTATAATCGGATTTACTTACCATTGCAGTAACTTTTTCATCATGATTATCCACGGAAATTACAGTGCGGATTTTATCATTTGTCAGCCAATTTATTCCCCTGCTCTCCTCACTGCTTATTATAGTACTGAGCATATTCCCAGACATCACCGCACTTCCCCAAATACTTAGCTCACTGCTTTCCTCTTTTTCTTCCTCCCTTATTATCGGAAGCAGATACCCAACCCCACTCCCCGAATTTTCACCACTGAGAGAAGTTGCCACATTTGCACTTGGTGCAAACCCTCCCTCACTGCTTCTCTTTAATATCATGCTTATTTCTTCGCCCGATATAGGTGTATCCTTATCTTTTTGGGCTGTGATTATTTCATTTGCAGTATTATATGCCACTGCAATCGGCGTTTTCACTGAGGACTGGTGATTATTATTAAAAAAGTTCAGTATCTCTTCTATGCTTTCTTTTGCAGTGTCGTACCCTACCACAATCACCTTATTATTTCCGAAAAAAACTATTTTTCCGCTCTTTAATGTGGCGTCACTGAGTGCATCGGTCAGGGTTTCTCCACTGCCATTTATGATTTCATAGTTTTTTTGCCCCTCGGCGCCGTCGAATGAGAAAATCTGCATGGTTACATCATAGGATTTATTTTTCACATCAATCCCCACCGACTGCACAATTGCTTTCTCTTTTATCTGCAATGAACTACCACAACCGCTAAGCAGTAAAAAAGCCGAGAATAAAAGCAGGATTTTATTTAAGTGTTTCATCGTTTTAAAATCCCCTCCTTAACCTTTGATATCACCACAAAAAGCAGTGGTATTGCCACTAAGAAAATTAGCATAATATAGCCCGATGCCATAATTTCACTTAAAATTTCGCTTATTTCCTTATTTGATACGAGATATATTGACACCACTGCCACCACTGCCGCTAAAAAGTATTTCCCCATACCGCTTTTCTTTTTGATGATATATGAAAATGAATAATCGGCAAGGAGTAAGAATAAAGTTATTTTAGCAAATGCCACCAGTACCCAAATAGCCATAAATAATGTATCAAGTCTTCCAGGGACTGCTAAGTCTACCATTGATGCGAGCGTATAGAGTGGGTATTTAAGAATATTTGTATAATTTCCGAGTAAGGTTATGATATAAAATATCACTATAATATATACTAAAGCAGATAGCACAGTCCACATAACTGTACCCTTAATTTTACTCCCCCTCACAAATGTGGGCATGAGCAGTAGGAATAATAGCTCTTGGTTTGATACTGCTCCCCTATATGATACAGTCGCTAAATTAACTGCATTCGCAGATGCAAAGCCATGGTAATAGGCTGTATTTATATCCCCTAAGAGCGAAATTAATATTATTGCTACGCTGATTATTACAGCCGCCATTATAAACCCACCCGTCCTTGCGAGTGGCTCTATTCCAAGATATAATCCATAGCAAACGGTTAGCAGTAGTGAAATTATAAATATGCTGTTTCCGCTAAATGGATAAAATACCGAGGTTACAAAATCACAGAAATTACATATCGTACTCACGGTAAAAACAAGGCAGATCACCCCATATAATCCTGCTGTGATTTTTGAAAACACTGTCCCCACTTCTCCTGCGAGAAGTATAATATCCCTGCTTTCCCTCTTGCTAATAAAATAAAAGGGTATTAGCATAATAAGAGTTAGGGGCACCGCTAAAATCTGGCCGATAATATATAGGCTGTAATCAATGCCCTCCTCCCCCCTTACTGTTGCCATCATAAGGAGGAATATTTTGCATAGAAAGAGCAGTATAAACACCTGTCCACTGCTTATTTTTGTCCGACTATTCAGCTTATATCCCTCCTTTCAGAGCCCGGCACATCCTGTACACGGAAATTTTCCTTGCTCAAGCTTTTCCATCCAACTCGCAAAAACATATCCCTCATACTATAAATATTCATAGGTGATATAGGACTTGCCGAGGGTATGCCGTATGAATTTACCGCAGAAAGATTTAAAAACATTAGGCATAGTCCGAGTGCAATACCATAAAGTCCTAAAACACCCCCTAATAATATAAATGAAAATCTCATTATCATCACCGGCTCATATAAATTTGGCACTACAAATGCCGTTATTGCAGTGAGCGCCACAATAATGACCATTGGCGCACCCACAAGTCCTGCCCTCACCGCCGCATCGCCTATCACAAATCCACCGACTATGCTCACTGCATGTCCTATTGATTTTGGAAGCCTTAGTCCTGCCTCTCTGAGTATTTCGTAAAAGAGATGTATTATGAAAGCTTCAAACAGGGGCGAAAATGGTGTATTCCTATTTGCAGCTGCAATATTAAATATCAAATTCGTAGGTAAAAGCTCGGGGTGAAAAGCTGAAATTGCCACATAACTTCCGGGTAAAAGTATTGCTGTGAGAAATGCAATATATTTTATCCACCTGATTATTGTGGCAAAATACGGCCTGAGGGTGTAGTCGTCCACTGTTTGAAAATGTTCAGCAAAAAGGCAGGGTAATGTCAGCACAAACGGTGTGCCATCCACCACTATCGCCACCCTACCCTCGCTCACCTTTGCCACTACGGTGTCCGGTCGCTCCGTTGTGCCTATACTGCTAAAAATCGAGAGTGGTGCAGTGTCTAAAAATGGCTGCAAATACCCCCCGTCGAGCACATTGTCTATGCTTATTTTTGTGAGCTTATGCTTTATGTCTTTGATAATTTCGGGGTTTACACAATCGGTTCGGTAAACAAGGCAAATATCCGTTTTGCTCTTATCCCCCACATTTAGCATTTCAAATTTTAGGTCGGGGGTTTTAAGTCGGCGTCTAATCATGCTCAAATTCACTCTGATGGACTCCACAAAGCCCTCCCTTGAACCCCTGATATTCGTCTCACCTGCAGGCTCTCCCACTGAGCGGTACTGATAGCCTTGAAGTCCGCAGGCAATTCCACCCTCTATGCCATCCACAAGTATTACCACAAAGCCGGACATCGCAAACTGAAACAGCTCACCATATGTCATAATCCGCTTTTGGTCACCTGCAATTATTGTGTTAAAACTTATCCAGTCAAAGAGCTTTTGCGGTGTGTTTTCTTCTATGTTAAGCTTTATCAGCGGCTTAATCATATTGTCATTAAGCACCTGACTGCTGAACATCGCTTCGCACATCACAAGGGTTAGCCCCACGTCGCACACGCTGAATTTTCTCACCATTACATCGGTAGAGCCCTCGCAAAGCTCATACACCGCTATTGCCGCTTTTAAATTGTCTTCCTCAATTATTTCTGAAAGTCCTTTTTTCTCCGCAGGCTTTTTATATGCATTTTTCTCCTCGGACATAACTAATCTCTTAATAAAATTATCCATCCATACCCTCCAAATTAGGTTAGTCGATAATTTCATTATTCCATATTATGCGTACTTTAATACCAAAAGTGTAATAAAATGATTTTTGGTCTTTTAAATTAAATTTTCACAAACTTAAAAACTATTTAAAAAAATTTAAATAATCGACATGTTTTCGACGGTGCTATTGCTATAATATGTAAAATAGGATAGCGGTAATAATCAACACAATCGTGCATAAGAAAATATGTGATTTTTTTTGATATGTAATGTTACACAAAGTAATATTATTCAAATTAGCTTTGATTATTTCTGATATGCTAAAAAAGGGAGGGTGAAACAATGAGCAATGACTTGGCAACGGCAAAGGTAATACTTGGTGAAAAAGATACTACATATACTGATGTAGTAAATGTTGCCCGCTACAAGTATGCGGTTGAATTTGATGAAACTTATTGCAATAGGGTAAATAATGCCCGTCGTATTGTAGATGATTTTGTCAAAAGCAAAAGACCTTTTTATGGTACCAACACAGGCTATGGCGAAAATGTTCACACTATCATTTCCGACGAGGACATGACCTTACTGCAGATTAACTGCATCAGGGCAAGTGCTTGTACTGTGGGTGAACCTTTTGGTGAGGAAATTGTCCGTGCTATGATGTTTGTTATGCTTGCGCAACTCGGAATGGGCAACAGTGGCATCCATCTTGAGACAATGGAATTAGTGCGTACATTTTTAAACAAAGGTCTATATCCATATGTGCCTAAGCATGGCTCAGTCGGGTATCTAAACGCTGAGGCACATATTGCACTAACCTTCATGGGTGAAGGCAAACTGTTTGATGAAGGTAAGTTTAGCCCTGCTGATGAAGTCCTTAAAAAGCATAATATTCAAAGTATGGTACCACGCCCTAAAGAGGGGCTATGCCTAACCTCTGGTACTACTTCAGTAACAGCAATAACCGCAATGGCGGTCTATGACTTTGTGCAAGCGGCAAAAACAGCTGATATTTCTGCGGCTATGTCGATAGAGGCATTGGCATCTCCATTGATGGCATATGATGCTCGCTTGATTGAGTTAAGAAAGCATAAAGGGCAACATAAAACAGCCTCCAATCTGCGCAAAATGATCTCGGACAGCAAAATTATGCAAAAAGCCGGAAAGGACAAGGTGCAGGAATCACTTTCCATCCGATGTATACCGCAGGTGCACGGAAGCGTAAAAGAAGCGCTAAACATGGCGCTGGAAAGAATTAATTTAGAGCTTAATTCCACAGTTGATAATCCTGTTGTCGTATTTGAAAACTCAATAGAAGAAGTTTTAATGGGTTGCAACTGTGATGGTACATATGTGGGATATGCGGCAGATATGGCCGCAGTTGCCGCTGTAAATATAGCTAAAATGAGCGAAAGAAGGGTTGACCGTCTGCTCAATCATCGCATTAGTGGGTTACCTGGATTTCTCATTAAAAATGTAGGAGTAAACAACGGCATGATGATGTGCCAGTACACTGCTGCAGGAATTGTTGCCGAAATGAGAATTAAGAGCCATCCGGCCACTGTGGATTCTATACCCACCTGCGCATTCCAAGAAGACTATGTAAGCATGGGCTATAACGCTGCAGTAAAGGCATATGAAGCCGCACAACTCTTTAAATATATCCCCGCTATCGAGATTATTGCATCGATACAGGCACATCAATTCTATCAAACAGATGACCTATCCGCTATTACTCGTCTGATAAATGATAAGTGCAAGGGATTTATCCCTTATTTTGAAGCAGATTGCAATTTTAGCGAATATATGGAAGATGTTGCCAAAAAAATTTCAGAGGGCTTTTTTATAGATTTAGTAGAAAATGAAATAGGTAAATTAGACTTTTAATATTAAAATTTTGGAGGGAAATCATGAAAAAATATCGTGTTGCCGTTATATCCGCACCAATTATCTTGTTTGGAATATTTATTATTATAGGTTTTATCGATCAGGCACTTTTCATTGATACACTTTGGGGTTTATTCTTAAGTATAATGAGGAATGCAGGGTTTACACTAAATATCGGCTGTTTAATCTTCTTACTATTTGCATTAATCGTACCTTTTACCAAGCTTGGCAGTGTGCGCTTCGGCGGAAAAGACGCCAAACCCGAGCTCACCACATGGAACTACTGGGCTATTGCTCTTTGTGCTGGAATAGGTACGGGCATTGTATTTTATGGTGCCGTAGAGCCTTTGCAATTTGCTTTTGAAATCCCACAAAATGTTTCGGCGGAGCCTGGAAGCATAGAGGCAATTAGCTTTGCAATGGAAAAATCATACCTCCACTGGACATTTACACCATACGCACTCTACGCTATATGTGGTCTTGCAATAGCATATGCGGTTTACAACCTCAAAAAACCAATGACTGTTAGCTCGGGGCTTGTACCCCTATTGGGCAACAAAGCTTTAAGTCCTAAAATTGCAGGCATTGTAGATACCATTACTTTAATTGCAATCGTTGGTGGTGTCTCCGGTGCTTTAGGTGGCGGCGTATTGCAGATTGCAAAGGGATTGGAATTTTCTTTTGGTATCCCTTCAGGCCCTGTTGTATGGGCACTTATTTCTCTTTTCATAATTGTTGCATACACCCTTTCAAGCCTTAGTGGGCTTAATAAAGGGATTAGATTTTTAAGTGATAAAAATGCCTGGATTTTCATTGGATTTTTATTGATGGTAATCGTATTTGGACCCACTCGTTATATTTTTGATTTAACTACACAAACTTTCGGCTCATATGCAAATGATATCGTTGAATTATCCCTTTTCACCTCCCCTGGCAACACTGACGACTGGCCAGCTTGGTGGGATATGTACTTCTTAGCCGACTGGTTGGCATTCGCTCCTGTTATCGGGCTGTTTTTAGCGAGAATAAGCTATGGACGTACTGTTAGAGAGTTCCTACTAATCAACATGATTCTACCAGCCCTATTCGGTGTAATTTGGTTTGGTGCATTCGGCGGATTTGTATTGGATTTACAACTGAGCGGTACATATGATTTATATTCTTTCCTAAAACTTGAGGGAATGGAAAGTCTAACTCTTAAAATATTCGAGTTCTTACCTTTAGGTTCAATTTTGCAACCAATTTTCATACTGACCATTGCCCTATCATTTATAACAATGGCGGACTCCCTAACATCCACAATGTCATTAATGTCTCTTAAAAACAGTGTTAATGTTAAGGAAGCTCCCTCTGCAATCAAAATTTTCTGGGGTGTTATGATAGGTTTAGTATCCTTTATCTTTATAGTTAACGGTGGTGTTGATGGCACAAAAGTTGTTATGGCACTCTCTGGATTCCCTATTTTGATAATTGAGTTCCTTATGATGTTGGGTGTGTTAAAAATGCTTATGGGTATTCGCAAAAAGACACTCGCCAAAGAAGAAGACACATTACAAGCAGCACTCGATGAAATGAATGCTGAGCTTGAAGCAGTACAGTCTGAAAGCGTATAAAGATGTAGAAACTTTAAAAACAAAACCACCTGTGATACAGGTGGTTTTGCTATGCCCATACTCCATCACCGAGCCTACTTACACCTTTAGCCTATATATTTGTAATTTTATTATGGATCAAAGCGACTAAAGAGAGCAGTAAGGTATGAAAGGCATTTTATTTTTAATATCCTTAAAAACATATATTAAGGCCGCAGGGAATTTGGTGTTAAAACCAGTTCCTTGCGGCTTATTAAATATTTAGTCAGAAATTTTACATATGACGAAGATGTGTAGGTTATCTCTACGGCTTTATTGCATGAGTTTTGGTAAGCAAATAAATTTAATGTGCTTTATAATCTGTCAATCCTTTTAATTGCCTCGCAGACATAATCCATATCTTTTTCTGCCGGAATACGAAAGCGCACTTGATTTTTGGCAAGATTTAAAAAATGAATACCGGAAGCAACACAAATATCTTCGTCATTAAATGCTTTCTGCAAATCAAAGTCTTTATCCCTATGAGTAATTACACAAATGCTGACAGTGGGTGCAGTATGTGAATAACTTAGATTTTTTAGATTTTTGGGTAAAGCAGCTTTTATTTCCTTTGTTAGGGAATTTACCAAGGCGAGAAAGCCTTTATCGTGAAGCACCGTTTCAGCTATCATTCTGGAGGGAGCACTCATTATATATGGATGTGTTATATTTTGCATTGGAAGTATAAGTGAATTGGGAATAACCCCATATCCTGCCCTAATCCCAGCTAATCCATAACCCTTGGAAAGGCTTTTTATCCAAATTAAATTATCATAACGATTAATTATATTTACTACTGAATCGGCATTTTCCATATAATCTCCATAAGCTTCGTCAATTATAATTGGGGTTTCTAAATCAGCCGCCTTTGACACTACTCTTTCTATTTCTGCAAGAGGTATAATTTGACCTGTTGGATTATTGGGATTGTCGATAATAATTAATTTATGTGAGCCGTCCATCCTTGATAGCATTTCGTTTGCATCGAATTTATAATTTTGCTCCTCCCTCAGACAAACAGCGTCATATTGACCTCCCCACATCACTACATCGCTTGGGGTTAGTGGATATGTGGGGGCTATGCCGAGCACCTTATCCCCTTCTCCTACAAAAAGTCTGGCGGTGTCATAAAGAAGAGATTGTGCACCATCGCCTAAAAAAATGCGCTCTATTGGAATGTCGGCGTAGTCCGCCCATAAGTTTTTTAAAGTTTCCCTAAGTGTTGTGCTATGCGGATAGTTAGAGAGTAGATTTAGTGATATATTTAAAGCCGCTTTTTGTGCATAATCCGATACCATGTGAATATTAATCCCATCTCCACAATCAATCTTTTGAACTACCTCTGAATCCGTTGCATAGCTCATGATTTGATTATCTAAAATACATTGTTTTATAGGTAATTTCATATAAGACTCCTATTATTTTTATTTGTATAGAAAAATAAATGAAATACTAAATTAGAAGTTAAAATAAGATGTGGAGTTGTCCATCCGCCTCAATGCAGGTGAACAACTCCAACAAAACTGCTTGCTTTCCAATGCAAAACAAGCTTTTAATCACATCTAAATTAGAATATCATAGCACCTATAACACCGCAAATAACAAGCGGAATATTATAGAAGATAAATGTAGGTACACAGGTATCCCAAATATGGTTGTGCTGTCCATCTGCGTTTAGACCAGCAGTTGGGCCAAGTGTTGTATCGGAAGCTGGTGAACCTGCATCACCTAAAGCGGCTGCTGCAGCAATTAAAACAATGATTGCGCCCTGTGAGAAGCCGAGTTGTAGTCCCATAGGAACATAAAGCACTGCCAATACTGGAACTGTACCAAATGAAGTACCGATACCCATTGTTGTGAGCAGTCCAACTAAAATCATAACTATTGCAGCTATTAGTTTATTATCACCCAAAACTTCAACTGCCGAGCCCACTAAGCTCTCAACTGCACCTGTAGACTGAATTACTGTTGCATAACCTGAAGCAACTAACATAACAAATGCAATCAGACCCATTAACTTTATGCCTTCGTTGAAAATAGTGTCAACATCTTTAAGCTTTACAGCGCCACCAATAATCATGGTAAGCAGTCCTGCAATAGCACCCATTGGCATTGAGCCGAAATATAGCTGAACTGCTAATGTAACTGCAATGGCAACTAAAGCTACTATATGTGCAGAATTAAGAGATGTGCTTTGCACTGCACCCTCTTCGCTTGCAACTTGTAGATCGGAATAGTCACGATCTTTTTTATAATATAATATCGAAAGTACGAGTCCTACTATCATACCAATACCAAGTATCCATGTAACTGTCCAAACATCACTTGTTTCGGTGGCTAAACCATTGTCACTCATCTGTCCCGCAATCAAGCCATGGAATATCAAGCCATATCCTATTGGCAATGTGATATATGGTGCCTTTAATCCAAATGCTAAAGAGCAGGCTGCTTGTCGACGGTCGAGCTTCATTTTATTCATCATAACAAGCATTGGAGGCACTAAGATAGGGATAAATGCAATATGTACTGGAATAAGTGTGCCAGAAATAGCTGCACAAACAATGAATACAATAAGCACACGGAGTTTTTTGCCTTTAATTATTGCACTGATTTTAACTGAAAGAATATCAGCGATGCCACAATGGGCAAGTGCAGCAGCAAAGGTACCTAAGAATACATAACTCAATGCAGTTTCGGCATTTCCTCCCATACCACCTACAAAAGTAGAGAAAACATCACTTAGTCCCATACCGCCCATTAAACCGCCTATAATAGATGCAACTACCAGTGATAGCATTACATTAATCTTTAGCAGACAGAGCACGCACATCGCTACAACAGAAATCGTAATAGGATTCATTAATATTTCAATCATAGTATTATCTCCTTTTTCTATTTTGTTTATAACTTAATAATTTAGCTGATACACTACCCTCCTTTCTCGTTTTACTAATTATACCAAAAAAGCAACGAAAAAATGTCGAAACGCTTAAGTAAATTTTAACACACTATATTTTTTAGTGCATTTTGCCAATGCAGCATGGCTGAATATATTAAAACTGCAAAGAAGTAGTTTTAATATACTTCCTTGCAGTTTTTAGTATTTGTTATTATGATATTTGCTTTAGAGCTATATCACTATGGAGTGATGTCTACCTATTAACTCGGCAAGCATCTGTTTTATTATATGTAGTTATTATTTGCTCGAATAATATGTAATTAGAAGCCTATGGCTACACCTATGGCAATTAGAATCATCTGTGTTACAAGTAGTAATAGGAATAACGGTGTGAAGAACTTCCACCATGTGGGGAGCTTAACACCAGCGAGGCCACATATAATAGGAGCAAATGCGGTAGGCCACATGATATTTGAAAGACCATCGCCAAACTGGAATGCTAAAACAGCGATTTGACGGGAAATACCGAGAATATCTGCCAAGCCAACCATTATAGGCATACTTACAACTGCCTGACCTGAGCCTGATGGAATTAGGAAGTTGAGCAGTGTTTGAACTAAAAGCATTGCTTCACCAACCAACCAGCTTGGAGCCGCTTGTAGTGGTAGTGAAATACCGTATACTACTGTATCTATGATATTTCCTGCTGTGAGCACTGCCATAATACCACGCGCAAAACCTATCATCATACACGCCATGGCAACATCTGAGAATAATTTTGCATATCTTCTTCCGATTTCATTAGGTGTGTAGCCCATAATGATACCGCTTGTGATACCTATAATAAAGAATACAGCACTCATTTCGGTAAAATACCAGCCATGAGTAAGCGCACCCCAAACTATAAATCCAACGCCAACAGCAAGTGTTAGTAAAACTAATTTTTCACGGATGCCAAATGGATGGTTTTCAAGGTCAGTTGTGTCTTGAGATATAACATCTCCCTCGGGTTCAACTCCATACATAAGGCTTTTTTCTGGGTTTGCTTGAACTTTAACAGCATAACGCATTACATATGCAGAGGCAACTACTATCATCACAGCGTGGCAGGCAATACGAAATCCTGCGCCTGAGAGTGGTGTTAGTTCTGCAATGCTTTGTGCAATACCAACAGTAAATGGGTTAACTGCGGCACCTGCATAGCCGATACCTATACCAAGCGCAACGATGGACATACCAACCAGCGCATCGTAGCCCAAAGCAATAGCGAGTGTAACGAAAATTGGAATAAAAGGTAGTAGCTCTTCAAAGCAACCTACTGTGGAAGAAATAGCGCCTAATAATGTCATAAAGATTGGAATCATCATGAGGCGAGTATTTCCCTTGGCTATGCGCAGTATGCCTGCAATTAGACCATTAAATGCACCCGAGGAGATAATCAAGCCGATGGAAGCATAGGAGAGAAATACGAATATGATAACTCCACCGGAGCCAACCATTCCATCATACATAGCCTGAAACATCTCAAAAAGTCCCACTGGGGTGCTCTCTACAACTTGGAATGTACCGGGAATTATAACCGTTCTACCAGTGGCCTCATTAAGCACACGCTCAAACTGCCCTGCGGGCAAAATCCAAGATGCAACTGCTGCAAGTACATTGATAGCAAAAAGCAATACATATATATGCGGCATTGCAATTTTGCCCTTTTTTGCTAAAGTGCTGGGATTTGACATTAAAATCACTTCTCTTTCTTTAATATTTTAGTCTTAAAAAACTTAGTTTTTTATTATTATATTGGGTTAATAATGTGATCCTAAAATTCATTTCTTGTCATCATGCGGTATACCGACTCTGCGCTGAGCTCGAGTTGTTTTATCTCGATAAACTCATCCGTGCTATGTATTCTTTGCATGCCCATACTTAAAACAACTGTTTCTATTCCATGCCCATTAAATACACTGGCATCGCTTCCTCCACTTGCTTTCTTAATCACTGTTTTTAGTCCCATATCCGTATAAACATTTCTTAAAGAATTTATAAGCGGATGTGTTTCGCTAAAATTAAAGCTTTCATATGAAACTTCCCATTTACAATCAAGCGTAGCACCATATTGCTCGCAGCTCTCTTGCAAGGTTTTGCCGATATGTTCCATTTGTGCTTTCATCTTATCTTTATTCCTGCTTCTTACCTCGCCTAAAATTTCGCATTTTTCAGGCACGACATTAACACCGAATTCAGATTTAATAGAGCCTATATTTGCAGTGGTTTCATGGTCAATGCGGAGAAGCTTCATCTTGCTTATGGCATCACCTGCCACCTGAATTGCCGAAATACCTACTTCTGGCTCCATGCCTGCATGGGCAGATTTCCCAGTGATGGTGGCTGTAAATGATGCGTGCCCCGGAGCTCCCACAGCTATCCCTCCAACATCACCATCAACATCGAGCACTACAGCCCGCTTGGAATGAAATTTGGAATAATCCATATTTCTTGAGCCCATCAAGGCAAGTTCTTCGCCTATGGTGAGCACCACTTCAAATGTGCGGTGTACTACTTTTTGCTCTTTGACGCTTCGTATAGCTTCAATGATTGCTACAATACCTGCCTTATCATCACTGCCTAAAATTGTCCCCCCTTCAGAATAGACAATTCCATCCCTTATCACGGGTTTTATGCCATTTCCAGGCTTGACAGTATCTAAATGAGCCGAGAAAGCAATACTATCGCCTGCGAGTGTTCCCTCGAACAGTGCAAAGATATTATAGCCATTTGAACCATATTTTTCTCCTGCATTATCGGTCTGCACTTTACCGCCGAGGTCTATCAGAATTTTCTTCATGAAATCTGCATATTCTTTTTCATTATTGCTCTCGCTGTCAATTTGTACATACTGCAAAAATTCCGATAGTAGTCTTTCATTATTTACCATCCATCCACCTCCAGTCTTAATATTTCAGTTTTAATTATAAATTATATACGACGAAAAAGCGTCGAATTATTAAAAATTTTTTAACTTTTTTAAATAATTTTAGTGTAATTAGTGATAAAATGTGTATAAACATCAAAATCCACAAGAAAGTAATATCTTTCAATCACTTCCTTGCGGACTATTAATATTTAGGAAATTTTTTTACATATAAAGCTGTTCCATTGTAAAGTGATGTGTGCGGAGATAGAATTTAAGCACATCTTGTAGTGCATACACAGGCACTGGGCCTACTAAATCACAATCAATTACGCCAACGCCATACTGTGCAGCTTCGCCTTTAATAGTTTCAAATACACGATGTATAGGGGTTTTTTCGTAGTTTGTCAGGTTCATTGATACCTGTACAATGCCATCCCTTTCTTCAAGAACAAGTGCAATAGCACGAACATTCTGATAACCACCCGTAGCACCACGAATAGCCTTAACTATTTTCTTGCCTATTTCTATATCTTTTGTTTGCAAATTAACATTGAAAGCAACAAGTGGGAAACGCACGCCGGTAACTGTTGCTCCACTTTTTGCATTATATACAAATGGGCCTTCATCAGGTCTCCACGCTTCGTCTTTAAATTTTTCCTCAAGTGCTTCATATTGCCCTTTGCGGATTTTAGGCAGTGTTTTGCGTTCTTCACAAGTAGCTGCATCTTCGTAATAATAGATGGGGACACCAAGCTCGCCCATGAACTTACCATATTCACGGCAAATTTCGATTGCTTCATCAATAGTTACATCTTTAACAGGAATAAATGGAACAACATCCACCGCACCCATTCTTGGATGTGCGCCGACATGTGTAGTCATGTCTATTAGCTCAACAGCTCTTTTAGAAAGACGCTTAGTTGCCTCAAGCACATTTTTAGGCTCACCCTTAAATGTAAATACTGTACGATTATGGTCTGCATCCGAAGCTATTTCCATAAGGTCAACCGGTGCTCCGTCGAGTAGAGCTTTTTCTACTTCTTGAATTAATTCTTTGTTTTTACCCTCGCTGAAATTAACTTCTGCCATTAAAATTTTCATATATATACTCCTTTTTTATAAAGAATTCTTTAAATTTATATACTATTTAATCTTTCCTCCCCACAATAAGCGAGGAGGAAAGATATATAAAAAATACTGTTTCGATAATAAGTAAACAAGATACCTTTTTATTTTTCTTCGATTGCCTTTAAAAGCAGTGTTTTCATATCCGCTGTAAATTCTGCTCTTGCCGCTTCATCCTTAATCATGGAGAGATTAGCCTCAATATTTAGTGCACAAGCTTTTATACCGCCTTTAACAATATAAAGTGCTGTTAAAAGGTCTGAAGCACAAGCGGGGTTTGAATTGCCCATTAAGCTACTGCCTAAATCAAATACTCTCATATTATTAAACCCATTATCACGGGGAACTTCAGCAGCTTTGATAGCCGCCGCCACTACTGCTGCACTTCTTGCAGCTTTTTGCTCATCATTTTCTTTTGGTAGCTTGTATGCATCAACTATCATGCAGTAGGCAGAAATGTCGTCCTTGCTACCTTGTTTTAGCTTTTCAGCCAATTTGTCGCACTCTTCTGCAATTTCATCGTATTGCTCGACGGTGTAATTAACAGGTTTTTTCTTTGAAAGCTTAGCCACCATAGAAATCATTCCTGCCGCCATGGCACCACACAGTGCGGCTGATGCGCCACCTCCTGCTGTGGTGTCATCAGAGTCGATAATTTTTGTAAGAACTTCTAAAAGTTTTGTGTCCACATTTACACTCCTTTTAATGTTATTTTCCGCATTTAGCTCTACGGATTAATTACATTATAATTGTAAAGCAACGACAAAGTGTCGAAAATCTTGTGTATTATAAAATAGAAATAAGAAAATTAATCTTTTGTGCTTAAATTACTGCACATATCACTGTTTAAGCAAGACTTTTTTATTTATCCCTATCCTTTATTTAAGGCAAATGATATTTTCTGAAAAAAATAAATGTTTCGATGGTTTTGGAATAAAAAATATTAGCCAGGACAAAAAAAGTAAATTGTTTCGACATTTAATCGACTATTAATGTTTATAATAGGATTATGGTTTTTACTAGAACAATAAAAAGGAGAATTTGAAATGAATAAAGTTTTTTTAGATGGAGATAGCTTAACATTAAATGAAGTAGTTGAAATTGCGAGAAATAATCGCCAAGTAGCTATTGGCCCTTTAGGAGAGGAAAGAATTAATCACTCGAGAAAGTTTATAGAAGACGCCATGGCTGAAAACAAGGTGGTTTATGGCGTAAATACTGGTTTCGGTGAATTTGCAAATATTGTTATTTCAAATGATAGGCTCGAAGAGCTCCAACGCAATCTGATTTTATCCGATGCTGTTGGTATAGGTGCACCGTTTGCAACGGAAATTGTGCGTGCACTAATGCTCCTTAGAGTAAATGCAGTTGCAAAAGGATATTCCGGCATTAGGCTTTCCACTGCAAACACTCTTATTGAAATGATAAATAAAGGGGTTCATCCGATAGTTAGGGAAAAGGGCTCAGTGGGTTCAAGCGGAGATTTATGCCCACTTGCACATATGGTAATGCCTATGATAGGTGAAGGTGAAGCAGAATACAAAGGTGAAGTGCTTCCAGGTAGAGTGGCAATGGAAAGAGCAGGCATACCGATAGTTACCCTGCAAGCTAAAGAGGGCTTAGCACTCATAAACGGGACTTGCGCAATGATGGCAGTAGCAACTCTTGCAGTATATGATGCAATGCAGCTTACAAAGATTGCAGATATAGCCACAGCGATTTCGGCAGAAGCTATATGCGGTATAATTGATGCATTTGATGAAAAAATCCATCTTGCAAGACCACATAGCGGACAGCTTAACAGTGCAGAGAATTTAAGAAACATACTAAAAGACAGTGCTCTTATGACCCATCAAGGCGAAGTGCGCACACAGGATGCATATACAATTCGTTGCACCCCTCAAATTCATGGCGCAAGCAGACTTGCGATAGATTATGTTACTAAAGTAATCGAAACTGAAATAAACTCCGCTACCGATAATCCGCTAATCTTCCCTGAGACGGGCGAAATATTCTCAGGCGGTAATTTCCATGGCCAGCCCGTGGCTATTGCGATGGATGCTCTTGGCATAGCTGTTTCCGAATTTGCAAATGTTTCAGAAAGGCGTATAGAAAGGCTTGTAAATCCTGCACTAAGCTATGGGCTACCCGGATTCCTCACAGCAGAAGAAGGTATTAACTGCGGATTTATGGTGGCACAGTATGCGGCTGCGGCACTTGTTTCAGAAAATAAAATACTTGCTCACCCTGCGAGTGTTGACTCAATTCCAACTTCTGCAAACCAAGAAGACCATGTTAGCTTTGGTACAACTGCGGCGAGAAAAGCAAGGACTATAATTGATCATGCACAGCATGTTCTTGCAATTGAGCTTCTATGCGGCGTGCAGGCTGCCGACCTAAGGGATAAAACAAAACTAAGCAGTGCCACCTCGGCAGTGTATAATACTATACGTTCTGAAGTTTCATTTATGGAAAGGGATAGAGCCATTTATTTAGACACCGATAAAGTTTTTGCCATGGTTGCAGATGGTAGAATTGTAAATGCATGCGAAAGTATTTCAGGATCACTTAAATAACTAATACATATTTTCCTCATTACAAATCAGATATCCCCTAAGTGTAAAAGCTTGGGGGATATCTGATTTGTAGTATTTTAAAATGTTATATATTATCGAATTTCGCAATTAAATCTTTAACTAATTCAACTGTGCTCGGATCGGCTATTTCAGGCGCAGCATCCTTTATGCTCGAAAAATATGTCTTAGCTTTTTCAATATCATTTTGCTTTATAGCGATAAGCGTGGCATAAATTTTAGCTTTAAAATATCCCCAACGAGAGCCTGATTTTTCTATAAGTGATAGCGATTTATTGATAAATGTTTCCGCTTCTTCTAAATTTTCCAATGAATAATTGGCATAGGCTAAATTTGAATAAAAAACTATTAGTCCACTAAATTCACTGTTGTCACAGCAATTAATGGCTTTTAAAAAGTGCTCTTTTGCTTGATTTGGATAGCCTAAGATGTGCCAAATTTCGCCCAGATAATTATAGCAGGCGGCAAGTCCTACGGAACAGGATGAATCCATTTTGCGAATTAGTGTAAGCTTTTCTATGGTTTTGTTAAAGCAGAGCTCTGCCTCGTCATACTTTAAAATTTTCATATTGTAAAGCCCACGTAGACGGATAATGGTGCAGGTGTCGATTTCTGAGAAGAAATATTGCTCTGAAAGCTCTTCACATGCAGTTAAATTCTCATCAAACCCATCCAAATCGTAAATTAGTATGGCATGATACACAAGCTGAAGGTAGTTATCAAGTAGGTATTTACCCTGCTTATGCTTTTTAGCAAGTAGTATACTTATGCCAATGCTCTCAAGTGCCCTCTCATAATCTCCACAAAACAACAAATATCTGCCGATTAAAAACTCGAGCTTCATTCTGATGGTATCGGTGATAAGGGAGCCCAGTTTTAATGCTCTTATCTCAGAGGCTAATTCCTCAAGCTCTTTTTCACGATTTTCATATTGATTTGAATTTGCCACAAATGAATATGCGTATAGTGTACTGGGATATATTTCATGTTCTAAGTCATAGAAGGTTGAGAAATATGCAAGGCGGTATGAAAGTGCTTTTGTTTTTACATCACTGTTTTCATAGTGGTAGATAAGTACGGGTAGATATCTATTATCATTCTCTTGGGCATATATTTTTTCGTATTGCTCCGCTATCAGGCGATGCATAAAAAGTTTTTTATCCTCCAAAAGATTTTTATATATGTAATTTCTAATAATTAAATGTGAAAATCCATAGCCACTCTTATCATGAATGGTATTAAGTGAGATAAGCCCTGAATCTAAAAGCATTTCTAAATTGCTTATTGATTGTATTGTAGAAATTTCAGTGAAAACTTGTATATCCTCCAAAGTGGCGAAACGGGGAAAAAGCGAAATAAAGTCTAACAGACTTCGAGCTTCGGGCGTTAATGCCAAGAGCCTTGTCTGTATCATACCAATTGTTCTCTCCGACAAATTCTCCATTTGAGATGCATGGTGACTTCCCTTTATAAATTCGAATAGGAAAAGTGCATTTCCTGCTGTGTGATGATATATTTTATCCAAAGCCATTTCATCTTCGCACAAATGCGGTGCCATATTAGTAATTATATCTTTAGCTTCCTCAGCAGTAAATCGGCGAACATTCACTTCCTTTACCAAATTCTGCGCAAGGAGAGGTATTTTTATATCTATTATATCTTTATTAGCATCATTGCGCGCGGAAGCAATTAAAATAAAGTTTTTATTTTTATCCCAAAATATTAGATTGCACAAAAGGGATTTGCTTGCATTGTCAAGCCACTGAATGTCATCGATAAATAGCAAGATTTTTTTGTTGCTATTTTGAATGTAGGAGGAAATTGCAGACTTTATATATATTTCGTACTGGGTATTTATAAGGTCCGAGTTTTGCCTTGAGCTAAATTCATTCAAAGGTTTTTGTGGTAAAAGATTGGATTTTGGCATCTGAGCCATAATGTCAAGCCATGTTTTTAGGTAGAGGTTTTTTTCTGTTTTAACGCATTGGCAATTTAAAACCAAATAGTCATCTTGGTTCGCCCATTCGATTATGTTTTTTATAATCGTTGATTTTCCAACACCTATTTCACCGCCAATAAATAAACTTCTGGCAAACTCTCCCCTGCTCAAACTTAGAATATTATCTTTAATAATTAAAACTTCATTCTCTCTGTGAAAAAAATTTGATTGTGTGGACACAGTGGATTTTTTCGCACTAAGATCAAATTTTATCAAATTTAGTTGCTTAAATATTTCCTGTGTTTCTTCTTCGGGCTCAGCGTCAAGCTCTGCCACAAGCATGTCGCAGAGTTTTGAGTAAATTCTATCCGCCTCACTATATGCGCCGTGGCTCAGTAAAAAAGAAAAAACTTCTCTATAAACCTCTTCATCCAATATTTTTTTGCGCATCAGAAGAGAGGCGCAGTCAAGAATTGACTGTATATTTCCGCCTTCTCCAGCAGTACGAATACGATTTTTAATAATATTCATATACCTTGCTTGTAAATCGGCTCTCATTTCAGAAAGCCAATCTTCAAATTCATCGCAGTTTTTGATATAAAAGAAATTAAGAAATTCCTCTTGGTATTGTTCAGGTAGATTTTCATTAGTAATTTCATCAAAATCAATTTCAGAAATTAAACTTCTATCTATGTATATTCTCTTATTGCCTTCTGTGCAGATTATGTTATTACCAAAAATTTTTCTAAGGTGGTATAATGCGTCACGCAGATTTTTCTTTGCATTTTCTTCCGCACAGTCTATCCAAAAAATCCCAATGGCTTCATCCTTACTGATATTGCCTTTAGTGGCAAGATAATAAAAAAGACCCTCGGATTTTTTAAAGGGAAACGATACTCTATTTTCATTTATCCATACACCGTAATCTCCGAAAAGTTTGACAGAAATTTTCAAAATATATCCCTCCGACAAAGAGTCCTAATTTATGCACAAAGCACATAAATTCCAATTTTAATGCCCATATCTACTTCATTGTACTAAAATAGTTTGTTAAAGTAAAGGCAAATAGAAAAATATTTTGCAAAATGTGATTTTCGACGCTTTTCCGTTCGATTTTTTTCAAAAAGATTGTTTTTTTAAAGAATTACCCTATATTTTCGACGCTTTGTCGTTGCTCCATGATTATAATGAATTTAAACCGTAGAAAAACGACGGGAAAATATATAAAAAATGGAGGTAAATTATTATGTCTATGAATGGCGGTAATATGTACGCACCCACAGCGGGAAAACCTGAAATACTATACTCTGTAAAAGCACAGAGAGGTACACTTGATCAGAAGGAAACACTTCGTTGTAAAGGGTGGAAACAAGAAACAATCCTAAGAATGCTTGAAAACAACATGGAAAATGCTGAAATTCCTGAAATGCTTGTAATTTATGGTGGTAATGGTAAGTGTGCTCGTAACTGGGAATCATACTATGCTATCGTACAATCTTTAAAAGATCTTGAAAATGATGAAACTCTTGTAATACAGTCCGGTATGCCCGTGGCTATATTCAAAACACATAATCTTGCTCCAAGAGTAGTAATGGCTACAACAAACATCATGCAAGCTACATGGGATCGCTTCTATGACCTACAAGATAAAAACCTTACAATATTTGCACAATACACAGCTGCTCCATGGGAGTACATCGGTACGCAGGGCGTTATTGAAGGTACATTTGAAACACTTTCTGCAATCGTGCTTAAAAAGGGTTGGACAAACGACATGCATGGCAAAATCCTCTTTACAGCAGGCGCAGGCGGCATGGGCGGTAACCAAACATGGGCTGGTAAAATGCATGGTGCTTCCGTTATTCTTGTTGATGCTGACGAAAGAGTAATTGACCGTCGTATCGAGAAAAACTACATGGATATGAAAGTTAATACACTTGACGAAGCTTGGGCAATAGTTCAAGAACACATTAAGAATGACGATCCTATCTCTGTTGCTGTTGTTGGCAATGCTGCTGATGTATTTGAAGAAGCACTTGCTAAAAACTATATGCCGGATGTTGTTACAGAAATGTGCCCTTGCCATGACCCTGTATCCTACATACCATCGGGTTACACAGGTGTAGAAGCCGATGAATACAGAGGCAGAGACCGTGAAGCATATCTAAAAGATGCTCAGGCTACAATGATTCGTCAGCTTAAGGCTATGATCGAATTCAAAAAGAGAGATGTTGAAACATTCGAATACGGCACAAGTATCCGTAAAGAGTGTATTGATGCTGGCATGGATGAAAAAGAAGCAAAACAAATCGGTGGTTTCGTATACGAATACATCCGCCCACTCTTCTGCGAAGGCCGTGGCCCATTCCGTTGGACTTGTATCTCAGGTGAAGCAAGTGACCTTGCTCGTCTTGATGATCTTGCTCTTGAAATCTGCAAAGGTGATGAACTTGTAGAGCGTTGGATTAAGCTTGCTCGTGTGCATCTACCAATCGAAGCTCTTCCTGCAAGAATTTGCTACATGGGCTTTGGACAGCGTAAACGTTTCGCACTTGCAGTTAATGAGCTAATCAAAAAAGGCGAACTTAAAGGCCCAGTTGCCTTCTCCCGTGACAACCTTGACTCTGGTTCAATTGTTAACCCAACATTCGAATCCGAAAACATGCCCGATGGTGGTGACTACATCTCCGACTGGCCAATGCTTAATGGTCTACTTAACTGCGCAGGCATGTGCGACCTTATTGCTATTCAGGCTAACTACTCGATGGGTGAAGCTGCTCATACAGGTGTTACAATGATAGCTGATGGTACTGATGAAGCTAATTTCCGTCTACAAGCTTGTATGACAGTTGACTCTGGTATCGGTGTTGTTCGTCATGCACAGGCAGGTTACCAAGCTGCTAAGGATGTTTGTGATGGTAAGGGCAAAATCGCAGGCGGCGAAGGCATCAAAATTCCACTTTGGTGGGAGCCAGCTGATAAAGTTACTTTCGGTCCAGAAGGTGCTTTCATTAGATAATGATTTTTCCATCGTTTTTAACATAAAGATATTCCCATCATTACCCCCGTCTTTGACGGGGGTAATGATGAATAATTTTATTTTTATGCAAGCAACTTAATGTCTTCTAACCCTGTATGGATAGTTAATATTATAAATAGTTTGGATTTGGATGGTTTGACCCATCCCAAACATTTAAGAGAAAAGAGGAAAGTATATGTATAAAGCACCGGGAAAAACACTGATAAAAAATGCGGCACAAATTTTGACCATGCAAGGGGAAAACAATGGTGATATTGGAGTAATAGAAAATGGTTATATATATATTTGGGGCGAAAAAATTGCTGCCATTGGAACAAAGGAAGAGGTAGAACCCTTTATGGAGGGTGCGGAGGAAGTAAAAGAAATTGATGCCACTGGCAAAGTGATTTCTCCCGGGTTTATAGATTGCCATACACATGTGGTGTTTGGTGGTTCAAGGGTTGATGAATATAGTGTGAAGCTCACCGACGATAACCCTGAAACCCTAAAAAAACTGGGGATAAAAACAGGGATTTACGCCTCAGTTAATCAAACAAAAAATCTCCCCGTCGAAGAGCTTGCACATCAAACAGAGCAAAGAGTTCGTTCGATGATTGCAAATGGCACTACCACACTTGAAAGCAAGAGCGGCTATGGACTTACATTGCCTGCTGAAATGAAAATGCTCGAAGTAAACACATTGCTTTCAGGATTTTTGCCGATAGACATAGTGCCAACATTTTTAGGTGGTCACGGTTGGGAGGAAAACACCTCAAAAGAGTGGTATATAGATCATTTATGCCAAGAAATGCTCCCACAGGTAGCAAGATTTAATAAGGCGGCATTTAATGATGTTTGGTGTGACGAAGGGCATTTTACAGCCGCAGAAAGCAAGAAAATTCTAACCAGAGGTATGGATCTTGGACTTATACCCACGATACATGCCGATGCGTATTCATATATAGGTGCCACTGATTTAGCAGTTGAAATCGGAGCAGCTTCCGCTGTGCATTTAAACTATACTCCCGAGAGCCTTTTCCCCAAGATGAGGGATGCTAAAGTTGTGGGGGTAGTGCTTCCTGCCATAGACTTTGCGGTAAAGCATCCAAAGCCATTTAACCCAAGGCCTATGCTAAACAGCGGTATGACCTTAGCACTTGCAACGAATTGTTGCCCTGGGTGCTGGATGGAGTCAATGCCGATGACAATGATGCTCGCCTGCCGTATGCATGGATTTACCCCTGAAGAGGCGTTTAGGGCGGCAACCTACGGGTCGGCGCAGGCACTTACACTCAAAGACAGAGGCGTACTCAGTATGGGTAAAATTGCAGATATTCTCATTTTTGACACATCCGATTATCGAGATGTTGTATATAAATTTGGCAGAAACCTTGTAAATACAGTTATTAAAAAAGGCGAAGTAATAGTTAAGGAAGGCAAAATGATTGATT
>CAYJLI010000018.1:0-39016 GCA_964371155.1 uncultured Oscillospiraceae bacterium | reverse complement strand
TGAATTCATTGCTATGATTGCCGATAAGCTCAGACTCAAAATTAAGTCTTCACTCGCATGTTAAATGGGGGGAGCTTTAGTCAAAACTATGCAAGTAATATATTTTTTAGCTTATTTTCTCCGCATCTGCTGGGGAAAATAAGCTAAATTTTTTCTCTGATTTTATAGCTATCTCATAGATGTGCTCAAACTATTCCACGCTATTATAATGCTAAGTGATAAGATAATTTATATCCTCCTGACTTAGCCCGTCTTGAAGTGCTAAATTAATCGCCATTGCTACTGTGTAGGCACCTCTTTCCACCATCAAATCAACATCCCTTGGTGTAACCATCATTGCCTCCCCTTCTGTTTTTTGTGCGGATGTATTAGAAAGCTCACTCGCTATTACAGCACCATCCACGACGGTGGGAATGCCCACTGCAATCACCGGAATTCCAAGTGTAGCACTGCTGAGTTCTTTTCTGCGATTTTGTACTCCGGCGCCCGGTGATATACCGCTATCGGCTATTTGAAGCGTATTCCCAAGCCTTGTGACAGAATGAGCGGCAAGTGCATCCACCGCAATAACAGCAGCGGGCTTTATACTGTCCACCAACGACTCTACTATTTCCGCAGCTTCAACCCCAGTCTGCCCCAGTACACCTGGTGAAACTGCCGCCACCGAGCGAAAACTTGTAGCATTTTCAGGGTCAAGCTCATACATATGCCTCGTGGCTATTATAAGGTCTGCCGCCTTAGGCCCTATGGCATCGGGAGTGATGTGCAAATTTCCAAGCCCCACGATGAGCACCGTACCCTCTTTGGGAAGAAGTGTGGATATTTCCTTTGCAATTTGTCCATACTCCTCATTGGTAAGAGTATTGTTTGAGGCAAAAGCAGGTAGATTAATTGTTATATAATTCCCCATTGGCTTTCCGATATTTTTTGCGCCCAGTTCATTTTCTATTATTACATGCTCAATTTTAAGACTACCACTTTCTCTGATTTCAAGCTTTACTCCGCTCGGTAAATTCTCTATGTCACTTCCTGAGCTTTCTATTGCTAAATCGGTACGAATCGACATTATAATTCTCCCCCTAATGCTTAAAAATATGAAAGAAATCATTAAAATATATTATTCTCAAAAAAAATTTAAATAAACAGTTGCATTTTACTTTAAAAAGTGTTATTATAACTTGTACTGTTACGATAAGTCAAAGGAGGTGACACGATGCCAAATATCAAATCTGCTAAAAAAAGAGTTAAAGTTATTGCTACAAAAACTCAAATAAACAAGGCTGTAAAGTCAAACCTTAAATCTGTTATTAAGAAAGCTGAGCTATCTGCTTCTAACAATACCGAGGATAAGGAAACTGCAATAAGACTTGCAATTAAAAAAGTTGATCAGGCTTGTGCTAAGGGTATTCTTCATAAGAATACAGCATCAAGAAAAAAATCTAAGCTTGCACTTAAGCTTGCTACAAGATAGTCTAACAATTTATAGCTTTTAAAAAGGACTTTGAGCGCAAGCTTTGAGTCCTTTATATTTTACTCAAAATTATTCAATAATCGAAAAACTGAAATGGAGTGACTATTAATATGCTACCTATGAACAGGGACGAAGCCTTACAGCTTTTGGATGAACATGTAAAAACTCCCTCTTTGATAAAGCACGCCTACTGCGTGGAGGGCGCAATGCTTCACTTTGCCGATCTACTTGGCTACGACAGTGAGTATTGGGGAATGGTGGGTCTACTGCATGACCTCGACTATGAAAAATATCCCACCGAACACTGCCAACATACACCAATATTCTTAAAAGACGCAGGCTTTGATGAAGACTTTATAAATTCGGTGCTTTCACATGGGTATAAACTATGTACCGAGGTTGAGCCCGTGCACCCCATGGAGAAAGTTATATATACAGTGGACGAGCTAACAGGGCTTATTTTTGCCGCTGTGCTTGTGCGCCCCGATAAAGATATTGCAAACCTTGCACTTAAATCTGTTAAAAAGAAATTTAAAGATGGTGCATTTGCCGCAGCTGTTAACAGGGAGCTTATAAAAGGTGGATGTGAAATGCTTGGTATGGAGCTCGATTATGTTATGGAGCAATGTATTATCGCTCTGCAAAAAGTCTCCACCCGTCTTGAGCTTGACGGTTCACTGGTTAAATAATGTTATAATATTTTGCTAATTTTATATGGGCATTCTCTTCACCGTTGGCGAAGAAAATGCCCATATAGTAATTTAATATAGTTTTGATTTGTTAACGGGAATAGATAGTAAAGGTGTTTTTCCCTTTGTTTTTCGACTCGTATAAAGCTATGTCCGCCTTGGAGTAGAGAGTGTCGAAATCTTCTCCGTGTTCGGGGCAGAGCGCTACACCTATACTTATGGAGATAATTGCCGATTCGCCCAATTCATCTGTAAAAGGAATATTTACATCACTGCAAAGGGAAGCAGCTTTATTTTCCACTATTTTTATATCCGGTGGATTTTTTAAGAATATGACAAATTCATCTCCGCCAATTCTACCTACAATATCCCGCTCTCTAAATGTATGCATAATCCTTTTAAAAAGATAAACCAGCACCTTATCGCCGTATGGATGTCCCTTACTATCGTTGATATTTTTAAAATTGTCGATATCGAGGATAAAGAAAGCGCCTTTTTCACCTTCCTCCAGTGCCTCTTCAATCTTGCTCTTTGTAGTAACTTTATTATATGCATTCACAAGCAAGTCTCTCTCGGCTCTGTTCTGTGTTTCGCTGAGCTGATATTTTTGCTCATCAATGGTTTTTTGTAAAATATCGGTTTTCACTTTATAGCCATGTAGGTAATCGAACCTAATTAAGAGTATAACTGCTAAGTTTACCACTATCAGCCATGTAATAGGTGAAATTATCTGATGAATTATTAGATAATTAGCATCAAAAATATTCGCATTTGCATATATGAATGAATTAAGTGTTAGGTATACCGCTGCAGTAAATAAAAATCCTAAAACAAATATTATCTGCTCTCTGTTTTGATTTATTATTTTAAAGTACTTTCCTGGAACAAAGGCATTTATAAAAATGGAAGTCAGCATACATAAAAACCATGAAACAACTATATGTAGAAATAATATCTGATGATTGTGGGTTACATCTGCTAAGCTTAAATTTAATATGAGGGCTCCTGAAGATATGACAATCGATTCCATACATACAAGATAAATAGTTGCCATAAGTGAGCACATAATTACTCCTAATATGCTGTTTTTAAACAGTATGGAGAGCTGTATAATACTCCCTATCAGCACTATTAAATATGTTACTGTTGGCAATTGATTAAAGCCATATACCATCATACTGAAAAAGATGCTATTTATAATAGCTGTTACATACAATGTTTTTTTGGGAAATTTTGATTTATCCATGATTTTATCAGCTATTTGGAAAAACATTATATTCGTAACTAAAAAGAAGACAAAATATAAAGCGGTGAGAAACTCTATTTTCATTACTATATCCTTTCTTCTTTACATTTTAAAGTAATTAATATTATATTATCACACTATCTTATCTATTTTACGGGAATTTTGTCAAATTATCAATTCTCATATTGCACATAATTATTGTAAAATTTATATGGTAATATATTCTATATCCCGTTACTCTAAGTAACATTCAAACATATCACCATCTTATCTGCTTAAACATCATTAACCCCCTTCGCCTTGACGGCTAAGGGGGTTAATATATAAAAAAGTTTTTAGTTCATTGCTTCGTTGATACTATTAATCTCTTCAGCAACTTCAATAGCTAATCTATCGCTATCGATTGCCATTTGTGATGTAGTGGAAATTTGATCTGAAATCGATTGTATTTTCTTTTGCATCTCTTCCAGACTATTTGCCTGCAATATCATAATTTCGTTAATTGAATCTGCATCTTTAGCGGCTAAATTAGAGTAATTAATAACCTCTTCCATGTTTTGAGCTGTTTCTTTAACTAATTTAAATCCTGTTGCCACGCTGTCCACCGAAGAATTTATCAGCACTGAACTATCCGTTGCAGCTTCTGCACACTTCATTGCCAAGTTTCTCACTTCGTCCGCTACAACTGCAAATCCCTTGCCCGCTTGTCCCGCTCTTGCAGCTTCAACCGAGGCATTTAGTGCAAGTATATTAGTTTGGAAAGCAATGCTTTCGATGTTTTTGATTATGTCAACAATTTTTGCACTCGAGCTTTCAATTTGCGATATTGCATCAACTACGAGCTTAAAGTTTTCATTATTCTGTATGAGCTTTTGTGCACTTTCCTGTGATAGGTTTCGAGAATGGTCAGCCATATCGCAAGCACTTTTTATTTCAGATACTACATTGCTGCTCTGGCCTGTTAAATCTTCTATAATGTCCTTTTGCTCCACCGAGCTTAAACTCAGCGCTTTTGCAATGTCGAGCATATCATTTGAGGTTTTGCTTAAATTTCCCGAGCGCAATTTAATCTCTTCAAAAAACGCCTCTATCTTATTGCTATGAGCTTCGTTTTGTTCTGCACTTAGGCGTAGCTCCGCCATGATTTTTTCCATTTCTTTTGCTTTTTCATTTGTGGAGTTTTGCGATTCTATGCCCCATGAAAGCAAGTAATAGATGAAAAGCATACTAAAATTTATTCCAAATATTCCCCTCGCTATTGTGGCGAGAGGTATTCCGGTATAGAATAAATCGCTAAACAGCAAGCTTACAAACAAAACAACATCAAGCATTGCCCATTGGATTACAAGTATTTTCTTCTCGTAGTAAAGGCAGTTAATTATAACACATGAAATTATCAGGGCATATCCAGCAAGTGGCTCAAATGTGGCAAACCCAAAGAATAAAATCAATATAAACTGTGTAAAGGTAATAAAATATGTAGTTTGTTTTTCATTTCCTCTTCTTCTTATAAGTGTTATGATTCCCATTGTTATGGCAAGCGTTGCAAATAAAATAATGCCATTAATTACAGCTCCTCCGAATATATATATAAGCGCATATAATGACCCACCAAAAATTAGAACAATCATATTAATTTTTAAGAGTCTTTGCCTGTCCACTACAGTTTTCATTTCCATTTTAAAACCCACTTTCATATTCGCCCATAATTAATCTTGTATAAATAATCTCCATTTCGATTATTTATATCCTCGCAGGGTCGATTTTAGTTGCCTTCCGCTCATTATCTTTGGCAATAACCGTAGAAATGGCAAATTTATATAAGATTTTTTTAAAATCTTATATAAATATTATCACATAATATTTATATTATGTCAATTGTTTTAAAGGATGTCTCAGTTCATTTTCGCTTACTAAATGCACATTTTCGCTATTTAAATTGTAAAAAAAGTAAATTTATTGATATATTTTACAAATTATAGCGATTTTGAAATTATAAATTTGTATCACCTTTAAATTAAGCGGCTCAGAAATAAGCAGATTTTTAATGCAAATATACAATAAATTAAAACCAAACTATTTCAAATAAGGCGGATATCAAAAAAATTCTTATATTAGCTATTTTTAGCAGCAGTTAAGCTACGATAGAAAGATGGATGGTGTTCTACCATCCATCTTTCTAATTCTAAAACTCAAAGTGTAAACATCATATAAATACAAGTGGCTATAATACCACAGATTACAGGTATTAAATTGCGCCTTGCAAGCTCATTTGGGGAGACTTTGCAAATTGCCGCCACGGGAATTACTGCCCATGGTATAATTGTTCCGCCGCCCACCCAGACTGTGATTATTTGCCCAAACGCCGCAAGTTGTGCGGTACTTATATCAATACTTGAGCCAAAGCTATATGCGAGTGTACCCACTATTGGGAGCCCTGAAAATCCACTACCGTCAAGACCCGAAGTTATTGCAATAGCGGCTTGAGTTAGCACAGCGGTGACTGAATTTAGTCCCACCCTTTCAGAAAGTGCAAAGCTAATGTCGTTTAATATACTCACTTCGTGACCGACGATTATTTTGGACGCCATATCGGCATTACCAATAAAGAAAAAGCCTCCAATTACAATCACGGGTGCAAATACTCTTATTCCAAATGAAAATCCATCTTTAAGATTATCAACGCATGCCTCCATGGTATCTTTGGGTTCATAGCTTGTAAAGAGAGCTATAATACTTATTAAAACAATGCTGCCACCTATCAGTGAAGTGGCATCCCCACCAGTAAGGTTTAAATTAATAAGCAGGACTAAATCGGTTATGAAAACCGCTATCGTAAAATATGCAAGCAATTTTGCCTTGGTGGATATTTCTATTTTATCCTCTTTGTACTCAATTGGGGCTATTATTTTGTTTTGCTTTTTCAAGTCCATTTTCATCATAATAAATGCTACCACCAATGTTACACCGCTCATGACAAGCCAAATTGGAAATGATGCTTGTATTAGCTCAACCGTCTCTACATTTGCACTTTTAGCAGTGATGGTTGGTGCGCCTTGAATAAAGAAATCGCCCGACAATCCCATTCCATGACCAAAAATATTCATTGCAACCGCAATCCATATTGGATTTAGTCCAAGCTTTGAGGCAAATGGAAGTATAACCGCCCCAACTAAAGCGACAGCCGGACTCGGCCAGATTACAAGCGAGCATATAAGCATTATAAAGCCTATTACCAAAAATGTAATTTCTCTGTTTACCATTAGTCTTCTCAGTGGATGGGCAATTGCTAAGTCAGCGCCCACATGTGAAAGGCTTTTGCTCATGCTCACAACAAGTGAAATAATTAGTATAATTGGCCAAAACTCAGTGCCTGCAAGTATCAAAGCGTTATAAAGTGCTGAAATCCCCGTCAGCATATCGCCGCCCACTAAGGCACCTATTGCAAATATCCCTACAAAGCAGGGCATCACTATTTCTTTTTTCAAAATGAGTGCAGTAAATACTACAACCACAAAAAATATATAAACATAATGTACTATACTCATAATTGCACCCCCAGTTCATATGAATTTAGAAGCTCTTCAATAAATACATCGAGTGCTTTAAAATCCATATTCTCCGAGTATATTCCCTCTATTACAGCATGTTGACGGCTTGTTTTAATTAGAGCTTCCCTTGCAAGCTCATGCAAGCTTTTTATAATTTCATTATTCTTTTCGGTGGCTTCTTTTTCTTCTAAGCTCATTTTTTTTAGCCAACCACGTGTAGCTATTTTTTTACTCTGCGGGGGTGCGGCAGATGTGAATGCAATACCTTTATCCTTTACAATAATCGTTTTTATGATATCTGTGTTAAAAGTAGAAAGAAATACTTCGGCATTATATCCTCTCTCGTTAATCAGTTTAAGTAACTCCGCCATAAATACGCCATTTGTATAATCGTTAATCCCCTTTGTGCTGTAAACATTTAAATCACTTAAAAGTGAATTTGTTATATCGGTATAGCCATTTAGATTAAATGCCTCACTAAAGAGGTATCTGTTTTTTATTACCCTGTTTTTTGCAGGCTCGAAAAATTCGTCACATATTTTTTTTGAATGCTTGCTTATAAGCTGGTAATTTGTGTGCGATTTATAGATTTCTTCATTTAAATCCATCAGTATTTTAGCACTCTTTAGATAGCGGTAGCAGGTGGCATAGCCCGCTTTTTTTATCTTTAAAATTTTAAGAATACTCTCTTTTTCCTTTAATAAATTCTCTCTATTTAAAAAATTTGCAAAATCCACTATTTCTTCAAGTACAATGGGCATGGTAGCCTCCATTGCATGGGGTGCGGTTGCATCAAAAAAGGTAATTTTAAGCTTTGGTATATTCACACCATCCAAGCTTTCAGGATCGCTTGAACAGAGTATTTTCTCCACTTCATATCCTTTTTCGTCAAAAAACCTTGCTATTTTTTTAAGTGCAGTGCTCTTGCCCACACCCGACCCACCTTTTATCAGATAGATTTTATCATGCTCTTCCTTTGTATATACATTTTCAAAAAAACTAACAAACCCCTCGGGTGTATTAGCACCTGCAAAATATTCTCTCATAATAAACTTAACACCTCCATTTTTTATATATACTATGTAAATGAATGAATTCTTGTTATTGGAGGTGGGTTTTATTTATAAATAGATTAAAAATGAAAATACAGTGTTTTGCGATTGCTAAGTGATTTATTAGCTAATTTATATGTTAAAATAAAATACTGCACTGAGAATGCTACAAATAAAATTGCACCCTTATCCCCCATTGTTTAGAGATAAGAGTGCGAAATGTATTTTTTATATGTTGCTTAAGTGATTTTAAAAAAGCAGATAGCCTAAGGCAAGTAGTAGGGTTTTGTCTGCGCCGTCGTTTGAAAGTATAAATATAAGCCCTATTAAGAGAAGTTTTTCAGTAGTGAGCCCCAGTGTTTCCATAATGGATGATACGGATTTCTCACCATCCCCTAAAAGCGGAAGGGACTTGATAGTTTGCGGAAAATTAAGTAAACTTTCAAGTGCCTCTGTAAGTATGCCCGATTTACCGCTTGCAGACTCTTGCTCTTCTAAAGAATCTATAACCGAATTAATCCTCTTTTCATTACTGCTTAAAGGTGGATTTATATATGTATTTTCATCATTTTTATTATCCTCTGCATTATTTGAAGAAGGATAATTAGCAGTCTGTGCAAAATGCGGTGCCGCAAATGAGGCACTGCTTCGATTAGCCCTCTCCAAGGTCTTAGATGCTCGTTCCTGCATTTCCTGTACACGCTTTATGGCGTCTTGCTGCATACGGACTAATTCATCGCCCGAATAATCACTCGATGCACTCCATGTCATTACTTATCACCACCAAACAGCCCAAGTTCTTTCACTAAGGGCAAAAGTCGTATTAATTGCATAATTTTTATAGCATCATCCACCTTTTTCTGCCTTGCCTCGCTCAAATGTGGTCGCAGTGCTTTTAAAAGCATTGTATTATTATCCTCTTTAGATAAAAGCGAAAGTGCTGACTGAAGTTTTAGCATGGTGCCAATATCTATATTCGGAGAAGAGGTGGATTGCTCCGCCTTTGAAGCGCCCATTAAGCCTGAAAGTAGCGAAGATATGTCTAAGTTTTGATTTGTGTTGGAAGCTGAATTACCTGAATTTGCCATAAGCGAGGATAGCAGTGCGGCAATATCAGAATTATTTTGCTGTGGCGGAGGGGGCACAGGAGAATTATTCATCAGTGCAGAAAGCAGTGCCGCAATATCCTGACTGCCATTTTCCGTATTTTGAATAGGTGGAGCCTGCTGAGTGTAGTTTGTAGCGGATGTGCCGTTGCCTCCACCGGTATCAATATTATTATCCAAATTGAGTCCTAAAGCGGCGGCAATGGTTTTAAGCTGCTCCATCCCCTCTTTACTTCCCAAAATTTGATTAATTGTAGAGGCAAATTCATCCATAAGGCTATTTACCTCCAATTATCCTATTCATAAACTCCTGAGCCTGAGGTGTGCTCATAAAGCTTTCCACTGCTTTGGGGTCTTTAAGTAATTTTGCTATTATTGCTTGTTGGGCAGGTGCAAGATTGCCTATTATTTTATCGGCATTGCCCTTCGAAAGATTCTCTTTGAGTGTATTAGGGTCAGCGCCAAGCTTCTTACTCGCAAGATTTATCAGATTTTCAATTTGCTCTGGGGAGAGTTGGTTTTGATTCATAACAAAATCCTCCTAAAATAGAATTGAATTATCAAAGCATTTGTGATAGAATTCTTTAGAAAGCCGAGGTGGATATATGAATATTTTAGTTATTTCGGATTTGCATGAAAATCTTTCCTCTGCATTTACGCTATTAGAAGAATACCACAGCAGTTGTGATGCTGTTCTCTTTGCGGGCGACGGTATTAGCAATCTCGAAACTGTTTGTTCCGCTTTTGATAGCATCAAGCTCCATGCTGTGTCGGGAAATTGCGATTTTTTCACAGGTTATCCCAAAGAACGCCTTATAAGCTGTGGAGATAAAAAAATATTTTTAACCCACGGAGATAGTTATGGAGTAAAAGCATCTTTGAACAGATTGCATGCAAGAGCAAAGGAAACTTCAGCGGACATATGCGTATTTGGACATACCCATATCCCATATTACAAGAAAGAGGATAATATCCTTTTTCTAAATCCCGGTTCACTTTCCGAAAACAGAGAATATAAAAATCCCACCTACTCAATTATATGTATAGAAGAGGATAATGTTTCCGTATTATTTTATGATTTAAATACTAAAAAGCAATTTTTGCCCCAAAATTATTAAAAATCATCCAAAAAACCTACAAAATAAAGCCATAGGTTTCCTCGGCAAAATCGTAGAAAACATTTAGCTCGGGTGGGTAAATTGTAAATACTGCAAACATTACCGCCATAATGATTAAAAGCATAGTAGCCATTACAATATGCCTTCTTTTGCAACATGGATGACCTATCGCTATTTTACAGCTTACAAAATAAGCTATAAAGACAGAAATATAAAATATAGCTATATCCACCCATAGTATATGCTCTCCAATTATGCCGCTATAAGTGTAGAACATCGTGAGTATGCTCAACATGCCAAGCATTACACCCATAGCTTTCGCTGGGATAAAGCAGGGTGGAAGGTCTTTGCAAATAAAAATTTCAAACATCATAAAGGCAATATAAGGGGTAAATAGTAGTTTTAAATGCTCCCATATACTTTCGTTTATAGGAGCCATGAGCCCCACTATAAAATTGTTTCCACTCGCTTCAAAGGCATAGTGCAGCAGTGTACCTGCTATTGCTGTAAATATAAAACCAATCTTCTCAAGCCTTATAAACCCCTTCATAATGCACCCCTTTTATTATATGTTTTTTTACAGTGAACTAATATCTGGCATGGGCATTCCCTCTTAAGGCACTCACCCCACCTACTATATTGTCCGTAATTTAATATATTCTACGCAGGACAATCCTTTAAATATTCACAAATTTAAAAATAGATAAATAAAACCGAGGTATTTTCACCATATGAGTGTGAAAATATCTCGGTTTATCTATATTTATCTACTTAGCTCTTTAATATATCATTTACTACTGCAATCAAATGCATTTTTTATGTGATTAATTTTATCCATTCTTTTGCCCGTGAGATAAACTTCAATAATATCAAAGCGATAATATTTCTCTTTATCAAGCTTTAGCATATAGTCATTAGCCGTGAGTATGATTTTATTTTGTTTTTTATACCCAACAGCTTCTACCGCATCAATAGCAGATCCCGTCTTTCTTGTTTTTACCTCGATAAATGCAATTTCATCATTTTCACAAGCTATGATGTCTATTTCACCGTGGCAGGTGTGATAATTCCTTGCAATTACAGTGTATCCAAGGTTTAAAAGGTATTCTGCAGCGAAGTCTTCCCCTAATTTCCCCTTTTGCTGATTATCAGTCATTACAAATCACCACTACTCATGAATTTTTGGCGTTTTTCTTCAAGGTTTTTTAGAAAGCTTTTGCGATGTAATGGGAGCACTCCATGGGTGAGTATTGCGATATAATGCGCCTTTGTGCCATATCCCTTATGCTTTGCAAAGAGATATTCGGGATATAGTTTGTCCATTTCGTTCATATAATCATCCCGTGCCACCTTTGCCAAAATTGAGGCGGCGGATATCGAGGCACTGAGTGCATCGCCACTTATTATCGCTTTTCCCTCTATGTCCATGTTTTTTGGAGTAAAATTACCATCCACAATAAAATAATCCGCTTTTATAGGAAGGCTTTCTATCGCTTTTTTCATAGTGTTCAGCGTGGCATTAAGGATATTGATATTATCAATTTCGTCCGCTTCGCACCAACAAATAGAATAAGCTTTTGCCTTTTCGCATATCAGCTTAAATAGCTCTTTGCGCTTTTTTTCCGATAGTTTCTTTGAATCGTCAAGCCCCTCTATCGGGTTTTCTTCATCGAGTATTACAGCGGCGGCATATACTCTGCCTGCGAGTGGGCCCCTTCCTGCTTCGTCCACGCCACATATGGCATTATAGCCTAAATCTTTCAGACTTTCCTCATGAAAGTATTTGGATAAACCAGTGTTAATTTCAGCCATCTATGCCTCCGTTTTGGTGTTTTGATAGAGTTTCGGGCTTTCAAGGGTGATTGCGCCCAATCTTCCTGCACGATATTCATCGACAAATGTAATAGCGGCACGCTCGGTATTGATATGCCCACCAGACATCAGCATCGCTCTTTTTCTACCTATCTCACAGAGAAAGTCATAACTGTCAAGCTCATTTACTTCGTCGGCGGAGAGTGAATATCTCTCGCATATATTCTCAGCATAGCGCTCTCTTAAAACTTCTATCAGTCTCACAGCTAAATGCTCTATGTCGATTACATCGTCTTTAACAGCACCTGTAAATGCCAAATGCTCACCCACCGAGGCGTCTTCAAATTTTGGCCAGAGTACACCGGGCATATCAAGCAGTTCCACACCGCTCTCAAGTTTAACCCATTGTTTGCCCCTTGTAACCCCTGGTCTGTCTTCTACTTTAGCTTTTCTATTTTTAGCAAGCCTATTTATGAATGAGGATTTGCCCACATTTGGCACTCCAACTATCATCATTCTAAGCGGCATATTAATCATACCCTTTGCCGCCATGCGCTCGATTTTTTCCGCTAATATTTCTTTGACCGCAGGCACTACTTTATTTAAGCCTTTACCGCTCTTACAATCGGTAGTGATTACAGTTATCCCTTTTTTAAGAAAGTGCTCCACCCATTCTTTTGTAATGCGCTCATCCGCTTCATCACATTTATTGAGTATTATCATGCGTGGTTTGTTTTCAATAAGCTTATCTATTTCGGGATTTTGTGAACTATATGGTATTCTCGCATCCAATAGCTCTATCACGATATCAACAAGTTTAAGATTTTCCTGCATGAGTCGTCGTGTTTTTGCCATATGCCCAGGAAACCACTGAACGGCTACTTTATCAATCATAATAATCCTCTTTCACCGCCGATAGCGGGTGGTATTAGTTTTAAATCCGAATTGTTTACACAATAGTTTATCACATAATTGCAGATATTTCAACTTCATCCCACATCCACTATATAATAATGGGGCAATTGGATGCGATAGATTTTTTTATAGAGCTATTTGTAGGTTTTCTTATACTTATTTTTGTATTTCTGCTCTTTTTATAGCTGCCTCTGCTAAGCCTAAAAACATTGGATGCGGCTTATTCGGACGGCTTTTAAACTCAGGATGATACTGAGCGGCCACAAAATAAGGGTGGGATGGTATCTCCACTGCCTCTACAAGCATCTGGTCGGGAGAGGTGCCGCAGATAACCATGCCATTTTCGCCGATAATATCCCTGTACTTATTATTAAATTCATAGCGATGACGGTGGCGCTCGCTGATGAAATCACTGGCATATAGCTTGTTCATTAGGGTGTTTTCCTTAAGGTTGCAAGGATATGCACCTAAACGCATAGTACCACCCTTGTCCACAATGTTTTTCTGGTCGTTCATAATATGGATTATAGGGGCAGAGGTGGTAGGGTTAAACTCGGTGGAATTAGCATCTGCTAATCCACATACATGGCGAGCAAATTCCATTACTGCAATCTGCATTCCGAGGCAAATACCTAAAAATGGGATGTTGTTTTCTCGTGCGTATTTACAAGCAGCTATCTTTCCTTCAATACCTCTATTGCCAAATCCACCGGGGATGATAATGCCATCCATGTTTGAAAGCAGCTGGGTAACATTATCGCTGTTTACAGTTTCACTGTCTATCCAAGAAAGATTAACCTTAACACCGTGGGCAAATCCACCGTGGTAAATAGACTCCATAACTGATAGATAGGCGTCATGCAGCTTAACATATTTCCCTACTATTGCAATGGCAATCTCACCAACAGGATTTTTAATATTATCAACCATCGCTGCCCAGTCGCTCATATCGGCATCCGCACAGTCAAGTTGTAGTTTTCTGCAAACTACCTTATCCAAGCCGTTAGTCTGAAGCATAAGAGGAGCTTCATATAGGGTTGGCAGAGTAAGATTTTCTATAACAGAGTCTTTTTCAACATTGCAAAACAGGGATATCTTATCCTTAATGTGCTGCCCAATAGGCTCGTCCGCCCTTGCTATAATTACATCTGGGGAGATACCCATGGAGCGCAGCTCTTTAACTGAATGCTGGGTAGGTTTGCTTTTGTGTTCATTACTGCCTTTAAGGTATGGCACTAAAGTCACATGGATGAATAAACAGTTTCCACTTCCCACTTCAAGGGAAACCTGACGAATTGCCTCTAAGAAAGGTTGGCTCTCAATATCGCCCGTAGTGCCACCGATTTCGGTGATTAGCACATCCGCCTTAGAGGCAGTGGCACCACTGTAGATAAATTCCTTTATTTCGTTGGTAATATGGGGGATAACTTGAACTGTTTCCCCTAAATACCCACCTGTACGCTCTCGTTGCAGTACATTATAATAGGCCCTTCCAGAGGTAATATTGGCGAATTTCGTAAGATTCTCGTCAATAAACCTCTCGTAATGGCCTAAGTCTAAATCTGTTTCAGCTCCATCGTCGGTGACAAATACCTCCCCATGCTGATATGGGCTCATTGTTCCAGGGTCTACATTCATGTAAGGATCCAACTTTTGTGCGGCTACCTTTAGCCCCCGCTGTTTTAGTAGTCTTCCCAAACTTGCGGCAGTGATGCCCTTACCAAGTCCTGATACTACGCCACCTGTTACAAAAATATACTTACACATAACCATTACTTCCTTTCAAACTCTTTCTATAAATAATCTCCACTGTATAGTCCGGTTATTAATGACTCCGTCCTCTACAGTTTCTATAAATACAATTAAAAATCATAGGTTTGGATAATTTTTTGTGCTACCATTCTTTTATTTATACGCTTATCCATTGCGTGTTTTTCGACATATTTATGAGCTTCCTGTTCACTCATGCCAAAATTTGATATAAGTATATATTTAGCCTTATCTATTAGCTTAATATCCTGAATTTTTTGTTCTAACTTGCTGGTTTGGGGCTGTAATAGATTTATCTTGTGGTAATTAGCCTTGGCAAAGTGTATCGCCGTAGTTACCATAGCACTGCTTAGAGGTTTTGCAAGCAGCAATACCCCCGCCTGCTCCATTGCAGATAAAATAGATGGGTATACGCTTTTTTGACATAGGAGTATCACCTGTGTGCTTCTCTCACTCGAGAGCTTCTTTGCCAATGAACTGCCATCATCGCCTTGTAATAGGCTGTTAATAATAACCATGTCGTAGTGGGTATTTTTCAATAACTCCTCCCCACTGCACAAATTGTTACAGCTATCTATCTGGGATAAACCTTGCTTCTCTATTAAGTCCCTTAGGGTGTTTATAAAATTTTCATTTTCTGAAATAATAAGTGCTGCGGTCACAAAATCACCTCTTTGTTAAAATTTTACCACATATAATCTCTGACCACAATAGCAAGTAGCATAGAAAGATGAAAGATAAATACTCACATCTAAGATTTTATCCTCCATCTTCTGTTAAAAGAATATTAGTTAGCGGTGTATAGCTGTTTATATGAGCTGTTTGCATTAGGGCTTAATTTGTAGAACACACCCTGTGTAAGCTCATTATAATCAAATCCAAAGGTGTTAGCATACTCTTTTATCTCACCTGAGATGGACTGCATATCCTCTGGGGTAGCAATGGTGCAGATAACCTGTGGTGGTAGCCCTACTACAGGTCGAGGACTGCGTATAAATACTGCACCCCCATGCATACCAGCCCCTGTAAAGTAGTTTACTGGAACTCCCTCATGTCCCATTCCAAATACGACAATAAGTCCACCGGACATATACTCCCCTAAAAAGCTACCTACTCTGCCCCCTACCATAATTACAGGGCATTTCTCACCATACTGCTTCATATGGATACCTGTACGGTACCCACTGTCCCCTTGTATGTAGATTTTGCCACCACGCATGGAGTAGCCTAAAGCATCTCCTGCACTGCCATATACAGTGATTTTACCATCGTTCATAGTATCACCCACAGCGTCCTGTACATTGCCATTTACCACTATACTTGCTCCTTCTAAATAGGAACCTAATGCGTTTCCAGGGACGCCATTTATTGTAATAGTACGCTGTGTAGCTCCGCAACCGATAAAACGCTCTCCGTAGCAGTTGTCAATCTCCACATCGCCTACACTATCTCTTATCTCTTGGTTGAGCTTTAAAAAGCCCAATTGTCCTGCGTTAAGTTTCATATAAATATTCCATCCTTTCATTAATAATTGTATAAGTGATCCTTACTGTGCTGGGATTATCTAACAAGAGTAAATACACTCAATTATATTGGCTGCCAATAGTTATGGTGTGGATTCGCCACAATGTTAAAATAGAAAATCAAAAATTTTCACCCTAAGTTATTAACTATTACTTATTGCCCTTATATTACTCACCTGCATGGCTTATTCCCAGTATCTCCAGTTCCTTTTCGTTAAGGCCAATACCCCTTAACATTAGACGGTTACCCTTTAGGGTTTCGATGGAATTAATACCCATACCACCGATCATCTCTTTGATTTCGTGGTTCCAAGCATGCATAAGATTAACTACACGCTCATAGGCTTCGTCTGGGTTAAGGCGTTTTGCTAACTCTTGGTTCTGGGTGGCGATACCCCAGTTACACTTACTGGAAGCACAACTGCCACATAGATGGCATCCCATAGCCATAAGGGCTGCTGTACCGATGTAAACACTGTCTGCACCTAAGGCAATAGCCTTAATTACATCGGCGCTACTACGAATACTACCACCAGCAATAATTGAAATTCTATCTCTGATACCTTCATCTCTAAGTCGCTTATCCACACTGGCTAGGGCAAGTTCCATAGGAATACCTACATGGTCACGAATTCTAGTGGGTGCAGCACCTGTACCGCCTCTAAATCCATCAATGGCAATAATATCAGCACCACTTCGTGCAATACCACTGGCAATTGCGGAGATATTATGCACCGCTGCCACCTTGACTATAACTGGTTTTTGGTAATTTGTAGCTTCTTTAATAGAGGATACTAACTGTCTTAAATCCTCGATAGAATAGATGTCGTGGTGAGGTGCTGGGGAAATGGCATCACTGCCCTCTGGTATCATTCTAGTTTTAGCTATATCACCGATACTCTTAGAGCCAGGTAGATGTCCCCCGATGCCAGGTTTTGCCCCCTGTCCCATCTTTATCTCAATAGCCGCACCACTATTTAGGTATTCTTTATGTACACCAAATCGTCCAGAAGCCACCTGCACCACAGTATTTTCCCCATACTTGTATAGATCACGATGCAGACCACCTTCACCTGTATTGTAGTAGATGCCTAGGTTTTCAGCTGCTTTAGCTAAGGCGTTATGGGCGTTGTAGCTAATAGAGCCATAACTCATTGCAGCAAACATAACAGGCATATTTAGCTTTAGGTGGGGTTGTAGAGTGGTGATTAGATTTCCCTGCTCATCACGCTTAATCTCAGGATCCTTACCACCTAAGAAGGTAATGGTTTCCATTGGCTCGCGCAGTGGATCAATAGGAGGATTTGTTACCTGTGAAGCATTGATTACAATCTTGTCAAAGTACACAGGATAGTTTTTTGGATTACCCATTCCCGATAGAAGGATACCACCAGAATTAGACTGACGATAGATTTCGTCGATGGTTTTCTGATCCCAGTTGAAGTTGGATTTAAAGACATTGTCGGTTCTTACAACCTTTAGGGCTCTTGTAGGACAGATAGCCACACAGCGCTGACAGTTAACACATTTGCTTTCATCTACTCTCCAACGGCCTGTTTCCTTATCAAAGGTATGTACAAGGTTGGCGCAATCCTTCTGACATAGCATACAGTTAACACAGCGGTCCATTTTACGCACTACCTCAAAATCAGGGTATATATAGTTAATTTTCATTATATATCATTCCTTTCTATACTGGTCATCCCAGAGGATGAACTAAAAATCATCCTCAATTATCTATCCTTATCAAGTGTTATAATTACCGGCTCTCCTCCACGAGGTGCCCAGACTTTATCTATGTTAGGCTGGATAATACGGATAGCGGATTCCTCACTGGAGATATAGACCTTACTGCCTTTCTCCCCTACTACCATGCTTCTAAGTTTAAGTCGATCGTTTAGAGCCATTAGCCCTCCCTCATAACCTACTAAAATGGAGAATGGGCCTGTGATTAACTGGCTTTCAAAGGTTTTTCTCATATATTCATGGAACTTAGCTTTCTCTGGTGGCATTCTGTTGATGGTTTCCCAGAATGGTGCAGCAATAGCAGCGCATAGCTCCTCCATGGATAAACCCTTCTTACGGTTTAGATAGTCGATTATATAGGTAATTACCTCTGTATCGGTTTGTAGTGTACATTTGTAGCCATACATCTCAATAGCTCGACGATTGGCGTCATATGAGGAAATCTCCCCATTGTGGACTACAGTGTAGTCTAATAGAGCAAAAGGATGAGCGCCACCCCACCAACCCGGTGTGTTGGTTGGGTATCTGCCATGGGCAGTAAAACAGTAGCCCTCATAGTCTTCTAAACGATAGAATCGACCTACATCTTCAGGGTAACCTACAGCTTTAAATACCCCCATGTCCTTACCACTTGATACTATAAAAGCATCAGTTATCTGGGTGTTAACTCTAAACACACATCGCTTAACATATTCTTTCTCGTCTAATTGGCTGGCGTTTAGCTTGCCTGATAGAGGGGTAAGAAAGTATCTCCAGATATGAGGTGCATCGGTAATTCCTTTAACCTGACGGGTGGGGATTTTAGATAGATGCTGAATATCAAAATGAGATTCAAGGAATACTTCGCATTCTTTCTTTGCAGCAGAATTCTGGTAAAACACATGGAAAGCATAGAAATCCTTATACTCAGGATAGATACCGTAAGCGGCAAACCCTCCACCTAATCCATTGGATCGCTCATGCATTATTTCAATGGATTTGATAATGTCTTCACCGTTCATAGGTTTTCCTGAACGGTCAAAAACTCCTGAAATAGCACACCCCGATGGTATGCGTACTTGACCTTCTCTTAGCATAGTAAATTCCTCCATTATAAAAAAATAAATCTAAATACATAACCTGCATCTATGTATTTAGATGATAAATCCTTCAACCTTTACTATAATACACTAAAGCGTTAAAACATGCAAGAAAACTAAACGCAAATTTCATTCATAAATAAAAACCAATTATTAATAGAGCAAAATATGTGCAAATTGCCTATATTTTGCAAGAATATAGGCAGTACAGGAGTTAGCAAGAGTGATGTCGTGAAATAAAAATATAAAATAATTGCAAAAACCTCTTGACAACATCAAATTACTGTGATAAACTTTTGGCAGATAACATAGCAAAGGCGCTGTGGGTGGTTACACCCGTGGTGCCTATTTTTTTATGTATTAACAATATTTTAGGTGCATACTGTAGAGAGGACAGCTACAGTAAAGAAAGGATGATTATTATTATGAAGAATCTGCCAGCTATTTTTGGAAGCAAGGTATTTAACGAAACAGTTATGAAGGAGCGTCTGCCCAAGGACGCCTACAAAGCCTTAATGAAAACTATTCATGAAGGTGCTTCTTTGGAGCTATCGGTTGCTAATGTAGTTTCTAATGCTATGAAGGACTGGGCTACGGATTTAGGAGCAACCCACTTTACCCATTGGTTCCAGCCAATGACGGGTATTACAGCGGAGAAACACGACAGCTTTATCTCACCCGTGGGCAATGGTAAGGTTATTATGGAGTTTTCTGGCAAAGAGCTCGTTAAAGGTGAGCCCGATGCCTCCTCCTTTCCATCGGGTGGACTAAGAGCTACATTTGAAGCTCGTGGTTACACTGTATGGGATGCTACCTCCTATGCCTTTGTTAAAGATGGCACTTTATACATCCCAACAGCATTTTGTTCATATAGTGGTGAGGTGCTTGATAAGAAAACACCGCTACTAAAATCCATGGAGGTTATTAATGAGCAGGCAATGCGTATTCTAAAGCTTTTTGGAAACACCTCTGCAAAGCGTGTAAGCACCACAGCGGGTGTGGAGCAAGAATACTTCCTAATTGATAAAGATGTTTACCTTAAGCGTCCCGACTTAGTTAACTGCGGCAGAACTCTAATTGGTTCCCGTCCTGCAAAGGGGCAGGAGCTCGAGGATCACTACTTTGGATCTATTAAAGAGCGTGTAGCCGCATTTATGAGTGAGCTTGATGAAGAGCTGTGGAAGCTTGGTATATTATCCAAAACAAAGCATAATGAGGTTGCACCTGCGCAGCACGAAATCGCACCAATATTTACAACAGCCAATATTGCTACCGACCACAATCAGCTAATTATGGATCTGGCTAAGGCTATTGCCAATAAGCATGGCATGGCATGTCTAATGCATGAGAAGCCTTTTGCTGGGGTAAATGGTAGTGGTAAGCACAACAACTGGTCCATGTGTACCGACACAGGGCTAAACCTACTCGAGCCCGGGGACACACCATCTGAAAACGCTCAGTTCATCTTAGTGTTAGCGGCTATTATTAAGGCTGTTGATATATATCAGGATCTACTTAGAGTAACAGTTGCCAGCGCAGGTAATGACCACCGTTTAGGAGCTAACGAAGCCCCTCCTGCTATTGTTTCCATCTTCTTAGGGGATGAGCTTGCCGCTATTATGAAAGCTATTGAATCGGGTGATGCTTACACCGACATCGGCAATGTACATATGGAGCTTGGCGCTACTGTACTGCCTAAATTCCCTAAGGACAATACCGATAGAAACCGCACTTCTCCATTTGCCTTTACGGGTAATAAGTTTGAGTTTAGAATGGTTGGGTCTACATTCTCAGTAGCTGGCCCAAACTTTGTTCTCAACACAGCAGTAGGTGAGATATTATCTCAGTTTGCCGATAGACTGGAAAAAGCCACGGACTTTAACAAAGAGTTACAGAAAGTAGTTCGTGAAACACTTAAGGAGCATGGCAGAATTATCTTTAACGGCAATAACTACTCCGACGAGTGGGTGGTAGAGGCAGAAAAAAGAGGACTCTCAAATTTAAGAACCACAGTGGATGCACTACCCACCTTTATCCTACCGAAGAATGAGGAGCTATTCTCTAAACATGGTATCTTTACTAAAGCAGAGCTACATTCCCGTTATGAAATTATATTGGAAGGCTACTGCAAAACCATTAATATTGAAGCACTGACTATGATTGACATGGTTAAAAAGATTGTTCTTCCGGCAGTAATCGGATATCAAAAGGAAATCGCCGATGCAATGATTGCTAAGGATAGCTGTGGTATTAATGTAGAAACAGAAAGAGCAATCCTTGAGAATGTATCGGGCCTATCGGCTACTATGTATGAGAGAATTAACATGCTTGAAGCAGTTGTAGTAGATGCAGTTTCCTGTGAAGATGATATGCTAAAATTGGCTAAGCACTCAAGGGATAACATCTTCTCAGCAATGACCAAGCTAAGGCTGGTTACCGATGAGTTGGAAATGACTATTGCTGCTAAAAACTGGCCACTACCAACCTACGAGCAGCTGCTATATAGTGTAAACTAAATATTGCATCATATTTATAATAAAAAGCAGCGGCTTGACCGCTGCTTTTTATTAGTTTCGATGCATTTACGAGCCGCGGTCTAAAAACAGTCCACTGGACTGTTTTCTTAACGACCTGTTCGAATCCAAGCCCAAATGAAAAAAACAGCCCCCTCTGAAATAGAAAAGTTGTCTGCTCATAATTTTTTATCTTGGGGGGAGTTTTGTATAGTTCGTATAATTTTGAGTAGTTTATTTTCGGGATGGAGTTTGATTGATTCGCGAGCCGCGGTCTAAAAACAGTCCACTGGACTGTTTTCTTAACGACCTGTTCGAATCCAAGCCCAAATGAAAAAAACAGCCCCCTCTGAAGAGGGAGCTGTTTTTTTGGTTGGGCTAGATGGATTCGAACCATCGGAATGACGGAGTCAAAGTCCGTTGCCTTACCGCTTGGCTATAGCCCAATAAATTTAAAAAAAGCCGTTAAGGCTTTTTATATGGGGTGGATAATGAGATTCGAACTCACGGCCTCCAGAGCCACAATCTGGCGCTCTAACCAGCTGAGCTATACCCACCATATGGCGCGCCAGAAGAGACTCGAACTCCTGACCTACTGCTTAGAAGGCAGTTGCTCTATCCTGCTGAGCTACTGGCGCATATGGAGCGGGTGATGGGAATCGAACCCACGCGACCAGCTTGGAAGGCTGGGATTCTACCATTGAACTACACCCGCTTATTAAATGTTGCATAGAAGAAATAATTTTTATTTCACTTGCGACGGATTATATTTTATCAAATTTATATTAGAATGTCAATAGTAAATACAATAAAAAATCTAATAAATTTAAATTAAATATCTATTTAACTTTAAATTTTGTCTTGACACATTCAATACATCATGATATAATAGCTAAGCAGTCAAAAAAATTATATACCGCGGGGTGGAGCAGTTCGGTAGCTCGTCGGGCTCATAACCCGAAGGTCGTCGGTTCAAATCCGGCCCCCGCAACCAAAGAAAACAGCTTGAACAGTGAGTTCAGGCTGTTTTTGTTTTGTGGTGGAATTTTTTTGAGCCATGTTTTGACCCATACGGGGATGGACTTCGGTAGATTTATTTAGCACTGGGTAGAGCTTAGTAGGAAGTTTTCTGGTAAATCAGAGGATTTATTTTATTTGGTTGGATTGGTGTTTTTTCTTATACTCTTCTTCCCTATTTTTTTAAAATATTCTTTGTTTAATGCTACGCAGTTTTTGAAACAGATATAATACAACAAAAAATTAGGCGCTCATAGACTGTTAGCGCCTAACTTTTATAGTCATTTTGGTAATTTATTAATCTAATAGCTTTTAAAATTTCATCTCAATAGTTGCATTTTGTTGTTGTGTATTTGCACTCATTAAAATTTGCAGTGTTCTATCATACAGGTTACTTACAAAGTTGGTTACATATTCAATGTCTATTTCTCCACCTATATCACAGGATTTTGCAATCTCTTTGATTTTCTCTTTACTGATTTCAGGGGCTGAGTAGCAGATATTTCTTTCATTAATTAATTCATTAAACAACTCCACTAATAGGTTGTTTTGCTTTGCTCCATCTTCTAAATATCCTCTTGATATAAGGGCAATGTTATTATCGAAATTCGGTGCCATTTTAATAATCTCACCTGTTTGTCCATCTCTTAGCAGTCCAAAATTATTGGTATGTCTATCCATATTCATGCAAATTGTATCCGTAAATAATACATCAAGATATTGGAGGGCTAAACTCTCATCAATTCCCTTAAGAATATCATAGCATTTGATATAGTTTTCATCTTCATCCACAAGACTTGACATAGGCTCAAAATTATACTTACCCATAGTAAAATCAGGTGTTTTTATATAATCACCTTCCACAAAGTACTTTGCAGTATCAAAACCCAACTCATTTGCCAGTTTGCTTATAAAAAGTTCAGAAAAGCGTTCAAGAGCATTACCCCTTTTATACATAATCCAACTACCTTTTTCAAGTCTCCAACACTTTTCAAAGCTCCCTGTATTGGTAAGTTCAGGCGTTTTACTCCTAAGTTCTTTATTTGAAAAACTTTTATTATAACTCTTTACATCACCAACCAGAGCAATATCTGCAAACATGTTCTCATTATATCTAACATCGTCATATGTTAACACAGAATTTATTTCTCTTATCCAAAAATTATCAGTTATGGTTGCTGCATGTGCATAAATAGCCGTCATCAAGTCGCTGGTATCCGATAGACGCAAAACCTTTTTCAAAATCCTTGAATTTGGCCTATGTCTATCAACAGCTCTACTCTCTAACCATTTCTCAAAATCGCCTTTTCTTTTAAGATATAATGGCAATCTATTTTCAATTATTGGCTTTACTTTACCCTCTGTGATATCTGCAATAACATCATCTCCACTTAAAAGTTGTCCATTGAAATTCATTTCATTACCACTCTCCAATATGTTTTATAATTATTATACTAAAGCTACTTTTACAATTCAAGTTTTTGATATGTAATTTTAAGTATTGTGATAAATTTCGCTTATCATATTGTATAAATATCTTAAATTTATATACTAATTTGGATAATAACTCCAAGCTTAGCTATCTTAGGATTAATTATTTCATCTACTCTTTGCTTACAGCCACCAACTTTCCCATTGTACTGGCTGCATTTATCTGTGCCTGTGTGGTCACATGGGTGTAGGTATCGAGTGTAAAGCTTGCCGAGAAGTGACCCAACATTGATGACACGGTCTTTATGTCCACACCATTTTGCAGTGCAAGTGTTGCAAAACTATGCCTTAAATCATGGAAGGATAACCGTGGTATGCCTGCCCTATCAAGTACACGGTGTAGTTTGTGTAGCACACTGTCAGGCGAGATTGCTCCACCACTTTCACTGCTAAATACATATTCGCTATTGCTCTTTGCCTGTTTTGCACTTAGTATCTCCACTGCTTCAGCTCCTATCGATATATTTCGGTAGGAGTTTTTTGTTTTTAGTGGAGATTTTGACAAATAAGCATCCTCTTTCCATGTTAGATTTAGGTATCGTTTGCACTGTGGATAAGATATTGGTATCAGTTTAATATTATCTGAGTTTACAGTGTGCGAAGTGAGTTTGGGTAAAAATCCACTTGCGATACCTGCATCAATCAGTTTTACAAGAGTGTCTTGCGAATCGCTTTCCATCAAAACTTTGGGTGTAAATTCCACAAGTTCACAATAGTAATCAAAAATCTGGCGCAAGCTTTGGCTTTTAGGTAGGCATATAAAAGGTTCATCATCCATTTCACTTAAAGTGAGTGTCTCCCTGCTTGATAGTGGATTTTTCTTGAAATAAGCAAATTAACAAACAGATCACAATAATAATAAATCCAATAACTTTATTATAGCTCTCTATGTAGTATACCCCACCCTCTCCAGTTTCAGGTAATGGCGATGGATCTAATGGCAAGCCATAAGTGAGCGCTATATCTTTAATATTAAGTAGGTGTATCACAGGGACATTATCATTATAAAAAAGCTGTATTAAGCCGTGTTCATCTTTTTCTGTGTTTATTTCTTTTACAATTCCACCTTCAATAAAACTATTACTACTATTTTCACCAAATGAAAGCATATTCCCGCCTACATTTATAAATCCATTTATCTCCTCACCCTTATTATATATCTTATACCGCGCCGCTATATTCTCATCCATATCTTCAAAGCTTAAAAATTCACATCCATATCCACTTACTCTACCCACTATTTCTGAAGAAATAATTTCTCCAAACTCTAACCCATTATCATCACTGCCACCCAAAGAGAAATAACTGCTCCTATTTGATAAAATTCCTTCTTCAAAGAGGAAGTATTCCATATCCAGATATGTAAACTCTGTATTTGTCGCTCCATATGTCGATGACCCCACCGATGAAATAATTACTGTATCTATCTTCATCGCCTCGGCAGCACTGAGAACTGCAATATTTACGGCAGGAAACGACGATGAAAAATTAATTGCAATTGTCTCACCTTCTTTTATCCCTATTTCATATAGCATGTCTACAATAATAGCACTAAAATTGGGATTGGTAGATGTTCTTTTAGAATCGAGTGGCCCTATCGTGGTTGTTATTTCGGTATATTGTTCTCCGATAAATCCAGTGGCATTTATATCGTCTTCTAAATTAATAGGTATGTTGTTGTTAATTTTATAGTTATATAACGCTTTTGAGGCTTCCGACATAATCTGAGAGGCTTTTAATTTTATCTCGAAATTTTCATCTACAACCTTTTTTTTAGTAAAATCAAGTATTGTATATCCCATAATTAGCACTACCAAAATTATAGATAAAATCCTTAGACTAATTTTCATTAAAACCTCCTTTCAGTGCGATATGCTTCTATTTCTATACTAAAATTATGTATATGATACGAGTTAATAGCACTACAATAAATAGCGCTATTATTGTTTTAACAATGCCTTGTTTTTCAATATCCTTCCCTAAAATCCCAGGCACTAAGTAACCAACTGTTAGTGAAAAGCTTGAAAATGTAAGTGCTCCACCTAAGTAAAAGAAATTTAGTAGGAATTTTAGAAAAACGCCCACGACTATATATACTGCAAATTTTCGTCGTCCATAAATAATAGTATATCTTCCTACAAATTTAACTATAAACACCGATACTACCGATACTATTATTGTGAATATAATGCGCAAGGGGTCGTCTATATACAGTGCAAAGTATGCAGGAACAATAAATCCACCCGGTGATATCTCTGTAATTTCTGTAAATATTATAGCAAGGATTAGACCAAGCAAAATAATCTCATTCAAGCATACTCCCCCTCTCTAATTCCTCTATAATTTTATATCCATGATTTTTAATATTCCCTATTCCAATCACAATACTTTTTTGGGGCAAGGGAAATATTTGTTTTAAATCTTTTATTGCATATGCCTTAGTACTTTTTCTACTGAGTAAACTCACAGGAAGTTTAGTATTATCCCCTATTATGAATATAGCACTATATTTATTTGTATCAAAAAATTTGTTTATAAATAAATGAAGTCTATCTCCCCTATCATCTCGATGGTTGTACAAATAGTAAACATTCTCATAGTCGCCCTCTAAAATGGTTTTTTCCGCTAAAATCCCCGTGCTTATTGGGTCATTTGTGGAGAATAAATTCAAAAAATCAACTTGCTGTCCATAAATATTTCGGTACAATTTTAAAGAGCCAAAGTCCTCCTTATAGTTAGTGAAATCATATTCAGATCGACTATCACCGCTAATATATGCAGCAACTCTCTTTGCAATTTCCTTATTAAGATTTTGAAAATCATCTTCATTATATCCGTTGCTACAATCTATTAAAGCTGTACCACTGAGATTGCAATGCTGAGAAAAATATAATTCGCTATTGGGGTCGGCGGTAAACAATACTCCGTTTTTTGGAATTGTAAGCGAAAGTGCTTGTGCAATCTCCTCAAGACTTTCACCCATGTCAAACACATGGTCATATCTCACATTTGTAATAACTGTAACATCGCTTTTAACGATGCTTTCCTGTGATATTTTTTGATATTCTGGCGTTATAGCCATACACTCTATAATTAGTATCCCTGCATTTTGCTCATGGGCTTGTTTTATTATTTTTAGCTGTTCTTTAATGTTTACATTGCCCTTTCGTTTAATCAAATGCTCATTACCATCAACATCTATTATAAAGGGTAGTGTTCCAGTAGTTTTAGTAAACACACGATATCCTAATTCTCTAAGTGCAGTATCAAGATATCTGCATACAGAAGTCTTCCCTCTAATACCATTTACATGTATTACATGTGTAAAAGAGGCAATATATTTATCATTTTGTCTTTTCTCATATATCAAGTATAAAAGACATGAAACAATTATTAAGGCTGTAAAATATACCATGTACTCCCCCAAAAAAATGTATCTATTAAGCTGATTATATCAAATGTCCGACTTAATTAGAAGTTATTTTTTTATATTAGCATTTGTCTTTTAATACAAAAAAGCTTTCTCAATATTTATGAGAGAGCTTTTTTGCACTAAAGGATATATTAATGAAAAAGAAATATTAGTTTAAAAATGTCCCGAGCCGTTCTCCTCCTAGGTCACTTCCGTCCGAGTCGGAGAAAAGTTGAGCATAGGTTGGAATATTCTCAATTACTATAGGCTCAGAATACATATCGGTATATGCTTCTATAATTGCTATTATCGACTGTAAATGTCGTCCCACTCGTTTTTCTATAGGTTCACCTGTTTCGTCGTAGGGCACACTAACAAATCCCAGTTCAGCAGCTTTCACATAGAAATCATCCTTACCACTGAGCACGGTTTCAGCATTGGTTTCACCCCTCATTCGTCCTATTGACGGGCAGTTTGTTTCAAGTAAAATTGGAATAGTGTCTGTATGGTCACCAAGTTCTCTGTGGCTTAATCCCCTGAGCTCTGTTGGAGATTGCTCAAGTGAAATATCTATCCCGCCTAATTTAAGTTGCAGCACTGCCATTGATGCGAGATCCATACCAGTTTCGTGCACAATGAGTGTATTATTTACAGGATATTCCGGTGACGCTTCATGCAAATCAACGGTTATATCAATTTCTTCCTCATTTATTAGGCTCACTATTCCATATGCTACTTTTTCTGTAAAAGTACCATCGGGACGCCCAGGGAAAGCTCTGTTTAAATTTCTAACATCAGCACCTGATAGTTGCTGCCCAGACGCAGCATGTATATACACATCGGGATCCGGCCATTGATCTACTGGGTTTGTTCCCCTTGAGCCAAATCTAAATTGTCTTACGCCCGACTCAGTAGTAATATCCATGTAAAGAGGTGTTGCCTCAAGTGGTTCATTATGAGTTAATGTGCTTCGATTAGCCGCCGGAATAACAAATAATGTTCCTTCTTTAGGTAGCGCATTTTCTATCAGTGCAATTGCACCAAAATACCCTGCTGGCTCATACCCATGTGTTCCACCGAGCACGAGTATGCTTGCGCCAGGGTTTTCCCCCTCCATAACATATATTTCGGTATCGCCATTTGTATTAGCAAGATCCGGAAAATAATCGCTAAGCATTTTAATTTGCGTAACTCCCTCTCCGGGATATATTTCATCCGGCTTTCGTGCCTGTAAAAAATCCATTGTAGATATATACATCAAAGCAAACGAAAGCAAAAGACAAATTAAGCCTGTTATGGTATGTCTTTTCATGCAAATTCCCCCTTACTTAATCATGAATAGTCTTAGCAAAAGTGGAATAAGCACAAGCGCCGCATTCGCTTGCAATGTTACTTTTTCTTCTGTAAAGATACAATAAATTGTTAAAATGGCAATAAGCACAATAATTCCTTGATATATCAGAGTAATCATAAACATGCTCCATTCTACCGCTCTGCATGCGGCATAAAATGTTTTAAAACTGCTCTAATCTTGCAGAATAAAAAAATGATAAGAGCTAAGTAGTAATCCGCCCTATTATGTGCGAATTTGTAATGTATTATATAATAGTATTACTTAAATTCAAAAAATGATAAAAGGTGCTATATAATTGGCACTTGCTACAAACAATACACCTAAGATTAAAATTAAGGCAGATGGAACTATACTCGCTTTTAATACCGAGCGATAATTTTCAACACCAGTAATTTTGGCGGCAAAGATGCCTGAAAGTGCTGTTGGTGGCATCATATCGCCAAGTGCAGATATTAAAGAAATAGCTGCTGCTGTGAGAATTTGATTATGCGATAAAAATGCAAGTAGGAATGGAACTCCAAGAACACTCGCCGCACCATAAGATGACACAGCACCAAAAAGCGGAATGGAAATTGCCATAGCCAAATATAGAAGACTCGGTGGTAAGCTAATGCAAGAAGTTACAATAAATCCTCTCACCCCAGTGAGGGTCATGATTTGTATAAGCATTCCAACACCCATCAGAATTCCTGCAACGGGCAGTGAATTATTCATTGCATTTACAAAACAGTTTTTGATAGAAAATTTCTTTCCAGTGAATATGCCAATAATTGCCGATAGTAAAAATGTGAGTGGCATTCCAAGTGACATTTGTGGAATGAATGCATCGGTTATCATAAGTATTAGAAGTACGATTACAGGTGTAAAAATCTTTATCCCATATTCCTCATATACTTTAAAATTCATTTTCTCACGGATTTTAGAATAATCCATTTCTTTTACATGCTTATATCCATAGTATATAGCCGTAAAAGCTGCCAGTGGGAATGTTAGTAAAATAAGCGGTAAGGTAAATCCCGAGTAAGGAATATCAATACCAGCACATATTATTAAAAGTGGTGTATTTACGGGTGGTGCAATCATGCCAAGTATGCCGCCAATAGCAAGTATTGCAGCTGTGGACACTTTAGGCACTCCCATGAGCATTAGCACGGGTGCCATAATTGAACCTGCGGATAAAATAGCCGCTGTTGATGAGCCTGTAATCATTCCAGGAAACATTACAACAAGCATAATCAGGCAGAGTAACAACATCGGTTTTTTATGAAATCGTTCTAAAATTATACATGCGAGCGCATCCAGCACTCCGCTTTCTTCAATAACTTTCATAAAAATAATAGCTGTTGAAATTACAAGGATTGTATCAAGATATGCAAAAGTGCCTTCAACTAAATGCCTTATAGGCAATCCTTCACCTGCTACAAATCCTCCAACAACTGCTGCCGCAACCATTGATAAGCTTACTGGGAGTTTAATAATCATACAGCCTGCGATAAAGGTAAATACAATAGAGATAAAGAGTAATAATTCACGCTCCACGGTATACTCTCCTTAAAATTTTATTTGAATGCGGCGCTGAGTGCATCAAGCACATCGACCATGGAGGGTGCTAAAGCTGTTGGGATATTATTTTCTGAAACGATGCCCTTCATCAAGTTATCTTCATCGCCCTCTTCCATAATTACCACATAATCAGCTTGCCCAAAGCATGGCTCAAAGAAATCATCTGTAAGAGCACCTCGGCGCATTTCTCCGCCTATATGTATAGAAATCACAGGGATTCCTCCTGCTTTTGCAGCTTCAATTAATGTGTTTGCACGCTCAAGCTCCTGTGTTGGGTCAACACCAGCTGCACCGAGCCCCTTAGTAGAGCCGCCTACTACAAGCATGAGTGTCTTTGCATCTGCAAGATTATCAGCAGTAGCAAGCTCTTCTACACTGCATTCAATCTCTGCTGTATCTAAAAGGGATTTAGCAAGTGCCGCATCTGCGCTTTGACCAATAGGTGTAATGAGCACAGGCCCTTCGGCAATTGGCTCTGCAAGTGCGGTGATTTCAAATTCAGTTGCTTCACCCTCTGCTGACGATGAAGTGTCATTTGCTGATAAGGTTGCTTCTGAGCTGGAAGATTCACTGTCTGAGCATCCAGCTATTATCAAGCAGAGTGACGCTGCAAGTAATAATGTAATCATTTTTTTCATGGGTCTTTCCTCCGTAATATCTAATTTGATTTCAAGCAGAAATAATGCATTATTTCTGCTTGAAATCATTTTTGTTATTAAAACTTACTTTTTAGTTAGATGTAATTCTCACCTATTAATAGCCAAGTGCTTTACCGTCACGTCTTGAGTCGGCTCCGCCTCTAAGTGTACCATCTTCAAGTTTGATTACAGCTTGCACTCCACCGAAATATGTATCGTAATCATATGTCGGCACGACCTTATGCCCCATGGCTTCGAGTTCATCTATAGTTTCTTGAGGTATTCTCGTTTCAAGCCTTAATTCACCAAATCCGTTGTAGAAGCGAGGTGATTCAATAGCGTCTTGTATATCCATGCCATGGTCAATAACTCTGCTTATAACAAGTGCTGTGCTTGTTATAATTCTTGTCCCGCCAGGGGATCCCACTGCCATTATTGGTTCACCATCTTTTAAAACAATACTTGGTGACATGGAGGATAGTGAGCGTTTGCCTCCCTCGATGGAGTTCGCTTTTCCTTCACCTTTTGCAAAGTTAGCAGTTTCATTATTTAGCATAAATCCTCTATCGGGAACCATAACGCCTGATGGGCTATTTATAGTTTTTGTACCCGATACAACATTTCCCTCTTTGTCCATGATTGAGAACTGTGTTGTGCCACCTTTTGACATGTCGGTATCGCCTGGATTAAAGTCCTGTGCAGCTGTAAGGTCTATAAGTGCCGAACGCTCTGCCGCATATTCTTTGCTTGTTAGCTCATCGAGTGGAACTTCAACAAAATCAGTGTCCGCCATATACTCAGCAGAATCTGCAAATCCAAGTTTAAATGCTTCGGAGAATAGGTGTATGTATTCAGTTGAATTTACTTCCATTGAAGCTACATCGTAGTTTTCAAGTACATTTAGGATTTCAATTAGTGTTGTTCCTCCTGAAGATGGTGGAGGTGAGGAGATGATTTCATAGCCTCTATATGTACCACTTACAGGTTCACGCACAGTAACTTCATAATTCGCCATATCTTCCATGCTCAGTAAACCGCCGTCAGCTTGTGCTGCTGCAACTATTTCCTCTGCAAGAACACCTTCATAGAAAACTGCTTCGCCTTCGTCTCTAATGAGTTTAAGTGTTTCTGCAAGTTTTGGATTTTTATAGATATCCCCTACTTCGTAAGGTAGTCCATCTTTATAAAATACTTCTTTACCTTCTTCTTGGTAAGCATATCTATCAAAATATCCACCGGTTATGCTTTTAAAGTCAGGCCCTATTGGGAAGCCTTCTTCGGCAAGTTTAATTGCACCTTCCATAACTTCCTCACGGGACATTGTGCCGTATTCTTCAAGAGCATATAAAAGGCCCTTTACTTCACCAGGTACAGCAACAGGTGCTCCGCCAAGCCATGGAGAAACATATTCGCCATTTTCTTGTGGCCATATTGATGGTGTAGCCGCCATGGGAGTTGTTTCACGGAAATCTAAGAATAATGTTTCACCAGTTTCAGCAAATCTGATAGTCATAAAACCACCGCCGCCTATGCCCGAGTTGTAAAGTTCAACTACGCCAAGTGCAAATGCAACGCCTACTGCCGCATCAACAGCATTTCCGCCTTTTTCAATAATATCAATACCTACTTGGCTGGAATAATAGTTTGCACTGGAAACAACGCCGTTTTCGCCATTGGCATCACGAGTTGTTCTGAGCGGGTCACCATTTTCATCATATGGCTTCCAAACTTCTTCGGCAGGTGGGGTTTCCTCACTCGCCTGTTCAGAAGATGCTGGTGCTACTGATGATTCTGGCTCTGTGGATGACTCAGGTGCCGATGTGCTGCATCCTACTAATGATGGAAGCATCAATGCACATGCTAAAATAATTGACAATATTTTTTTCATTTTCTTAACTCCTCCTAAATAATTTGTAACTTAATTATATCAACTTAATTTACATTAATCTATTTTATATCATTTATATAACTTGTCAAATTAAATAAAAAGCGGTATAATATTTGTAGGTTTTGTGATAATTGCACGAAAATATTCACGAAAACATAGCAATACTACTATACGCCATCGTAAAACCAAGCACAATCACCTGAATCGTTATAAATATTAAATTTAAAAGCGAGGTTAAATTTATGTTAAAATTTAAAACTAATACTTCGGCTCAGCAAGACAAACTTTTAACATCTAATTTAGTCGTTGGTTGTATATTATCAATTATAGGGCTACTTTCTCCTGCAATCATTACTGTTGATAATATCGGTTTTTTTGATTCACTCAGAGATGCTGTTTTATTAAATGAAAAAACTCACCTTATTTTTGCTGCACTTAAGCTAATTTCCCTGAATGTCATCCGTGACATACCTATATATTTAGGGTCATTTTTCTTAGCTGAATCATTTGTTATAGTTGTAGACAAGAAGCTTGTTATGTTTCATCGCTTTATTATAGTTTTGCTCAGCAATATGTTATGCTATTTTTTAATCGATATAATGTATTCTATTGAATACTATTTCGGACTTCCTGCATTTGCCTTTATTATATTCTTAATTTTATTAGGTGATTTAAGGCTTATTGATACTTGGAAAAAGGTAACAATGGCAATTACATTACTTACTGCACTTTGGAGCATGAGTGTAATGCCCCTACTTTCCTCTATTTTGATAGGTCAGGGTGAGCTTGCACAAGAAGTAAAGCATATCAGCCGTTTTTTAAACGCAGATATCGCACTCAATTTTTTCACTTTCCTTTTATGTGGTTTATTTTTATTTGTTACTTTACTATTGTGGCTTCTAATTAGAGATGAGAATAAAATGATCCTCTTAATTGAGCAGCGTAAAAAGGATGCTAAACTCCTGCATGAGGCTAAACTTGATTTGATGGAAAGCAGAATGCACAGCGAAGTGCAGCATCTTGTTCATGATTTAAAATCACCTTTGGTTTCTGCTCAGGTGTTAATCAGTGCAGTGAGCATAAAACTTGCAGAAAACGGACTTACCCCCGAAGTAGAACATTTACAAAGTGCAGAAAATTCAATTGAAAGAATGAGCGGCATGATTACTGATATTCTTTATGATGAACATTTTATTATTGTAAGTGTGGAAGAATTATTGCGCTCGATAATGAGCCAAATTTCTGCAATGGATTACGCTTCTTTCGTAAAGCTTAACCCCTTAGAGGACGACAATGAAGTTTTAGTAAATAAAGTAAGGTTTATCCGTGCAATAATAAATCTTGTGGAAAATGCTTATTATGCTATTGATAAGATAGTTGGTACAATAACTATAGACGTAGTCCATGACAAAGAAAATAACCATATTGACTTTCTTGTTTCTGACAATGGCAAAGGTATACCGCCACATGAGCTTTCACTTGTTTGGGACGATGGATATTCTTCACATGAATCGCACGGTTTTGGGCTTAGCTTTGTAAGAAATACTATTGAGAAATTCGGCGGAACAGTTACCCTTAGCAGTAACCCCGGCGAAGGCACAACTGCTTGTGTAAGGCTTCCTATTGAATATTAATTAGCAAAAACTTAAATAAGTTGGAGGATGGTTAAAATGAATGATGTAAAAATACTTTGTATTGATGATGACATATCTACGCTTGATGCCTTATCAGTTGCAATAGAATATCGTAATTGGACATTTCTCAGAGCTACCGATGTAATGAAAGGACTCGAAGCTTTCAAAGAGCATTCTCCCGATATTATTCTAATTGATTACCATATGCCCATTATCAATGGAATAGAGGGGGTGAAACTACTTCGTCAGCTTTCAGAAGAAATACCTATAATAGTATTTACTGTTGATGAAAGCCAAGATGTTGCAGATAAATTTTTAGAAGTAGGTGCTTCCGATTTCGCAGTGAAGCCCATTAGGACTCCTGATTTGATATCAAGGATAAATCTACATTTAAAATTAATGACTAATAAAGTCGGTAATTCTCAGGAAAGGTATACTAAAAAAATTGGTGCGAATACTTTAAGGCTGATTGAAGACTATATGAGAGCAAATAATAAATTTCTTACAGCGGAAAAAATTTCTGAAGAAACTGGATTATCCCTACAAACCGTCTTCCGTTACTTGGTATATTTATCTTCTACAGGTGCCGTTGAAATTGATAATGTTTATGGTAAAGTAGGAAGACCTAAACAATATTATAAAATGCTATTTCCAGATGTTTAGATTTTTAAAAAATATATAAAAAATGGGAGAACCAAATGATAAAATTATTTGCAACATTTATTATAACTACATTACTGCTTACCGCTTGCAGCACCACTCCAAACATCTCGCAAACTTCCGAAGAAACACCCATTGACAAGTCGTCGGATAGCTTTGTTTCTTCCCCTGACTCCCAGCTTGAGGATCGTCTTCACGATGGTGAGAAATATTTATCGGAATATGAACTTGATCCACCCTACGACTTTGATCCATCGCAAGTTGATGTTTCTTACTTTGGCGATTTTTTTGTAAATGAATATGAAAACACAAATATTTCTACATATACTATAGGAGCTAACACTCCTTGGGAGAATGAGGTGACATTACTTGAGGGTGAAGAAGATGGCCCTGTTGTGTATATAATTGCATCTGTTCACGCTAATGAGACCGCCCCTTGGATTGCCGCTAATGTGGTTAAGAATATATCTATAAAATCAGGCAGTGTGCATATACTTTCTCCTGCAAATATATGGGGACTCGAAAAAACTCCTCCGAGTAGATATGTTACTGAAGAGCAAGATTTAAACCGTTCATTTCCTGGAGATGTAAATGGCACAGAGGCTGAGCAAGTTGCTGCTACAATATATGAGGATGTAAAAAGAGTAAATCCCGACTTTATACTTGATTTGCATGAAGCATGGATAGTTGAAAATGAACGGGACTTTTTAGGCAGTTCATTGATATTTACCGACCTACATGAGCAAGATAGTATGTTTTGGGATATGATTTTAGAAACACAGCTTGGCGATCTCTGCTCAAGGCCATTTAATTATTTTACCCCAGGCCCCGAAAACAGTGTTAATAGAACTTTTTCCAATGAATTAGAAATTCCAGTAATCACTGTAGAAACATTTCGAGGCTATGAAATGGAGAATAGAGTCTTTGACCAAATTTCAATTATAGAGCGTGTATTAATCGAATTTGGGATTATTTGAATTTTTGCTATTACAAATAATATCTTTCAATGCTTCATATCCTGCTGCAAATTAACTCAAAAGTAATATTTTTTTACATCTGCAATACTAACTACTTAGGTGCGGGTACTATACCTAAGAAGAGCTTTGGGGCTAAAAAATTGAGTTTCCTCATAAAGCAACCGATAACACCTAATATTATCATAACCGCTATGTCAAACACATGCTTTTTCACTACAAATGCACCTATGAAAAAATTATAGAGTTAATTTATGTAAATAAATTTAAGGCATTTCAGATTTAATTGCACTTTTCACTGAAAAAACCTCGAACTATCGGGCTTTGCAAATCCCTTTCCGATAGTTCGAGGTTTTCATTTTATTTGTGGTTTCATTTGATACTCTCTATTACATTTTTATATGCCTTTGCCACTTCTTGCTCTATTAGCCCATAGACAATATATTTATACCCCTGTGCTATGCGCAGTTTTGCCTCCTCTACACTTGAAACATAAATTCCTGGAATTTTCCCCATTCTTGTAACTTTTTTGGGGAAACTCTTTAGTATCTCCACCATCATAGGATGCTCCATCTGTCTTATAATGCCAAGTGAAGCCGAGAGGTCAAACGGCCCTAAAAACATCACATCAAGCCCCTCAACTGTAAGTATTGCTTCTAAATTATCGTAACATTCCTTGGTCTCGCAGTGGAGTATTGTCAGATTATTTTGGTTTGCTATATTATAATCTGACACTAAATCTTTAGTGATGCCAAAATTAATCGCTCTTGGGATTGCCACCCCTCTGATTCCCTGTGGTGGATATTTGCTACAAGCCACAGCGTATTCGGCTTCTTCTTTGGTGTTAATCAGCGGTATCTGCACACCGTCACAGCCTAAATCCAAGGATTTTAATATGCTCACTCTTTCATTTTGAGAAGCTCGAACAATGGGGGATAAGCCTCTTAGCTTTGCCATGGCGGACATATTCATTACACTTTCATAATTAAGTGTGCCATGCTCCATATCAAGTATAACAAAGTCAAGCCCTGAAAGCCCAAGTGCCTCTACTATTTGAGGTTGATTATAAAATACAAATGTGCCTATGGCTACCTGCCCACTATATAAATGTGCCTTTAGATTTTCCATCGCTATTACTCACTTTCTGCACAGGGATGTTGTGCAATCCGCTTATGCTGATATCCGCCCTTTAAGGTGTTATTTTTTAAAACTCTGAGTATCTAATGCCATCGGGGTCAACTTTTGATAGTACTTTCATCTCTTCTTCAGTCGGAAGTGGTTCTCTAATCACTTCGCCCTTAGTGCGAATTTCAAAGGCGGTGTTCTCCACTACTTCTTCCATAGTAGTATCACCCATAAGTGCCTCTAAATAAAGTCCATCTTCATCCTTGCCAAAGATGCATAGTGGAGTAAATACTTTGTTTACATTTCCGGTAGTTGTGATAAAATCGACATTTCTAACAAATACCCTTGGGTCGTGCTTTGTCCTCCATATAAAGGCTTTTTTTACACTTGGCACGAGCACTGCACTGCCTGCACCACCGGGAAGCTTTACCTTTGGCTTTGCATATTCGCCTATAACTGAGCTGTTTAGGTTTCCTTTTCCATCAATCTGCACCCCACTTAAAAATGCGATGTCAAGCTCACCTCTGGCGCAGAGGTCGAAAATATCTGTTAAGTCAAATCTTCCCTCAGCCCTGTGGGTAAGTGCGTCACTGTCGGTGGATATTTCTAATTTTTGGGGTAGTGCGTTGGTTCCACCTGTTATATTAACATATATAAGCTCTTTAGCATATAGTTCTCTGCTGAGCATTATCGAGGCTACGGGCACGGGGGAAGCTACACCATGGAATACTTTTTCGCCATCTTGTATTCTTCTTGCAATGGCTGTTACCATTAAGTCTGCAATATGATAATTCATTAGTTTTCCCCTCCTGTAAGATAAGTTTTAAGCTCTTCTTTATCCTTGAGTGTTAAGAATTCTTTTAGCATTTCTCTGTCGAAATCATACTCACCAGAACAGCTTCCAGGGGTAGCGCCACCCTTTAGCTCAACCACGCAGTCAACCAATACGCTTGGAATAGTTGTTAGGTGATTATTCTCACGAATTTCATCGTTTGACACTATTCGCTCGGCAGTTACTATTACTTTTTTAGAGCCCTTGGCAAAGAGCACATCTTCATATACCGGGCCATATATTCTCACATTGCCATTTTCGTCCGCTTCCTGTGCGTGGATAATAGCAACATCAGGTCGTATAGCCTTAACGCATTTAATTTCTTCGCCGCTAAAGGGGTCTTTTACTGTGGCAAAATAGTCGCAAGCTTCCATTAAATCGCTGCCATCAAGCCCTTTAAAAGGCATAAATGGCACACCTTGAACCGAGGCTCTAATCGCAGATATAACAGTGTAGCAAGCGTGCTCATTTGCTTTTACTTTGCCACTTTCCACTCCTTTGCGATAAAATCTGCAAAGCCCAAATTCCGACTCATAGCTTATAAATCCAGCGACTACACTGCTCGCTTTTTCCGATAGGCATAATAAATCCACATCGTGAGCGCCAGCTGTTTTAATTATATTTAAATCTTTTACATCGCCTTTGCACAGCTCGTATAAAAACTGATGGGGGGCACGGTGCAATACATTGCCGCCTATTGCCACAGTGTCACCATTTTTAATGAGGCTTACCGCCTCTTGTAGGCTTTTTAATTTACTCATTTAAGTTCTACCTTTCTGTTTATTATTTATATTATATGAGGTACGAATATAATATAAATTTGCCATGTGGGCATCC
>CAYJLI010000017.1:22256-39435 GCA_964371155.1 uncultured Oscillospiraceae bacterium | reverse complement strand
GAGTGGAGATTATTTATATTTTATTCACCCTGATAAGTATGAGTATTTTGTGGGTTTTAATTATTATAACAGTATTATTCCTGCATTCATTCTGCCCGTCCTGCCATTTTCTTTGCGATACGAGTAAAATTTATCGGTGCCACAGCAAGTGCATTCATTGGAAACATCTATACCAGAAACTCCTGCTGTGTTTAGTATGTCTTTATTAATACTCTTTAAATCAATATAGTATTTTCCGTTTGGCATTTGCTTTGAAAAATTATCAATTAAAAATCCCTCTGCTTTAAAATAGTCGTAAACATCACTCCCTGTTTCAAAACAGCAATATGAAATTCCCGGCCCTATTGCCGCTTTAATATCGGAGGGTTTGCTGCCAAATCTATCTTGCATAGCTTTTAGGGTAGCGAGTGCACATTTTTTCACCGTGCCTTTCCAGCCACAATGCGCTATACCTATGACTAAGTTTATAGGGTCATATAGATACACAGGAATGCAATCTGCATAGCCAGCAGTAAGTAGCAGACCCTTTTGATTTGTAATTACTCCATCATAATCGCCGGGGCGGTATTCCTCGGAGACATTCGGCATATTATCAATAACCGACACATCCGCACCATGCACTTGATTTAGCCTTACCTCTATCGCATCATTTATGCCTAAATACTCTTTTAGCGCTCTTCTGTTTGACAGAATATTCGCAAAATCATCATTCGTATTGCTCCCTAAATTGAGTGAGGCATATTCCCCACTACTCACACCACCATGCCTTGTGGTGAAATACGCTTTTATACGAGTGTCATTTTCAAAAAATCTTATCAGTTGCAAATTACTCCTCCTCTCATGGAATTTATTTATATTAGATTAAAATTATCGTGTGCAAGGATGCCTGTAATGGCAGATTTGAATTGTGTTTATTGTATCACAAATTCGGAAGAATTTTGATACAATCTGCCATCACTTTCGGTTGCCACGAAGTGGCGAGAAAGTGGGCATAAAATATAATAAACACTTTGCTATATTAATAGACTTTATTAGGTTTGGTTGTGTTTTTTGTATCACAAATTCGGAAGAATTTTGATACAATCTGCCATCACTTTCGGTTGCCACGAAGTGGCGAGAAAGTGGGCATAAAATATAATAAACACTTCTGCACATAGTTGCTTTTGATATATATAATTGTGTTTATTATATCATATACAGTTTGCAAAAGTAAATTATATTTTGTATATATACTATCATAATCGCCAATGCTTTTTGCATATAATTTCTTTAGGAGGCATTATTTATGAAAATATTTAATATTGGGGCAAGTAAAGCAGAGGATGAAATAAACTATGGAGCGAAAATAAGAAAGGAATTAAACGAGGTTAAAACGCTTATTGAGAATGCATACAGCATGTTTAATATTTGCGATGATAATGATTTAGTGGATTCATATATCTATGAAATACAATCTCTCAATAAAAGGTATGAATATCTTTTAAAAAAAGCAAGGGAAAATGCTACAAAAGAAAAAGAACTAACACTTTATAGTTAAAACTAAAGAAAAGAGGAATTAATATGAATATCTCCACCTCCATACTTATATGCATACTTCTATGCTCTTTATATGGCTTTATTATATCGGGGAATTTTATGAAAAGCATGTTTTTTTCCGCCATTTACGGAGGGATTGGGCTCTCCGCTGTTTATGCAGCTGGGCTTTACACTGCTCCTATAATCGCTATCACTCCTATCTCGGTGGCAACAAGTATTCTCTTTGGTCTTCCCGGTGTGATAGGAATGCTCATGCTAAAGCTTATGAACATTCTTTAATCCCTTGACTTTTTCATAGAATAGACTTATAATTGGGTGATATAAAAATGATTTTATACTTAAAAGGCGGTTAAAAAATTTATGACATTGATTTTGTACTTACTGCTTGCAGCCTGCGTAGTACTACTATCTATCAAGCTATCTTTTTATGTGGATTTGCTCGATAAAAAAACTGATATATCAGGAGCATTTATCGGTGGCGTAATGCTGGCGGCGGTGACAAGCTTACCAGAGTTTTTCACCAGTCTATCATCTACAATTTTCTTGGACAAGCCGGGGCTTGTTATGGGTAATATTTTAGGAAGTAACCTATTTAATCTAACTGCGCTCTCAGCAATAGTGCTTATATTCTTTACAGCCTTTAAAAAAGCAAGTATCGGACGCAGTCATATTACTACTTTAAAATGCACTGTCACCATATATATATTACTTACCTTGGGTGCATACTTTAATTTTGATCCGTTTATACTTTTCTTTAGTCTTTATTCCATTGCAATAGCCGTGGTGTATTATGTGGGTATAAAGACGATGTCCAATGACGATGGGCTTGAAAATGTTGAGGAAGAAGCAGAAGTTCCACTCACCATTGCTCAAATAGGTAGAAGGTTTACTCTTGCAAGTATTTTGCTTGTAGCATTTAGTATTGCAATCACATTCGTGACTGATAGGCTTGCGATAGAATACAATATGGGCACTACCTTTGCTGGCGCACTTCTACTCGGTGTTGCTACTTCGCTCCCAGAGCTTGCCTCTTCTGTAAACTTAGCAAGGCTTGGAAACTTTAATGCCATGACGGGGAATATTTTAGGAAGCAATCTCTTTAATTTCTTCATCATGTCCATTGCAGATTTCACCTATTTTAGAGGCTCTGTGTATCTCTTTACTAAAGAAGGCTTTGCACTGCTCTCATTCGGACTTGTGGCTCATTTTGCCACTGCATTTGTTATTTCATCTAAAATAATGATGTCACCTGAAAGTCAGATGAAGAGAAACTTCACTTTTATACTTCCAAATATTATTGTAATAGTATGTTATATGCTTTTTATTGCTTCGTCGATGTAATAAACACACAATGAAAATTGCCCCTTACAAACATTTCTTGTTTGTAAGGGGCATAGTTATTTAGTGGATTTTTTTATTGCAAATCAAATTCCTCTATAGCCTTTGCTAAATCTTCGCTCAAGAGAAGCTCGCTCGGCATATTATAGCAGCTTAAATTCTTTAATTCTCTCGCTTCTGCACCATCTTCTACCGACACCAAAGTGTCATACTCTATTCGCACACTGTATTCGCTTATTTTAACACCTTCTGCTTTGCATACATCCGCTACTGCAAGCAGTATTTCCGCCATCTTTTCATAGCTCACATCAGCGTCTATCACTGAAACACTTGCAACTATTTTATAAGGCGGATTATAAATTTCGAGCGGTGCATCCTTTTCAAGCTTTTGCATCTCTTCTTCATTTAAATGAACCAAACTAAAAATTGCATTGTCAAGCTCATAATTTAGCCCTTTTCTGAGTATTTCTTCCCCAATTTCTCTAAGCTCTGAGTCAAGGCGTCTGTATGTAGAGAAATTATTTGCCACTTCATATTCATATTCATCCCTAACTATATTGCCAAAGCTGTCCGTGTATACGCTAAAAAGGGTGTCTACACTTGTCGGTGATTTGCAAATTGCACCGTAATCGCCGAATTTAAAGCTGTAATAGACTCTGTCCACTTCTAAGTCAAGCTCAGCATACTCGGTTTCGATATAATCCTCCACTGCGTTTTTAGCTAAGTGCTTCGAAAGTGGATTGCCCACCAAGCTATTTAGTGTTGCAAGTAAGGAAACTATAAGTGTTATTCCAAGTGCCGCCGCTAAAATCTTCTTTAAACTTTTTTTGCTCTTTGCCATCTATTTTTCCTCCTTTGAAAACGCATAGCGCAGTGACCATGCAATCACAATTCCTATAATACAAAACGACATGTAGATTAACGAGTAAAACAGTGACGAGGCAAGCATTACATAGATATAATCTCCCCCCATACCCTCCTCGGTGAATGAAGAAAATGCACTCCATCCTACCGAAAAGAGCAGTACTGCTATTGGCGCATAATAGGCTTTCTTTCGCAAAAACATATATCCACAACCACCTATCGCTGGCATTATTACCACATTGTAGAACATATTCATACCATCTGTAATCATTATACCTACCGATACACCAAATAGCACGGTAGTTATTAGGCAAAACATCAGTTGTGATTTGAGCTTCTTAGTCACTTTTTCATCGTCAAAGCCTTTTTTGCCTATTTTTTCGCCATGGTATATAGCTTTGCAGGAATCACACTGCATTATGTGCTCATTAACTAACTTTTCACTGTCCGCACTTGCCACTTCATCTTTTACAAGCGGCAATAAGTCAAGGCATACATCACAGCTTATTTTATTCATATACGATTTCCCCTTTCACTTTTATTCTTCTAAGGCTTCCCTAATTTTATTTTTCACTCTCATATGTAAAACTCTCGCAGAGCTTTCAGATATATTATGCTTTTCGGCTATTTCTAAAAATGAATATCCCTGTATTCGCATTAAAATTACATCCTTTTTTCGTTCGTCCTCCTGAGAAAGAAGCTGATAAATCCGCTCTATGGTTTCCTTTGTAATTAGGCTTTCCTCGATGTTCACCCCATCTTTTAGATATATTCCAGCCATGCTATCAAGACTATCTCCTATTTTATTCTTCCTCAAATATTCATACCACTTATATCTCGCTATTGAGAATAGCCATGTTTTTATGCTGGACTGCCCTTTAAATTTTTGCAGGGATTTAAGCGCTGTGAGAAATGTCTCCGATACAATATCTTCTGAAAGTGAGGGATTATTTGTAATACTGATTAAATATCTATATAAATCATCTTTGTATTCTATGTACAGGGATTTAATATCCATATCCAAAATAATTCCTCCTTTCGTTATATTAATGTAGGGATAAGCACTTCTAACTTTTTTGCTTTTTGCCAATGTTCATCCTTAAATAAGATGAATTATTGGTTTTAGGTGTCTTTATATATTAGTGTCGAAAAAATAGATTTCGTTACATTAAATATAGATTTTTTTTAATTACAACAATATAAATCTGCCCATTTCCTTCATTGCTGATGGAAATGGGCATTAATTAATAAAACTATTTATTACGCATTTGCTGTTTGAACCTTATTTTTATCCAGTATACTTGTGAGTACAAATACGACTGCACAAACAACAAACATAAATATGCCTATGCTATTAAATATAGGCTTTACAGCTGGAACATAATTCCATGTAAGTATGCAGACTATCGAAGCAAATATCGTGGTAAAGCCTGCGCTTTTGCTTGTGAATTTAGGAAATAGCAGTGCACCTACCACGGCGAATGAAGTGCCGATTGCAAGTGAGAGCGCTTGCTGCATTGCCGCTAAAATTGCACCCATCTGTGTGGCTACAAGATATGTAATAATACTGCTTACAATTACTATAACCTTATTTATCATCACTTTTTTCTCAGGTGCAAACTCTTTTTTAACAAACTTGTAGAATATATTATTACTCACGGTGGTTGAGAGGCCTATAATCATAGAACAAGCCGTGCCCATGTCCGCCGCCCACAGTCCTGAGAGTGTAATCCCACCAAGTAGTGGAGGTATGCTCATTAGTATCATTGGAAGTGCAAGTGTTGCGGAGGCGTCTGGGAGTAGTGCTTTACTCGCTACACCGAGTAGTGCACATATAAATCCAACGGGCACCATAAATATTGCGCCTAAAATGAAGCCCCTTGTTGCACTCTTTTCGTCCTTACCCGTAAGACCTATCTGCACAACACCCTGTATTGAGTTTGTATTACCGAGCATTACTATCACCCAGCTAACTATACCAATCCATCCCATACCCTCTGTGAGGCTCATATATGGTACATCTGGTTCTGCTATTACGAGTGCATTTATAGCTTCCCACCCGCCCATATCGGTGAGTACTATAAATGTGGCTACAATTACGCCGACATATATCAGTATGAGGTTTAAAACATTTGTTAGTGAAACGCTTCCCATACCACCTATAACCGCTATAAGCATGAATATAATGAATGAGAAGAATGTGCCTGTTTGAGCTGTGAATATATCGGGGAGCAGTGATGCTAAAATTGAACCACCGGCTTTGTACTGGAGTGCAATAATTCCCGACTGTATTATACACATTGATATTACCATTATAAAGGAAGTATAATTGCCATACATTTCGTTTACCAGTGCACTTATTGTGCTGTGTCCACTTCTGCGAAGAAATTTAACACCGAGCATACTTGAAGCCACTGCGCCTATTGCCCATGCAGTGTCGTACCAACCTGCAGAGAGCCCAACCGAAAAGGCATTTTCCGCTATACCTATTGTGGAAGCGCCACCTATCGCAAGGCCTGCAATGCTTGCCGCCACGACAAATGTCCCATTTTGGCCTTTGTAGAGGAGGAAGTTGTCGCTGTCTTTTTTTTGTTTTTTGGACACATATATGCTAATGCTAAACAAAAGCACAACATACATGCAAACTATAATCAATGGAATATTCATTTATGCACCTCGTTAAATTTAGTTTTAGTAGGATATAATAAAATCTCTTTTTATATATCGGAGCAGAGGAATTTGTAATCGTCACTAAGCTGTGGCATTAAGCTGCCACCATGTTCAATTACATAAACACTCTTATCGGTAAAATTAATGTGGCTAAGTAGCTCATCCATATTGTTATACACATCAAATCCCATTCCATCAACTGTTTTAGCGTCAATGTCGGTGAGTAGGTAGGAATTTGCTTTTGCTATGCTCTCACAAGCCGCATAGAATATGTATCCGCCAATTGTGAAATTAGCCCTTAATTCTGCATCAAGCACACCTCTTTGCAGTGGTTCTATCCAGCTAAAGAAATCTTCCGAGCCGCTTCCCTCGTTGCATTTTGCTACAAGTATCAGTATGCCATCTTTTTTTACTGCACGAGCAGCATTAAAAAGTGTTTTCATCGACTGATATAGATTTAAATCCTTAGGGTATCCCCCACAGCTTGCAATTACTATATCCGCTTCATATTCAATCGGTACACCGTAGCATTTTTGGACATATCTGCAGCTTTCTTTCCATGCCTCGGCAAAATTTCCACAAAAATATCCACTGTGCTTGCCCTTAGCGTCCACCACTATATTAATTCCAAATGTTACATCTATTAGTGTAGCCGCTTCCGCTATATCTAAATTAATTGGGTTTTCACTTATCTTACCACTGCCAACTCTTACATCGCTCATTGCTTTCTCGGGGTCGAGCGCTAAGCGGTGATTCATGCCTATTGTCCTTCTTGTGGAAACTCCTGGGAGTATACTTTTGCGTCCTCCACCATAACCTGCCATTACATGGTGCACCGTGCCGCCTATCGAGATAACTTTTTGCCCTGAAGCTACGAGTGGGTTTAGCTCCACTTCGGTGCCAAAACTTGTTTTACCGACATTCACAAAATCCTTCGCATCACAGTCGTGGTCGACTATTTTAACATTTGCATATGCATATTCGCCCGCTAATTTTTTCTTTTCCTCTTCAGTGTGAAAGCGGTGTGTCCCGAGTGCGACTAATATCGTAATATTTTCACAAGGCACTCCAAGAGTTTGATGCAAATACTGGACAACATTACTGCAAACTATGTCCTGCCTCATCCAAAACCTTGTAATATCGCTAATAATAATAGTGACTTTATCCTGTGCATTTATCAGCTCATTTAAAGGCTTAGAATTAATACTGCCTTTAGTCATTGCTTCTATAAGTGCCTCTTTCATATCTGAAACTACATTCATCTCATTTTCATGCAGATATACAACACTTTTTGCCCCTTCGATATTAAAGCAGATATCCTGTGAGCCATACGCAAGTTTTATTTCTTCCATAATTGTAAATTCCCTTTCTAATAATGGCGCAAAACAACCATAAAGGAAGGTCGTAATCGTGCCTTGTTTTGATTGTTCGTTGTTTTTTACGGAAAGAAACGGATTTTAAATATAAAAGGCTTAAAATTTATATTCAAATTTCGCATCCGTTTTACAGTTTAGTTATTTACCCATTTAAACTTTTACGCTTTTATGTGTTAAAGCACCTTTAGATATGATATACCATATAGCAAAATTTGTCAACCTTATTAAGGGCTATCTGCTAACAATATTTGGCTTTGCTTGCATCACAGATAAAAATAGATTAAATGTTACTCCAATAGCATTTTCTAAAAATACTATTTAAGCTCTATGACTTGACATATTCATCAAAAAAATATAAAATTTATTATGAAATATATTGAAATGAGTAAGCTTATTTTTTCTCTACCCGTTAGTGGGAAGCTAAATCTAAATTTACAGTTTCACCTATATTTATAAAAATAACACAAGGAGGTCACAATGAGTAGTTTACTTGAAATAAGAGATATAACTAAGTGCTACGGCAAAAAAATGGCGCTTGACAATATAAGCCTAAGCATACAACCCGGTAAAATCGTTGGTTTGCTCGGACCTAATGGCAGTGGAAAAACCACTCTTATTAAGCTAATTAACGGCTTACTCACACCCGATTGCGGTGAAATACTTATAAATGGACACAACCCCTCTCCTATCACGAAAGCGGCAGTTTCCTATCTTCCCGAGCGCACCTATCTCAACGACTGGATGAAGGCTGTTGATATAATCTCGATGTTTTCCGATTTTTATGAGGATTTTAGTGTTGATACAGCTATTGCCATGCTCGAAAGATTAAATATTAACCCAAACGACAAGCTTAAAACAATGTCTAAGGGTACAAAGGAAAAAGTTCAGCTTATTTTAGTTATGAGCAGAAAGTCCAAGCTCTATTTGCTCGATGAACCTATTGCAGGAGTTGACCCTGCGGCAAGGGACTACATACTCGACACTATTATATCAAACTACAACCCCTCCGCTTCTATAATTATATGCACCCATCTAATTACAGATATTGAAAGGGTTTTAGATGATGCTATATTTATATCAGGTGGGAAAATACATCTTCATGACTCCGTAGCAAATATTAGGCAGAGCAAGGGTAAATCTGTTGATGAATACTTTAGGGAGGTGTTTAGATGTTAGGCAAACTGTTAAAATACGAGTTTCGCAGTTCAGTGCGTACATTTTTACCCCTTTATGCCGCTGTTATTATTTTCGCTTCTATTTGCGGATTATTTGTTTCCGACATAAGTTGGTGGTCAAATAATAGTCCCGTATTTATGGTAACATTTTTCGCTTATGGCGGTGTGCTTATGGCAGCATTTGTTGTTACCATAATAATGGTAGTTAATCGCTTTTCCAAAAGTCTTTTGGGCGATGAGGGGTATTTGATGTTTACCCTTCCAGTAAAACTTCACCAACATATTATTTCAAAAGTGCTCTCGGCGGTAATCTGGATATTTTTCACTTGGATTGTTGTACTGATTTCCCTAATTATTACAGGTACTGGTTTTTTTAGTGCATTTGATGTTCTGGGTGAGTTTATCAGTGAAATACTCCACTACATAAGTATTGATCCACTTCTTTTCTTCCGTGCGCTCTTTGAATTTATACTTGCCTCCACTGTAGCTTCAGTATCTGGAATTTTACTTATATACACTTCAATATCCGTTTCACACCTTTTTAATAAATTCAAATCACTATTTGGCTTTATCTCATTTATTTTGATAACTTCAGTGGCAAATGTGATAAATTCTAATATCATAAGTGGCGATTCCATTCTATCCTATCCCTACAATCTTCCCTATGTTGATTTATATGGTGAGTTTAGTATGACATTGTGGATTGCAATTGCGGTGGATATTGTTTGGTCGATAATTTACTTTGTAATTATTACATATATTCTAACTAATAGGCTTAATTTAGAATAGGTAGGTTTTAAATATTACTTACTAACTACTATATTATTAAATTACCGTGGGGCAGTTGCTCCACGGTAATTCTAATTAGTTTTATTTACATTAATCAATGCCCAATATTTTATTATATAGCTAAATTTAAATTGCCATCCTCTCCTGCTTCGTGCGGGAGGGGATGGCAAAATTATTTTACTTAGATATAAATTGTCCGTTGTGGATAGTGTTGTAGAGTGGGTTGGATAATCGGTTTAAATAAAATATATTTGTTTGCTGATTTTTATATTAAAGTTATTACTTCTTTTCGTTTTTCGACATTGCTTCCGCTTTGTGCGAAAGAATTGTTTCTACAATTGACATAGCCATCTTTCTTTCAGTTTCACTGAGCTGGCGCAAATTCATCAAAAATATTTTTTCTTCATCGGATAAACTATTTGCATTTACACTGTATTTTTCTGCACTGCTTTGAAGTTTTTCTGGAATGGAGTCCATTTCGCCTTCAATTAAATAACCAAATTCTTTAAAAATATCGCTTATCCCATATATATAACAAAGATAGGCAAATGTTTTTATATCCGGCTGGCCTTTACCGTTTTCCCAAGAAGCCACTGTTTGTGGAGCTTTTCCTGCTACTTCTCCAATTTCCTTTTGGGTAAATCCCGCTTTAGTCCTAAGCTGCTTCAGCTTCATAGCAACTTCTTGCCTATTATTCAGCTCCGATTTCATTACAACACCCTCCTAAACAGTTTGCATAAATATACAAAATAAAGTATAAAAAATTAAAATATATATTAATTTTATCATAAAGAATTTGCATAGTCAAGCAAATTAGGTGCATTTTATGTACAAATTCTCTTGCGTATGATTTATTCATATCAAAACTTTTCCAAATATGCTATTCTCACAGTGATTTTAAAAAATGAAAAAATATTCATCATTAATTGTGTTTTTTTGAGATTTTTAATTCCAATTTTTTCCTCAAATTGGCTGTGTTACATGATGTAATGCCAAAAAAAATTTAAGTAATCTATATTTTTTAAATGCATACTAATAAATTTTTTATCAGTCATTTTTTGAAATTTACATCTAAAATAGAAAATATTACATTTTATTTTAATCTAATTTATGATACCCCATATAAAAATAAGCTATGAGTAGTTTTAAAATTCAAAACTCATAGCTTATTTAAAACACTAAATGCAGCTTAAAAAAACTGCTCATTCACTAATAAGCGCTCCAGCCTCCATCAATTGTTATTGTTTGACCATTGATAAAAGCAGATTCCTCCGAGCACATAAACAAAGCACTTGCCGCAACTTCTTCGGAAGTCCCCGCTCTTAAAGCTCCTGAATAGCCGGTAGTTGCTTTTGCAAGGCCTCTTTTGCTTGGGCGCATTGTTGCACCGATATTTGTTGCAGTATTACCGGGGCAGATTGCATTGCAACGAATACCCTCGTCCCCATACATGAATGCAACATTTTTAGTTAGCCCTGCAACTGCAAACTTTGACGCAGTGTAAGCTGTGCCTCCACGTCCTGCAAATAAACTTGATAATGAAGCTGTGTTTAAAATAACACCCTTCATTTTATTCTCCATAAAGTAACGCACTGCTTTTCTTGTGCCATACATAACGCTATTAAGATTTACGGCCATTATTTTATCCCAAAGTTCATCTTCCATTTCATCTATTGGAGTTAAATTATCCAAAATTCCTGCGTTATTAACAATGATGTCCATTTTACCGAATTTTTCGACAGTTAGATTAATAGCATTTTCAACCTCTTCCCTGCTCGAAACATCAATTTTAAGAGGATGAACACAGTTTCCATATGTCTCATTTAAAGCTTTAACACTTTCAAAATTTATATCCGCCGCAACGCACACTGCTCCCGCTTCAATAAACCTCTCCAAAATAGCCTTGCCAATTCCCGAACCTGCCCCTGTAATCAAAGCCGATTTTCCCTCAAGTAATTTGCCATAAGATAAATTGTTCATGTTCTTTGTCCTTTCAAAATTATAGATGTGTAGTTTATTTACTTTTTTTGTAATTTTATCACTCATATGATATTTTTACAATATTTTACCATTAACAAATTGTGAATTATATATTATTTCTATTTCGCATAAGCATTTTTTTGATATAAAATGCCCTAAAATAATTATTGGAGAATGTTCCCCCACTCTATGTGAAGGAAAATTCTCCAAATTAATATAATTATAAAACTATTTTTTCATCCATATATCTTTGATTTCAGTGCAATTTATTCGCTGAATTAATCAAATTCATATGGAGCAATCTCACGGACAACATCCAATATACTACCATCACGGGATTCAATAATTCCCACAACACGCTCCCCAAATCGCACTGGTTCGGGCTCTCCCACCATTGATACGGCGATATCACGAAGCTGTTCGATAGTGTAGAATGGTAAATCAACATCTTTCATATGCTCGATTAAATCGCTCCTCCTTGGGTTTATTGCAATGCCATAATCTGTTACTATTACATCGACTGTTTCCCCCGGGGTTGTTACTGTTGTAACTTTAGAGCAAATTGCAGGTATTCTCCCTTGCAGGAGGGGTGCAATTACTATTGTGCATTTTGCACCTGCGGCAGTGTCGGGATGTCCTCCCTGAGCGCCTGTTACCACTCCGTCGGAGCCTACTACAACATTGCAGTTAAAATCAGTATCTACTTCGAGTGAGGCGAGCACCACTATGTCGAGCTTATTTACAAACGCACCTTTATTAAATGGGTTTGCATATTCCGAAGTGGAAATCTCAACATGATTTGGATTTGTCTGAATATTTTTTACCGCACCTATGTCAAAAGCTTGGGTATTTACAAGCTTTTTAACAAGGCCACGCTCGAGCATATCGCACATTACTGTATTTATTCCACCCATGCCAAAGCTCATGGTGATGCCACGCTCTTCCATAATTTCAGCAAGCAGAATTGTTGAAGCGATTGATGCGCCACCCACACCTGTCTGATAGGAAAATCCATCCTTGAAATAAGGCGAGTTTATTACAAACTGTGTGCAGTATTCAGCCATTAGGATTTTGCGTGTGTCGGTGGTTGGCTTTGCCGCACCCGTTGCAATTTTCCCAGGGTCACCTATGCAGTCCACTACGCATACATAGTCTACATCAACCATGGAAATGCTTGCAGGGACATTTGGAAAAGGCACAAGGCAATCGGTAATTGCCACGACTTTATCCGCATACTTAGCATCAACAGCAGAATATGCAAGCACTCCGCAGTCACTCTTTCCGCCATTTGCACAGCAGTTGCCGTACTCGTCGCAAGTAGGAGCGCCTATAAAGGAGATGTCGATATGCACTTCACCTGTTTCAATCGCACGAACACGTCCGCCGTGAGAACGCATTATTGTTAAATCACGCAGTTTGCCCGTCGAAATTGCTTGACCAATTTTCCCACGAACACCCGAGGACTGTATTCCAACAATTGTGCCATCAAGTATATATGGAAGAATTGGGTCGTTTGCCTTTCCTAAAGAGCTTGCGCAAATGGTAATTTCCTTAATGCCCATTTCGTGCACCGCCTGCATTACCATATTGAGGACATAATCCCCCTCACGGAAATGGTGGTGGAAGGAAAGTGTCATCCCGTCCTTAATCTCGCATTTTGTTAGCACTTCTTTTATAGAGTGAACAAGTTTACTGCGGTTAGGGTCGGTATTTGCCCTTACAGTGGGTGCTGCTTTTGTATATTTTGTTTCATCTAAGGCAAGTGCTCCTGCAAAAGGTTTCTTGCCAGTCTTTTCTAAAATTTCTATCGGTATTTCTCTGCCGACAGCATTTACAACTACATTGCTCATTTTACCAAATCCCCCTTATATACTCCGGAAGCCTTCGCAAGTTTGAGTGTGCGCACAGCGCCGTCATAAAATGCTATGTCAATCATCTTGCCATCCACTAAAAATACACCGATGCCCTCAGCCTTTTTCTCATCTATTTCTCTTACCACTTTTTCGGCAAAAGCTATCTGTTTTGCATCGGGGGTGAAAATCTTATGGACAACTGCAATTTGCCTTGGATTAATTAGAGATTTGCCGTCAAACCCCATTGTTTTAATCATCTCTACTTCTTTTTCAAAAACATCCATTTGATCTAAAAAAGTAAATACTGTATCAAAGCACTGTACTCCTGCGGCACGTGCGGCTATTATCATTTGTTGTCTTGCTCCTGCAAGCTCTATACCTGTGCCGCTAATAGTTGTTTGCAAGTCCTTTGTATAGTCGCCACCACTCAGCGCAACTCCGAAAAGACGCTCCGAGCTTTTGCAGATTTCAAAGCAGTTTAGCACTCCCCTTGCCGACTCAATTGCCGCCATAAGCAGTGTGCTACCCTCTTCTCTGTGAAACTCACGCTCAGCTTCTAAAATCGCTTTCTCCACTGTGTGAATATCAGCCGCACTCTCGGTTTTTGCAAGGCGAATTCCATCGGCACCGCCTGCAACGCAAACACGGACATCTTCTTTCCAATGCGGTGTATCAAGGGCATTTATGCGAACTATTCTCTCCACGCCTCTGTAATCAATTTCTTTTAGTGCATGGTAAAGTGAATATCTTGCGGAGTCCTTTTGGCTTTCCGCAACCGCATCTTCTAAATCGAGCATAACAGAGTCGGGCTTATATATATATGGGTCTATTATTAAGCTTGGACGCTGTGCATTTAAGAAAAGCATCGAGCGACGAAGTCGCTTTTTATTCGGATGATTCATTTAATTGCACCTCCCCATGGTAGATTTTCAGTTATATCGTTTGAACGATACACTGCGCATTCCACCCTCGCTTTTAGGGTGCAACTGAGTGCGCCTTTATCGACTACCATTATTTTGCCCTGCGTAACCCCGAGGCGGTTTAAAGTTTCGAGAACAGTTGCTTTAATCTGCTTACCATATTGGTTGATAACACTGCTCTCAATAGAAAGTTCAATTTCGCCAGCACACGGTTCCACTGTTATTTGTGCATCGCTTGATTCTAAAGTTCCTGCTATTGCAATCTTCTCAATCTTCATTGATTTGCCTCCTTGATACTCTGAAGTTAGGACTAACCTCTGTTGTAATTTATTAGCGATCCTGAGTCTATAATTGCTTTTTCTTCCTCGGTGAGGTCACCGATTGTAAGTGTAAGTGGCACTGCGCCTTCACCTATAACATATGCATTTATTACGGGATTATCAGTATGCAAATGTTCTTTGATATTTGGAATGAAGATATAATCGCCACATTTAAAATCTGGATCCGACTTAAGCTCAAAAGGCACCATTCCCCAGTTTATTAAATTTGAACGATAACGCTTAGTTGCATATTCCTTAACAAGGTTTGCGCCTCCCCCAAGCACTCTTTGGCATGAAGCCGCTTGCTCACGTGCGGAGCCATCACCCGGCTTCACTGCATATATGGTACTACTGAGGTCAATTTCACCATCAGCTACATCCCAAAAACCTGCTATACTGCGGATTTTAGTGAGCACTTCTAAAGTTTCTTTTGGGTTTTCTCCCTCTTTGCGAGCTTTTTCAAGCTTTGCAGTTTGCTGTGCTGAAGAGACATATTCGGGAACTCTTCTTGAAAGTGTGAACTGCGCAAGCCCCATTGGGTCAGAGCGGAAAGATGCGGTTTCACCCGAGGGAATAAGCTCATCGGTTGTAGTGACGGAGTCCTCAATATATGCATCAACTTTCAGCAGCATATGCTTATTAAGCGGAGGCATTTCAGGCCAGTCCTTAATACTTGGCCCCATGATCAGTGATAAATCCGATTGTGGCTTATCAAATCCTTTATATACCCTGCTTTTATAAGAGCGGTCATCATAATTGTATTTGGGGCATTCATAACTGTATTCAAGCTCGTCAGCGGCGGTGAGCTCCCCACCCATCTTTGCAGTAGCCGCAATGCTTCTTGCATCCATAAGTGCCACCGAAGCCATTTGACCCTTACCAGGTTTTGAGCCCTCACGATTTGGGAAGTTGCGAGTTGTATGCCTTATGCTGAAGCTATCATGTGATGGTGTATCTCCTGCGCCAAAACATGGCCCACAGAATGCAGTTTTTATTACAGCACCTGCCGCCATTAATTCACTTATTGCTTTTTTCTCAGTTAAATCCGCCATTACAGGCACCGAGGAGGGATAAACGGATAGTGAGAATAAATCATCACCTATGCTTACATCTTTTAAAATGTGAGCCGCTTCCATTATGTTTGAGTAGGTACCCCCTGCGCATCCTGCAATAATTCCTTGATCTACATATAATTTACCATTTTTTATTTTACTTTGCAAGTCGAGTTTTACAGAAGTGCCTTTAAATAAATCCCTGCTCTCCTCTTCTGTTTTGTGGAGAATATCCCTTAGGTTTGCTTTGAGCTCTCTGATTTCATAACCATTGCCAGGATGGAAGGGAAGTGCAATCATCGGATATATTTTATCGAGGTCTATTTCTATAAAGCTATCATAATAGGCTATATTGGCTGGTGCAAGCTCTTTGAAATCCGCTTCCCTGCCGTGTTCTTTTAGATACTCTCGTGTGTCGTCATCGGTTTGCCAAATAGAGGTTAGACAGGTGGTTTCAGTTGTCATAACATCTATTCCGTTGCGGTAATCGGTGCTCATGGAAGCAACACCCGGGCCAATAAATTCCATAACCTTATTTTTTACAAAACCGCTTTTAAATGTTGCTGTAATTAGTGCTATTGCAATATCCTGAGGGCCAATGCCTGCACGTGGTGCGCCTTTTAGATATATGCCGACTACATCGGGGTAGGATATGTCATATGTTTGATTTAGTATCTGCTTTACAAGCTCTCCACCGCCCTCACCCACTGCCATTGTGCCAAGTGCACCGTAGCGTGTGTGGCTGTCCGAGCCAAGTATCATTTTGCCTCCGCCTGCCATCTCTTCCCTCATATATTGGTGTATTACACCGAGATGTGGGGGTAGGTATATACCACCATATTTCTTTGCGGCTGAAAGCCCGAAAACATGGTCATCTTCGTTTATTGTACCACCAACAGCACATAGTGAGTTGTGGCAATTTGTTAGCACATAGGGCATGGGGAATTTATCAAAGCCCGACGCCTTTGCTGTTTGTACTATCCCTACAAATGTAAGGTCGTGGGAAGTGAGAGAGTCAAATTTTAGCTTTAGCGATTTCATGTCCCCACTTTGATTGTGGCTCTCTAAAATGCCGTAGGAGATTGTCCCTTTGGCAGAATCCTCTTTTGAAGGGAGCTTCTTTGCTCTCGCCTCTTCTTCGGATAAAATTTCATTTTGATTTTTTAGATATACTCCGTCTTTATATAATTTAATCATATTCATGAGCATTCCTTTCTCAGAAAGGCACAAAATAACCACTTAAATAGCTATAAATGTGCCATATTTTCCGATTATCCAGATTTATGGACAATCGGAAAACGGCTTT
>CAYJLI010000017.1:0-22156 GCA_964371155.1 uncultured Oscillospiraceae bacterium | reverse complement strand
CTTATCTAACCGTGAATAATCACTTCGCCATTCATTATTAGATGTGCTGTGCGATAGCCTGCGGTGGATTTTATTACTGGGACTGTGCCATTTTCAAAATCCACTTCCGCTTCAAGAACACCGCCCGGATGCCCTATTCTCAGCTTTTTAACCTCTTTGGAAGTGAGCATCTCATTTACAATGCTACCCTCTATCACTGCCGCCGCTATCGTACACATAGCACCCGTCATAGCATATGTTGGATGCACTTTTTGCATCGACATCATTTTTGAGCACAAATCCACTTCGTTTACGGCTATACTGTCACCGTTTGTGGCTGTGTATGCAGTGGGTGGGCAGACAATCGTCATCTTAGGCACGCCCGGTGAATCGGTTGCGGAGGTTTTGTAGTCCTCAATCAGCCCCATTTTCACCGCCGCCACTGCTCTGATTGTTTCGATTTTTTCGAGCAGTTCAGGTTTAGCGTCTATTTCTTCGGGGGTTTCTGTACCGCTGAGCCCTATGTCCGAAGCTTTAACAAATACAAGTGGGTTTGCAGCATCCACGATGGAAGCAGGCACTTTGCCCACTCCCGGCACTTCGAGTATATCCACTACATTATCCGTAGGTAGAAGTTTGCCCGATACAGAGCCCATTGGATCTACAAAATTTAGCTTTACTGGTGCCGAAGTTCCTGGAACTCCTGGAATTGCATAATCGCCTAAATAATTTACTTCTCCGCCTTTTGTGCAGATATCGGCAATAATAATCTTATCGGTATTTGTATTGTAAATCTTAACAGGTGTAGTATCACCTTTTATATTCACAAGCCCTTTTTCGATGGCAAAGGGGCCAACTCCAGAGGAAATATTGCCACAATTGCCTTTATAGCTTACAAGCGCCTTATCTACGGACACCTGTGCAAATGTGTAGTTCACATCCGCATCATCACGGTCGGAAACCGATACAATAGCCACCTTACTCGTTACAGAAGTAGCACCACCGAGGCCGCTTATCTGCTTTTTATCGGGACTACCCATCGCTTTGAGGAGTATTTCATCCCTTGCTTTTACATCGGAGGGTAAATCTTTTTCTAAAAAGAATACTCCCTTACTGGTCCCCCCACGCATAATTGTGCAGGGTATTTTAATTCTTTGGCTCATTTATTTTTCCCTTCCCTCGGAATTATTTTGACGCCTTAGCGGCTTTGTTTGCAGCTAATTTTGTTTGAATATATGGGTATGCAAATGCCAGTACCGAAATAATGATAATGGAAAGTGCAAGTGGGCGCTGTACAAATCCAATAAAGCTACCGCCCTCAATAACCAACTGTTTTCTTAAATTCTGCTCTACAATCGGGCCTAAGATTAGACCTAAAATCATTGCTGGGTTTGAGAAATTGTATTTTTTGATTAATATTCCTATAAAACCAAAGAAGTACATTAGGAGAACATCGTAAAAGCTATTATTAAGCGAGTAGGCACCAACTGTACCGAGTGTAGCGATAATAGTTCCAAGCAGTGGATATGGAAGCTTTAATATTCTTGCAAACTGCTTTGTGATAACCCTACCAACGATAAATAGTAAAAGTGATGCAAGTACAATGCCAAGGAATATCGCATTTAGAAGCACGGGTTGGTCGGTGATTAGCAGTGGGCCAGGTGTGAGGTTGTGAATCATGAACGCTGCCATGATAATTGCCGCTGTTGGGCTTCCGGGGATACCTAAAACCATCGTAGGCACAAGGCTTCCGCCTATTGCAGCGTTATTAGCTGTTTCAGGTGCTATGATACCCTCGTCACATCCTGTGCCGAATTTATCGCCGTTTTTGCCTTTAGCCGCTGTACCGTAGCTCACAAGTGAAGCAATCGAGGCACCTGCCGCAGGAATAATACCAATTATTGTACCGATACTTGCCGATTGGATAAGAAGTTTCCATCTGCCAAAAAATTCTTTTAACTTAATTGTTTCGAGTGATACTTTATTGCCTTCGTCAACTGTATCCGTTGAACGATTTTTGTATTCAGCCGCATTTTTATAAATTTCCACCAATGCAAATGAACCAATCATAACGGGAATGTATTCTATACCGTTTATTAAAAACGCCTGCCCAAATGTAAATCTGTATGCACCATTTATTGCATCTATTCCGATTGTGGTCATAAGAAGACCTACACAAGCTGAGAAAAGAGCTTTTGCCTGATCCTTTGAGCCAATGCTTGAAATACAACTAAGTCCTAAAAGACCGAGTGCAAAATATTCAGCACTTTGAAACTCAAGTGCTATAACCGCAAGTAGTGGAGCGGCAACAAGCATTACGATAGCTGAGTATATTCCACCGAATGAAGAGGAGGAAACCGCAAGTCCAAGTGCTCTGCCCGCCTGCCCTCTTTGTGCCATGGGGTAGCCATCGAAAGTTGTAGCAACCGATTCGGGAGTACCCGGAGTTTTAAGTAGTATCGAGCTTATGCTACCTCCCGACGCACCGCCTACATATGTTGCCACCAGCATTACAATTGCATTTACCGGTGTCATTGTGTAGGTGAAGGGGAGCATTAGAATAATTGACATTGATGAGCTTAAGCCTGGAAGGGCGCCACATATCATGCCGAAAGAAACGCCTATTATTACAAGTATTAAGCTGTATGGGGTAAAGACTAAGGTAATCGCTTCTAAAATAGCTTCTATATTCATAGTTTTATCCTCCTTTTAATATATCAGATAGCTTAGTTCTCTAAAGAAGCTGATGCCCCTTGGTAGTGGAACTAAGAACAGATTTCCGAAAGCAAATACAATCAGTGCTGTGAATATCAGTGAGAATATAATTAAAACCTTATTATTCTTATATCCCATAAGTTTTGCGTTAAAGTATGTAAATAGTAATGTGGATAAAACGAAGCCGATATAGTTCATCAGTGCAATATATCCACCAAGACATAGAATTGTGCTGAGCATACCTGCCTGTGGTTTGCCAATGTTTAGCATTGCACTAATACTGCCCGCTTTTCTATAACCTTTGATAAAGATAATCACTGCAAAAACAACTGCGAGTATCGCAACAAAAGTGGGGAAGCCATAAGCTCCTAAAATATCGCCCTCGATTTCATTTGCAACTAAATTATCATTTTCGTCTATAATACCCATTTCTTTAAATGCGGTATAAAGTCCTGCTTTTTCTTCTTCCCAAGCCGCACCAAATTCATCTGGAGGTAAAAATCCATAGCTGAAGTTTGTTTTTGTGCTCTCTTCAAGCTCTGCATATCTTGGGTCTGAATAAGCATCGGTAAATGCCTGTATTAGAATTTGCTTTTCTTCTTCGGGCACGCCTTTTGCTATCGCAAATCCTCTCCATGAGCCTTGAGTGAAGTCTATTCCCATCTCAACCGAAGTGGGTACATCTGCCATTAGGTCGGAGTTTTCTACCCTTGTGTCACTTAGTACTACTAATGGGCGAATATCACCCGATTCCACAAGTGGCAAGAAAGAAGAAAGTTTATCTTGGTAAACATCGAGCTCCCCACCTAAAACAGCCGCCTTGATTTCGGATCCGCCGCTGTATGGTACATATGTCCAGTCAAAGTCCGCCTTCATTGCAAAGCCGTTTGCTATATAATCATCAAGTCCCCCTGGGCTAAGTCCGCCAATCTTTAAATCGCCCGGATTTTCCTGTGCATATGCTATTAGCTCTTCCATTGTCTGGAATTCACTATCAGCCGATACACCGAATACCATGAGGTCGTTTTGTACTTTTATTAGTGGCTCAAAATGTTCAGTAAACGCAAATTCTCCTGTGGCATCTTTAATTAACACCGAGGGTGTAATTTCAAGTACGGAATAACCATCTTTGGGTAGTCCCGAAGCGTAAGCCATACCAACTACTGTGCCTGAACCAGATTTATTTACCGCTGTTATAGGTGTTCCTAAATAGTCGGTTACAATATCTGCATATTGTCTTGCGAATATGTCGCTCGCTCCCCCTGCGCCAAATGGAATAACCATTTCAATGGGACGGTTTGGATATGTTGTTGTAGTAGCACATCCTGTAAATAATGCCAAGAGTAGCATAATCGAGCTGAGTGCCGTAATTATGCGTTTTAGTTTCTTTTGCATACATCTTTCTCCTTAAGTTTTTTGCTTTTGGTGTTAAATCTACTCGATGTAAGTCCTGCTCTACAAAATTGATTATTCCCCCTTGGAAAACTATTAAACAAATTTTGCAGGCTGTGCACTCGAAAGCGGTAAGTTTAACAATTCAAGCAAAGATTAATTTTCTTTTAACAAACCTTTACTTAAATTATACATGCTTAAAATTAGCAGTCAATTTCATGTTTTTCATGAAAAGTATAGTTTAAAGCTATTTTTTGTCTACTTTCATTGCATTGATTATAATTTTGTTGTATAATACATACAAGTAAGCTTGATAATTTGGAAGGAGCAGTCATGGACTTTAAAGATTTATCTTATATTGTTGCGATAGCAAAGCATCAAAGTATCACCAAAGCTTCAAATGAGCTATATGTAACTCAACCAACTTTATCAAAATTCTTGCAAAATCTTGAAAAATATTTGGGGCAGAAGCTCTTTAAAAAAGTGGGTAATAAATTTATTCTCACCCACGCAGGAGAAAAATATATATCGGGCGCCACCGAGATTTTACATCTAAAAAAAGCGCTCGACAGTGAAATGGCGGATATCATCAAATATGATAAGGGCGAAATCAGCGTCGGCTTCCCCTATACAAGGGCTACATACAGTATTCACAAAACTCTCCCCGTGTTTAAAAGCCTTTTTCCAAATGTCAAAGTAAATATAGTTGAGGCAACCTCCTCCGAGCTTGAGGATAAAATCTTAAGCGGAGAGATTGATATAGCCTTTTTTAACTCCCCAGTAATTAGCAGTAATATTAATTATGATATTATTAGTCGTGAGGAGATTTTACTCGTAGCCTCTACTTTAAATCCTCTCACGGAACATTCTAAGTATACCGAGGACTCGGCATATCCTCATATTGATTTGCATTCTCTGAGTGATGAGCTCTTTATTTTGCAAACCAAGGGGCAGAGAACCTTTCAAATCATTCAAAACGAATTTAAAAAGCGTGACTTTACACCCCAAAACCAAATCTTAATCGGAAGCATCCATGCCTCAATTGAGCTTGCCGCACTAAATCACGGAGTGACTTTTTCCTGTGAAACCCATCTTAAGCATTTCAAAATCGAAAATGAATATCAACTCTTTTCTTTTGGAAACCCCTCGGTTTTTGTCGATTTTGTTGTGGCTTATCGCAAAGGAAGTTACCTTTCAAGACATACACAGGAATTCATTAAAGTGCATAAGCAATCCATTCTCAATTAAAAGAGCGGCAAACTGAAAATAAATGTATTCATATATACTTACTCCACTTTTTGTAGCTAAAGTCAAAATTTAGTTGTAAAGAACTACTTAATCACTAAAACCATTATAATAAGTATTACAAATATAAGCAAATACCACCGCCTATGGCGGTGGTATTTGCTTATATTATAGTTAATAATTTATTTTTAGCAATCTATAAATACGGCCATGGGTTTACAAATTCACCGTCTTCACGCACCTCAAAGTGCAGATGCGGCCCTGTTGACCATCCTGTAGAGCCTACTTTTGCTATTGTTTCGCCCCTGCTTACTTTGTCGCCCACTTGTACAGTTAGTGAGTTACAATGCCCATACAGCGTGCTTATGCCGCCTCCATGATCAATTATCACATACCTGCCATATCCATAGCCCTGCACATATGAGTTTTGCGCCATAACCACCGTGCCGCTATTTGCCGCTACGATATTTTGATTAAATACGCCCACACCTGAATTATTGTATCCTGCAATGTCAATACCTGTGTGATAGTCACTGTCGTTAAATCTCCATCCGAAATCGGAGGTTACGGTTGAAAATCCTGGAACAGGCCATGCGAGCTCTCCACCAACATATTCGCCCTCTGAGCGTATCATGTCATATATTTTATCTATTTCTTCCTGTACCTGGTCGAGCTGCTTTTTAAGGTTTTCGGCATCGGCTTTAAACTGTGCTTCAAGTGCGTTTAAGTCCTGTATTTCCTGCTGAACTTGTACTACTTGCCCATTAAGCTGTACTTTCTTAGACTCAAGCTCCACCTTGCTTTCATCAAGGTCGGCAAGGTCTACACTCAGCCCCGCTTCCACCTCTTCAAGGTGCTTTTGCATATCTATGAGATATTCTAAAACCTCTGTGTCGTGCTCGGCTATCCTCCCCACAACTTCGATATGTGTAAGAAATTCCGAAAAACTTGCCGCACCGAATACGAGCTCCATTGTACTGCTATCGCCCGACATATACATGGCTCTCAGCCTTTGCACAAATAGTGCATATGTTTCGTCTATATCGGCTTTAGTTTGCTCTATTTCAGCTTGCTTCTCGGCAATCTCGCCTTCGAGTATAGCTATTTTTTCCTCAAGCACTGAGATTTGGTCTTGGGTGATAACTACTTGCGTTTCAAGATTTTTCTTTTCGGCAAGTTGTTCCTCCCTTTCATTTTGAGCCTCAGTGATATTTGTGTTTATTTGATTTTGCTGTTCTTCCAAGTCTTCATATTTGTTATTTAAATCGTCTATCTGTGCTTTGTAATCACTTGCGGCGGCAGGTGTTCCCGTCATCGCCACGCCTATAATAATGAAAGCACTAAGCAGACAGGAGATAAATTTTTTGGCATTTTTAAATTTTTTCAAATTCTATTCCTCGCTAATCTCACTCGTTTACTCTACACTTTTAAATGCTTGCGAACAAAAATCAAGCTTCCACCGCATCCAATAAGCGTACCACCTGCAACAAATGCGGTAAATATTGTGCCACTCACTTCCGAGAAGTCTACAAATGCGCTGTTAAATCCACCGAAAAGCGTAATGGTGTTTTCGCCCAGCCAATTAATCACAAAGCCATATCCACCCCACAAAAGCAAAAATGCTATGCAGGCGGACACAATCCCCAAAATCAGCCCTTCAAAAAAGAATGGCATTCTTATAAAGGTGTCGGTTGCGCCGACCATCTTCATGATATTTATTTCTTTTCTTCTATTAAAAACAGTTATTTTTATCGTGTTTCCGATGATAACCACCGATACAACCATGAGTATACCAACTATTGCTGTACCAAAATAATAGACCGCCGATTGCAAATTCACTATTGTGTCTGCAAATTCATAAGGTGCTGAAACCTTATCCACACCCTGCATTTTCTCATATTCATCAACAGTATCCCGAAGCATGGACATATCATCCACCATCACCCTGAAAGAGTCTGGCAAAATCTGCTCATCCTGTAATCCCTCTAAGTAGGCGCCGTCCTCACCGAGGGAAACTATCCATTCGTTAAGTCCTTCTTCGCCACTTACAAAGAGTATATTGGTGTTATTTCCTATCGCTTCAATCTCTTTTTCAATATAGGTAATATCTTCATCTTCTATATCTGTATCTAAAAATATGACCACTTCATTTTGGTCTTCTACATAGCTTATAAACTGATTTACATTGAGTGAGAAAAGTGCCGCTCCGCCTATTAAAAGCATACACGCCACTAAAACGCCTATCCCTGCAAAGGACATAAGAGGGTTTGCAATCAAATTGCGTGCGCCCTCTTTGACTAAATATATAAAACTGCTACCACGCATAGTGCAACCTCTTTCCGCTGTCTGCTACGACAGTTCCTTTTTCTATTGTCACTACACGCTTATTAAATTTTGAAACTAAGTCATGCTCATGTGTTACCATTACGATGGTTGTACCACATTTGTTTATTTCATTTAAGAGATCAACTATTTCAAAAGAAAGCTCTGGGTCGATATTTCCTGTGGGCTCGTCCGCAATAATTAGCGCTGGATTATTTACAAGCGCCCTTGCCAGTGCAACACGTTGCTGCTCACCACCTGAAAGATGCTGTGGCATATGCCTCGCTTTTTTTTCAAGCCCTACAAGCGAAAGTATGTATGGCACTCTGTTTCTTATAAATTTAGATGAAACATTGGTAACTCTAAGCGCAAATGCAACATTATCGTAAACCGACATATTGGGTATCAGCCTAAAGTCTTGAAACACTATGCCTAAAGAGCGCCTATAAAAAGGCACTTGGCTTCTTTTGATTTTGCCGAGTCTGAAATTATTTATGACTATATTCCCTTTTGTAGGTTTTTCCTCCAAAAGCATTGTCTTCATTATACTGCTTTTGCCCGCACCGGAAGGCCCTACTATAAAGATAAATTCCCCTTTGTCCACACTGAAATTCACGTCTCTTAGAGCATGTGTGCCGTTTGGATATACCAAGGACACTCCTGAAAAATCAATCACTTGTGCACCGCCTTATTTGGGAATTAATATTTTACAGGATTTGAAGTGAGGTATTTTTTAACCATAAGTGCCACTTTAAAAATAATGGCATGGTCAAATTCTCTAAGGTCAAGTCCTGTGAGTTTTTTAATCTTCTCAAGTCTGTACACGAGAGTATTTCTGTGTACAAAAAGTTTTCTCGCTGTTTCAGAAACATTGAGGTTATTTTCAAAGAATTTTTGAATTGTGAAAAGTGTTTCATGGTCTAAGCTCTCTATTGATCCTTTTTTAAACACTTCACGCAAGAACATTTCGCAAAGAGTCGTTGGAAGCTGATAGATAAGCCTTGCAATGCCTAAATTGTCATAGCTGATGATGGTTTTTTCAATGTCAAATACCTTACCCACTTCTAAAGCCGCCTGAGCTTCTTTAAAGGAATGGGCTAAGTCTTTAACACCAACAACTGTTGTACCAATACCAACTACAACCTTTGTATAAAACTCTCCGCCCAAAGTATCCACTATTGAACATGCAAGTTTTTCAAGGTCTTTGCTTTCGATATTGTTTTTAATCTCTTTAACCAAAACTATGTCTGTTTCGCTTATGTTAAACACGAAATCTTTCTGCTTGTCCGGAAATAGATTTTGAATTACATCAAAAGCAGAAATGTCATTCGAAGACACAATGCGTATCAAAAGAGCTACACGGGTAACATCTGTATTAAAATGAAGCTCCCTTGCTTTTACATATATATCCCCTGGTAGGATATTATCGAGTATTACATTTTTGATGAAATTATTTCTGTCATACTTTTCGTCATAATACTGCTTAATGCTTGCAAGTGATATTGACAGCAAGCTACAAAACTTCACCGCTAAATCATCTGTGCCTTCAACGAAAACAGCATATTCACCCTTTGCCCTTGAGCCAAAAGGTTTGTATGTATATCCGTCTCTTACGAATATTTCCTGATTGTCGTTTAAATCCAAAACAAGATATTCACTACTTTCACCAATTCTTGTTAGGTCACTGCAAGATATTACGGTTGCAGTTTCATCCACTACACCTATGATCCTGTCGATTGAGTCACGCATTTGATGAACAATTCCTTGAAATAGTCTGTTTGACATTTCTACATCCTCTTTTCCTGTGAAATAATACATAAAAACTATGAATTCAAATATTAATCATATATATTCTACACAATTTTACATAATAATGCAACACTAAATTGCATAAAAAATGTGGTATTTTAGCTAATTTTGCGATAAAAAGTGTAGCAAGTTGTATATTTTAGATTTTGTTAATTATTTATTTATTTTTCGTTTACAAAATATACATATAAATTGGACATTTAATACAAATAACTTTCAACAAAAATATCACTCAGGACAGTTTTATGTGCTATTTGTTGAAAATCAAGGCGAGTTCAGCGTCGGTAATTTCTCGTGAGTCACCTTCTGCAAGTTTGCTATCGAGTGCCAATTTTCCAATTTTTTCTCGTTTTAACTCTACAACCGTATAGCCATATACCGCAAACATTCTCTTTATTTGATGATACATCCCCTCGCTTATCACCACCTGAACTTTAGGGATTATTTTGTCTAAAAAAATAAGTTTTGCTGGCTTGCATATTTCGTCCGCACCTATTTTTACCCCTTTTAAAAATTCTGCCTCTATTTCCTTTTCGGGATATTTATCAAGTACTGCGGTATATGTCTTGTCCACATGATGGCGTGGCGAGAGCATATTATGGGCAAATTCGCCATCGTCGGTTATGAGCATAAATCCGGTTGTGTCCTTATCGAGTCTGCCCGCTGGAAAAAGCCCTTTTCGCTTTAGCTTTTCAGGCAATATGTCTATTACTGTGGAGAATTTCTCATCTTCAGTAGCTGAAACTACCCCTTTTGGCTTATTCATCATTATATAGATATGCTTTTTTAGCATAATGATTTCACCCGATATTTTAACAATATCCACATCTATGTCCACTTTTTCTTTGCCACTCTTCGCCACTACTCCATTGATGGTAACTACACCTTTTTTTATAAGTTGCTTTACATCTTTTCGAGAATCGGTCGATTGAGTGGCAAGAATTTTATCCAGTCTAAATATCTGCATTAAACATCACCCTTAACCATTATTATATAATGTCAGACCGAAGACAAAAGCGAAAACGCAAAAAATCTTTTATTTTTTTGCTTACTGCGTCGCTTAAAACTTTCAAATTACGCTCATATACCCTCGTATTACTCGCTTATTTAAAAGTTTTGCTCCTTGTCTTTCATCTTTTCTCTTTAGTCTGTTCAGATTGCAGACTATCTCTGCAATCTGCCATTATTATATAATGTATTATAACCTCGACCCACACATCATGCAAGTTTTTATCCCACATGGTGTGTGGGGGCGAAGTTTTAGGAGTAAAGGTGAATTAATTTGGCATTGTAATTCCATGTATAAATCCATCTAAATTTCTACTGCTGACATCCCCCGCTACTACTCTATCGTTTATTATAATTAAATTTAGCCAAACTTCGTCGTCGGTACCCGGATAATTTAAAATTAGATAGCTATAACATTTCGCTCTTTCCCCAAGATACTTTTCCATATCAAGCCCTTGATTTTTTTGCAGTTCGTTATACTCCAATAGTTCTTCATCAAAGCTTTCGGGCAGGGCTATTTCTTTTATCTGAACAGGCTCAGTCATAACTTCCCAGCCAAGTGCTTCTATCATTGTTATCCTCTCATCATTATCTTTAACTTTAGGAAGATTTAGCCCCTCTTCATCAAGCACTGCAAATGTGACTTCCTCACCTCTTACAAATTTGTCAAGCGCAAAGGAAGTTGCATATGCTACTGTGAAAATAGCAAGACCCATTAGTACGGCTTTTTTTGCCGAAAATTTAAATGAAAGTGCAAACATAACACATTCCCCCAATCTTATCTGTAATAATTTGTATGAGGGAATGCTTAAATTCATGCATGATTAATGGGGAAAATTTTGCATGTATTCCTTTATTTTTATCCTCTTATACACTCACTATAATAATCCTTTACAATTAAGCAAAGAACCCCATGGCAGTTTGTAAAAAAACTGCCATGGGGTTCTTTGTTTTGTATGATTTCTTGTATTTAGGGAGCTCAGCCTATAAGGTGACCCCTATGCTGAAAACTCAAAAATACTCTTAAAAGAAATGAAATTTATATCTTCACGATATATTAGCTAAATATATTGCCGACAATAATTGCTAAGTAGTTACCGATTGCAACGCCCCAAAGTCCTACAAGTAAGCTTGGAACTGCAAGTGCTGTCCAGCCTCTGTTTATAGTAACAGCTACCCCAGTTGTAGGGCCACCGATGGAAGCGAGTACCGCATTAACAACTTCTTCCCAGTTCCATTTTGCAAATTTTGCAATAATGAAAAGTAATGTGATGTTGGAAAGACCTACTAAAAGTACTGAGATTAAAATTGTTGGGCCAACTTCTGCTAATAGTGATAAATTTAAACCGGATCCAATGTAAACGAGGAACATAACGATACCGAAGTTACCAAATTCCTGTGCACCGTTTAGCTTTGAGAAATAATTGGGGAATAAGAACACTAATAGCAAGGTAATTGTGCTTATTACAAGATATATTGAGCCGAAAAGTTGATTTAATATTGTAGGTAAACCAAGTGTAACAACCCACTTTGAAATCATGCTTGAAACGCCGCAAATAGCAAATGCAGTTGCAAATGTTAATGCTATGCTCAGTAGTGATATTTCCTTTGGTTTCCAGTATTGCGCTGCAACAGTTTGATCCCCACCCACCGAGGAGGCTTCAACTGCATCTATGTATGGGTGGTTATAATTTTTGCGAACCCATTTTGTATCACTGAGCTGGCTCATTACTATCATCATACCTGTTGCAAGTAAGTTTGCACATATCGACATAGCACCCACATATGCAGGGTCTGCATTAAACGCTTCACCCGCTGCAACTAAGTTGGCAGAAGCTCCGATGAATGCCCCTACTTCCATTGCAACTATACTATCAACTCCAGGTGTGCCTCTGAATATGAAACCCGTTGCTATTGCACCAATTATAGTGCCCAATGCCGCAACATGGAATATGAGGAAGAGTTTTCCCGATTCTCTGAGTATTCTTTTGATATCGCATGAAAACAGCATCATTGCAATTGAAAGTGGAAGTATGTATCCACCCATGGCACTGTAAACAGGTGATTGTGAGGAAAATGGCATAACTCCGATATTTACAAGTATTAAGGTGCCAAAAATTGCTATGGTTACTGCACCAACTTTCCCCCCTATTTTTGTTTTCTGCTCGCCTAAGATTGCTATGGCTGTAACAATGATAATAGCTCCCCATACCAGCCAAGTGTTTTCTGGATTAATTAATGGTGTAGTCATATTAATACTCCTCTCTCAAATTAAAATTGTGTAACGGTATTACCCATTATCGAGCACTTTATTCCCCGTGGTGGCAATGCGCAAACATCTTCACCAAACTTCGACATATTTTTAATCTCCGATAGATTTAAAAGAAGCAAACGAGCGGGCAACCCCTCTTTTATCCGACCGTAGTCACTTAAACCTAAACGATTTGCAGGAAGTAGTGTGAGCTTTTTAATGCCCTCACTGAATGTCATAATCTTTTTACTAAGCACAAACTCCTCTAAGAATTTAATTGCAGAACCGGACGCCCTTGGATGACCTTGGAAATGCCCATTTTCGTCTTTGTTGAGCACACCGTCACTGCCAAGCATCGCATAGTCTAAGCAATATGCTTTTTCGATATCTTCCATCGGTGTTGCATTATGGCATGCCACCGAAACATCTTGTGGTGCTTTTCTAAGCTCCTCAAACAATTCTTCATTGCAAAACTTCCCTGCTAAGGGCCCTGTAAGTATCTCTAAATCATTTGCGGTAAAATTAAAGCAATCAAATCCATCATCAAAAACTGCGGATTGTATCGTGGTTGACCATGCATTATATGGGTAAACATCGGCAGTGATATCTGCGCCCGACGCCTTGATAAGCTCGTTTGTTCTATCAATCATGCCTTTCCCATACACATTTGCACAAAGATGTGAAATTTGAATGGGGCAACCGCTTTCCTTAGCTGCATATAGAACTTCTTCAACCGATTCCACCGCTTTTTCTGGATAGTCATATCTCATATGTACTGCCATGAACTTGCCGTACTCCGCCGCTACTTTACACAGCTCGGTAAATTCTTTTGTTGATGTACCAGGCGCATATTGCAGCCCTGCTGAAATCCCTATTGCACCCTCGGAAAGTGCAGTCCTTGCAATTTTAACCATTTTCGCAATCTGATTATCATCCGCATTCTCATAGTGATTAAGCCCTACCGCTGTGCGAAGCGGAATATTTCCGAGTAAGCTTAGGCATGCTGTTGGAAGATTTTTCGCTTCCAATTCTTTTAAATAGCTACCCATGGGTAAATTGCTCATACCACAGTTACCAGTTACAATAAGTGCATTTCCACCCTTTGCTGCCGCTGTGGAAGTATGTATTGGGAAAGCGCCCCCTTTACCATCTCCCAGCAGAATATCTTCATGTGTATGGATATCCAAAAAAGCGGGAGTAGCAACACAACTGGTACCGTCAATGTATTCCTGAGCGTTAATCGAATTTGGTGTGACAGTATGTATCTTCCCTTGGTGTATTCCGATGTTTAAAATTTCATCCGTGCCACTTTCGGGGTCAACAACTCTGGCGCCAATTACTGCTAAATCTACCATCTCATGCCTCCTATAAATTTATTAAAGCGACATGACTTTTCATTTAGTGAGGTTGAGTGATGTTAAAATAGATCTGAAAAGTCGTCGTTTTTACTGAAAAAATCATACAATTCTTTACGCACTACTTCTAAATGCTTTTGCATGTGCACCGAGGCCGCTGTTGGATTCTTATGGAGTATCGCTTCGAATAAAGATTCATGCGATTCATGCGAATGCTTTGAATGGGTGGATTCACTATGATAAGCTTTTTGAGAAAATGCTAATAGATGCCGTAAATAATCATAAATATCTTTTAGAATATCATTTTTTGAAGCTTCAATAATCGCTTCATGAAATTCTAAAGCGTACTGAGCCGTTTTTTCTCTATCCTGCATATGCTCTTTACTGAGCTCTAAGGTTTTTTTCATTTTAATTAAGTCGTCACTATTGCAAAGCTGTGCCGCTCGGCTTGCAGCATATATTTCTATTGCCATACGAATTTCAAGCAAGTGCATAATTGATTGCTTATCAAGCTTAAACGAAAAATAAATTTTAGACATTAAATCACTTAATTTAACACTATTTATTATTAAATTATTCCCGACTTTTTTCACAACACCTAAAAATGTAAGTATTTTGAGTGCTTCTCTCACGGGAGCCCTACTCACACCGAATTGTGCCGCAAGATCCCTTTCGGCTGGTAAAATATCACCTATCTTATATTCACCTTTTGCCAATTTATCACTAATTGATTCAATAATTATTTCATATAGTTGCGTACTTTCCGATTCGAGCTTATCAATTTTTTCAAATTTTACTTCGTCCATTAATAATCACAACTCATTCTATTTATTTTTATTCGATTATAAAATTATTATTCGCTTTTAAATGTTACTTATATGTTAACACATCTTACTATAATTTGTCAATATGGAAGAAAAACACATTTATTAATGAAATTTTCAGCTATAAAAACGAAAAATTTATCGAATATCAAGTTTTTTTTCTACATGCACCTATTTTTTGGTATACCAATTTTAAGAAATTTTAGTTATAAAACTGCAAATACAAATTGCGTTAAAATGTGAAAAACCAACAAATCAGTCTTCATAATATAATTAAAAAAAGCCTCCCAATGTTGATGGGAGGCTACCTTTTATGAAATAATTTAAGCTCTTATTTAATTATTATTACTCTTATGTGTACTATTTATCTCTCAGAGATAAAATCATCTTATATCAAGACTTTCAAAGCTTTGTGGTTTAGCAAAATGATATCCTTGCGAATAGTTAATTTTTCGTTTTAAGATTATGTTTTGGATTTCTTCGTTCTCAACAAATTCTGCCACAATTTCTGCACCTATTAAATTAGCCATATAGCATATAGAGTCCAGTATTATCATGCTGTTTTCACTTGTTTGTAGAGTGCTTATAATATCTCCGTCTATTTTGATTATATCCGGTTTTAAAGATATTATAGAAGAATATGTTGCATAGCCCACGCCAAAATCATCAACAGCTATTAAACAACCAATTTCACGCACCTCGCTGAGGAAATTAAAGAGCTGATTGTTTTTGGTGTAATTTTCTGTTTCAACAAACTCAATTATTATTTTTTCAGGGGTAGGGTGCTGTTGTAATCTATTCAGGAACCAGTTTCTGAAATCTTCTGATTGAATGTCATATAGAGTAATATTAATACTCATCATGCTTTCTTTACCTTCAAAAAGTTTCAGTGCCTTATCAATCAACGCTTTGCTCAGTGGCAAATAAGTCTTGAGCTTTTTAGAGGCTTCGAGGAAGAATGCAGGATTAAATAATTTGTTGTCTTTATCCATTATCCTCATAAGCGCTTCATATTTGGTGATTTTTTCGGCTTTATTATCATATATTCCTTGAAAAAAAGGAATTACTTTATCATTTTCAAGCGCATGCGTTATAATATCTAAAATTACGACATGTTCTTGGTGCTCACGGTCGAGTAATTCCTTTTCATTTGCAACTTCCATAAAATTATTTTGCAGTTCGCTATTTAGATAATATGCGCTTAAACAGCGGTTTACAAGGTCATCACCAAATGCAATCGCAAAGCGTGAAATTCCACTAAGCCCAGTCTGTTGCCCTCTTATAAGCTCGTACTGTGCATGATTTACTTTCATTAAATTGTAGAAATCTTCATCGCTCATATCGTCATTTGCAACAGCCATGAAAGTTTTGTATGAATGTATATATACATGGATTAAGTGGCTAATACCCATCTGCTCATATGCGCTATTTCCCATTGCCAGTATCTCCGTGCTTGTACTGTAATACCTCTCTTCTCCAAAATTTGCAATCATCATGTCCGCATTGATTACTTCGGTCATGCATATTTTGTTGAACTTGTATTTTTTATTATCTTCAAGAAATTGCTCATAGCTTTTAATGTTAAATCTGACATCAATTTTCGGGCTGTTTTGAGTACCATTCATCATTTTATTACCCCATTCATCATTAAGTCCAGCGTATCTTTTAATTATACCAAATGGAAGATTAAAGTTCAAGGTTTATCTACAAAATGCACTTTGATAAATTCGTACAATTTAAAAACTGACAGCTAAAAGCAAGATATTTCAGATAAAGTATCCCTCTTATTATTTGGCGGCAATGTATCCATTTCCTACCACATACACCACTAATTCCATTGCATTTTTACAGCCCGATTTTAGCAAAATATTTTCAATATGCCTTTTCACAGTGCCCATGGCAATGCCCATTTCATCGGCTATTTCATTGCGTGAATAGGAATGGCATAAAAGCTTTAAAACCTCCATTTCCCTTTCGGTATATGGGGATTCTCCACTTGCTGTTGGTATTGTAATCGGCTCAGGAAATCTCTTTTCACCCCTCGCAACTGCTCTTATAACATCAACAAATTCATTCATCGGTCTCGCTTTTGATATAAAAGCACTTGCACCCGCTTTTTTTGCACCCGGTATATAAGAAATTTCATCAAATCCCGACATTACCATAATTTTTATCTCTGGAAAGCATTCACTTATTTTTTCCGCCACTTTTATCCCGCTATCATTTGACTCAATGGAAATATCGGTGAGGAGCACATCGGGATTTAGCTCCTCACAAAGCTTAACAATGTCTTTTGTACTTGTTGAGCTACCCACGAGTTCCATATCATTTTCAGTGGAGATTACACTACTAAATGCATCAAGTACGGACTTGTGATCATCTACAATCATAACTCTAATCATAAATATGACCTTTCCTTTCTTTAATGCACAAAACAACCATAAAAGCTGGTCATGCTGTGCAATGTTTTCTGCCGTCGTGCCCCTGTGGCTGAAAAACAGATTTTAAGTATATTAAGCGTGAAAATTGTTTTCTAACTCTCTTCTACCTATTGTAATAATTATCGCAAATTCAGGAATGAGCTCAACTTTCAGTGTTCCTCCGGCATTTTCAGTGCGTGTTCGTATGCCCATAAGCCCCGTACCCTCCACAATGCCTGTTTTAGGTGGGGTGCCGTTATTGGTGATTTCTATGTGGTAGTGAGTGTCATCAAGCTCTATCTTAGAGTGAATTTTCGTCGCATCAGCATGTCTTGCAGCGTTAGTACTCGCTTCTCTGAGTACCGCTAAAAATAGCTGGGCAACATGCTCTTCTTTAGGCAGCTCACCATCGAGCTCAATTGAAACTCCTATCTGATTAAAATAATCACATAGCTTAGCAAAACTATCTTTTATGTCTTCTGTGTCTTTTTCTTTTATTTGCTTTATAATATTGCTCAAAAGCGGAACCATTTTTTTATAATCGCTTTCATCATGGCTTTGAAGTATCCTCTGCATTGCGGTAAGCCTTTGCCCCATTACATCATGGACTTGGCTTCGAATGCGTGAATATTCTTGTTCGTAGCGAAGCGCCTCCATCTTTTGTGAAAGTCTGTGTATTTCTTCTCCCTGCCTTATCAGCTCTTCATTATCCTCCTCTAATTTATCTAATAGAGTGGCAATTTTGCTGACATCGGTCGCTATTATTTCTATATAATTCATTCCATCTATGGCAAATTTCTTTCGTGAAAACCTCCATGAATCCCTACCTGTGCGGATTATCATATCACCTTCCACAAGTTGGCACTCCACATCTTTTACATTTCCACTTTCAATTGTGCGCCAAAAGTCCTTGCCGTTTTTCTGAACTTCTCCCAAAAATCGCATTATTAGTTGTTCCATTTTTCTGTTTATAAGATAGATATATCCACCTTCTTCGCAAAACATCACCCCCGAGGGAAGAGTATCAAGTCCTTCTCGTATCGAAAATGCGGACAACTCATGCTTTTGGCGGTAAAATTCATCACTTAGTCGTTCAAAAGCTCGCACCATCAAAATGGACATTGAAATCACATAACGCAAGGTGTAGTAATTTGAAATAATCGGCATGGTAAGAAGTATTATAACAACCACCATCATCTCTTTGTCTTTATTTGCAACCGAGAGATAGAGAAAGTAAATTACTGCAAATGTCCCTGCGATGGAAATTAGTAGGCTTATAAAATGTATATCTATAATTCCATAACGCTTATTTGTCATCACCGTTATAGGCAACATGCTAAGTAGTGTACAGTAAATTAAAAGCGCCACTTCCCCTATCAATACTTTTATCCTTTTGATTGGATTATTAAGAAATATTGCACTTGCATATCCCGCTTGAGGGACGATTAAAAAAAGTGTTCCCATTAGTAAAAGCGCTAATCTATCTTCCGAGTAAAAATAAAAATCAATCATGCACTGCCTCCTCTGCGTGATATTGCCGCTCAAATGAAAGCAGAATCGACTGGGTATCGTCCCAAGGTTTTATTTTAATAAGCACATCCTCGAGAGAAAATTTCTGTGCAATCTCCTCTAATTCACTCTCTTTTAAAACTTCTTTGTCCGGTATTACTGAAAACACTGTTTCTTCTCCAATGTCGTAAAGCTGTACTACAATGTCAGAGCATTTCTTGGCTGCGGCTCTTTCCACCACAAGGCAAAATATTCTATACATTTTCAGCAATTTATCAGTATCAATATTACCGGTTTTTATATTGCCAATTGTTATTTTAAGCCCCGATGCTTCGGCAAACTCTTTCATCTCGGTAATATTATTCACAAAATTGCTTATCGGTTGATCTTTTTTATACATTGCACTTATAAGGAGCATGCAAACACGCTTTATTTTGCAGATTATAATATTTATTCTGCCTATCAGCCACTTTTTATCCTCTAAGGTTTCTATTTGCGAGAGTATCTTTGCAATTTTCTGAGTTTCCTCATTTAAAACTACATCAATATTCCCATATACCTCTTTCTCTGCTCTAAGTGCCGATAGCTCTTCATTTACCCGTGCTTTATCTTTTAAAAGGAGATTATTTCTCTCGAGCTCGCAATTAAGCTTTGAGAGCTTTTCGCTCGCTGTGTTAAGTGTGGTGTAGTCTTCGTAGTAAAGGAATGTCCCCCCTGCTATCGAATTCCTTACAAGTGAAAAATTATCATTCATCACTTTAGCAGTGGAAGAGGACGCCACTATATTTTCAGAAAAATCCCTTATTTCCATCATAAGGCTTGAATCGGAAAACAGCTTGTTATATCCTTTGTTGTTTGGAAAGAGCCTGCTTTGCATACAAGCTTCTATCGCAAGCATTATCATTATGGAAAATCCAAAAGCAATGTCAAATTCCCTTGCAAATTGCATACCAATGACCCTTGCGCATGTGTAACAAAGGGACACTACAAGAGTAATTGTAGGCATTAAAAATGCTTTTTTCTTTGGGGACTGAAAGCTTTTATATATAAGCACTCCAAGGGCTAAGAAAACACTTATGTATATTGTTCCCATTATGATATAGTAAGCAAAATTATATGTAAACTCAGTAGTCAAATGGTTTGTAATAATAAAAACCATTTGGTGGAAATTGTTTGTAAAAATTAATATTAAGTAGAAAAATGAAAGCCCTAAATATATTTTGTAGAATTTGTCCAGATTTTTGCTACTCGCATTGTTTTCTGTATTTATAGCGATGTATACGAACATTGCTGGAATTAAAAGTGTGGGTAAATAATAGCAGTACCAGATAAAAGTTTCTATTACAGGTGAGTTGTTTGTAATCCCTTTTATGCAGGAAAGTGTGATATAGAGCATCACCAAGATGCAAATATTAACTGCCGCACCCCTGATTTTAGCCGATGTTATTCTTCTCATCAGCGAAATCATATATAAAATGCTTAAACAAAGCAATAATAGATAAAAAGCTACTGATTCTTTTTGATTTGTAAATCCGAAAATCCTTGTGTTAAACGAATCCCTCCTGAGAGTTTTTGCAACTAAAGATGTGGCGGCACAATATTCCTCATAGTCGGTTATTTCGCCAACATTTGCATACTCTTCCTTTGAGGGATAAAATCTTTCATCGGCTCTGCCGTCGGGCAGTCTATAACCATTATCAATGAGTGCATCGTCTAAATTTTCGCTGTAAATCGTATTTCCCATATAGCTAAGCTCGCCAAAATCAAAGCTTAATGTGCCATCGTTTGGAATGATAATTTCAAGATTTTTACCTTTTTTAATCAAATCCACCGCAGTACTATCATATGTTATTGTAACCGGTTGCGATGCATCACCTACAAAAAAACGCTTCTGTTCATCCAATCTTTTTATTACTTCTGCCACTGCATCCACATCGTATCCACCGTATAGTGCATTTGCCATCGATAAAACCACTTGATGAGTTTGGGGGTATTCCCACATATTCGGTGCTATCATATTTGAAAAATCAAAATTTATTGGAAGTGTGCTGTTTACAAGGTCGCTAAAGCCCTCGATTTGAGCATTGGTCATATCCCTATCTATGGCAATTATTATTGTTTGCCTATAATGCGCAGTGAAGGTATAGCTTTCATTTAAAAGAGGGATCGCTACACTATTATATGCGGCGATGGTGTCTCCTTTTTCAAAGCTCCTTACAGCGCTTGGGAATTGCGTTTTGCCTATTTTTATGTCGGGATTTGCATTTTCGAGTGCAGTTATGTAGTTTTCGTTTTTACTCGGTATAATTATATCCACATCCGACGACATCATAGGAAAGCCCAGCAGGAAAATCAAAGCAAAAAAAGACACTATTATGCGAAGTCTTAATTTTCTCATGCTACCTCCTTATTATGTCTATAAGCTATATAATTACATTAATATCCATATCATAACATTAAATTCCATTTATTTCAATGTGGTTTGACGCAAAACGCCCTTACATATTTTTTATCTTTATTTTAGGCTGTGGTGAAATTTCACCACAGCCTAAATTATAAATACCCATGCATTTAATGCATCCATGCCCCACCGTAGTTTCCGATTTTCGCTATATTTTTATGCCCAAGGATCGGCACTTTTGGGTTTTCTTATGTCGGGAAGTAGTAGGTATTCCCATAAAAACCATTCTCCCGTGGATTCTTTCTTGCGAAGCTTTACTCCTCTGGCGCTGTCAGCCCCACCCGATTTAAGGAAAAACTGCTTATATCCCTCACTTATTAAATCGTCGGTATGGCTTGTTGTATAAACCTTTACGGTGTATGGCTCGCTTGGCTCATAATTATTTTCGTAAGTTGCACCCACTAAATAGGATGCGGCTAAATAATCTTTGCCTCTAAATCTTTCAGATAAAAACTGTATTTCATAGTTTGAAAGCGGTCTTGGCCCTTTTAGATAATTTAACATATCAATGCAGACATTTTTATCAGCTGGGTACATACAAAGCGCCGCAACTGTAAGCGCTACTATCTTTTCAGCATCTTTAAAATCCGCACCGTCCATTGCTTTTAGCTCCTCAAGGGAGGATGGTATTTTACCAAGGATAATTGTTTCACAAGTGGCATTTCTTAGCCCATCGGCATTCTCACTCATTAAATCTTTAGCCGCAGATTTGGCTGTGTTTTCAATATTGTCTTTTAGTTTGTCAAAAAAGCCCATAATATTACCTTCTTTCTTTTATATAATTGTAGTTTGACAATAGCTTTACATGCTAATTTTACAATATATAGAAGTTTAAAGTAAATGTGCCACTCGGCACATTTCAGATT
>CAYJLI010000016.1:0-41932 GCA_964371155.1 uncultured Oscillospiraceae bacterium | reverse complement strand
GTCGGCTGACTGCTGTTGCCATCGCCATCGCCTGCATCGGGGTCGGACGGTGGAACTATCGGCTGACTGCTACTGTCGCCACTTCCACCACCGCCTGCCGGTGGCTGAGTTTGGGGCAATCTCTCCCAGATTGTGGTAGTGAGTGTCCCTTTAATTTTAGTGGGCAATGTGGGTTCTTCATCACTGCCTTTTATTATTTCCTGTGTTTTCACTTCTTCTGCAAGCTCTGCAAAAGAGGTAATATATGCAGTATTTTCAGGGGCTTCCCCTTCTGCAAATGCTGTTGTGGGAACTGTGCCGAGCGTCATACTCACGGCAATAATGAGTGATACAAGCCTTTTCTTCATTTAAAATCCTCACTTTCGTTCTTCCTAAGTTTGTGATGGGCGAATTGTATGGTAAAAATTTTCTAATTTTAGATACAATTACCCTACCTTAATATTTTACTCCATGTCACCTTTTTTAAAAATGGACTATTTTAAGATATTGTTGCATTATCTTCACATTTTTATATTTTTTTCCAAATAGAAAAATTCGTTTTGGGCTCGAGTATGGTTTTGTATAATCTATGTAAAATTTGGCAGCTTTAAAAAATATACTTGCGGATTTGCACAAAAAATGTTAAAGTGAAAAAGAGTTTGAAGTCTTTTTATCGCAGAGTAAAAGGGGGGGAAGAAGATGTATAAAGTCTATGTAGTTGATGATGACCCTATGATTTTGGATGAAATTGTTGCGAATATCCCATGGCTTGACAACGGCTTTGAAGTAGCCGGACAGAGCAGTGACCCCATTTTAGCACTCACGGAAATTATCTCAATTAAGCCACAGCTTATTTTGAGTGATTTAAAAATGCCCCGACTAAGTGGGATTGAGCTGATGGGCAAAGTAAAAGAAGCTGGGATTGATTGCGAATATATCATGCTCAGTGCCTATTCTAATTTTGAAGCCTCAAGGGATTTTTTTCGCCAGCATGGATTTGACTATCTTTTAAAACCCGTTGACCAACAAGAAACTCAAATAGTTTTAGAAAGACTTTCAGCATATCTATCAACAAAAAAATACAGTGTTTCCTTGGAAAACCAAAACATAGCCCCCTCATTTTTAAATATGATTTCCTACATAGAGGAAAATTTTAATAAAAAGCAAAATTTAGACATGCTAAGCAAGCGATTTGGACTTAGCACCAATTATATATGCAATCTTTTTTCCAAGCATTACAACACCACCCTCACAAGATTTTTAACTAAAATCCGCATGGAGAATGCGGTTAAATTAATAGAAGAGCGCAGTATGACATTTAAGCAAATAGCTCTTGAGTGCGGCTACTCGGATTACTATTATTTTTGCAGGGTCTTTAAAGAATATTATGGCAGTTCACCCTCCTCATACCTCAAAACAGCTGAGTAGAAAGGCGGAGCAGTATAATGATTATTTCACTAAAAATCGCCAAAATTATTTTAGTTTTTTCGCTCTTTTCCTTTCTATTTGGATGCAGTGAAGAGCCTGCTGAAGCTGCCACCAGTATTAAAATTGCAATGCCCTATCAACAGGAGATTTCAAATGGAATATCTGATTACTATTTTAGCTATTTAGAGGATGTGTCAGGGCTTGAGATAGAGCTTGTATTCATGCACGATATGTATGACGATGAGTACACTAATATGCTTTTGACTTCTTTAAACACCGATATTGATGCGGTGTTTTTTACTGATAAATACCGACCCACCCCCGAAGAAATTAAAAGTGCTGGGATGGAGGGGCATATAATCCCACTAAATAGTTTAATCGAGAGCGAAAGCGTTTATTTTAAAGAGGCTTTAGAAAAATATAATATCAAAAAGAATATCACCGCTTCCGACTCCAATATATACTATCTGCCCTCCATTGATAATTTAACTACTACCCAACATATTCAAACTCTTTGGGTAAATATTGATTGGCTATCCAAAGTGGGTGCAACACTCCCCCAAACTACCTCGGAATTCACCGAAATGCTCGCAAAATTCAAGGAATATTGCCCGAGTGGTGCCCCGATAATCGGAAGTAGCGAGGAGGAACTTTTTGCGCCTAATTTTATAATGAATTCATTTGAAATATGCGATCCTCAAAGCTATTATATAGCCATTAATGAGGGTAAATTATATTATCCACCCATGACCGATAATTGGCGTGAAGGCCTTAAATATCTAAACTCATTGTATGAAAACGAACTGCTATTAGAGGAAAATTTAACCTATTCAGAAGCAGAATTAATAAGCATATGCAACGACCCTTCAGACTATGTGGGTGCCTTCACCTCGCAGGGCCTGAGCGATATTATATCTGAAAACTCCCCTGAATTAATGAGCAATTTCCTTGCGGTTACACCACTAAAAAGCGATATGGGCGACGGTACCGCAATACTCGACCTTACACCCCATACCGTGGGAGGGGTTATTCTTTCGACTTCGGATAATAAAGAAGAAGTATTTAAGCTAATGGATATTATGTGCAGTGAAGAGGCTTTTCTCAGTGGCCACTTTGGAGAAGAGGGAAGTGATTGGAAATTTTCTGAAGTGGGTGAAATAAGTGCAAGCGGCGAAACTGCACTTATCACAGTAACAAGCGAGAGCTTGCTTGAAAGAGAAATACATACGGCATTTGAAATAGGCCCATATATTACAGTGCCCGAGTATGCGGACAGAATTGCTTATAGGGGTTATCAAGTAAATCAAAGTGAATATGTAGATGTGAGAGTAAGGCGAATGTATGGCGAATATATTCATAATGAGGGATTAAACCCCATTGTGTTTTCGGAGGATAACACCGAGCTTGCAAAGCAGTTAACCTCCCTTGTAAGCTACACAAAGCAGTCGATGATTTCTTTCATTAATGGGGATAAAGATGCAAGTAGTGACGAGGATTGGCAGTTGTATTTAGATGGATTTAGCCAGCATAATCCCGAAGAGCTTATGAAAAAATTAGAAGATGAATTTGGCAGGAGGGATTAGCGGTGAAAAAGTTTTTTAAGTTAATTGCACTGATTATAATACTTAATTCTTTTACAGCTTGCAGTGTAAAAAATGAAAATGATGTTTTCTTAGAAAACTGGTATCAAGAGGCTAATCTTGAGGGGAGCGAAACCACAGAGCAGCTCTATGAAGCGGCACTTGGCGAGGACACGCTTATAATTTATAGCACTACAACTCGGATTTACGATGTCAAAGATAGCTTTGAAAAAGCTTATCCCAACCTCACCGCCGAGGTGTACGACATACGAGCCTCCGACTTAACTCAGGCGCTCGAAAGCTCTTATCAAAGTGGGGAGTGGTTGTGTGATATTGTGATATGCTCCGACGACACCGCCGAGCTTTCTAATGTTTTTCTAAAAGATAAGGTGATAAATAAATATGTTCCACCACAGGTAGAGCCTCTGCTCTACCCCGAAGCTAATTCCGACCTTCTATATTTTGTTTTCGAGATGGAACAGCTTTTCTACAACCCCACAACATACGCCGAATGTCCAATAGATAATTGGTGGGAGCTCACCGAAGAAGAGTGGTATGGGAATGTGTATATGAATAGTCCCCTCCGCTCCCATCCAGCCTATGCACTGCTTCATTCAGTAATAGCAAACAGTGATGAAATGGCGGATGCATATTTTGAGCATTACGGCGAAGAGCTGATAGTCCCAGAGGGTAGCAGCGCAGGAGAAATTTTCTGGGAGCGACTTGTAGCAAACGGACTAAAGCTCACCACAAGCTCCAATGAACTTATTGAACTCATTGGCGCCCCTAATCAGGAAAACCCACCGATGGTATTTATGATTTCAAGTAAAATAAGGCGAAGCGAAATAGGGCTTGATGCCGCACCTGCATATGGGGTATCACCAAGCGATGGTGTTTATTCAACAAATTCTGTTTCGATAGCTGGCGGAGCTAAAAATATAAACTCTGCAAAGCTCTTTATACATTACCTTCTAACCGAAGAGGGGCTTGCCCCATATATGCTCGATGGGGTGTGGTCGGTGCGCACCGATTTGGAAAGCTTGGCACAGGTAAAGCTCGAAGAGGGCAATTTTTGGTATAACGACAAATCCGAAGTATGGGCACAGAGGGAGTATATCGAAGAGTTTTGGAAATCTCTTTTGGTGGAGTGAGTTTTTTAGAGGGATAAAATATAGATGTGAAAGCTAAAAAGGGGGATATGCAGTGAAAATTCTACTTAAAAAGCAGGTGCACCGAGCACTGCTTTCCATTAATCTCCTCATTGTTGTAGTGCTTTTAACTTTTTTCGCTCAGATACTTCATAATATCCACACCTCAACAAAAGAGAATATAGAAGAGGTTAGCCTTGGGATATCTTCTGCAATAGAAAATGCTTTCCTTGCAATAGAGCGCTCGGCTGTTTCTATTTCTTCCCTTGAGGATATGGAAAAAATGCTCACCGAAAAAAATCCCCTCGATTTTCATTCCTATGCCAACACAATAAAAGAGCATTTGGATTTAATCTATCCAGCGGATAATTGGGTGGAGAGTATTTTAATTTATGATAATGAGGGTAGGTTTAGCAGGTTGAGAGGCGATATAGGCAATACTGCCGCAATCCGTATTTCGCACCTTATAGAAGCTAAGGAAAATTATGAGCATATCGCCCTCGCTCCTCAACAAGAAGAATATATAGGATATACGGGCGGTATATACCGTGGAAACGATAGGATTGGTTATTTAGTGTTTTTGATAAATGCGGAAGCTTTTCCTGCCTTTTTTAAGGATTACGACATTAGCAATTCGCTTCAAATAAGCCTTGTAGCAGATGATATAGTGGTAGCTTCAAATGATGAGCGTTTAAATAACACCGTCCTGACATCCTCCTATACCGACTATTCAAATAATACCCTCACTCAAATCGGGCTTACCCCATATAGGCTTGCCATATCAAACACCACGGGAATTATTAATATCTTAGATAGTGTTATAGTGGTAACATTAGTAACATTTTTAGTTATTTGCATTATATTGATTTTCGGATATAGATTTTTTGACAAAGCCTTCTTCACCCCTATGATTTCCTTGCTTAGCAGTACCGAGGCGGTGGCAAATGAATATGAGCGAATATCCCCCACAGGACAGCCGGATTTTGATAATTTAGTTGAGCAAATTAATTTGATGACCGCAAGGGTGCTTGAAAAAAATCGACAACTTCATGAAACAAATGCAAAAATTCAAACTATGCAGATTGAAAAGCAACGAGCATTGATGATTTCACTTAAAAAGCAGATTAATGCGCATTTTACTGTTAATACACTCAATGTGATAAAGAGGCTAAGCGAAATTGATGAAAAAGAAAAAGCGAGTAGGATGTGCGAAGACCTCTCCTTTATGCTTCGCTATGCAAACAGCGCCGAGGAGATGATAAGCTGTGTGCAAGAATTTATTATACTGAGAAAATTTGTTGATATAATGCTCACACGCTACCCAAATAAGTTCACTGTGGACTTTGATTTGCCGGACGAATATTACGACATATTCCTGCCTAAAATGCTTTTGCAGCCTCTAATCGAAAATGCGATTGTGCACGGATTTATCGATGATAAAACAAATCATCATCTGCAAGTTTCGGTACGGCTCAGTGATAAAAATCTCCTATTCACGGTAAGTGATAATGGAATTGGAATGACAAATCAGGAGCTCTTAAGCCTGAGGGAAGCAATTAAAGACGCCCCTACAAACACTTTTGAAGATAATGGCATTGAAAGAATTGCCTTGGAAAATATTGAAAAGCGTGTTTATTTGATGTTTGGGGATGGCTATGGATTGGCAGTCGAAAGCGAATATCATAAGGGTAGCACAATCACGCTTACACTTCCCAATAATTTTTAATATAGCTCCCTTTTTTATATTTAGTCCAGCTTTTACAGCGAAAATAGCATTTTCATACTGCATTATAAAATCGAGACAGATTTCTCCGAAAATAGCCAATTGTTTTGCCCCCCATATCAGAAACTGTGAGAACCACAAGCTCTGATATGGGGGGCAATGCGTAAGTTATAATATATGTTATCACTGGAATAAGCTTGTTTCTCATGGGAAATAGCATATGACTTGCCACCGATTCCATCAATACTCCAATTGTTTTACCGCTACTTCATTTTAATCCTCTTTTCAGTCAGCCACCAATTTATATAATTTGCTCCGATAATTAAAGCAGCTCCTATATACGAATAAGCCGAAATGCTTTGGCCAAATATAAAAAGCGAAATAATGAGTGCATATATATTTTGTATATAGGAATAGGGGGAGAGTTTAGAGGCTTCGCACTGCCTATATGCAAGATTGAGATAGTATTGTCCCATGGATATCCCAAGCCCCATTATCATCAGATAAAATAATTGTGTAGCGCTTGGAATGCCTGCGCCGTCTATTACTTCTTTTATAAAAAGTGGGACTGAGGCAATTGTCGAGAGTGCGGCATAGCAAAAAACCACCGCATATGGATGGGCGTAATTTTTTAGCTTTCGCACTACGCAATATGCCGCACCTGCAAACACAGCTGCAAGCAGTGCAAAAAGGCAAAATGGGTCGCTGAGTAGGGCGGGGGAGGGCCGCACAATTACAATTACACCGATAAAGCAGATAATTATAACCATTACCTGATATCTACTCACTTTTTCTTTAAGCCAAATAGCGGCAACTATCATGGTGAAGATTGCAGAGGTTGAGGTGAGTACCGATATTTCAAATAAAGGCCTGCTGCTAAATGAAGTGGCAAGCACTACAAATAAAGTGGATACAAAGCCAAAAAAGCACCTTGCAAACATTAGCGCTGGGTTTTTGCCTATGGGATGAACCTTATTTTTTATCAAGAGTATGGCAAATATTATCGTGGGTAGCATATTGTGATAAAGCATTTTTTCAAATATGCCAACCTCTTCTGCAAGCAGATTGGACATCGCTTGAGTTATCGCAAATCCAAGTGCCGATAAAAGAATAAATATTACTCCCTTTATAAAGCTACCACCGTCATTTTCCACCGCTTCAATAGGGGGGACTATATTTGTGTTCTCTGGCATATTATGCACCGTCCTTTATTATATGGGTCAGACTTGCTTAATCCATAAGCTTTAGTGGTGGCATCTCTAATCGAAACACCCCCAAAACTTATGGATGATATATTTTTAAAACTTAGTTAACTACATTATAGCAGAAAAAAGCAAATACTGCATTATAAATTTAATAAGCCCCAGTATAACCCAGTCACAGCCCCATAGAATTTTCCTCCAAAAATTGTTATAGAGGCATTAAGTAAAGAACCACCGTATCGGTGGTTCTTTACTATATAAGTTATCAAAACTATTAACTTTTAATAATTACTTACCACTCAGTTCAAGGGCATAGGGGCAAGCAACAAAATGTTCTGCGCCCACATCCTGTAATGCTGGGGTGGTATTCATGCAAGAAGGCTGTGCATAGTTGCAACGAGGAGCAAACCTGCATCCAGGTTTTGGCTCGATAGGTGATGTTATTTCACCCTTTAGCACTATGCGCTCACGCTTTTTGCCAGTATATATTGGCTCAGGAATTGCGGATATAAGCGCTTTTGAGTATGGATGGAGTGGGTTTGCAAAGAACTCCTTAGTTGGAGCAGTTTCAACCACATTCCCCAAATACATAACTACTATTCTATCCGAAATATGTTTTACTACGGAGAAGTCATGTGTTATAAATATGTAGGTTAGTCCAAGTTCTTTTTGGAGGTCACCAAGCAGATTTATTATTTGCGCCTGAATGGATACATCCAGTGCAGAAACAGGCTCATCGCACACTATAAACTTTGGATTAAGTGCCAACGCTCTCGCAACACCTATACGCTGCCTACGGCCACCATCAAGCTCATGGGGGTAGCTGTTTTCTAATCTGCGAGCAAGACCTACTGTGTCCATTAGCTCGAGCACACGCTCTTCAAGTTCACTTTGTGTTTTGCAAATATTGTACACCTTTAGAGGCTCGGATATAATCTTGCTAACCGTTAACCTTGGATTAAGTGATGAGAAAGGATCTTGGAATATTATTTGCATATCTTTTCTAAGATCTTTCATTTCCTTTTTAGTTGGGGAGGATATATCCTGCCCTTCAAAGAAAATGTGCCCATCGGTTGGCTCGGTTAAGTGCAGGAGTGTTCTACCAAGGGTGCTTTTCCCACAGCCGGACTCCCCTACAACGCCCAATGTCTCACCAGCGTTTATATAGAAATTAACTTTATCTACGGCATGTAGAGTACCACGAGGTGTATTAAAGTATTTACATAGATCTTTTACTTCTAATATTGGTTTATGACTCATTACTTACCTCCTTGTGAAAACAGATGGCAGGAAACCTTATGTCCACTCTCCAATATTGTTTCTTTAGGTGCCTCTACACTGCAAATTTCCATGCATTTAGTACATCTTGGGCTAAAGCTACAACCCTCCGGCAATTCTGTTGGGTCGGGCATTAGTCCATCAATTGGGATTAGCCTATCCACATCGTCATAAAGCTTTGGAATGGAGCTGAAAAGTCCTATTGTATAAGGATGGCTTGGATTTTCAAATATTTGCTGTGTTGAGCCATGCTCAACTATTTCACCAGCATACATAATTGATACAAAATCACATGTTTCCGCCACTACGCCAAGGTCATGTGTTACAAGTATCATAGCGGTGTTAAATTTATTCTTTAGCTCGTCGATAACATCGAGTATCTGAGCTTGTATTGTTACATCAAGTGCGGAAGTAGGTTCGTCCGCTAAAAGTAAAGCAGGCTCACAGGCGAGCGCCATAGCTATAACTATACGCTGTTTCATACCGCCCGAGAATTGGTGTGGATATTCCATGTGTCGCTCACCGGAAATCCCAACAAGCTCCATCATTTCCTTTGCACGCTCTAAAGCGTCCGCTGGGCTAATTTTGTTGTGCAATAAAACAACCTCTTGAATTTGTTGCCCAACAGTAATAACAGGGTTTAGCGAGGTCATAGGATCTTGGAAGATCATACTGATTTTCGAACCACGAATACTGCGAATTTCTGCGGGGGTCATATCCAATATATTTTTGCCCTCATAGAAAATTTCGCCGCTATATATCTCACCAGGAGGATCGGGCACTAAATTTAGTATGCCAAGTGCGGTGGTTGTCTTGCCTGCACCCGTTTCACCAACCAGTCCTAAGGTGGTACCACGGTCTACGGATAGGGAAACATTAGTTACTGCAGAAACAACACCATCGTCGGTAACATAACGTATACTTAGGTTTTTTATCTCTAATAATTTATTGTTTTCACTCATATATGATCCTCCTTTCTTATCTTTTTAGCTTTGGATCAAGTGCGTCACGAAGACCATCACCTAATAGGTTAAGCGCAAATATTGTAATCATAATAGAAAGCCCTGGGAACATTACCATGTGTGGGTATTGTGTGAAATAAGAACGTCCCTCTGATAGCATTGCACCCCATTCAGGTGTTGGAGGTGTAATGCCAAGTCCTATAAAGCTTAGGCCAGCTGTGGCTAATATTGCACTTGCTACACCTAAGGTAGCTTGAACTATCAATGGAGATAGTGAGTTTGGTAGTATATGTAAGAATATTATTCTGAGGTCGGAAGCACCTGTTGCACGTGCGGCCTCAACGAATTCTTGCTCTCTTACTGATAAAAATGACGCTCTAACAATACGAACATAGTTTGGAACACCACTAATACCAACAGCAATCATAACATTAATCAAATTATTACCTAAAGCGGCTGTAATAGCAATTGCAAGTAGAATTCTTGGGATAGCAAGAGCTACATCGGTTGCACGCATGATAATTAGATCTATCCATTTACCATAATAGCCTGCAAGAGCACCGAGTATTACTCCGATAATACCGGAAATACCAACAGCCACAAATCCCACTTGTAGGGATATACGAGCACCATATATTATACGGCTGAGGATATCACGCCCAAAGTTATCAGTACCCATTGGATGCGCCCAAGACATGCCTTGATATGTGCGGTCGAGCCCCACTTCTTCATATGGATAGGGTGCAATGAAATCGGCAAATATAGCTGAGAATACTAAAACAATGAGTATGCATAGTCCGAGCATTGCAAAATTATTACGACGAAGTCTTTTCCAAATTTCAAATAATTGACTGTATTTTTTCTTCTTCTTAGCCACTATTTGCCTCCTTTCTTTTTGCCTCTTGTATAGTTAGCCTTGATACGAGGATCTGCATATGCGTATAAAATATCAACGAACAAGTTTATAAAAGTAAAGACGATCGAAATTAGAAGCACGCCACCTTGTACCACTGGGAAGTCACGAGTTTTGATAGAGTTAACCATAAGTCTTCCTATCCCAGGTATAGCAAATACACTCTCGGTAAGTACCGCACCGCCAAACATTGCACCGATTTGCAGACCTATAACTGTTAATATAGGAATAAGGGCATTCTTTAATTGGTGACGAAGTAGCACTACCATTTCTTTTTGACCTTTAGCACGTGCAGTACGCACATAGTCCTGCTTATTTACCTCAAGCATACTTGATCTTGTCATACGGGTGATTGTTGCCGCAGTTGAAGTACCGATTGTAACTGCTGGTAGTATCCAGTGGAGTGGTGTTGCAATACCGGACACGGGCAACCAGCCAAGGGAAACAGAAAATATAATAATGAGAACCATACCTTGCCAGAAGTTGGGCATTGAAACCCCAAGCAAAGCAACAATCATGGACGCATTATCAAATAATGAATATTGTTTAGTAGCGGATATTATACCTACTGGAACACCTATTGCAATTGCTATAATGATACTCCAGAATGTAAGTGTCGCTGTGGTTGGCAGTTTATCAAATAATTCTTCAGCAACGGGCTTGCCACTACTATAAGATATACCCATATCGCCTTGTAGGAGGTCGAGTAGATAGTTACCATAGCGAATTATGAAATGGTCATTTAGTCCCATTTCTTCTTCAAGAGCCTCAAGAGCTCCTGGTTTAGCTGCACCTTCTTCCCCAAGTATCGCAAGTGCGGGATTTCCTGGAGTGAAATATAACAATGTAAATATTACAAAAGTAACAGCAACAAGTACTGGTATAATTAATAGCACTCTTTTAAATACATAGTTTATCAATAGAATTCCTCCCTCATGTGAATTTGCGTTTTACCAAAATAAATGGTAAATTTTAAAAAGTAGTAATTATGTTTTAAAGGAAGACCACCGAGCATCAGCGGTCTTCCTTTTTTGAAGATTAAATAAAGTATATAAAACTACTATTTAGTAACATCCTTTAAAATACTTCTGCCTGATGGGTGATTTACATATCCTTCGATATTAGCACGAACGCCTGTTAAGTTTTCTTGGTTCCATGTAAAGATCCAAGGTGCTTCTTCAACAACGATATTTTGAGCTTCTGTGTACATTTCTAATTGTTCTGCAGGATCAGTAGAAACTCTAGCAGCGTCAATTAGCTCGTCAAATCTTTCGTTTGTATAGAAAGCTCTGTTACCAGGTGTACCATGAGCACTTGAGTGAAGTGTTGTGTATAGACCTTGGTCAGCAGTACCTGTTGCGTTGGACCAGCCTAAAACAAACATGTCGTGTAAACCGCTTGCTGTGTCTTCAAGATATCTTGACCACTCAACATATTCGATAGAAACTGTTACACCTATTTCAGCAAGCTGACTTTGTACTAATACAGCGATATTAGCTCTGTCTTGGTTACCGTCATTTACCCAAAGAGTTGTTTCAAAACCATCTGCATAACCAGCTTCTGCTAATAATTCAGCAGCTTTTTCTGGGTCGTAGTTGTATCCTGTTAGTGTATCATCGTAAGCAGCAACCATTGGGCTGATAGGGCCATTGGATTTGCTACCTGCACCGTGGAATACGGATGCAACAATTGATTCCATGTCTAAAGCGTAGTTTAGAGCCTGACGAACACGAACATCGTTAAATGGTTCTTTTTCTGTGTTTAGACCAATGTAAGTAACAGAGAAGCCAAGGTCTCTGGAGATTTTTAAATCTGGGTTAGTTTCTGTACGGTTGATGTTAGAAGCACCGATATCGTAAACAATATCAACACCGCCTGTTTCAAGCTCTAACATTGCTGTTTCTGTTTCAGGGATAATTCTAAATACGATACCGTCAGTGCCAGGTGCGCCATCCCAGTATTCATCATTAGCTTCTAAAACGATTTCGCTATCGGAATCCCAGCTAACGAATTTAAATGGACCTGTACCTACTGGGTTACTACCAACATCTTCGCCAGCTTCTGTAACAGCTTTTTCGTTCATAATAGCTGTAAGTGGGTTTGCTAAGTAGTCGATAGAAGGAGCAAATGGGTAGAGGAAGTTGATGCTGATATTGTGATCATCAACTACTGTAATACCTTCTTTGTCCATAAAGCTTAGTGTATTTCCCATTTGAGGAGAATCATAACCTCTTTCAAATGTAAATTTAACATCATGTGCTGTGAAAGGTTCGCCATTGTGGAATGTTACGCCTTCACGTAATTTGATGTTTAGAGTTAAACCATCATTAGTGAATTCATAGCTTTCTGCGAGTAGTGGGGAGATTGTACCGTCATTTTCTTGTAGGAATAATGTGTCAAATATCTGACGGAATACACGAGCACTTGGTTGGTCATTTGTGATTTGTGGGTCAAGTGAAACCGCATCGGCTTTTTGTGATACTATTAGTATTTGCTCAGCTTCTTCAGCGGGAGCGGAGCTTTCTTCAGAGGAACATGCTACCATACTTAGTGCCATTGCAGTCACTAAAAACATTGCTATTATTTTTTTCATAATTTTCTCCTTCCGATTAACGCTTTAATAAAGCGTTTGCACAGCAATTCATATATTAGCTGTTGTTTCATAATAGCAAACCATCTGTGCAAAGTCAAGGTTTATTCACGATTTCTTCATGAAATTATCGCTTTAATGTGATAAAAAGAGGTGGTTTTGTTAATTTTGATAATTCTATTGGTGAAATAACGGTAATTTATCTCTATAATCAAAATGTTTTATTACATACTATTTTAACTACTTGATTGGATTTAGAGTAATATGTTACAATAATAACGGTTAAACTATACGATATAAATGCCCACTTTCTCGCCACTTTGTGGCAACCAAAAGCGATGGCAGATTATATCATAAAGCAAAAACTTAAAATAATAAAAGAGGTATTCATGAAAAAACAATCAGCTAAAAATATCTTTCTAATGCTATTTGGTAGCCTGCTCTATGGAATAGGCACGCATTGCTTTGTTGTGCCCTCGCAGATAGCACCGGGAGGCGCATCCGGTATCGCTATTATGATAAATTTCCTTACCGAATTGCCAGTGGGCACACTTACATTTATTATAAATATTCCCCTACTTCTGCTTGCATGGAGATATGTTAGCCGTAGTTTTGTGATAAATACATCCATTGCTTGCATTGCAAGTGCAGTTATTTTGGATGGATTTGTAGCTAAGTTTATCCCACAATATATAGGTGATAGAATGGTGGGGAGCTTATTTGGCGGAGTTTTTGTAGGTATAGGCATGGCACTTATTTTTTTATCGGGATCAACTACCGGTGGTAGCGATATACTGGGAAAGCTTTTCAAAAAGCGATTTCCACATGTGTCCATGGGACGCGCACTCCTTATTATAGATGGCATTATACTATCGAGCTCAATATTTGTATTTGGCAATATAGAATCCGCACTTTTTGGAATGATCAACCTATTTACCTGCACCCAGATTATCGACAGTATAATGTATGGACTCGATAAAGGTGCACATGTTACGGTGGTTACATCAAAGCCCGAGGCTATATCGAAAAAAATCATTGAACACATCGAGCGAAGCGCAACAATTATGCAAGCAAAGGGTGCGTATAGCGGTGAAGCCACCCATGTGCTTTTGTGCGTGGTGCGAAAATCGGAGTTTTATCTTTTGCGTTCGGTAATCTATGAAGCCGACCCAAAAGCATTTTTAATGGTAACTGAATCTACTGAAGTATATGGCGAGGGATTTAAGGATATAACCCCCCATCATTAATAAAAACAAAAAACCTTCTTAAATTAAGCGATTAGCTATAATTTTAGAAGGTTTTACTAATGCTACTTAAAACACCTTAGCGGTGTACAAGTATTGCCAGCCAAAACTGTGAAATTATATAGAGTGGGTGCCATACTGCAAAAGCATTTCATTTTTCAGCTCATTTAAAACAGGGCGTGCCTCATAATATTCGAAAGAATCTATAAGACGCTTTAAATTAAGTAGCAATTCATCAATTTGCCCCTCCCAATTATAGGACAAACACTCCTCGCTATACTGCTCTAAGCCATCAATATCAAGAGAGTTAAGCGCATCATCTATCTTGCTTAAATTTTCTTTAAGCAAAACTGCACTGCCTTTTTCTTTCTCAGCATTAGGCTTTTCATTTTGCTCACGCAGATGTAGTTCTATGGAGGACAATAATTTTGTGAATGAAGCTATAAATGCTTTTGAATGCTCACGAAGATAGGGGAAATCCAGCTTTATAGAGGCTTCTTCTAAGAAACTTGCCTCTTTGGCAATGGAGAATGCACCAATCGAGCCTGCGGCACTTTTTAGTGCATGCACTTCTATTTTATATGCGTGTATATCTTGCTCTAAGTCCAATGCGCTTAGTTTATCTATTAGAGTTAAGCCGTCATTATAGAAGGTGTTTAGCAAATCATAATAATCTTCAATCTTTCCACCGATGATACCTATCCCATAATTGGTATTAATCCCATCTATTGCTAAATCATACTCCACTTTAGCTGTTTCGGCAGCAATCTCGCTTTCTTGCTTTTCTTTTGGCAGCCATTTCTGCAAAATTTCATTGAGCTTCTTTATTTCCACGGGTTTTGCTAAAAAGTCGTTCATGCCTTCCCGTACGAATAGCTCCTTTGCCCCAACGAGAGCATTGGCTGTGAGGGCGATTATGGGCAGATTTTTAAAGTAATCCCCCTCTAATTTTCTCACGGCTGCTGTGGCATCAATGCCGTCCATTTCGGGCATCATATGATCCATAAATACTAAATCATATTTAATATTTTTAATCATTTCCACTGCTAAAGCCCCATTTGCGGCAGTGTCTAAATCAACTTTAAACGGAGCCATCAAGCCTCGTGCCACCTTTAGATTTACATTATTATCATCGACAACAAGCACCTTTGCGGTTGGTGCGATAAAGCTATAAATCTTCTCTTTTTCACCCATGCCAAAGTCTGCATTTCCAAATATCTGAGCCATTTGAATACAGCTAATCGGTAAATTTACCACCATATCGTCCGGATATATTGTTAGGTCACCGGGGTCTGAAAGTGAAACAATATTTATATCAATATTCATCTGCAGACACATATTTTTAATTTTATTAAGATGCACTACGGGTGCTAATAGGTAATCAAAAGATTCTTCCGATAGCGCCTGTATTAGCTCGGACTGATTTACACAGATGGTGCAAGCGGCATCTAAATCGGTTATTGTTTGCTCGAGGGAGCGGGCATATACTTCACGAGCTTCATACAATAGCACCTTCATATCGGAAACTTTGCTTGTAATCGGCGTTAATTGTTTGTATTTTTGCGGTATGCTCACTGTGAACACAGAGCCGGCGCCAGCCTCGCTTATCACAGAAATGCTACCATCCATCATCTCGCATAACTGCTTGGTGATTGCAAGCCCAAGGCCTGTTCCCTCTATATTCCTATTCTTTTTCGTATCCACTCTTTCAAACTGCATAAAAAGACGATCCATATCAGATTCTTTAATGCCCATGCCAGTATCGGAAACTGAGAAAATAAGCTCCGCTTTGCCATTGTGTAGTTCGCAATTTACATTTAAATTGATATTTCCAGCCTTGGTGAATTTAATAGCATTGCCCATTAGATTTAGCAATATCTGCTTTAGCCTAATTTCATCGCCATACATCACAGCAGGGATATCGGATTGTATGAAAGTGGTGAGTATTACGGGCCTCTCTTCAAGACGCATTTTGGATAGGCTGATGATGTCATTTAAAAGGGAGGTGATATTATATTCTACATTTATCACTTCGAGCTTGCCCGACTCAATCTTTGATATATCCAAAATATCATTTATAATCACAAGCAAGCTTTCACTCGCTTTTTTGATTTCAACAGCGTATTCTTCTGTGTTTCTGCCCATGCTTTCCCTGAGCACAATTTCAGACATCCCCAAAATTGCATTTAAAGGGGTTCTTATTTCATGGCTCATATTTGCAAGGAAATTACTTTTTGCCTGTGAGCTGAGCAAAGCCTCCTCGTGAGCATAACGAAGCTGCTCATCCATCTTATGCTTTTTCTGCGCATTAGCAAAGAGTTTTCCGCTGATATCGAGCATGCTCTCATGGGATTCGGTGTATTTAGCATCTCCGCCCTTACTGCCTGTGGCAATCATGCCGAAAAGATCGTTGTATAAAAATATTGACGATGCTATACTGCTATCACTGTTTTCGATTTTTGTCTGGATATCTTCCGCCCATTCGGAAGTCATGTCGGCGATAAAGTCGGAAATAGCTTTTTTGTTTTCAAAAGAATAGCGCAACTCGTCGGACACTAAATTGTAGTTTACAATTACATGTCCCTCCTCAGAAGCGTGGATTAGAAAGCCTTCATCAGTGCTTAATAAGTTCTTTATATAGTCCTCAATATTTTTTACATCTAAAACAATATGTTCATCAAATTCTCTTCTATACATATGGCTGAGATAGAAGAATTCACCCTCATCAATTTTAATATATCTCCAGAAACTAAATTCAGAGGTGTCAAAGGCATCGGTTAAATGCTTTAAACACTCAGTAAATAGACGGTCAAAATCATCTGTTTCATTTACTGCAAGCAGCTTTTGCGATACATCGTTTATAGCCATTAGCAGCTGATCTTGCTCGATTAAAGTTTTTGTTCTTATTTCAATTTCATTTTCAAGGTGAGTTTGGTGATTTTCAAGCTCTTTTAAAGTGTCTTCAAGCTGGGATTGCGAAGTTTTAAGGCTATCTATATTTAAGTGACCACCTATTACACGGGTGGCAATTCCGTTTTCATCCTTAGAGATAATTCTGCCAACATCCTTTGTCCATATATAATGCCCATCTTTATGGCGCATACGAACTTCGCATTCATATTTATCGCTCAAGCCATTTACAAAATCATCCAATAACTGTGATACCATAATGAGGTCTTCGGGGTGGTTCATAGCCTCCCATTCAGCCAAAGAGCCAACTATTTCATCCTGTGTATATCCAAGCATTTTAAGGTATTCATCATTATAAGTTATAATATCTTTTTCTAAATCCCAGTCCCATGTGCCAAATTCAGCCACTTCAATGGCGAGATTTAATATATCGGTACTTTCCCTAAGCATTTGCTCTGTGAGCTTGATATTGGTTATGTCTTGCAAAACACCGCAAAGTATAAGCGGCTTGCCATCTGCTGTGTATTCGGTAACTTTGCCTTTATCGTGCCCCCAAATTATCGAGCCATCTTTTTTAGTCATTCGAAATTGCGCTTCATATAAGGGTGTCTCGCCTGCAAGATATTTTTCTACACTTTCCTCAGCTATGCTTAAATCACTTTGAAAAAGCATCGACTCCCATGTGGATACATGGGGAACTAATTCTTGCTGCTCATAACCTACAATTTCAGCCCACTCTTTGCTGTAAATAACATGATTTGTTTCTAAATTCCAGATAAAAACGCCTACTTTTGTTATTGAAATTGTTTCTGTTAAATGGCTGACTGTAATCATATTATTTTCTAATGACATAAATACTCTCCATTCTATTAGTGAAGATTTACAGATGGGCTACTGCTATTTTGCAGGAGTGCTTAGACTATTATTTAAAAACTAAGCAAGCGCAAGAATTACTCTGCATTAATTTTAGAAATTTCTTCAAACTCATCGGATACAGCTACAAAAGCATTCACCATAAAGGGGTCGAAATGCTGACCGCTGTCTTTCACAATTATTTCTACCGCTTCATTGTGAGTTTTTGCCGCTTTATATGGGCGTTTTGAGATAATAGCGTCATAGGCATCGGCAATAGCAAGCATTCTACCACCAATGGGAATAGCTTGCTCTTTTAGTCCTTTTGGGTATCCCGTGCCATTCCATTTTTCGTGATGAGAAATTGCAAACATCGCTGCAAGCTCTAAAAATGTGAAGTTGTGCACATCTTTTACCGAGGAAATAATTATATCCCAACCAAAGCTCGTGTGCTTTTTCATAATGTCATATTCTTCGCTCGTTAGTTTACCTTCTTTGAGCAGTATCTGGTCCGAAATACAAATCTTGCCCACATCATGCATCTGAGCCGCATAACAATACATATCTAAATCATAAGCGGAAAGCTCCTGCGAGTATGGGGAATCTTTGATTAATTGTTTCATAAGTGCCTTTAGGTATTCACTCGTACGCAAAATATGACCACCCGTGGTGTGGTCTCGTCTTTCCACCATTTCGGACATAGCATATACAACGGCATATTGCAGTTCTTCTATATGTGCTACCTGCTCTTTAACCATTCTCTTAAGGTCGGTATTATAACTATGTAGTTTCAGATGAAGCTCCACTCTCTTTTTAAGAAGTGCGGCAGAAAAAGGCTTTCTCACATAGTCAACAGCGCCTAAATTAAGCCCCTGAAATTCACTGACACCATCGTCTTTAGCGGTTAGGAAAATAACGGGGATGCTTTTATATGGTTCAGGCAGTTCGTCTTTTATCTTTTCTATTACTTCAAAGCCACTGAGCTCGGGCATTTCTACATCGAGCAAAATCAAATCAGGCTTCGTATTCGGTATTTCAGCAAGCACCATTTTAGCATCTTTGATGAGAACAACACTATATTCATCGCACAATGCTTTCCGTGCGATGTTTAAGTTGGTGATATTATCATCAATAATCATTATTTTTTTCATAGTAGTACTCCATATAGCTATTGTAGTTATATTTTAAGTGGCACTTAATTTAGTGGATACAAAGAAAACCACTATTTTGTTCAAAGTTTAGGAAAATATCTTTTTTAAAAAATAAGTATGGATTTAAATTAAACTGATAATTATAAGATGTTAATTTATTATGCTTCTACCAGTAAAATTGCGAAAAGTCCCTATATACATTGTATACCAAATTCGGCGGTTGTGCAATGTATTATTCCCCATAAAATCAATATTTTTAGCCAAAATAGCAATTTGGATTACAACAAGATACCTTTTTTTGTAAAAAAATATCAACCTATTACATCATTTCAAATAATTGCAAAACTCACCACCTCCACAATTTTAAAATATTCGAGGCCAATATACATCCCCAAGCATTGCTGTTATGCCTAATAAAGCTTAAACGCACGACCCTCACCGTCGGAGGCGTATGGCGTGGTTTTATAAAGTGGCTGTTTAACTAATTTGCGGTGGTTATTCACAGATTAATAGGCGATAAATAAAAGCCTGTAATTGCTCACCAAAGAGGAATTACAGGCTTTTTTGATGTTTTGGGGTGGGTAGTAGTCAAATAGTGGTCTATTGCGGTCAGGTGGTCGGCATCTTAGAGGCTATCTCTATTATCTGTTTCGCTCTATCTGCCATAAAAAATAGTAGCTACCGCTAATTCCCCCTACCAGCCCCTTATACACATTCACCATACATTTACAAATAAAATGGGATATATTAACAAAAATAATATTTAATGTTGACAACTAATTAGTGTATACGTTAAAGTAATGTTAATAAATGTAATTTGGAATAGAATTCTGTACAATGGGACGGAGGGAGCTTATGGCAGATAATGGCTCAAGCGTTCGTGCAGTTGAGCGCGCAATGCTAATTTTGCGAGCGTTTGGTCAAGGTGATCGTTCACTTTCCTTAGGTGAAATCAGCAGGCGTGTAGACCTTGCTAAAAGCACAACTCATCGACTTCTACTCTCTCTTGAACAGGGCGGATTTATAAAACAGGACGAACTGACGGGAGAATATCAGCTTGGATTTGCGATTATACATATTGCGAGTATTGCACTGGGAAATCTTGACTTAGCGAGAGTTGCCCATGATGTAATGGAGAATGTTGCGCAGACATCCGGTCAAACCTGCAATCTCTATATTAGGCAGAATGATCACCGTGTGTGCATAGCACAGGTATCTGGGCCGCACTATATTCGACGCCACTCATATATGGGTGCTACCCTACCGCTTTATTGCGGAGCTTCCGGGAAAGTGCTCTTAGCTTATAGCGATTTAAAATTTCAAGAGGGTTATTTAGAGCGAAATATACTTGAAAAATTAGCGGAAAATACTATCACCGACCCAGAAATTTTGCGAGCGGAATTTCAGTCAATCAGAGAGCGTGGATATGCATTATCCTCTGCCGAGCGTGATGAAATGACAGCATCCGTCGCAGCACCCGTTTATGACCACACAGGGAAAATCATGGCAGCTTTAACTGTTTCGGGTGCAAATGTACTTTTTCCGAATGAAAAAATGGAAACATATGGCTCTATTCTAAAATCAGCTGCTGCTGAAATATCGAGTAATATGGGCTACATAGAACATTAAAATTCTTTCCAATATCTGCGGTATATTTTCGAAGAGTGAAATTAAAAGAGGTTTGTAATAAACCTCTCGATTTTATAGTAGTAGTATGAAACGGCGTTCCATACTACGGAACGGAGCGAAGAATGGGATATACTTTTGTCCAAAAAGTAATTGAGCGACATACTGGCAAGCCTGCATATGAAAACGATTGTGTAGTGGTAGAGGTAGATGTTGCAATGGCGTCGGACACTACTGCACCAATTGCAATTCAAGCATTTGAGCAGATGGGGGGACAAAAATTAGCAAAACCCAATAGTACTGTCTTGGTGATAGACCATGCGGTGCCCTGCCCAAACGAAAGAATAGCAAATCTTCATCAAAGGATGAGAAAATTCGCTGAGGAGAAAAACTGTGTGCTATACGACCACAATGCAGGAGTGTGCCATCAGAAAATGATTGAGGATAATCGTGCCAAAGAGGGCGATATAGTGCTTGGAGCGGACTCGCATACCTGCTCATATGGCGCCGTTGGAGCTTTTTCCACAGGTGTGGGCTCTACGGATTTAGGCGGTGTATTATTAACGGGTAAAACATGGCTTAAAGTTCCCGAAACAATTAAGATTACACTTGAGGGTAAACTGCCCGATGGTGTAGGTGCGAAAGATATTATACTTACAATAATAGGTGACATTGGAAGTGATGGCGCAAATTATAAAGCTGTTGAATTCCATGGTGAGGGGTTTGCTCGTTTAAGCAAGGAAGAGGCAATTACCATCTGCAATATGACGATAGAAATGGGTGGCAAGAGCGGTGTGTTTATTCCGGCGATTACAGATATTAACTTAATGCCCGACTCCGATGCAAAATATGCAAAAGAACTTCATTATAAAGCGGAAGATATTGTGCCAGTGCTTGCATGTCCTCACACTGTGGATAATGTTTGCCCTGTAAATGAAGTGGCTGGAAGGAAAATAGACCTTGTCTACATAGGAAGCTGTACCAATGGCAGACTCAGCGATATAAAAATAGCGGCTGATATATTAAGAGGAAAAACTCTTGCAAAAGGTACGAGAATGATTGTCTGCCCTGCCTCGGATTTAGTGATGAAAGCTGCTATTGAGATGGGATATATAACCGATTTGATTACAGCAGGAGTGGCAATTGTTACCCCAGGATGCGGTTTATGTGTGGGAACACTTGGCGGAGTGCCCGCCGATGGCGAAAGAATTATCTCTACCACAAATAGGAACTTTTTAGGCAGAATGGGTAACAATAAGGCGGAAATTTACCTTGCATCACCTCAGACTGCTGTGCTGGCGGCACTAAAAGGCTGTATTACAGACCCAAGGGATGCAATTTAGTTTGAAGCAGATTTCAAACTGAATCCCACGCAGGGTGGGTGTGCAGGACGGTTCATTCGCTTTGCTCACTGCCGTCCCTATGCACAAAAACGCTCTTATCATTCCTACACTCTGCGGATAAGAGTAAATTAATCTTTATTTTGTGTCGACGCAGAGCGGCGGAATGGAGCATTAGTATGAGCAAAGGAATAGCACATCGCTATGGTGATGATGTTAACACAGATGTAATCATAGCGGGTAAATACACCAAAACTCTCAATTTCCAAGACCTTGTAGATCATTGCATGGAGGATATTGACCCCGAATTTAGAGGGCGTGTTGTTAAAGGGGATGTTGTAGTAGCAGGAGAAAATTTTGGTTGTGGCTCTTCTCGTGAGCAAGCACCGATAGCTTTAAAGCACTCAGGAATATCGGCAGTAATAGCACCATCATTCGCAAGGATTTTCTATCGCAACGCAATAAATATAGGATTACCGGCTTTGGTTTGTGACACAAGTAAAATAAAAATGGGCGACAGCATTTCAGTGGATATGGAAAATGGCATTATTACTGTAAATGATGAGCTGAAAATTCAGTGCCAGAAATTTCCTCCCATTATGCAACAGGTACTCTCAAGCGGTGGTTTAGTTTCGTTTTTACAAGAACGGGGCGATTATATACTAAAATAATATAAGGAGAAATTTCATGAAAAAAACTACAAGACTAAAACAGCTAATCTTAGACCCAAAAATTCTAATTATGCCAGGTGTATACGATGCCCTGAGTGCAAAAATGGCTGAAAAAGCTGGAGTAAAGGCTGTTCAGGCTTCGGGTTTTGGGCTTGCGGCAAGCTATTTGGGTATGCCCGATATGGGGATTTTGACACTGACTCAGATGGCAGACCTCACTCGCCGTATTTGTGAAGCGGTGGACATTCCTGTTATGGCTGATGGTGATACAGGATTTGGAAATGCAATTAATCTTTATTATGCTGTTAAAGAATTTGAAGCAGTAGGTGCAGCAGGTGTAAACCTTGAAGACCAAGTATTCCCAAAAAGATGTGGTCATATGGGAGGCAAGCAGATTATTCCAATTTCCGAAGCAGTTAAAAAAATAGAAGCTGCTGTTGCCGCTAAAAGCGACCCTGATTTTGTAATAAATGCACGTACCGATGCAATTGCCGTGGCAGGTGTTGAGGAAGCGATAAAACGAGGAAATGCCTATGCCAAAGCAGGTGCTACGCTAATTTTTGTAGAAGCTCCACAAGCAGAGGACGACATAAAGCGTGTTATCCAGTCGATTGATGCACCCGTGAGCATAAACTTACTACACGGAGGAAAAAGTCCCACACCAAGCATCGAAAAGATAGCTTCATGGGGTGCGGCTCGTGTAAGTGTGCCGGTTGCCTCGCTGATGAGCGTGGCATATACACTCGAAAATACATATCGCCACATCATGGAGCAGGGCGAAATAGTTAACCTACAACCCACTTCCTACGCATTTAGCCAGTTTACTGATATGATAGGACTACCAAAACTCAAAGAACTTGAAAAAGAATATCTCGATACAACTGAATTACAGGCTCGCTACGGCGGATAGTCGTTGCAAAAGGAGGAGAAATGGGGAAAACTTTTGCAGAAAAAGTGTTGGGAAATGCAGTGGGGCATGAGCTGATTGCTGGGGAAATTGCGATAGTAAAACCTAATTTTTGCCTAAGCCATGAGAATGCCTTTGCAGTGATAAAAACTTTTTCTCAATTTTCAAAACCAACTGTATTTGACCCAAATCGCTTAGTGCTTGTAATGGATCACACTGTTCCAGCAGGCACTGCGGGAAATGCAAATGCTCAAAAGTCCGTGCGAAAATTTGCAAAACAGCAGGGAGTAAGAAATTACTACGATCTGACCGACCGAGGTGGAGTGTGTCATCAAATAATGGTGCAGGAGGGATATGCCCTACCCGGCAGCATTATTGTTGGAACCGATAGCCACACCTGCACAGCAGGTTCAAGTGGAGCCTTTGCTGTTGGTATAGGCAGAAGTGAGATGGCGGCAGTTTGGGCGACGGGTGATATATGGCTTCGTGTACCCGAAACTATCAAAATTAATCTTCACGGTAATTTTAAATCGGGCGTGGTGGCAAAAGATCTTATCTTAAAGATAATCGGAGATATAAAAAGTGACGGAGCGGATTATTGTTCGGTGGAATTTCATGGAGAAGCTGCTGAGCGTATGACCCTCGCAGAACGAATGACACTTTGCAATATGGGCATTGAGATGGGTGCAAAGAATGCGGCATTTAAACCAAACGAAGAAACCCTCGCTTTAATGAAACAAAAGGGAAAAGCAAGAGACTGGCAGGCAGTTTGGGCGGATGAGGATGCAGTTTATAAACAAGAGCTTACATATTGCTTAGATGATATAGTCCCAGGGCTTGCATGTCCACATACCGTTGATGAATATGCAACGGTAAAAGAAAAAATCGGAACCGAAATCCATCAAGTATTTGTGGGTGCTTGTACAAATGGACGACTTGACGATTTAAGACAGGTTGCCACGATACTTAAAGGAAAGCAGGTGGCAGTGCGTACCATTATAGTGCCTGCCTCCTATGAAGTTTACCGTAGTGCCATAGAAGAGGGAATTATCACTACCCTACTTGATGCAGGTTGTATAGTCAGCCACCCGGGCTGTGGCCCTTGTGCTGGCGTAATAGGCGGAATACTCGGCGATGACGAAACCTGCCTTTCCACAGCCAACCGCAATTTCAAAGGGAGAATGGGAAATAAAAATAGCTACCTCTATCTATCAAGCCCGATGACTGCGGCGGTAAGTGCACTCAGCGGGAAAATCGAAGACCCTGTACTATGGGTCAAGGGGGGCGAGTGAATTTGAACGGAAAAGTTTGGGTATTCGGCGATGATATCAACACCGATGTTATTTTCCCAGGACGCTACACATATGAGCCAATGGAAGATGAGGCAATGGGTAAATATGCGATGGAAGATGCCGATTCAGATTTTCACAAAAAAGGTGTAGCAGGCGATATTTTAGTAGCAGGGAAAAATTTCGGGTGCGGTTCTTCTCGAGAACAGGCAGTAAAATGCCTAAAAGCAAGAGGTGTAGCAGCTGTAATTGCTGGGGGATTTGCACGCATTTTTTACCGCAATGCCATAAACGAAGGACTGCTTGTGATAACTTGTCCCGAAGCGATAAATCTTGTCAAAGAAGGCGAAATGCTAACGGTTGATATGAAATCCCATAAAATCACGACCGAGCATGGAGAAGCTAAATTTGCACCCTACCCCCTATATCTTACCCAACTGGTGGATAGTGGTGGTTTGATACCCTATACAAAGCAAAGACTATCAAAATAAAAACAAAAGTGGTCTTATAGACCGAAAACAAGAAAGAGGAATTAATATGAAAAAATTACTTTCAATCTTACTCGTAGCGGCAATGATGATTACGACGGTTGGTTGTAGCGAAACAACTCCCGCTGAATCTACGGATGGAGAAGCATCGGTAGAAGCATCGGTAGAAGCATCGGCTTATGAATTTGTTCGCATAGGTACAGCAAGCCTTGGCGGTAACTTCTACAACTTTGGTAGTGCACTTTCTCAGCTTGTTATCGAAAAAATGGGTTATGATGCAAGCTCACAGGCAACAAATGGTTCTGCTCAAAACTGCTATCTCGTGCGAGATGGTGAAGTAGAAATGGCAATTGCACAAGGTAATACTATCTATGAAGCTATTACTTCGGCAGGTAACTTTGAAGGAGAAAACTTTGACTCGCTTCGTGGTCTTGGTATAATTTCTTTCAATGCATACCATGTTTTAGTTCATGAAGATGCAAATATTCAGTCCCTTGAAGACTTAAAAGGCAAGAAAATTGCAATGGGCCCCGTGGGTGGTGGTGTTGAAGTAAGTGCAAGGAAATTCCTTAGCTTCTTTGGCATAAATGATGGTGACTACACTCCTATTTATGGTACAGTTGGTGAAATGCATGAGCAGATGAAGACAGGACAAATTGACGCATACATCAATGCTGTTGGCGCAGGTACTGCACAAACCACTGATACACTAAGCGATGAAAAAATCAGCTTATTAATGCTTACCAAAGAACAAGTTGACTCTTTCTTAGAAGCTAATCCAGACCTTGGTCAATTTACAGTTCCAGCAGGCACATATGCAGAATTAACAGAAGATATGTACACATGTGGTCCAGCAGCTACAATCTTTGCAAATGAAGATATGCCCGAGGACTTTGCATATGAATTCACAAAAAACCTATACACACAAAATGAATTCCTAATGAGCTACAACAGCGGATTTGTAGATGCACTCCCAGAAAATGCAACTTCAGGTATGGTGCTTGAGTGGCACCCTGGCGCTGCAAAATACCTTAAAGAAATCGGCATTCTACAATAAAATAAGCAATAAAATTTGTTTTTAAAGATAATTTAAACTATCGCTTCAATTTCAGTTGATTGATATTATTGATATTGAGTATGTTTTACGATGAATTTACATTCTCCTCCCCCATATAGGGAGGAGAATGTAAAAAGTTTTGATTATCACTATAATTATTTCTATGAAACGAGGTGTCGATATTGTCTAAAGCGGCTGAGATAGATGTATCAAAAATTGATGAAATGAATGAAGACGAACTCGAGGATTTGGGCAAAAAGAAAAAGCGAAAGACCAAGCGACGCAAACCCGAGGGTATTTTTAAGCGAATTATTACTGTACTGACAATTATGATGTCACTATATCACCTGTATTCGGCAATCTTTACGATTAACCCGACTCAACAGCGTGCCATACATTTGATGTTTGTACTTACATTGGTGTACTTACTCTACCCAGCAACATCTAAATCCCCCGTGGATAAACCGAGTACAGTTGATTATGGGTGGATTGGTGCTTCACTCTTTGCAGTGGGAAATCTACTTCTACGCTTTAATGATATTGCCAGAACAGGCGGTAGATATACAGACCTTGACATTATCTGTGGATATATCATAATTGCGGTTGTAGCCGAAGCGGCACGGCGAGCAATAGGGAAAGCACTTCCGATTATGGCGGGTATATTAATATTATACGGTTTATTCGGACGATCTGTTCCGGGGCCACTTCGCCATTCGGGCTTTTCGATTGAGCGTATTATGACCCACCTAACACTTACCACCGAGGGTGTATTTGGTCAAATTTTAGGTGTATCCTCCACCTACATCTACCTCTTTATCTTATTTGGCGCATTTTTAGGCGTAACCGGGATGTCATCGGTATTTAACGATATAGCGCTCTCCATCGCCGGAGGAAGCAGAGGAGGTCCTGCAAAAGTTTCTGTTTTAGCAAGTGGTATGATGGGCTCTATCAGTGGCTCAACCTCTGCAAATGTTGTTACAACAGGTGCATTCACCATTCCTTTAATGCAAAAAACAGGCTACAAAGATTATTTTGCCAGTGCAGTTGAAGCGGCAGCTTCAGCAGGTGGACAAATTATGCCCCCTGTAATGGGTTCGGCGGCATTTATTATAGCCGACTCACTTGGAATTCCATTTGTAGATGTACTCAAAGCGGCTCTTTTACCAGCGGTTCTCTACTACTTTAGCTTATGGGTTATCGTTGATTTGCGTGCACGCAAAGAGGGGATTTACGGTGTGCCTAAAGCCAATTTACCTAAGCTAAAAACTGTATTGCTCGAGCGTGGACATCTTTTAATTCCACTTGTAGGTATAGTTTATATGCTCATAGCAGGATACAATGCAATGGATGCGGCACTTATAGGCATCGTGCTTTCAGTAGGTGCAAGTTTCCTAAGGCGTAAGACTTGGATTAAGCCTATCGAGCTTGTAAAAGCTTTAGAAGCAGGCGCTGTAAGCTCAATATCCGTTGCGGCGGCATGTGCTATTATAGGTGTGGTTGTAGGTATGGTTTCTCTCACAGGAGCTATCCTATCGGTTGGTGCGGCAGTTCTTAATATGAGTGGTGGATTATTGCCTGTCACACTCATACTAACCATGTTTGTAGCAATCATAATGGGTATGGGTCTACCTACTACCGCTTGTTATGTTTTAACCAGCACAATAGCGGCACCTGCTATCGTACAACTCGGTATAGAGCCATTACAAGCACATTTATTTGTGTTCTACTATGGTATTCTTTCCACAATTACACCACCTGTTGCAACGGGCTCATATGCGGCGGCAGGACTTTCAGGTGCCGATGTAAATAAAACAGGATGGACTGGCATACAACTTGCAATAGCAGGATTTATTATTCCATATATGTTCATCTATTCACCATCACTGCTAATGCCGGAGGGAATAGGGATAATAGAGATTATAATGACAGTAGTTTCTGCTTTGGTAGGTGTTATTGCACTTGGACTATTTGTTGAAGGTTTCCTTTTCCGCAAAATGAATGTCATCGAAAGAGCACTTGCGGCAACGGCTGCTGTATGCTTAATTTACTCAGGGCTTGTGACTGATGTCATCGGTTACTCAATCATTGCATATCTATTTGCAATGCAGTATCGCTATTCCAAAAAGGCTGTGCAAACACCACTTGGAACAGCATAGGAGAAGAAAATTAAGAGCTACAAAATAAAAAATACTCTCAGCCTTGGAAAGCGAGAGTATAAAATATTAAGTGTATTTTAAGATAATCATAGCCACAGGTATAGGAGTACAGCATAAAAATAATTATGCTGTACCCCTATTTTTACTTGCTTTCATATAACTCCTTACTTAATTGCTGTACATTTTTGCGTGTTTTTTCCAAATCTATATGTGTATCTACTGCAAGTAATGTGCTTATATAATTTATAAGTGAAATTGTGGCAGTGATTGAATTGTAAAAAAGCAAATCGCCTGTTGGGCACATAAGTTGCAATGTGGCACTGAGGTTTAACTCCGAGGAATAACTATCGGTAATTGCAATAAGCGGGATGTCTTTACCGCTAATTATCTTTGATAGATTAATCATTTCCCTTTGATGCTGTGGAAATGAAATAATCACAAAGACATCTTCTTTTGTCGATTTATCGAGAGTTAAGAGCAAATCTGACGGAGAATGTATATCAAGACTCCTTGCAGTAATCCCAAGGTAATTTAGTCGCATCAGTAAAAATTGTGCAACAGTGGCGGAGGAGTCATGTCCTACAACATATATATGCCTACTGTTTCTAAAATAATTTACACAATCTTTTATATTCTGGGCTGAGACTTGATTAAATATCTTCGCTATTGCCACCTGTTCATTTTCGATATAATCATCGAGTATGCTGTCACGGACAGAAAGCTGCTCTAAAGCCTTACTTACCTTGTCGTTTGGAGAGAGCTTCATTCTTATATAGGCTTGGAGCTCTTTTTTTAGAGATACAAAGCTTTCAAGTCCAATTTTTTTCGCAAAATTCACCACAGTAACTTCAGTGGCACAAACAAGGTCGGTAAACTCTTTCAGCGATGCAAAACAGGCGCTTTCAGGATTAGATATAATGAAATCCGCTATCTTTTTTTGTGACTTGCTCAGGTTTGGGTAGCAACTTGTTATTCTCATTATTATATCCATTTAAATCTCCATTCTCTCCTTGTCGAGGAATTTTTAATAAATTATTTGAATATAAAGCAAATGAGGCTATTATTTATCTGCATCTGCCACATATACTTTAACAATTTCAACTAATATTTCGGTGATTTTATGAATGGATTCAAGTGGCACACATTCAAAACGGCCGTGGCAGTTATGGCTGCCTGTGTTAAGGTTAGGGCAAGGAAGACCCATGAAAGAGAGCCTTACTCCGTCAGTACCTCCCCTTGTGGGCATTGGGGAAGGCTCTACACCTGCATTTTCCATTCCTTTTATTATGTTTTCTACTGCATGGAAATGTGGCTCTATCATCTTGCGCATATTTTTGGAGTTGTCAATTATTTCGGCTTTTAGGGAATTTGCGCCATATACTTTATTTAGATATTCGCAAATGTCTTCAATTCTCTTTTTGCGTGCAATAAATTTATCTTCATCAAAATCGCAGACCCTATATGAAAGCGTAGCTGTTTCTACATCTCCTGTCATATCGGTTAGATGATAAAATCCCTCATATCCCTCTGTATGGAAAGGAATATCTGCGGCAGGAAGCATGTTTTGGAAGTCAATAGCCATAAGGAGTGCATTTTTTAGGCGGTTTTTTCCTCGTCCAGGGTGAATTCCTACCCCTGTTGCAGTTATGGTTGCTTTAGCTCCAAAAAAGTTCTCATAGCTAAATTTACCAAGCTCTGCCCCATCCACTGTGTAGGCGAGCTTAGCTCCAAAACGCTCTACATCAAAATGCTCTGTGCCAAGCCCTATTTCCTCATCGGGGGTAAATCCAATCTGCACATCCCCGTGAAGTACATCGGGATTTTGTGAAAAATAATCAAGCATTCCCATGATTTCAGTTATCCCAGATTTATCATCCGAGCCAAGTAGGGTTGTGCCGTCGGTGGTTATCAGTGTCTGCCCTATATACCTTTTAAGCTCTGGAAACTCCTCTATATATAAGGTGCACCCAGTTTCTTCATTTAGCAGTATGTCATTTCCATCAAAGTTTTCAATAACTTTAGGCTTTATATCTTTGCCACTAATGGCTGGTGAAGTATCAAGATGTGCGATAAATCCAATGGGCTCCACCCCCTTGCAATTTGCAGGGAGAGTTGCATATACATGGCAGTGCTCGGTCAGTTCAATGTTCACAAGGCCGAGCTCTTTTAGCTCCTCGCAGAGTTTCTTTGCAAGTGTGAACTGACCTGGAGTGCTTGGGATTGTATCACATCCTGTTTTTGACTGGGTGTCTATGGCTACATAGGATAAAAAACGCTCTAAAGTTTTTTTCATGGCTTTTACTCACTTTCTTTTTATAGTATTTGCTATATTTTTAACAAATTTAATAAATATCATATACTGTATATTATACACTATTAAATTTGCTCATTCCATATAAAAAATGCACAAATATAAAGAAATATTACACTTTCATGACTGCGTTTAATACAAAAAATGATAAAAAATACAGAAAAGAATGAATTTTTATTGACATTAATGTTGAATTAATGTAAAGTAAATGCAATATCTTTATTAAGATGCGAATAAATTTACATAAATTTGTTTGTGATTTAAAAGATAATTAAACAAAATGAGAAAGGTAGAATTATATGAAAACTTCAAAAAGAATTTTAACTCTTCTAATGGCGGCAGTAATGATGATGTCCACATTAGCATCATGTTCATCAAGTGGATCCGATGCACCTGATTCAGACGCTCCTGCAGCAGAGGGCGAAGCAGTGGCTACTGAAAAGGTTTTTCGCTTTTCAACTATGACAGAACCAACTTCACTCGACCCACAACTGGGTAATGGTGAATGGATTACTAATGTAACAGGTGCAATTTACGAAGGTCTTGTGCGTCGTTACAATGGTGAAATCCTACCAGGTCTTGCTGAGAGCTGGATAGTGAGCGAAGATGGGCTTGTTTATACGTTTACACTTCGTGAAAGCGTATGGAGTGATGGCACAGCAATAGTTGCACAGGATTTTGTTGATTCATGGAATCTTCTAATCGAAAGAGCTACACCGATGAGCCAGTTTACAGACCACTTCACAGTGGATGGTCAGGCTAATGCAGTAGCTATTGATGAAAAAACACTTGAAGTTACACTTAATTCTCCAGTTCCTTTTATGATGGAAATATTTGCTACTTCGGCACTTGTACCTGTACGCACAGACAAATATGCTGAGACTGGCGATATGTACTATCAGGACATTCCAGCGGCATTTAATGGTCCTTTCATTCTAACAGAGTGGGCACCAAACGATGTTATGGTTATGGTTCCAAACGAAAGCTATTGGAATCCAGATGTAGTTAATCTAACAAAGGTAGAAATATACACAGTTAAAGATGAAGCTACACAGATTAACATGTTTGACGGTGGCGAGATTGACATGGTAGAAGTGCCAAGCTCGATGTTTATGGATTATGAAAACGAAATGACATACTACAATGATGGTGCAAATTTCTACATTCAGTTCACAACAGATGGTAGCACTGAAGAAACTGTTAAATACTTAGAAAACAGAGACTTTATCGAAGCGCTATCAGCTTGTATCGACCGTCAGAATTTTGTTGATTCAGTTTATGCTGGTGCATATCAGCCATCGGTTGACTTTATACCACCAACAGCAACAGGCTACACAAATGGCGCAAAAGCTGATTCAAATATAACAATTACATCCCCATTCCTAATGAATGCAGATTTAGCACTTGCACAGCAAAAACTTGACTCCGCACTTGCAACACTTGGCGAAACAGTAGAAAGCATGCCTACATTTACACTTGTTGTAAGTGATAATGCTACAAGACAAACTGCGGCACAATATGTACAGGATGTTTGCGCACAGGTTGGCATTAAACTTGAAATAGACACAATTCCTGGCTCTACTTTCTGGTCTACAATGCGTGAGGGATACCGCTATGACTTTGCTCTTGCAGGAAGCGGCCCCGATGTTGATGACTCCAGCACATTCCTTAGCGTATACGATGGTGAGGGTAAATATGCGGATACCTTTATGAGATGGCAGGACGATGCATATGCAGTACTACTTGCACAGTCTTGGCAGACAACTGGCGAAGAACGCAGTGCTCTACTTGTAGAAATGGAAGAATTCCTACTATCCTCAGGCCCTGTAATTCCTCTATACTTTACACAGGCAGCTTGGAGACTTTCAGATGGATTTACAAACATCAACCGCAACATGACAGGTGCGGCTACTGACTATGTATTTGCAGACTATAATAAATAAATCATAATGAACCTACGACGAACGAGCTGTTTTATATTAAAAGATAAAATAGCTCGTTTGTCTATACGATGCAGACAACTTAAGAAAATTCTCCTGTATATTTCTCCCACCGACGGGGGGGAATATACAAAAAAACATTCTACCACTAAAGTTGTTTACATTGTTTAATTATATTAAATCTTTTTAGCGGTTTAAATCGCAGAAATTAAGTTTTTGCAATCACTTTAATATGGAGAAAGTGTTTGCAGTTTATCTTATCTTTTCAGAATATCTGAGAAAAGATAATAAACAGATACATTTAAAGGAGAAGGAAAGATGAGAAAAGTATTATCAATAAAGCAACAAGCAGAGCTCTATGACAATATTCTGCTTAAAAGGCTCGACACTTTGATTGCACCGCTTATGAAGCGTGAAAATATTTCCATGTGGATAATTATGAATAGAGAATACAATGAAGACCCCGTATATCTATCACTTGTGCCAAGGCTTGCACGCCATGCGCGCCGTCTCTCATGCCTCGTTTTTTATCTAAATGAAAATGGCGTAGCCGAAAGATACTGCATAGGAAACGACAGGGATTACAATGGCAGTTACACAGTAATACCATGGGATCCAATGACACAGGACAGAATGGCTATACTCAGAGAGCTAATCGAAAAGCTTCAGCCTGAGAATATTGCACTCAACTATTCATCTGTGACACAATTTGCAGATGGACTTACCAAAAGCCTCTACGATGGATTTGAGGCGGCTATGTCCGAGGAAATTATGAATAAGGTTATATCGGCGGAAAGGCTTGCGGTTTCATGGCTTGAAACACGACTCCCCCAAGAAATTACACGCTATAAAACAGTAAATGCACTGGCAAAAGAAATTTTAGAAACTGCATTCTCCTCCAAGGTAATAACCCCTGGGGTTACTACCACAAGTGATGTGGAATGGTTTATCATGGAGGCAACAAGTGAGCAGGGGCTTCCTTGTTGGTTCACTCCAACAGTCGACCTACAAAGAAAAGGCGGCCCCGAGGGTAGAATTAGTGATGAAGTAATTTTGCCCGGTGATATGCTCCACTGCGATTATGGACTTGAATATATGGGGCTTTGCACCGATACACAGCGCATATATTATGTTCCCCGTGAGGGAGAAACAGAAGTACCTGAATATCTGCTAAAAGCACATGGCAGTACACTTAGATTTATGGATATAGTGGCAGAAAACTATATAACAGGAAGAACAGGGGATGAAATTCTGCTCACTTCAGTAAAACAAGCGGAAGAAGAGGGATTAAAACCACATTTATACACCCATCCGATAGGTGTGCATGGCCATGCGGCAGGGCCAACTATTGGGCTTTACTACAAAAGTGGAGCAGTGGGTGGTGCAGGAAATTATCCGCTATACCCATATACATGCTATGCACTCGAGCTAAACACCAAGGTGAAAATCCCAGAGTGGGAGGGTCAAGAACTTTGGGTAATGCGTGAAGAAACAGTCTGCTTTAAAGAAGACGGTAAGCTTGAATACCAAATGGAAGACTGGGATGTAATAAAATTAGTTAAGTAAGATTAAATCGGGAGTGGCCACAATTATGTTTAAATATATTGTTAAAAGATTTTTTATAAGTTTACTTACTATATTAGTGCTCTCTACAATAGTGTTTTTTGCCATAAAAAGCATACCGGGTGACCCATTCTCAGGGCCTGAGTACACCGAGGAGATGCGATTGCAGTTGCAAGAAATGTATGGCTATGACCAGCCTATATTAGAGCAGTACATAAACTATTTAAGTAAACTGCTTCAAGGAGATTTAGGATTTTCTGTTTACTACCGTGGAAAACCAGTGGTAGACATTATACAAACAGCTTTCCCAAGCTCGCTCGACCTTGGGATAAAAGCATTGGTTGTAGCGACTATATTCGGGGTGGGTCTTGGTGTAATCGCCGCACTCAATCGCAACAAACCACTTGACTATATTGCAGTATTTATAGCTATTATAGGAATATCAATACCGAGTTTTGTAGTGGCTTCACTGCTACAATATGTTCTCACAATACATTTTCCGATATTCCCCGTAGCAAGGTATACCACACCAATGCATGCAGTGCTACCGACAATAGCCTTAGCACTTCCAACAATTGCGAGATTTTCAAGATTTATGCGTACAAGCATGCTTGAAATAGTAGATAGCGATTTTGTTAAAACAGCTAAATCCAAAGGACTTCGCACCCATCAAATACTTTTTAGCCATCAGATTAGAAATGCACTTTTACCGCTAATGGCTATAATGGGCTCGACTACCGCCTATCTTCTCACAGGCTCTTTTGTAGTTGAGAGTATCTATGCAATACCAGGACTTGGTAGCTATTTTGTCGATTCAATTAACACACAGGATTACTCTCTGATTATGGGGCTAACAATATTCTACGGAGCTTTTTTGGTAGCAATGAATTTCATTACCGATGTACTCTATGGGATTGTAGACCCACGTATCCGCCTTGGAGGTGCAGACAATGAATAATGAAAATTTATATGAGCATATAGGGGCCAACAGTCAAGCCGCAGAGAAAATAACTAAACCACAACTTTCCTATTGGAAAGATGTATCCAGAAGATTTTTTGAAAATAAAATTGCAGTAATAAGCCTTGTAATGCTTATTATAATAGTGGTAATGTCGATTATCGGGCCTATGATGACCGAATATAACTACCGTACCACAAATGTAGAAAAGGTTGCAGACCTGCTCAGAGAAGGTGGACGCTCTGCTTTAGAGCCAAACTCAGAGCATTGGTTTGGAATTGACACTTTAGGTAGAGATTTATGGGCAAGAATTTGGATGGGCACCAGATATTCACTTATAATAGGCGTTTCAGCGGCAATTATACAAGCCGTTATAGGAATTTTTGTGGGTAGTGTAAGTGGTTACTGCGGTGGTAGAGTGGATATGTTTTTAATGCGGATGGTCGATGTGCTAAATGCAATACCATACCTCATCTATGTAATTATTATTATGATGGTTTTTGGCTCGGGACTTTTTCCAATACTATTTGCACTCACAATAACAGGTTGGCTTTCGATGGCACGAATGGTGCGTGCACAGATAATGTCACTTAAAACTGAAGATTATGTACTTGCAGCGCACAGCCTCGGCACCTCTTCAATGATAATTATTATAAAGCATCTAATACCAAACTGCATGGGGATTATAATTGTATCGCTCTCTATGGCTATACCAAGTGCTATATTTTCTGAAGCATTTTTAAGCTTTTTAGGAATTGGGCTTCCTGCACCGCTTACAAGCTTAGGACAGCTAATTTCACTCGGTATACAGGAAATGAGAAATTATCCCTATCAGCTTATAATTCCATCCATTGTAATTAGTTTACTAATGCTATCTCTTCAATTAATTGGTGATGGCTTAAGAGACGCAGTAGACCCCAAACTCCGCAAATAGCATGAAAGGAATGTATAATTATGGATAATTTACTAAATGTAAAAGATCTTTCTATAAATTTTAACACATATAATGGTGCAGTTCATGCTGTGCGAGGAGCTTCTTTCAATGTAAATAAAAAGGAAATACTTGCAGTAGTAGGTGAATCAGGCAGCGGCAAAAGCGTAATGATGCAGACCATTATGAAGCTTACAAAAGGAATAGTGGGAAGCGGAAGCATAGTTTTTGACGGCGAAGATATAACAAACTACACCGATAAACAGATGCAAAATATCTGTGGCTCCCAGATAGGCATTATATTCCAAGATGCTATGACTGCACTCAATCCCACCATGAAAATTGGTAGGCAGATAATGGAGAGCATTTTAAGGCATAGGAAAGTGTCTAAAGCCGAGGCTAAGGAAGGGGCAATAGAGCTTTTAAAGCAGGTTGGAATTAACAACCCTGAAAAGCGTTTTCATCAGTATATACACAATCTTTCAGGTGGTATGCGTCAGCGTGTAATGATTGCAATCGCACTTGCCTGCCGTCCAAAGCTTTTGATTGCCGATGAGCCTACAACTGCACTTGATGTTACAATACAGCTTCAGATAATGTCGCTTCTCACAAAATTAAAAGATGATTTCGACTGCTCAATTATACTCATAACGCATGATTTAGGTGTAGTTGCGGCAAATGCCGATAGAATAGCAGTAATGTATGCAGGGCAAATAGTAGAAACAGGCACTGCGGACGAAATTTTCTATCATTCAAAGCATCCATATACGAGGGGGCTTTTAAACTCCATTCCCAGACTCGACGCAGAAAGTGATGGCGAGCTTGCATATATTCAAGGGACACCGCCCGATGCACTAAACCCATCACCCGGATGCTCCTTTGCAGTTAGATGTGATTATGCGATGAAAATTTGCAATCTGAAGCCACCGCACCTGCACAATTTTAGCGATGAACACCACTGCTACTGCTTCTTACATGATATTGAGGCAAAAGAAGTTAAAATCAAAACTAAATGGGAGGAGCTCATTTAATGGAAAGAGAAATTGTATTTGAGCTTAACAGTTTATGCAAATACTTTAAGCTCGACAGACACAACACATTAAAAGCCGTGAGTGATGTATCCCTAAAGGTTTATAAAGGTGAAACTCTCGGGCTTGTAGGCGAGTCGGGCTGTGGTAAAACCACACTTGGTAGAACAATAAAAAGACTTTATAAGCCAACAGCAGGTGAAATTTTATATCATGGTAAAGATGTGAGTAAGCTTGGTAAAAAAGATATGCACGGCTATACAAAGCAAGTGCAGATGATATTTCAAGACCCATATTCTTCACTAAATCCTCGCATGACTGCAAGGGAAATTATAAGAGAGGGTATGCTTTCTCACAAAATTTTAAATAATGATATTAAAGCTCAGGATGAAAAAATACTCGAGCTACTCGAGCTTGTAGGACTAAACAAAGAGCATGCAGACCGTTTCCCACATGAGTTTTCAGGTGGACAGCGTCAGCGTATCGGGATAGCGAGAGCGCTTGCGGTAGAGCCTGAAGTAATTGTTTGCGACGAGCCCACCAGTGCACTTGATGTTTCCATTCAAGCACAGGTGATTAACCTACTTAAAAAGCTTCAAAAAGAGTTTGATTTAACTCTAATATTTATATCCCACAATCTATCGCTTGTAAAATACATAAGCGATAGAATAGGAGTTATGTACTTAGGAAGCCTAATAGAGCTTGCCCCAGCCGATAAGCTTTATGAAAACCCTGCACATCCATACACCGAAGCACTTATATCAGCAATACCTCTTCCCGACCCCAAGCTTCAAAAGGAAAGAGCACTTATAGAGCTAAAAGGAGACATCCCAAGTCCAATTAATTTAGTGGCTGGACTATGTAGCTTTAAAGGGCGCTGTATACACGCAACCAAAGAGTGTGAAAGCAAGAATGTAGAGCTAAAAGCTGTGGGGGAAAATCATTTCGCCACATGCAATTTCATCTATAAGACGGAGGAAAAACAATGAGTTTGTACAGTGAAAAGGTAATTCAGGCAAAAGAGATTTTAAAGGAAGAAAATGTAGACCTTTGGATGACGGTAGGCAGAGAAACTTCAATGAATAGCGACCCAGCCATTCCACTTATCTGCCCGATAGATTTTGGCGGTATGACCTGTCTTTGCATCTCTCAAAAGAGCGGAAGCATAGTGCTTGCAAGCCAGCTTGACAATGTGGGCATGGAGCAGGTTGGTGCATATGATAAAGTTATAAACTATGGACTAAATTTCGAGGCAGGGTTTGAGGAGTTTATAAAAGAAGAAGCCCCTAAAAATATTGCACTAAACTACTCAAGCGATGTAGCGGCTGATGGGCTTACTCATGGTATGTATCTATATATCACCGATTTATTAAAGAGAATAGGCTATGAGGGAGAGATAATATCTGCCGAGCGTGTAATCAGAAAAGTTCGTGGTAGAAAGACAGCTGAAGAGATTGCCAGAATTACCGAAGCTACCAAAATCACCGAAAAAATCCTTCGTGAAGTAGCCGATTTTATAGTGCCGGGTGTATCGCAAAAAGATATACATAAATTCTGCCAAGACCGCCTAACACATTATGGGGTGGGAAATGCATGGGATGCTTCCCACAATCCAGGAGTTTTTATTGGTGCTAATGCAGTTGTTGGCCATGCAGGGCCTGGAGACCGCAAAGCCGAGCGTGGCGAGCTTATAAACCTTGATTTTGGCGCAAAATACAAAGATTACTGCTCCGATGTTCAGCGCACATATTATCTGCTAAAAGAGGGAGAAACAGATGTGCCTGATGAAATTAAAAATCATCTCGCAAATCTTCACCGTGCAATAGATAAAGGCGTGGAGCTTATGAGACCTGGTATAGAGGGCTTTAAGCCGGATAGAGCGGCGAGAGATGGACTTATAGAGCAGGGATACCCTGAGTTTAAATATTCATTTGGCCATCAAGTGGGGCGTGCCGCACATGATGGTGGTGTAAGCATGGCAAAACCAAGGCCTGGAGGACATTCTCTTTGCCATGAGCCACTTGAAGAAGACTTAGTATTAACAATAGACGCCAACCTATACCTTGAATGGGGACGAATAGGTCAGGAAGATGTTGCCTATATAACAAAGGATGGTGCAAAATATGTCAGCGAACGCCAAAGTGAAATCTGGATCTGCGGCAGAGGAAAATGAGAGTAAGAGCTTTGTAAAAGGTGTTATCTTTATACTGCTTTCCTCTTTGGGATTTTCTATAAATCAGGCACTATCAAATCTACTCTCGGACAGTGTGGGAGTTTATGAAAAGATGGTTTACCACAATATGGTGCCTGTGATAATTTTTGGTATACTTTTAATTGTAAATAGAGTGCATCCGATAGGAAAAAGCCCTTGGCTTATGTTTGCAAGATGTTCATTCGGATTTTTATCCACATTGATGATTGTAATTGCTACTTCATTTAGCAGTAGGCCGCTTTTTGAGCTGACAGTGCTCACCTCTACATCGGCGATATTCACAATGCTTGTAGCGGCAATTTGGCTTAGAGAAAAGGTTGTAAAACATCAAATATTCGTTATTATAATCTGCTTTATCGGTGTACTGGTGACAGTAAGACCTTCCCCCGAGCTCATAACAGACCCATTTTGCCTATTTGCGCTAATTGGTGCAATATTTGCAGGGTCGGCTTATTGTGTTGTGCGAAAGCTTAAAAATTATGCTCATCCATATGCAGTAGTGTTTTGCTATGCGGCTTTATCGGTGATATTTGCAATCCCATTTTTTATAAAAGAATTAATTGCTGGTGCAGGGGTGCCAACATTTACACAACTTATCTATATGGTGGGTATGGGGCTTGGAGTGTCCGTAGGGCAGTATTGTCTCAATTTAGCTTATAGGCAGTGCGAGGCTTCAAAGCTGTCACCATATTCCTATTCGCAAAATATATTTTCACTGCTAATATCACTATTTATATTCAATCAAAGTATATCGATATATTCATATATTGGTGCGCTTTTGATAGTGGGTGCAAACTATATAAACTGGTGGGTAACTCAAAACAGAATAAAAAATGCAAACTAAGAAAGGGACGAAAAAATTATGGCTACACATGAAAATGAGAAAAAAGATCTTCCAAAAGAAGCCTATGGCGAAGTTGATTTAGAGATGCTCAAGGAATTTTCCGAAGTAAATGGAATTTGCGGACATGAAAAATATGCAAGCAGAGTTATGGCGAAATATTTAGACGGCTATGCCGATAGCATTACTCACGACAATTTAGGAAGCATAATAGCTTGCAAAAATGGTAGTGGAGATGGCCCTAAGGTGGCATTTTTTGGACACCTCGACGAGGTTGGGTTTTTAGTTAAAAAGATAAATAAAGATGGATTTATCAGCGTAATAAATGTTGGTGGAATGTGGCCGCATCTACTTTTGGCTCAAGAAGTTACAATAACTACAAGAGAGGGCAAAGAGTATATCGGAGTAATTACTTCCCCCCCACCTCATGGCATGAGTGCTGAAGAGCGTGCAAAGGTTAAAGAAGTGGAAGATTTGAGTGTGGACTTGGGTGTTAATAATGACGAGGAAGTAAGGGCGCTTGGTATTCGTGTTGGTGATACTATCACCCCACTTGCTTCGTTTAGGGTGATGAACAATCCAAACTATCTAATGGGCAAGGCATGGGATGACCGCATTGGTGCGGCTATCGCAACCGATGTTATGAGAAACCTAAAATCCAGTGAGCACAAAGCTGATGTATATGCAGTTGGCACAGTACAAGAAGAAGTTGGATTGCGAGGAGCAACTACTGCCGGATATGCAGTTAAGCCAGATATAGCTATTGCACTGGATGTAACTCTTGCAAACGATGTGCCAGGCGGCAAATACGGTGCCCCCCTTGGAAGCGGTGTGACTCTCAGTCTTATGGATGGCTCGGTAATTGCTAATAGAGAGCTTGTATATATCATGGAGGAAATCTGTGAGGAGCTAAAGCTTGACTACATTCATGATATATTCCTAAAGGGAGGTACTGACAGTGGTGCAATACACAAGCTTTACTCAGGTATACTCGCAATGACAATATCCATTCCAGCAAGGGCAATACACTCCCATCGTGCAGTAATTCATCGCAAAGATTACGCCGATACTGTTACACTACTCACAGAGTTTTGCAAAAGGCTTGACTGGGATATGGTGGAGAGAATAAGAAAGTCCAATGTATAAGTAGCGTAATGGATATTTAGACTATCCTTTCAAATACCATACACAATATTTAAAAACTTACTTAAGCGACAAAACAGTTGCTTAAGTAAGTTTTTTTATGAATATGGTATTTATGTGGTTAATGTGGTAAAAAGTAAAGAAATAGCTGCTACAAATGAGTTTTACTATTTGCAGCAGCACCTTGTTTATACAATTTAAAAACATTTGAGGCTAATATACAGCCCCCAATATTTTGCTATGCCTGATGCTACTTAAACACACGACTCTCAAAGTCGGAGGCCTATGGCGTAGTTTTATAAAGTGGCTATTTTACTAAGTTTGTGGTAGTTGTGCACAAGTTTAAACAGATATGATAAAAGCCTGTAATCGCTTATGACAAGCGGATTTACAGGCTTTTTGATGTTTTGGGGTGAGTAGTAGTCAAATAGTGGTCAGAGGTGGTCAGAGGTGGTCAAATGGGAGTCAATATGCAAATTCCATTATAGCAATTTTTATGTTTCTATTGTTG
>CAYJLI010000015.1:10597-42727 GCA_964371155.1 uncultured Oscillospiraceae bacterium | reverse complement strand
TTAAGTAAAACTTCATTTTTCAGCATTTGCTCGCTTCGCCTAATACAAATAATCCATATCTTGAAATACAAATGTACTCAGCAAGGCATACCCTCCCCACAGCGGAACTATAAAAATGAAAGAAGGCGCATTTTTGGAAGATTTACTTTATAGCTTAAATATTGTTTTGCCACTGTTTTTAGTGGGGGCGTGCGGATATATATCCGTGAGGAGAAAAATAGTCGACCGCAATTTCATGACGGGGCTTGGAAACCTTAATTACAAGCTCTTTATGCCAACCCTTTTATTTACCGAAATTTATTATTCCACTAATTTTAGTGAAATTGATATTTTTTTCATCATATATGGAATAATTGGTGTAATAATAGTGTGGATAGCTGCTTTTTTTGGAGTAAAGGTATTTGTAAAGGAAAAATACAAGCGTGGAGCAATAGCTCAGGGTGTATTCAGAAGCAATTTCATACTTTTGGGCGTGGCGGTTATAGAGAGTATGTATGGAAGTGAGAGCTCGTCATATCTGCCCACCATGATGCCTTTTGCAATAGCCGCATTTAATGTGATGGCGATAATAACACTTGTGCTTCACTCCCCCGAAGAATCGGATGAAAAGCAAATTGATGTTTTCCAAATAGTAAAAAAAATAATGTCAAACCCATTGATTATAGCGATAATCAGCGCTGTATTGCTTTTGATTTGGGATATTAGATTGCCGTATTTACTTGAAACAGGCGTTGACTATCTCGCACGTGCTACCACCCCGACAGCACTCATAAGCATCGGTGGCACATTTGAGCTTGCAAATTCTTTGAAAAACTTAAAATATTCGCTTCCAACCACTGTAATTAGGCTGGTTATAGTGCCGCTAATAGGGCTCACGGGGGCGGTACTGCTCGGGTTTAGAGGGGAGCAGTTGGCGGTATATCTACTGCTATTTGGTGCGCCGACCGCTGTTTCAAGTGCCGCAATGACGAGGGGCATGGGCGGCGATGGCGAGCTCAGCGCCGACATAACCATGATAAGCACGCTTTTTTCCACCCTGTCATTATTTACATTTATATATGTTATGAGGGTGATGGGATTAGTGTAATTAAAGCTGATTTTACAATATCTTTGGTGAAATACTACACATAATAATATCCATTTATATCTATTGATAAAAAAATATAGAAAAATTGTGCAAACATTTACTAATAGAGAAAATTATGGTACTATTGGCATACATAGCTCGATGGACAAAGGATGGCTTTGTTTTCAGTGCAATTGGCGAGGGAAAAGCAAAAGATTAATTCCAAAACTTCATTTCGATTTACTAAATATCACACCACATTACAAAGCACTCCCTCCCAAGCCAAGGGGTGATAGTTTAAATAAACTAACCTCACACGGGCGATGTGCAGGGCATTTTGCCCTAATGTACAATAAATGCTTTTACCATTATACTGCTCAGCGTGGTAAGGGCAAATGCAATCATTATTTAGTGCTGGTGCTGAGTGGAGGAATGGAGTGTTTTTTATGGAAAAGAGCGTTTACAAATTGCTTAATGAGCAGATTAACAAAGAGTTGTTTTCAGCATATCTCTATCTTGATATTTCAAATTATTATCTCGACAAAGGCCTCGACGGATTTGGAAATTGGTTTAAAATTCAGGCAATGGAAGAAAGAGATCATGCCTACAAATTTATGGATTTCGTCCAAGACCGTGGCGAATCGGTGGAGCTTCTCCAGATAGACGCACCCGAAAGAAATTATGACAGCCTAATAGACCCACTCAAGGGTGCACTAAATCACGAAAAATTTGTGACAGCTTCAATAAACACAATTTATAAAGAAGCAAAAACAAATGATGATTATGCCACAATGAACTTTTTAAACTGGTTTATTGAGGAGCAGGTTGAAGAGGAAAAATCCGCAGGCGACCTTGTTACAAAAATGGAGATTTTCGGTGAGGATCCACGTGCACTCTATATGCTAAATACAGAGCTTGCACAAAGAGTTTACACACCGCCTGCAAATAGCGAAACTTAAACCGCACAAAGGATGTTTTATGCTAATTTCATTATCACTGATTTTTTTAATAGGGCTTTTAGCAGGTGCTATCTGCCAAAGTGTAAAAATACCACGCATAATAGGTATGCTTTTCACAGGAATTTTAATAGGGCCTTTCGCAATGAACTGGCTTGATAATTCAGTATTAGCGCTATCCGCCGACCTAAGGCAGATAGCGCTGATAATTATACTCTTAAAAGCAGGCTTCTCCTTAAACATCGCCGACTTAAAGGCGGTGGGCAGGCCTGCATTTTTAATGTCGTTTCTACCAGCAACATGCGAAATAATCGCCTTCTATCTCTTAGCGCCCAGTGTCCTCGGGGTTGAAAGTGATGTGGCACTGCTGATGGGCTCGGTGCTTGCGGCGGTTTCGCCTGCGGTGGTAGTGCCTAAAATGGTAGAGCTCACCGAAAAGGGATATGGCAGGGATAAAAGCATACCACAACTAATTTTAGCATCCGCCTCCTGCGACGATATATTTGTTATCGTAGTTTTTACCGCCTTCCTCTCAGTAGCGCAGGGCAATTCTGTGAATTTTTCCGACTTTTTAGATATACCCCTATCGATAATAAACGGTATTATTTTAGGGGCGGCAATAGGCTATCTACTGCATCTGCTATTCGAAACAGCAAATAAAAATAAGCGCATTATCAAAAACAGCACAAAAGTGATAATACTCCTTGGTGTGTCCTTTCTCTTAGTTGGGGGAGAGAGCATTTTGCATGAGTTTGCGCCAATGTCGGGACTGCTTGCAGTTATGAGCATTTCGGTGATGATTAAACTAAAAAGCATCCCCTTTGTATCGGGGCGGCTCTCCGAAAAGTTTGGAAAGCTCTGGCTTGCGGCAGAAATCGTATTATTTGTGCTTATAGGCGCAGAAGTGGATATACGCTACACACTTTCGGCAGGTATTGCGTCGCTGGCGATGATATTTATCTCACTCATTTTTAGGAGCGTGGGCGTCATGGTGAGCACCATGGGCACAAAGCTTAATATGAAAGAGCGTCTATTCTGTGTTATAGCCTATTCGCCTAAAGCTACCGTGCAGGCGGCAATAGGTGCAGTACCGCTCACCCTCGGGATTGAGGGCGGCAATATAATCCTCTCGGTGGCAGTGCTTGCAATACTGATAACCGCACCACTCGGCGCATTTTTAATAGATATAAGCCATAAAAAACTCCTTACAAACCCTGCAAGTGAATAAATGAGTACAATTAAATAAATATACAATTTTAAATTGACTTTAATATTTTCAAAAATCATTATCCGTGGAAATCAAGCCGTTTGTCGGTGAGTTTTCACGGATATTTTTATTCCATCAAATTACAATAAGTTAATAATTATGCATATTATACTTATAGTTGTGATGAGAGGGAGTGCGAAATTATGAGCTTTCCTCCGATTATTCGGTAAAAAAACGCAAAATAATAGCATTTACTATCTTTAGTATAGTAAAGTTATGCGGGTGAAAATAAAAGACTAAAATGCACTGTGCAATTCGACGAAAGAACTTTAAAAAACAGCTAAAATTTTTTACATATAAAATTTTTTTTCCTATACCAAAGCATGGTTACATAGCGTTACACATATAGTAGAATATGTAATAGAATGGAAAAAAGTGGGGAGGTGCGCATATGGCTGAGCGAGAAAATGCAGTTACAAAAACTCCGGAAAAGAGCACGGACACTATCAGTGAACAGACCCCACAGAGCGAAAAACATAGCGCACAAAATGGTTTTTGGGAAGTATATGCCAGAATACACGCCTCGAATCATTTGACATATGACAATTTTAGAGAACATATAAAAGTAGAGGGCTATTTTGAAAATAGAAATGTCCCCGACTTTTTAGGTTGTGACCGCCTGATGAAGATGGACAACATGTTTGGTACAGTGCAACAGGGCTATAATCCCATGAAAAAGCGAAGTTTTATATATGCCAATATCAAAACTTCGATTTACGACAGTGCCGCCTCGAAATATAAAAGAGAATTAAAAGAAAACACCATGTTTAGAAGCCGCAAAGATGAAAATGAAAATGTACTATACAGCACAAAACGCCGTGAAGATACAGCGGTAATACTATATAAAGCAGAAAATAAACCATGGACTGAAAATTCCATAGCGCCCTACCTAATGCGTGTAAATCAGGGAGCACTGAGAAAGACAATGCCCTTCCTACTTAGACAAGAAGAGGAAAACCGTCTTGATAGACTCAAAGAGCAACGCAGAGAACTGCATGAGCATGAAAGGGAAGCGGTACAAACAGGGAATGTAGATGTAATGTCGCAAGTAAGGCTTTTGCAAAGGCAGCAAAACTACGAAGAAAATATGATTGGCTCAATGATCACAAAAAAAGTACAGCGCAGCAGATGGTTTTTTAGAAGACTAAATTACGCATTCGATATACAAAAACAAGCGATGTTTGAATATTATCGCAATATAAAAGAAAAAGTTAAGGCAAACGGTGAAGCCGTGGTGGAAGATATCCCAGCAAATCCATCCGAAAAGCCTGAAAATGAAGGGAACTGAAATTAATGGGGGATTTTATCAATAAAACAGAAAAAATTGAAAATTCCCTATTTTACATAGGTGAGCTTGTGGAAAACACTCCTGAGAAAGCGAAGGAGTGCTTGGTCGCACTTTCCGAGAGTGAGGAAATTATTCAGCTAAGGATACTCTCTCAGTCGCTCGGAATGAATGAAAATGACGAATTACTCACCTGCCACTGTATGTTTTTGCTATTTAAAAAGGGCAAAATGCTAACAGCGGAAAAATATATAGAATTATGCCACCTCCTAAACATCTCCGAAATCTCACCCCTGCCAAAAAGCTTAGTTTGGCAGGGAGGCGAGATAGCACTAAGCCCTGTTTGCAGGGATTTTCTTCTAAGGCGTGAGCCGGAGCTTCTAAGGGGCACGAGGTTAGTTTTACCCGAAAAGAAAAAGCTTTACCACAATGAAGAAATTTATGATGATTTTAGAGGGTTTATAGATTGCTACTTTGAAGAAGAAGATGGAAAAACCGCCGCTTTAATGCTTTGGGGAGAGGCGGGGAATGGGAAAAAATTTATCTGCGAAAGTGCAGCTACAAATGTGGAGTTTGCCACATTTATTATGGAAAAGGACTGCGACTACAACCTAAAAGAAATACTAAATATATGCACACTCTATTTAGCCTTCCCAGTGCTTGATGATTACGACCCACTCAGCGAAGCAAGGCTCAAAGAGCTTCAAGAAAAGCTAAAAATTGTATTTATAACCGCCCAGCAAAACCATGAGGTAGTAGGCGATTATATAATAAAAAGAAAAATACAGCCCATGAGTGCAGCACAGCGAAGAGAAATGCTAAACGACTCTATAAAGGGCATTTCACAGACAGTGATAGAAAAAGCGGAAAAACTCCCGTTAAGCATATCGCAGATAAGGGAAGCAGTGGCGCAGATAGAAGCGGAGTGCCTACCGCCTATAAAAATTCCTGATGAAAAATTAATCGACATTCTCACAGCGCAAAACGCCCCCGATTTTACAGGGAATGCCGAAATTTTAAAGAGTAATAAAACCCTTGCCGACATAGTGCTCCCCACGGAGCAAACGGACACGCTAAGGCATATATGCAATTTTGCAAAAAGCAGAGAATTTATATACTCTTCATGGGGTTTTAAAGACAAAATCCCCTATGGAAGAGGGATTACAGCACTTTTTTACGGTGCGAGTGGCACGGGTAAAACCTTGGCCGCAACCGCCATTGCAAACGAGCTAAATAAACCGATTTACAGAGTTGACCTATCGGGCATTACAAGCAAATATGTGGGCGAAACCCAAAAAAATATAGCAAAAATCTTCGACGCCGCACAAAAGAGTGACTGCATACTCTTCTTTGATGAAGCGGATGCACTCTTTGGCAAAAGAAGCGACGGCGCCGACGCACAGGACAAGTATGCAAACGGCGACATAGCCTATCTGCTCCAAAAGACAGAGCAGTTTGATGGAATTACCCTACTTGCAACCAACCTACTGCAAAACTTCGACGATGCATTTAGAAGAAGGATTAATTTCATGATAAGATTTCCACTTCCCGATGCAGGATTAAGACTAAAGCTTTGGCAGGGCATATTTCCAAAGAGTGCCCCCATTAGCGATATAGATTTTGATTTTCTCTCGGAAGAATTTGAGCTTTCAGGCGCAGGAATAAAAAACTGTGCAATAAACGCCGCTTATCTCGCCGCCACAAAGGGCGAGGACATTATGATGGAAGACATAATAAAGGCGATTAAATGGGAATATGAAAAGCTTGGCAAAATAATAGATAGCAATATACTTAGGATGTATCTGGGGTAAAATCCCTTAATAATACTAAAGCCGATTAATACGGCGGAATGGAGCGTTATATTATGAAACTAAAAAGAGTATTATCGCTTGCACTGAGCTTGCTAATAATTTTTACAGCGGTGCCCACCAATATTTTTATGGCACTTGGGGGCTTTGTTGTAGCCGAGGCGAGTATTTCCTTCGATTCAACTGATTATGACGAAGTGTTTAATATATATGATGCCGAGGATTTTTACAACTTAACCGAGTCAAAGTATGATGGTTATAGTCCTTGGGGATTTGATGGAGATAGGAATGATAGCAATGCAAAAATACTCTTTAGGCTCCATAACAATATTTCCTTAGACCCAGATGAATTTAAAAACGGTGATAATCTGAGAACACTCAATGGTGTTTTGCAGGGGAATGGGCATACCATCACCTTGGAAATGAGTAACGATTGGGGCACAAGCGTTAATGGCAGAATAGACCCCGACAATGAAAATAGTAGCAGACGAGTAACCTCGATAGGTCTTTTCCATAAAATTGGAGAAAACGGGGCTATTAGTGATGTCAATTTTAAAATAGGAAATGGTAGCTTTAGCTATATTTATCAAAACTATTATAATATAAGCGAAGTGGTAAGGCAGAGCTTTGTTGCGGCAACAAACTATGGTACTATTCAAAACTGCTCGCTTGAAACTTCTTCAGGTTGGTATCAATACTCTTCCGACATTAATAAGTACAAAACCGATGATTACTATGATTTTGGTATGTTTGTAGGCTATAACAAAGGTACTGTGCAGGATTGTATAGTTGATGGGGTGGGTATGAGTATAGGCATATCCGCAGCTACTGCACCTGTAATTGAGGCACATATAGGTGGTGTGGTTGGTGTAAATGCAAATGGGGGCGAGGTAGTTGGCTGTGCCATTGACAATGCCACAATAAATTATACCATCACCCTTGCAAATAATGGCTTTGACTACCCATATGAACCACACGCTAAAGTGGGTGGTATTGTAGGAAAAAATGAAACTGGCGGAATCATCGCAAAATGTGTGGTCGACGATAGACCAAATGCCATCACGATAAGAGGCAATCTTATACATAAAGGTTATTATGTACAACCCACAAGTTACTTTCCTTCCTATGGGGTATCGGTAACTGACGGTAATAAACAATTTTACATGGATATCTTAGACGATGTACGTGCCGATGCAATAGCAAACTATGTGGGTAACGACACTTATGGACAGGTAGATAACTATCCATCAAGCGTTGCTACTAACTACTCACCTACAACCAATGATATGTATTATGCAAGTGGAAGCTCTATCCCGACATTTGCATATGACCGTGATAGTAGCATCACCCCCGATTATTCAAGCGTGCAAGAAATGATAGATGATCCCCTCACACCATTTATAGACCTTTCAACCAATAATATTGGGCTTTATTGGCAATCGGACGAAAAGCTTAGCGCTTCGATAGTACCCGAGGGCGACGATTACCGTGTAGAGGCGGAAATCGGCGAAAAAATGCGACTTTCCGACAATGTTACGATAGAGGTGGAGTACACCGAAAAGGGTATAATCTCAAATCAAACTTTAAATAATGATATAGACTTTGAGATCACACCGAAAACTCTTAAATCAGCCGCCGAAATATATGTAAATTTCGGTGATGGTAGCACTCCGGATTGGCAAACACTCGAAGGAAAAACTATAAAAGCAGGAGTGGTTTATCCCATTGCCGTAGCGGTGGATGGGCAAAACCTCAGCGCAGATGATTTAACTACACCAACATGGACAGTGGGTCATGGAATAGAAGTATTAAATGGGACAATTTCTGTGCCAACTTTTACCGCACATAATACAAGTGTTGATATAAGTGCGGCGATTGGAATGACTACCCCAACAAGCCCTGCACAAACTGCCTCTGCATCAGCGAATTTCACGGTTTCTAATAAGGCTACACTTGATACCGACTGGAAAACTCAAATCGCTAAATCGCCGAGTGCAGTGTACATCCCTACAACTGCAGGCCTTGTATGGGATAATAGGGATAGAGTAGTGACAATTGAGTTGCCTGAGGCTGCGTGGTCAACTAATGGGGAAGACCCAACGTTCTCATGGACTGCCGATAAGGATGATAGCGATGGAGTGACTATCGCTAATGCTCAAACAAGAGAAGTGACATTCACCATAAACCCAACAAAATGGAATGCGAATGAAACAAAATTCACCGCAACACTGAATGTGACCGATGGAGATGGCACGCAGTCGACCACGGTGGAAATTCCCGTGATAAAAGGTGTTCCAACCCTTGAGATAACCACGGAAAGTATAACGGCGGTAAACTTTAGCTCTATAAGCCAAGCAGCACAAACTCGCACTCCCACAGCAAAGCTAACACTTAAAGGATATGATATTACCTCTTTGGGCACGCCGACTGTCACAATGACTGATGGCGCAGGCATTGCCACCCAAAGCGGAGGGGAGATAAGCATAACCCCATGGTTTACCACTGGTACAGCCACAAAAAGTATCAAATTATCGGCAGGGTTTACATATGGTGGCATTACAACTGCTGTGACGGATACAGCGACAATCACGGTAAGCGTACCACAAATGAAGCTTGGGGTGTATGATAATACATCAGGAACAGGAACACTCACACATTTAGGCGTGGTAGGAACAGCACCTGGTGATAAAAATCTATATGTAGTTGCAACTAAAGCTGGTGCTGGTAGTGAAGATCCATATGTTGTTAATAGTGTAACTGCATGGAGAGTTACTCCTTCTGCTTCTGCATCAATAACAGCAGCTGGACTAATGTCTTTCACTGCACCTACGGCAGAAGGTAGCGTTGTCTACGCAATCACACCAACAATAACCTTAACAAATAATAAAATAGCACTGACCGGTATAACTGAGCCTCTCTTAGTAGACGGAGCTATAGGAAATCCTAACGGTACACTCACACTAACAGTAGCCACCACTCGCTCACAACCAACACTACCGAGCGGCGATCAATCACAGCAGGCACCTCCACAGGGTGGCACAACCGATGATAGCAGTAGCTCGACTACACCAACCACCCCACCGAGCGGTGACAATAGCTCCTCCACAGCCCCAACAGGCGGTGACGACAGCTCTTCCACAGCACCACAGGGCAGTGGCGATAGCTCCTCCACAGCTCCAACGGGCGGTGACGATAGCTCCTCCACAGCTCCAACGGGCGATACAAGCTCCTCCACACCACAGGGCGACATTGACAGCTCATCAGCCGCTACAATGTCAGCAGGATGGGGAGTTATAGGCGAATTACCTGCGTCAAATCTGCTATTTACAGGCTTTGACAGCACCGCTTCAAATATGATAGCAAATAGCGGTGACAGCGAAGTGGGCTCGGGACTGGTGCTTCTCTCAGGAAATACGAGGGCAACATTCCCAACAGGATATGGCAATACAGGTAAAAATGGACTATATCTAAACAGCGATTCAAGCACACAAACCTATACTGTTACACTTCCGCAGGTTAGTGGCAGTACAAATATGTATGGGTATGCGGTTATTGATAATATAGCAAATATTGCTACTAATAATGCTCTATCAAGCAATGGCGATGGAACATACAGCATCAATATCGACATCGACAAAGGGGAGCCACACTCCAGTGTGCAGACAGTCAAGGTATCGGACGGTGCAACTTTTGAAATACTGCCGACTCAGTATTTAGCTGTTTGTGTATATGCTCCGGTATTAAATGTAGGGGAAACATTTTACGATTATGAAGCGAGCAATACCCTAATTATGGATTATACCAAAACCCTACACTCCACCTATTCTGAGGGTGAAAACGGTACTAAATCCCCCACTACACACACATATACCACAACATACACATTCGACCTTGCAAACCCACCTCCGCAAAATCTGATTTTTAATGACTTGCTCGAGGCGGACATCAGAGGGACAATGGAGCCGGATGACGAACGCAGAACACTTGTAAATGGTTCGGAAATACTGGTAACAGTAAATGACGACGGAGATGAAACCTCGTCAAAATATATAATCAGTGGCCCACCGGTGCCTCCCGACATTTCCCCAAAAAGAGTGCTGGGAGAAGACCTCACCATCGATGTAGGTGATAGGATAGAGATAGCGAGCTCACAGCCGAATGTCAAGCTACTGTTTGCTATTACAGAGACCGCAGCCGAGGCTGAAAATCTCATGGAAAATACAAATAGCATAGCTGGCTTAGATGAGTTTGACAATACTCTAACTGAAACCACAAACAGCGATGCTTTGATTAAAGATGGCGGCGTTGTGAAACTGTATATAGCCGAGAATGGCATAGCACAGATACCATTTTTCTTCGACCTTAATACTATGGTGATAACTGCTTGGACAGTGGAAGTTGGAGCAAACGGTGAAACCATCGAAAACGACTACAATAAGAGTGATACAGTACAGGAAACTTTCACAAATTCCGACCGTGCAGACGCAAGGGATGCGGCACTATACATATCTAACCCCAATAATAATGGGACACTTGTAGTGGACGATAAAGAGTATTCAAGGGAAGATATGACACTCCACATAATGGATACAAACAGACTGGCATTTGATGATGGTTATGCCACAGTAAAATATATAGTGGCAGAAACAGAATCAGGAGCTAACAATGCCGAAGAAACAAGTGCTCTCGATTATGACCATGTAGATGGGATAGATGTAAGGGATCCATCATGGGGACTGGGGCTTGAAAACGACGGAAACTACAATGCACTGGAAGCGATTTATGTGCGAGTAATAGCAACACACACAAGCTCGATTTACTCAGTTGACCAAACGCTTAAAGTAACCTTCCTTAAAGGGCTTGGCAATCCAGTTGTAAATACTATTGCAGTAAATCCCGACGACGGTAGCATGGATAACCTCGACACTAATTTAGCGGATGGTGCCTACATAGCCCCAAAAACTAAATTGGTACTCGAAGTAAACCGAGCGGACATAGACCCACAATTTTTACCAGATTCAAATAATGAGGTCACTCTACCACCATCGGTTACAAGCTACGCAAGTAATATCCCAAGCATTAGATATTACATAACCGCTCCATATACAACGGGTAGCATCCCTTCCAATGTGGACGAATGGGAAGAAGTAGAGGATAATTCGGAGATATTCACACAGGCAACACCGACTATTCACTATCAGCAAGATGACGGCTCAGTGGACACCGCAAACGCAAGACTTGCAGTTCCCATTGAGATAGATGCGATACATGGGCAGAGTGTTACTCTTTATGTAAAGGTTAATACACCTGCAAATGCCTCCACCGAAAATGCAGGTACGGTTACACAGATGACATTCAATGTGCAAGAAGCATTATCACTGCCTGAAATAACAATAAATGCGGCGGATGGCACAGCGATTTACCCAGACCCAGCAGACCCGACAATAGGACTTCCTTCACAGCTCGAAGTTGGAAATGTGGTTTACCTATCTTCAGCGGCGGCGGACGGTGCTTTAGCCAGCTTCTCAAATATCTTCTACAACCTAACAGGTACGGAGATAACCACCGAGATGATAGAGCAGGCACAAATAGCGTATAGGGAAAGCCCCTCACGCATACCCGATGCGAGCGACAATAAAGACCTATACCTATACAATGCAAATAGTGGGATACCCGTTACCTACAATGCACAGAGCTCATTTAATCTAATGGCAGTAATCACCCCGAGCCTCACAAGCGGTGCAGTAGTAAAGGGTGCAACAAGCTACAATTTAGATTTTACAAGAAATGTTAAAGCACTTCCTCCAGCAGAAACTCCAGCGTCACAGCCAGCGGGCTCAACCCCTGCGGCAATATCATATGTGGCGGATAATTCAAGTGTAACACTCACCACGGGCACGTCGGGCGCATACATCTACTACACTGTAAACAACCTAACTCAAAGCGATCTAAATCCTGATCAATACGAAGATTTACTTGCGGCGGGCGACATGGAAGCACTCGAAGCACACCCCACAAAGAGGATACGCTCGGGTGAAAGCATACAGGTGGAAACAGATGCAAACGGCAATTTCTCAGTGTTTGCAAGGGCGAAACAGCTCGAAGATGCCAACACAACTGCGGCGGCATCAGCAACAGTGAGATTTGATTACCAACTCGAACAATCCCCAGCACCAAGGACAAATCCATCCACGGTGATACTCCCAGACGATACCGATGCCACAGTGGTGGTAGCAGGCACACAGATAAGGCTAATAACCACTAAGTCAAACTCGGTAATCTACTACACAGAAAACGGCAGTGACCCAGTAATACCCGATGTGATAGGAGCATTCCCAACGGATATTTATACCAAGCTATACGACGCTGAAAACCCACCTATAATGCCTGAAAACAATTACTACATCACGGCAATACAGGTTTCACTACCGAGTGACACACAGCTCGTATATGCGGACAGTGAATCAGTTACCTTCTCCTTTGCGGCTCCAGCGCCAGTTTATTCACCAACATTCTCCCATCCGGGTGGTACGGTGGTATTTGGCACAGAGCTAAAGCTTTCAATAGGCTCGCAGGAAAACACCGAGATATTCTACCGAATTATCGAAGATGGTGACACACCTGACGCAGACGATATACTCACAGCCACAAACGGACAGCTCTACGATAGCGAAGAGCCTATAATAATTGACAGAGATATGACTGTTCAGGCGATAGGCGAGAGGGACGGCACGGTGAGTAAGGTAGCAGAGTTTACCTTCGAGCTTGCAGACCAGTTAGATTCACCAGAACCCTCACTCGACAGTGGCTCGGTGGTATACTCAGGCTACACACTCGAGCTTGATCCGGACAGAAGCTCAAGGGTTGCATACACCAAGGACAATAGCGACCCCTCCGATCCTGATAACGACGCTGTTTTCTACGGCACGAATGTTGTAATAAGCGGTGAAGCGGGTGAGAGTGTTACAATAAGGGCATACTCAACCGAGGCGGACTACACCCCGAGTGAAGTAGCTACATTCACCTATACGATAGTTGAGGAAGAAGAGCTTCTAAGAGCGAGTCCTGGAACCACAGAAGTAGTGAGAAATGGCACAGTGGTAACATTATCCACCTCGATAACCGACGGAGAGATTTACTACACAACAAATGGGGATGACCCACTCGACGACGGCAGAAGAGGCACTACGGTAACTCTTGATGGCACACCTGGAGAGCTAATCAGTGTTAAAGCGGCGGTTACGATTGATGATAACTCAAATAGTGACAACGGCTCAGTGCCAGTGGTATTCACATACAGGCTAATGAGCAAGAGCATGACACCGTCAGCCTCCATTCCAAGTGATGCCATAACACTCGACGGTGCACAGGTGGCACTCATTGCTGGCGAGGGTGCAAATATCTACTACACCACCGACGGAACAGACCCCACCACAGCAAGCTCACTCTATATGGGGCCGATTTCTGTAAGTGATTCAATGATATTAAAATCAGTTGCTTCCGAAGCCGATAAAGAATTAAGCGATATCTCCACATACTTCTACTCGGCGGCGGGCGATGTAATACCACCGAGGAGCAATACAAATTCGGGTGAGATAGAGGCAGGAACTCAAATTATACTATCCTCTGCAACCGATGGAGCGGCAATTTACTACTCAACTGATGGCAGCACACCGAATGCAGATTCACTCGATAAACTCTTTAGATATGAAACACCTATAACCATTACCAGACCGGTGACAATACAAATGATAGCTGTGAAAGATGGATTAAATCCGAGTCCGGTAAATTCAATAACCTACACGGTGTTCAGTCCTCCAGAGCCTGAAGAAGACAGCGAGGACGGACAGGGCTTCATAGCCACAGGCACCGACAGACTCGAAAGCAAGAGAACTTTTGAAGAGCAGACAGGGCCATCCTTTAGCGATATAGTCCTACAAGACACAAAAACCCTCTCGGTAATTTCGGGTAATGATGGTTCAATCCCCGTACAGGCAGAATTCTTCATAGAAGAGCTAATCCCGAATGAAGACGATGAAATATCGGTTAAATCAGTGGATAGCAACTATACAATAGCAGGACTCTTTGATGTATCCCTACGCACGAGCGAGGGAGAAGTACAGCCGGATGATGAGGTGGAAATAGGGCTTCCAATACCAAGAGAATACCAAAATGGTATTGTAGTCATCGCCAAAATAAACGATGACGGTAGCACGGAATTTCTCACCACACGCCGCTCAAGCGGTATGGCGTACACATTCGTTGACGATCTTGCAAAATACGCGGTAACAGTTCCCGATGAAGTGAGCAGTAGTAATATGACACCAATAGTAATCGGCGTACTATCCGCGGCAGCAGTACTCACAGCTTCTGGTACGGCTATGTCCCTACTCAGACGCAGAAGAAGACTTGACATGGGCATCATGGACGATAACTCCTATGAAGAAATGCCACCGCAGAATGTAAGCGAGGGATTTGGCGAAAATATCCCAATGGACGATGAGGAAAATTATCCTAAGATGTAGGGATATAAAATAATCGGTGGGATTATTTGAAAGTGAAAAGTTTTGGAGCTTCGCTTGATGATACAAAATGGCTTAAATCCAATTGCGCCAAAATCTTTTCACCTTTCGCCCCACAAAAACAGTAAACTGAAAATTTTAACGAAAAGAGGCTATCTATAATGCTTAATCGAAAGTACTATCCATTTGAGCGCAATAGTTATTATTTCGGGAAGTTGCTCACGGCGAAAGATTTTGAATCGGAGCAAAAATATCTAAATGACAAAAGACGCTTTATGAATCGCCTTACAGGTACAAACGGTATTGTGGCTGGCATGGGCGTTATCAGAGCCGATGATGCCTCGGTAGTAATCCAAGCAGGCTGCGCTTTAGACGCTTCTGGCAGAGAGATTGTAATGCCTGAAACAAGGGTTGTAAAACTCTCCACCATAGAGGGCTATCAAAACCTCACAAGCTCTGTGGCATATCTTGGCATAGGCTACAAAGAAGAGCCAACTGATAAGGTATATGCGGTTATGGCTCAAGAAGCAAGCGGTCAAGAAGCGCACAATAAAATGCGTGAAGACTACGAGCTCATACTGATGGACGAAGCAGCGGTAGAAAATATCGCAAAACCGATAGACACATTTGTGGTTTGCAAAGTGCTTTACTCCGATGGTGATATAGAAGTGGTGCAATACACACCCTCCTACCTACCACTTACTGACAATATGATAATAAAAGCAAAAATCCGCAAAATAGGTCAGGGTACGGGTGAATACTCCTTCTGTTACGACCTCTCCGCTCCAAACTTCGAAAATGAAAATGGCGAAAAGAAATTCCAAGTGGGCGGCAATAATCTAAGGCTATCCTATGGAGAGAGCCGCACATTTACATACTGCCTAACACCCGAAGAGCATATCTGGGGTGCAAATGGCACAGTGGCACTCACCGCAAGCAATTTCACAGTGCAGAAAAACGGCGAAGTATTCCCAATAAACGACAGCTTCGATATGACTGTTAAGCCTGTGAGCAAATCGGTGGAAGATTTTTATCTGAGCGAATATTACAGCTTGCCAATGGATAAAACCCTCGACGATTTATACGATCAGCGCCTTTGGATTGCAAAGCTTGTGCTGATAAGACAAAACACACAAATCATACTCGACAGTGTGACAGGCGCACCGTTCGACCAGTATTCATACAATCCCCAGCAGCTTATGATGCTCAGAAGACTTGAAGCATACTACCCATCGGTAGCGGCTGGTGCAGTGGTTAAGAGCGAAGATAATTTTGCACCGATAGTAGATGGCGCATCACTGCAAAATGCGGGTGAAAAGAGAATGACAAGCGGCGTTTTCGACCTTGCAATAAGCCTCGGACACGACAAAAAGAAAGCTGTATTCTCCCACGAAATCATGCATGGACTCGGCAAAGGTCCGGTATATGTGGATGTGGCACTTGAATATATAAATGCAGGTGAACCCGGCAAGGAAAGCACCGAAATCATTCTCGGCAATAAAGCGATATTTGCAGACGAAGAAAATGCTAATACCGAGAGAGTGTACAGTGTTGAAACAGCGGTTAAAGCACTACCCGATAGGGGCACTTTCATAGTGGGTGCAAAACCCGGGGAAAACACAGGACTAATAAGCCTTAGAATTAGATGGTTTGCATATAAAGCGGACGAAATCGGAAACGAATTTAAACCAACGGGAGATAATAAGCCATATATACTTGTTAATCCAGATACAATTGTTATACAGCCAAAGGGCACAGCACATATTTCACCGATATTTGTTAATATGCCCACCGAGCCTTGCAATTACAGCTTAGTTGACGGACAGGGTGGAAGCATAGACCAAAACGGTGTTTACACAGCTCCTGCTAAGGAGGGCGTGTACGAGGTGAGAATAGAAGCGGTGAGCAATCCATTCATATTCACCCACGCATTCGTTATAGTTTCTCAAAACACCAAGGACAAAGACAATGACGCCAAGGACGGCAAAAAATAATTAGTAAAACTTTGCTTTGAAAGGCAGGTGATAGATTATTTATCAGGTATTTAACATGGATTTAGAAATCCTTCGAACTGTTATAAAAAATGAAGTAAATGAAGTTTCAGTATGCACCGACCTTAAGCGTGATAGTGGCACATTTTACACACTCATTTCGATAAACGATGAAAACGTTCGCCGTGAAGTGGTAAAGAAGATTAAGGCAGAGGGCGCATTTGCAAACAATCGGGACTTTATAGGTTCATTCACTTATGAAAACAGTTTTTGCCTAATATTTAACTATCGCAATGAAGTCCGCTTAGGTGATAAAGAAGCGATAATAGCAGGGACATTTAAAAAACGCAAAGAGCTTGCAAATGCATTTGTTATGGCTTGTATCGAAGCCGATTGCAGCCAGAGCATGGGGGAGCTTATACTCGAAGATGCAAATATTAATATAGTTGGGGAAAATAAAATACAGTTTAACTACTTTATGGATTTCGCCAACTACAAACCCGATAAAAACGAGCGTTTTTACTATGATAAAGTGGGTAAATTAGTCTTTGAAATACTTGCAAGAGAATATATTCTTAAGTTTGATGAAAATATAGATAATTACCCCAAAGAACTGCAAGCCTTCTTTAAAAAGATGCAAAAAAGCGGATTTACAAGCTACAATCAAATACTCACCTTCATAAATCTCATGCCCGATAAGCCTGTTGCGAGGGAGAGGGGCATAAGGAGAATATGGAGCAATATATTAGCGGCAGTTTCTTGGGCACGTGCCCATTCGATGCAACTCTTCTTAGGTTTCTTAGTTGTTTTTACGATAATATACACCGCCTATCAAATAACGGCGAGATTGTCGGTCGGCAGAAATATGGAAGAAAATCTTAATTTCAGCGGACTCTACACAATTGGAGATGTCTACTTAGGTGACGAAGACTTATAGTGAAGAGAAGTAAAAAATGTTTAAGATAAAAGGGTTGTAGAGCAAGGGCTAAGCTCTTGCTACCACAACCAACAGTCCCGATAGTGACTATTTATTACTGACACAAATTGTACTCAAACAAATACAAATTATGGATGGTGGAGATATGACCGTACTTAACAAAACTATGGGAAGAATACTTTTAGTAATTGCGGCAGTGGCGGCAATAGTAGGTGCATTTGTATTTACTCCCGGCAGTATAGATAATATAGTCGGCATAGCCGCCGCCGGAAACGGTCAAGCACTTGTGCAACGAATAGCTGACGACGAAATAATTTTCGAGCTCATTTCCACGAGCGGAAATACGGTGGACAGCTTTAGTATTTCACAAACCTCGGGGGATGAAAAAAGTAAAATTCTCGACTTCTCAATAGATGCCGAGGGTATTGTATGCCTTATAAGAGAATACTCGGACAAATACACGGGTGAATATATAAGGCGGGATCTCGAAGTCTATGACATGAACAGTCTATTCTCTAAAAGGGTTGCCGAGATATCACTTGAAAATGAAGATGGCATCCATTATAAATGGGTTTCAACTTCGGGAGTAACGGTACTCATGGGCACCGACGCACTCGAAAGCACTTTAGTGAGAACAGCCTACGACACCGAATCGCTCATTAATGTGGCAAACCCACAAACAAAGAGCTATCGTGAATATGAAGTGGACCCAGAAGAAGGCATCTACGATGTAGTGGTAGCTTCCGACGGAGTTGCATTTGCTACAATGTCGGGCAAGGTGTTTGCGGCGGAAGACGGAGGAGAGGCAGAAGAAATTTATCCTGCCAGAGACCTTACCGAGCTGATGTATCCAATGTTTATTGAAGCGTTCGACTCGGAAAAAGTGCTGATAGGTGAGCAAATTTCAGGAGATGTGCTTTCACTAAGTGTAGGCAGTGGCGACACAGAGATGCTAATGAGCAGTTCCACAAAATTTACAGGCATTAACGATTATTCCTCGGGCGATTTACTGCTTGCCTCCTTTGCGGACACACAAAACTATGCAGGAGTAGTAAAAAGCATTAACACCGATGGCTATGCAGTGGTAATATCGGAAGATGGCATTGCAAGCTCGGTGGAGAAAATTACAAAGGGAATAATCCCATTTGTAGCAAGCGTCATTATTAATTTCTTAATATACGCAGTGGTGCTAATCGGTGCGGTGATGTTTGTCACAATTATAATTTCACAGGTAAGAGCGAGCAGAACAGTGCTTTTAAAGCTGATATTTGCCTCAATACCAATGGTGGTAATAGCATTTATAGCATTCGGAGCATTTAGCTATAATTCATACAGCAACTCAATTGAGGAAAACTTCAATAAGCAGGTAGAGGATGAGGGAAATCTGCTCACAGCGCTATTTGGTGCTGATGGTTTTAGCTCAATAGAATACCCCTATCACTACAATAGTGTGGATTACAGATATATTGCAAGACAGCTCGCAACAAGGGAAGTATACACAAGGACTGCTTATTACGAAAATAATGAGCTACATATAGGGGTGGATACGGACAATCCATGCTTCTATCCATTGGAGCTTGTGGGAAGCAGTGATTTGATGAAGCTGTATAGCGATGCAGTGTTCAGCGGTAACTCACAAACTGGGGTAATAGAGGACGAAGACGGCAAGCGCATCACCTGCGTAACCCCGATAGGCGGCGCCTCGGGCTCCACAGTATATCTGCTTGAAACAGGCATCCTCTCAAGCAATATGGATAGATACAACAATGCATTTATAGGCCAGTTTGTTATTATAGCGGCAGTGTTTATAGTGGTGATTTGCGCAATGCTTATCTACTCGTTTAGACGAGTGCTCACACCGCTTGCCGAGATTAAAAACGGACTTGAAGAATTTTCGGTTGGCAATAGAAAAATTCGCCTCGAAACAGAAACCGAGGACGAACTTTCCGACATCACAAAGGTGTTTAACAAAATGGCGACCGATATAGACACTCAGCTTTACAGCTTAAAGAGCTTAAGCAATACATATTACAGATTTGTACCGCAGAGAATTTTTAAACTCCTTGGCAAAGAAAGACTGTCCGACATAAAGCTTGGGGACTACACACAGGGACGCTACAATGTGCTCTATGTAAGACTAAGGCTAAATTCAGACAAACTCTCACCAAAAGAGGATAGAGCTATTAGCGACAGATACTTCAACATCGTAAATCAAGTTTGCAATCAGTTCGACGCCACAATGCTGGTGGACAGAATGGATATGCACGATTTAAAAATAATATGTGGAGAATCAGGAAGTACAGGTGTAAACATAGCGCTTGCCGCACTCGCTTTAGTGGATGGCTACAACGCTACCTGCCTGCTTCAAAACCGCATGGAAGTAGTATTTGTGCTACATCACACCGATTTGCTTTACAGTATCTCGGGCGATGAAAACAGATTTATCCCAACGATGGTCTCGAGTGGGCTTCGCAATTTAGAAAAAGAGATGGATAATTTAAGGATGTTCTCGGCAAGGCTTATAGTCACCGAAGATGCATATAAAACGCTTGAAAGCGATAAATACTACCATCGCCACATCGGTACAACGGAGGGCGAGGGAATACCAAATACTCCACTCTACGATTTCTACGACAGTAGCTCACCGGAAGTAATCAGGCTGATAAATGGCACTAAAAATACTTTTGATAAAGCTATGGAGCTCTACTCACAGGGCAGGTACTACGATTCTAAAAACCTCTTTGCACTTGTTATAAGAGAAAATCACTACGACAATGTTGCAAGAAGTTATATATTCAGATGTGAAAAGAAGCTCAACCAATAAGGAGGGCATGTGATGGACTTTTCAAAACTTATCTCGTCACTGACGGATAATTTAACACGCAGTATATCCTCCCCGGGCAAACAAATTAAGCGGGAAATACAGAGCAAGACAAATCCACACAGACTATCCAAAAAACTAACCGACCCCATCACAAGGGATATAAATAATACCCTCAGGGGCAGAAAAAAGCCTAAATAAAGGCTTAAGGATAAAAAATACTTATTATAGCCGTAAATCAGATATAAATAGCTTGGTTTTATTGTCTTAAGAAAAACTAAAAGGGGTGAGAAAAGCACATGAATAGTTTATTTAAGCTGTTGGCATCTTCGCTAAAGCGTGTCACCACGGCTTTAACAAGTCCCTTTAGGCTGATGCTTGTAAGCATTCAGCGAATGTTTAACATCAATGTTATCACCGCTAAGCTTATATCGCCTCTTACCAAAAAGATAAAGGAACTAATTACCCTGCGTCCCAAAAATAGGGATGAATACTATGCGATGGGCAGATTGCTCATTTACAAAAAGGTCTTTTACACCGGGGTAATGGTAATCTGCGCAGGGGTAATAATCTACTTTACTGTATATGCCGACCCAATTCCAACCCAGTACGAAGAATCCGAAGAGGTAATAAGCAGAATTTATTATAGTTTTGATGACATGGAGCTCAGTGAATTTGCAGGTGTTGCAAATATCAGAGCGGTGGACGGCAGAACGGTGTATGTAGGGGATATAGACATGGGTGCTTGCACAGGCGTCGGCACACTTTACAACCGTGAGGGACAGCTTGTCTACGAGGGCGATTTTGTAAATAATAAATACGACGGCGAGGGAATAAAATATTACTCCGACGGTTCTGTGCTCTACGAGGGCGGTTTTGCAAATAATTTATACAGCGGCACAGGAAAACTATATGGGATTTCAGGAGAGCTTGTCTATGAGGGCGAGTTTAAAGATGGGGAGTACCATGGGGATGGGCTGCAGTTTGAAGGGCAATCTTTAGTGTATGAGGGAATGTTCTCAAAAGGAGCTTACCATGGAGCAGGCACACTCTACCATGAAAACGGAAATGTAAATTACGATGGAGAGTTTTACACAGGCGAAGCACAAGGGCTTGGCACACTCTACAACTCAGCAGGCAAGGCGCTCTACACTGGAATGATGAGGGATGGCGAGATTAACCACGAAGCACTCTTGGGGTCAACACTCGAAGACATATACACATCATTCTACGAAACCCCACAAATTTACTACGACAACAGCGACAGCTGTTTTGTATACGAGGAAGCAGGAATAATTATATCCACCGACAGCAGAGTAATGGTGGATATATGGGAGAAAGAAAACGAGACTTCACAAACAGGTGAAGGGTTTTACTTCATGCCGGGCGAGTATGAAACTGCAAGCTCGGATGAGGTAATAACCGAGGACGGCGCACCAACCGAGCAGGGAGCGCCCACCGAACAAGAACCTGAGCGCAACGAAATTATAATCACACAGGACGGTGTGGACACATCGCCTCAAGAAAGCGAAAGCGCTACCCCCGCACCACCTTCCACCACCATAGTGCCCGAATATGGCACAGGGCCAATAGTTGTGCAGGTGAATAGGGTGTTAGATGGTGAGAGCCCATACGATGTTGCAGTGAGAAATCATTTTGGCGATAAAGAAGTAGAAAATCCATTTATGATTTCAAATTCCACTCAGGGAGTGCAAAGCTCGCTCACATATGTACAGAGTACACCGAGGGTGGCAAGCTCTATGAGCGGTAATGTCTATATAGACACAAGCGAGATAGAAAGGCTTTTAGAGGAACTTGTGCAGAGTGGAGCTGGCTCTAATCAGGAGCTGTTAGACAGACTTGATGCACTAAATCAGCTACAACTCGAAGCGGCTGAAAGAGCGATAGAGGCGGCGGCAAAAGCTGAGGAAGCGGCGGCAGAAGCGGCAAAGGCGCAGGCGGAAGCGGCGGCAAAGGCAGAACAAGCGGCGGCGGATGCGGCAGAAGCACAAGCCGAAGCCGATGCAAAACAAGCCGAAGCCGATGCGGCACAGAAAGAGTCCGACGAAGCGGCGGCAGAAGCAAATGCGGCAATGGTAGAAGCGGCAGAAAAAGCAAACGAGCTTGCAGAAGCGGCGGCAGAGGCACAGAAAGAAGCAAATGAAAAGGCTGAAAAAGCGGCGGCAGAAGCAGCGGCGGCACAGGAAGAGGCGGCAGAAGAAGCGGCTCGAATTGCAGAGGAAACAGCGGCGGCGCAGGCGGAAGCCGAAAGAAAAGCAAATGAACCCGATGTACCTGATTTTGTTGAAAAGGAAATCACACTCTACTTTGAGATAGACAGCGACATCTGGCAAAGCGAAGCCGAACTTGATAGAACAAAGGTATTTATAGAAAAGGTTACTGTGATGAAGCCCGGCGACCCTGAGAGACTTGGCGATAATGCAGTACAGTTTGATGTAAATATGCCACCTGCAATAGAGGATTGTGTTTCAATAGATGTAATCAGGCAAGATATGCCAACAGCATTTAGCAACATAGCCTTTGAAATGGATAAGCAAAACAAGCTTTTCATAGAAATTGATAAAGTAAACTACGCAGAACAAATAGTACAAAAAGCCTATGAGGAAGATGGTTATAGATATACATTTAACTATCAGCTCAGCGATAAAAACAATGTAATGTACTATTCTGTTGAGAGATAAGGGGGGGATAATTTTGGCGGACTTTTCAGTTATATCCGATACGAGTACGGCGGTGCTTAAAGTGTTAAGGGCAAACCTCTGCCCCGAGCTTATAGCCTCACCCGAGGCGATAAACTTAGCGGCACCGAATGATAAAAACGGCGATTTTCAGCTCGGTATGTTCATGTACGACATGCAGGAGCTAAACGAATACCGCACCTCCGCACCTGTGAGGAGGGGGGATAATACCACCACCTTCCCCGATAAGGCATTCACACTCTCATACATGCTCTTTATGAACATGGGGGCGCAGATTGCCTCGGGAGCAGAAACTGAGCAAAGGGTATTTGGCAGAGTGATACAAACACTGATGGACAATCCCTCGATAAGCTTATCTCTATCACAACCATTTTCCGAAAGCGAGGGTGATGGCGTAATGCTATCAATAGTAAACCCGAGCTACGAGGAAAAAAACAGGATATGGACTTCACTGACAATGCCATATCAAGTGGGAGTGTATTTCACGGTAACACCGGTGGTAATCTCCTCTAAACGCAGAGACTCTTTCACAAGAGTTACCGATGCTACTTTTACTTCAGTGCAGATTACAAAATAAAGAGTTAGAAGGCAAAATATATTTACCTATTCACTCAAACAAAGGGGGGATGAAAAATGTTTCGTAAAACCGTCAATTTTGCAGTAATACTCCATGACGATTTTACAGGTAGAACCATTTTAAAAGGCGGTCATGTATTTAAAGTTAATGACCGCATAGTAACACCAATTAGCAAAGAAGAAGGCTTTTATGTCTTCTGTGGCTTAGAGGGAACAGTCTTTCATCTGAGTATCTCGGGTGGCAAGTATATGGAAGAGATGCTCACCATAGATACAAAAAAAGGCGACTCGATGCCACAAATTACCCAAATTCGCTTATTTAGGCGCTACCAAGCCGGATTTTCCGACTGTGAATATATTGAGGGAGTGCACGCCCCCAACAAAACCGTATACGCAATAAAGCAAGGCAAAGGTGCAATGAAGCTGATTTCGAGCAGTAAAGACGAGGGAATAACCTCGGTAACACTCTCGGGCTACTTCTACACACCCGCCGAGCAAACGCGGTTCATCATTGGTAAAGACACAAATAGAGAATGCTTTATCACCGATGCGGTGCAGGAGGATAAGTCCTATAAAATTCATGGAAGCTTTAAGCGTACCCACAAAAACGGAAGCCCCGTTTGCAGGGCGTATGCGGCAAGATGTGATGCGAATGGTAGATTCTTTATCCCAGTGGATAGAGGAGAAAGCGCTCTGATTAAGGAAGTGCTATTTTATGAGGAGGGGGATGAGAAGTGGGGCTGCTCGTATGTAACGGAGCTCAAATGATGTGTAGTTTTGGAGCTGCACCGTCGGCACTTATGGTGACTCCGCAGAACAAGACCTTCTCGGGCACGCCGGCGGCGAATATCATGGATTTTAAGCCCATGATGAATATAATGCCGTTTGGTATGTGTATGTCACTTGCTAATCCTACGGTTGCCAGTGCAACCGCAGCAGCGCTCGGAGTACTTACTCCAATGCCCTGCATCCCTGTGATTACAGGGCCGTGGGTTCCGGGTTCATTAAAGACCTTGATTGCAAATCAACCAGCGCTTAATAATACCTGTAAATGCTTTTGCGCATATGCCGGCGTTATTCAGATTATTAACCCGGGGCAAACAAAAAATATGGTTGGTAATTAGAGAGTTTCTCTAAAAATTATTAATAACTTAAGTAAAGGAGGAAGACCATTCTAACCAGATGGTCGTAAGAAAAAATGGCTGAATATTTATCTCCAGGTGTGTATGTTGAAGAGTTTGAGTCCGGAATGAGGGCTATGGAGGGTGTTAGCACCAGTACTGCAGGCTTTGTTGGCTTAGCTGAAAAAGGCGCAACAGCAGGCACTCCAGAATTCATCACAAGCTTTGCTGAATTCCAACGCAAATTCGGTGGCTATCTTTCCGAAACTGCCTTTGGCGCAAATCGCTATTTAGCTTACTCAGTGGAACAGTTCTTTGCAAACGGAGGCGCTCGTTGCTATATTATGCGTGTTGCTCCTGCTGATGCAAAAATTGCAAGCGGTGTAGTTGGCTCAATGGTTGTTAAAGCGAAAAATGCAGGTAAATGGGGTAACAACATCAAAATTACAAGTGTTGTAGCTTCCAAATCCAAAAGCCCAGTAGTTGCTTCCGAAGAAGATGCAGCTTCAGGAAATACCACATACCAATTCAAAAATGCTTCCGCATTCTCAGTTGGCGATGTAGTTGCACTTGTTGAAGCTGACGAAGCTGTTGAATACAACGCAATAGCTAAAATCCAAGGCAATTCAGTTACTTTTGTAAACGCATTCGAAACAGGCAGCATCGTTGATACAGGCGTAGTTGCTAAGAAATGGATTGCAAGCTGTGAAGCTACAATCGAAGTTGCTTGCGGCGAAGAAGTAGAACTTTATGAAAATGTTTCCTTCAACCCACAAAGCACTGACTACATTGAAAACAGAATGTCCCGTTCCGCATTAATCGACATCAAATACGATGTGATTGATGAAATCTTCCCACCAATGTTAGTTCTTGCAGGCGATGCAAAAGCTAAGAGAGCTACTATGGCTCTATCCGGCGGTAGCGACGGTAACGGCAAAAATGTAACTGACGATGTTTACATCGGCGGCGGCGACACTCCAGGCAAACGCACAGGCCTTGAAGCATTTAAAGAAATCACAAATGTTAGCATTATGGCAATCCCAGGGATAACATCTCCTGCTGTACAGCTTGCACTTGTATCACATTGCCAGCTACTTGCAAGCCGTTTTGCAGTGCTTGATATGCCCGGCGATGTAACTAAACCACAGGAACTATTAGTTCACCGTGAAATAGTTGACAGTGATTACGCTGCAATGTATCATCCTTGGTTACAGGTATATGATATGGCTGCTAAAAAAGCTACATACATTCCTCCATCAGGTGCTATTTGCGGTATCTACGCAAGAAGTGATAATACAAGAGGTGTTCACAAAGCTCCTGCTAACGAAGTTGTTAACAACTGCTTAGGCCTATCCTGCCTATACAATAAAGGCGAGCAAGACCTACTAAATCCAGCAGGCGTTAACCTAATCCGTGCTCTACCTGGACAGGGAATTAGAGTTTGGGGTGGCAGAACTTGTTCTTCAAACAGCCTATGGAAATATGTCAATGTGCGCAGACTCTTCATCTACTTAGAAGAAACAATCAAAGCACAGACAAACTGGGCAGTATTTGAGCCAAACGATCAAGTGCTCTGGGCAAGAGTTGGCATGACTATCCGCTCCTTCCTAAGAGACATGTACCGTGCAGGCGCACTCGTTGGCACAAGCGAAGACGAAGCATTCTTTGTAAACATCGGCCCTGACACAATGACTCAACAGGACATCCAAAACGGCAAGCTAATCTGCGTAATCGGCGTAGCTCCAAGCCGTCCTGCTGAATTTGTAATCTTTAGAATTACACAATTCATGAAAGAGTAATTTTAGCGTAAGAACCATTTTTTAAAATATATTAACTACCTGAAAGGATGAAATTAAAATGGCAATAAACTTATATCCATACAAGAAGTATAATTACCGGGTGGAGATAGACAGTATCGACGTAGCTGCTTTTTCCGAAGTTAGCGGATTTGATGCAACTATTGATGTTATCGAGTACAGAGAAGGTACCGAAACAATAGCTTCTCCAAGAAAAATGCCCGGCTTAACAAAGTACGGCAATGTTACCCTAAAATGGGGCATGAGCGAGAATATGTCTTTCTATGAGTGGGTTGCAGGTATCTCTAATGGTACTAAAGGCGCAGCTGAGGACAGAGTTCAGGACATCACCATCTATCTAATGGACGATGCAAGAGGCGATATCGCTAACTGGACACTTGTTAATGCATGGCCTTGCAAATACACCGCTCCTGACTTTAATGCAAGCGCAAGTGAAATCGCTTTTGAAAGCGTAGAGCTCGCATTTGAAGAAATGAGAAGAAACCTATAATTTTACTTACTACAATTATTTTTTACTCACTTGGGTGCGGCAATATCAGCCGCACCCACCCCAAGGGGTAATTTTAAGTGAAGAGTGAAGAGTGAAGAAATTAATGTATTTTTGTGGAGCAAAAATAGATTTATAATTGGCTTCGCCTATGGCGAAACACCTAAGTTAATCACTATTCATTATCCATCATTCACTACTCACTTAAGCTTATCCCATAATAAAAATTTAAGCGGCACTCGTCGCAGACTGGAGTATATATAATGGAATTTGATTTTGTTACCGAATATGAATTTGATTTGCCTAAAGGCTATGTTGACAGCACGGGCACACTGCATAAAAGAGGTGTTATGCGCCTTGCAACTGCCGCCGATGAAATACTGCCACTCAGGGACCCCAGAGTAGTGCAAAATCCAGGCTACCTCACAGTGATACTCCTATCAAGGGTAATCACCTCCCTTGGCACACTCCCAAAGCTTGACCCGAGAGTGGTGGAGAAATTCTTCTCCTCAGACCTTGCATTTTTACAGGATATGTACCAAAAAATAAATGCAATAGAAACTATTACAAACAGTTGTGTTTGTCCAGAATGTGGCCATAAATACGAGCAAGCTATAAATTTTACGATGGCGGAGTGACCATATACCCCGAAGAATTACTCTACCAAGAAATCTCCTTCATCTCATATTATTACAACTGGGATTTCAGTACGGTAATTAAGCTTGACCACAAAACGAGAAGGCGCTTCTGCGCGGAAATCTCCGCCATACACAAAGAAATAAATAACGAACCAAAGAATATATTTGAGCTATAATGAGGGGAATACCCTTCATATTGCTTTTAACCTCAGAGGAAAGGAAGGGTAATCAATATGGCAAACGAACCAACACCAACAGGCGGAACTTGGAAACCAAAAACAGGTTCACTTCCTCGTCTACCAGTGCCGGGGTACAATTTTCAGGTGTTTATACAGATGGTACCAATGAGCTTTTCAAAGATTAGCGGCCTTGAAAACGGAGTGGAAACAGAGCCCTTTGTAGAGGGCGGATATAATAGATATACAAAATCCCTACTAAAGCCAGTTTCCACCGAGAAGATACTCACTTTAGAGAGGGGCATGGTAAGTGCAGCTAATATGAATTTCTTAGCCGCAATGCTCGCAGGTAGATTTGCGGTGGGTCAAAGGCTTAATATTCCACTGGCACTTGTGGTAAGGGATCACGGTGGAAAGCTTGCAAAAATCTACGCAATTGAGGGCGCAACCGTGAGAAAATGGTCTGCCTCAGAGCTAAATGCCGCAAGTGGCAATATAATTATCGAAACCTTTGAGCTTGTATATGAAAGGCTTGAAGATCAGTCGATGCTTGCAATGGCGGGCAATCTTATAGGGATTTAGTAGTGAGCAAATTCTATTTTTCTATATTATAGGCAACTGCAAAACGCATTTGCAGTGAATAGTGAGTATTTTTTCACTTAATATGCTTTATTACAATCTACAAAAAAGGAGGGGCAGGCTTGATTAAAACCGCTATTGACTTTAGCTTCACAAAAGATATAACTAAAAAATACGGCGGTGAGGACAATAACGAGCTAATGCCCGCCCAAATGGTGTTTGCACTTTTAGCAGGCGAGGGGGAAGAAGATTCGCCCACTAAAAGGTATGAAACCCATATTGAAAATATCTACAATGTACACAATATCACAAAGGAAGAAAATGTGATATACAATCTGCGCTACGATATGCAGTTTGCAAATAATATGCTTATTAAAGCGGTGAATAATTTTGCGAGTATAAACAGCGCACAGCAAAACATGCTAAAACAACCCCCGTCTAAAAAAGTACCGCAGAGGGAGGGGGCAGAAGCTGAAATTTTGCACACCGAGGGCAAAACTGAGATAAATAACACCCATATTTCAAATATAAACAATATTAAGCTACTCGGCGAGGTGAGAAGCGAAAATCATCTCCTAAGGGAAACACTCACCACATTAATCAAGGAAAAACAGGCGGATAAAATAAGCATCGCCAAGGGAAGCGAAAGAGTAGCACCCCAGAGCTCATTCGATTTTTTGCCGATGGGTCTTATACATAAAATCCCATCCGAAGTGATAAAAGATAGCTTTACACAGTCGGGCACACTCGAATTAAAACGCTGGGCAGAGCGTGAAATAGCGGTAAATTCCGTGCATAAAGTTGTGGCAAATCAGATAATAAATGCACTTTCCACACCCGAGGCACAAAAAGAGCTTGAAATCATAGAAAAGACTGCCATTTGGGAGAAAAAAGCCGAGGAAACCAAAAAAGCGGCTAAAATCACTCCGAGCGAAACTGCAAAAGCAGAAAAAGCCATTAAAGCTACTGATAGAGAAGCGGTGGTAAATGCAGAGGGTAAACAGCAGGCGGCGCAAATACAAAACGCCGAAATAATCCATCGTGCCACCGAAGAAAGCAGTTCCGCCGAAATGGCACAAGTGGCAAAAGCTCAAAATATCGAGCGTGCAAAACGCTTCACCGCAGAGGGAGTAAAAGCGGAAAAGGCGAGGGAAAATGCTCGTCGTGAAGTGGCAAGGAGCATAGCAGAAGCAGTTAGGGCGAGGACTGAGGCAGAGGACAGAAGCGATATTAGCAGCCAGCCAAAGCAGGACGGCAAAATGGGAGTTCCTAAGGGAAGTAGCCATATAATAGTTAAAAAAGAAATAAAAACCCTCACCGATGAAATCACCAAAACAGTATCTCAAAAAGGGGAAGAAATCCTTAAAAGGGAAGAAATTTTAAAGGGTTACCCAATAAAGATAAAAGAGAGCATAATTAAGACAAACGAGCTACCCTCAAAACCTCAAAAGCCAAAAAGAGGGCAGTTAATACATAAAACTATCACCGAAAGAGTGCATGAGCAAGGCGCAGCTGAGCAGGCAGTTTTGCAAAAGCAGATTGTTAAAATCTTAGAGCATCCGATAATAAAGAAAATGACGGTGGAAAGCAGTGCAGTGCCCGAATATAGGGAAACTGCCACCGAGCTTGTGAGCAGAGCACTTCCAAGAGCGATAAAGCCAAAGAGAACACCGCTGATACACAAAGCGGAGGCAAAAGCTGTAAGCAGTGAGCAAAACACAACCTCACCCGTCTTTGCAAAGGATTTAGTGGAGCGATATATACTGCAAAACCAAAGTGCAATACAAAAGGCGGCAGAAAAGCCAACTCTTCAGCAGAGCATCACCCCAAAAGCCATGATGACGAAACTGCAAAGCCCGATGCGCACGGAGGGGGTAAAGCCCCTTAAAGCCACCGAGCAAGGCGCTGTACCGCTTTCGGTGTACATGGGTGGAGAAAAGCTGATAAATAAGCTCATACCGCAGTACATACAGGGGGAAAACACCGAAATCACCCTAAAAGACATATCCGAGATAGAAAAGTTTTCCCATACAGCCGATGTTATCACAAGGGTGATAAACCGCAGGAGTAGCCTAAGGCATGGCTATGCACCAATAAATATAATCTACAAAAAAGAAGTGGAAAAAACAGTGAGTGAGGGAATTTCCGCCGAGAATGTAGAGGTTATTAAAGAGATTGTTAAAAAAGAAAATGAAGTTATAAACAAAGAAGTAAAGCGCAATGTGGCGATAAATGCACCGCAGGCACTCACTGCACCCGTAAAAAGAAGGGTGGAGGCAACTATCACAAACGCACAGGTCTATGAAGTTGCGGACAGAGTCTACGACATGCTGGCAAACCGCATTAGGCAGGAGAGAATAAGAGGGGGGAACTATTGATGAGCATGTTGGAAGTTGCAAAAGCATATGCCGATGCTTATTTAAGTGATGATACACCGGAAAAAGCCACGCTTTTCATATATGATAAAGGGGAAGGCGCAGAGCCCACCAAATTAGTTGCGCAGTTTAACCCATCGGAATACACCATATCAAGAAGCGTGAAAACACAGGACGCCACCCCAGCAGGGCAGGAAACAAACCCCGACGACACTCAGGTGACGGGTGCGCCCCTTGGGGTACTCAGTCTCACACTGTATTTTGATGCCTACTCGGACTTAGAGGACTTAAGCCTTAAAAAGATGGCAAAAAATGCGATGAACGCAGGTGGCGCCATGATGGGTGCAGTGGGCACGCTCACTGAAGTGCTCAATGGAATACAGCCAAAGGCAAATGGAGAAGTGGCGGAGCGATGCCAAGAAATAGCCACCTCACTAAAATTTGCCGCAAGCATACATGCGCCACCGCCAGTTATGTTTGTCTGGGGTACGATGGCATTTATGGGAGTGGTTATAAGCTCCACTATAAACTACACGATGTTTAACCCAAACGGCGCGGCTGTTAGGATGAAAGTCACCTTGGAGATAAAGGGCGAAGAGCAGGGCGTGAGCTCTGAGAGCGAGTCAAAGCCTTTTGAATCCCCCGACCGCACAAAGGAGAGGTTTTTGCATCAGGGCGATCAGCTCTGGATGGTAGCGGCGGATGAATACGGCGACCCCGAGCAGTGGAAAGTAATTGCCAGAGCAAATGGCATACTAAATCCAAGAGCTCTCGGTGGCAAGGGCATGAGCCTAAAAGTGCCGTCGATTAGATAGATAATTTAAGTAGTGTAAAACGAATTTATAAATATATTTTTGCAAAGCAAAAATTCAATAACTTATTCACTATTCACTCTTACTTTTTCACACAAACAAATCTAAACAATTAAAATAAAAATACACAACGGGAGGTGGCAAAAGTGGACTTAATGAAGGGCAATGTGACCTAT
>CAYJLI010000015.1:0-10497 GCA_964371155.1 uncultured Oscillospiraceae bacterium | reverse complement strand
AAATACACAACGGGAGGTGGCAAAAGTGGACTTAATGAAGGGCAATGTGACCTATGCAAAACTTCAAAAAAAATACGAAGGCATGGTTGCTCCAACATATAGAATAACAATAGATGGAACTGAAATCACACAGAAGTTTAAATGTGAGATTAGTGAAGTAATTGTAGAGCTCACCTCTTCCACTAAAGCGTCAAGCTGTGAATTCACCGTACTCCACGAATACGAAGAGGAAAAAACAGCCTATAAAAAAAGCAGTGTCCATGCAAAGCTTCAGCCGGGCGCAAAGGTGATAATAGCAATTGGGTATATTACCACTGTTCCTGTGTTTGAGGGATATATAAATGAAGTGTCATATAGATTTTCAAATAGGATGGGGCCTACAATACAGGTTTCAGCACTCGATGCAAAAGCCCTATTAATGAAGAGCAAACGCCTTGAAATACTAAGCGAAAAAACACTCGACAAAGGCATTACCGCCCTGCTAAAAGAAAAACCAGCCTCCGGCTACATAAAGAGCTCCACAGTGGATAAAATCACACTCGAGCATGAAATGGTGAGATTTCCCGAAGAGAGCGATTACGACTTTTTAGTTAGATATGCCGATTATTGCGGCATGGAATTCTTTATAATACAGGGCAAAGCCTATTATAGAAAAGTGCCCACCTCCAAAAGCGATATTATGACACTCGAAAGAGGTGGAGGTCTCCTTGAAGCCACCGCAACTATGGGAATTGCAAAGCTTTGTGAAGAAGTGATTGTAATGGGGATAAATCCCGAAAATGGTGCTGAAATAAAGGGCAGTTATAAGCTTTCGGGCAAATTTTCCGACGGTGCCACAGGTAAAAAAGCGATAGGTGGCAGTAAGAATGTGATATTTGATCACATGGTGAAAAGTGCACAGGAAGCAAGCAATAGGGCAAAAAGCATCGGAGAGAATTTGCAGAAAGATTTTATGACATTTGTAGCTGTTTGCGAAGGAATTCCCGAGCTTGTGCCGGGCAGAACCATCACGGTAAAAGGACTTGACCCCACACTCGATAAAAACTGGTATATATATGATGTGAGACACACCATTGACGACAGGGGATATCGCACAGTGATACAGGGTAGAAAGGATAGCATGTGAATAATATATTTACTGATTTGGCGTCCGCCGCTAAGGGCAAGAATTTAGGCGCATACAACCCTGCTGGATATGTGGTTGGCAAGGTGGTTGAAAATAATAATAAAGAGTTTCAAGGGCTTGTGAAAGTGGAATTTATATCATGGCTATCCGGCAAGAATATTTGCGACTGGATACCGGTACTGCAGCCCTACGCAGGTGCTACATATGGCAGATATATAATTCCTGAAATAGACGATACAGTGCTCGTAGGATTTATGGAAAGCCATTTGAGAAAACCATTTGTTTTAGGCTCTTTCTATCCCGCTAATGCACAGTATGTAAAGGATAGCTTCAACGATAAAAATTTCCTTAAAACCTATAAAACCAAGGGTGGAATAAGCCTTAAATTAAACGATGAAAAGGGCAAGGAATCCGTTATAGCAGAAACTCCCGTGGGGATTAAAATGTCGGTCGAGGATGAAACACAGCTTGTTACCCTCACCGATAAAGAGGGAAAGAATTTAATTAAACTCGATGCCAAAAATGGCAAAATAGAGGTTTTATCCGATAAAGAGATAAGCTTCACCTCGGGCAAATGCAAAATCACTATCTCGGGTGAAAAGGGAGCTGTTTCGATAGAGGCGGACAAGGTGGACATAGCCGCTAAGCAAACAATGACCGCCGAGGGCAAGCAGAAGATGGCGCTAAAAGGCGGCGAAATGAATATTGCAGGAAGCCAGAAAACTGCGATGAGCGGCGGAGCGATGACCGAGATAAAAGGTGGCATACTCAAACTGAATTAGTGAGGTGTACTCTATGAACAGTGCAAAAGAATTTTTAGGCAGGGGCTTTTCATTCCCTCCTACTTTAGATGAAAATACAGGGCGTTTTACCACCGTGAGTGCGGAGGATGATATACGCCAATCAATTTATATAATACTGATGACAAAGCGCAAAGAAAGGGCGATGATGCCCGATTTTGGTTGCAATATACACAATTATATATTCGGACTGCCCGACGGCGCCACGATGACACTGCTAAAAAACGAAATAGTTAGCGCACTCACTAAATGGGAGCCGAGAATTATTGATGTTGAGGTGGTTGTTAATCTCTCGCAGAGGGACACGGGTAAGATAATATTCGATATAATATACACAGTGCGAGCCACAAATAATCCAAACAACTTAGTATTCCCATATTACCTTTATGAGGGTGTTGGAATAGAATAGGGGGGAAGAGCATGAGAAAGACGGATGAAATAGATCTGCTTAAGAAAACTAAACAGCTTGCCGAGTGGTATACACCCAACTGGAATTTCTCCACCGAAAATCCTGACCCTGGCTCGGTGGTGGCAATACTGGGTAGCGAAATGCTCGCAGAGAGCAGAAAGCGCTTTGGAATGGTACTCGGCAAACATAAAATACAATATCTAAATTTGTTTGACAGGCTAAAGGAAGAGCCGATTGAATCTGCCAGATCCTATGTTAGATTTTTTCCGGTAAACGGAGTGGAAGAGCCTGTAAACATCCCAAAAGGCACCGAGCTTTTAGCTCAAACCGAGGAGAGCGGCGAGATAATGTTTGAAACGCTCTATGGCATTTCGGCAATAGATGCAAAGCTTGCGGCTGTTTATGTTACCGATAGAAATAAGGACTACATCGCACCACTGTTTAACACGACCGACAATCCCGAAAAAACCCCATTTGTCGCATTCGACCTCTCAAGGGACAATCAGAGTGAGCATGTTATGCTACTCGGCTTTGAGAGCCTATTCGACGACCTCGAAAGGGTGAATATAGCACTCGAATTTGCAGGTACAAGCGAAGAGGAAGCGGCGGAAGCGGCGGCTATATTTGCGGGCGAAGATGTGGAAATAGGCATGCTCTCGGAAGAGGGATTTATGCCATTTGAAAATAGACAGCTTTCGGGCAATAGGGTGCTTTTATCCTCCGATAGCATTATTCCCACAAAGGTTACAGAGCAAAATGAAACAATGTATTTTATAGCGGTGAGGGCATCAAAACTTGCCGACCAAAAGCTCTCTGGCTTATCAGTGGTAACACAAAATGAAGAGCTTATGCCACAGGAAGTATACACTGGCGGCATACTGCAAAACCCAGGGCATTTCTATCCCTTTGGTTCGCCGATGGAGATATATGCAGAATGTGGGATAGAAAACAAAGAAGTGTTTGCAAGAAAAGGAGCTAAGGTAAAGCTCAGTTTCAATCTAAGATTTGAAACAATAGAGCAGCTCCTCCCCGAATATGAGGAGAGCGAAGAGCTTAAAATAGTTATGAGAAAACAGCGCACCCCACTCACCCCGGCAATTGCGGAGGTAAAGCCTGATTATGTACTGCTTGAGTACTACGGCGAAAGAGGATGGCGCAGACTTATAGAGGAAGAACAGGCGGCACTGCTTTTTAATGGCTCATTAAAGGGGGAAGTAAGCCTTGAGTTTGTAATGCCCGAGGACATGGCGGACAGCGAAACTTTCACAGGCGATTACCGTCTGAGATTAAGGCTAATTAAGGCTGATAATCTATACCAGCTCCCCGTGAGACAGCATATTCCAGTGATAGAGGAAATGCAGTTTTCATACAGCTACGAGGAAGCACCAATACTGCCAAGCACGGCGGTGATAAGAAATAATTACATAGAAGAAAATGTGACGGAGCAGATTAAAAATCGTCGCACACTGAGACCATTTTTTAATAACGAACTGCAAAAACCTGCCATGTATATGGGCTTTGAGGGCGCTTTTTGGGGCACCCCAGTCAGCCTTTATTTAGATGTGGAAAACTATGAGGACTACCCCATCGACTTCACAGTGGAATATCTCTCACAGGAGGGTTTTATCCCGCTAAAAGTGGCGGACAACACCAAGGGATTTAGATATTCTGAAACAATCCTTGCCATGATACCTGCCGATATAGCTAAAAAAGAGCTATTCGGTGAGGAGCTTCACTGGCTTAGATTTATCTGCCACAATAGAGATATAGAAAAGGTGGATTTGCCAACTGTAAAAGCTGTTTACACAAATATGGTGCAGGTGCAAAACCATCGCACCAAAGTAGAAACTTTCTATGTGGAAGACATAGACACCACAGTGAATATTCAGCTTGAAGAGGGCGATATTATCGGCGCTACCATCTATGTAAACGAGAGGGATAAAGAAAACGAAACTGATGAAAACTGGGTGAAATGGACAAAGCAAAAATTCACACAGGAGCAGGGAAGAGTTTATGATATAGACCCCGTGGTGGGAAGCATTTCATTTAGCAAAGGTGTTTTTGCAAAATATCCGATAAATGAGAATGCGGCGGCAATTAAGGTGGAGTATCAAAGCTACCAAGGTGCCGCAGCAAATGTGCCCGAGGGAAGCATTAGCACACTCAACCGCTCGATAAAATACATTAGCTCAGTGACAAACCCAATGGCGGCATACGGTGGCTATGATGGATACAACGAGCGCACCTCGGCGGCGATTATTTCAAATATGCTCAGAACAAGGGGCAGGGCGGTAAGCCACAGGGACTTCTTCGATATAATTTCGCAGATATCCTACGGTGTGCGCAGAATAAAATGTTGCAATGGCATAGACCAATACGGCAACACAAAGGACGACACAATAACCATCGCAGTACTAATAGACGAGTACAAAATGGGTGGGCATATATTCTCTTCGGTAAAAGAGCAGATAAGGGAGAAAATCCTTGAAAGCAGTAGTATTTTACCGCTTGGCAAAAGCTTAATCCTATCACAACCATATTTTGTGAGGCTTTCTCTCAGACTATGGACACAATGCGAAAAAATGGAGAATGCCTATGACCTTCAAAAGGAAACCACCGAGCTCATAAATGAGTTTATAGATCCACTCAGCGGAGGCTTTAGCGGAGAGGGTTGGGAGATAGGCACAATACCCACAGTGGCGCAGATTATCGCCTATGTTAAGACAAAACAACCCGAGATAGGGATTACAAATGTAGCACTCACCGCCCATTTTGGCAAAAATGAATTTGCAGTAAATGACGAAATTCATAAAAAGATAAAAAATCCTTTTGCGATGGCGGTAAATGGGGAGCATATCATATATGTGGAGCTTGCCCCCGAATAAAAGCTACGATATAGGGAGGGTTTTCCCGTGCTAATTCCCATGCTTTAGAAGTGTGGGAAAGGTATACAGGATAATTTTCTAAAGTTGTTGATATTCTATGATTATTTCTTCTTCACTCCATGTGCAAATCACATGGCAACACCATCTGTAAGGGAGCAAACTTATGTTAAATGTACCGCAACTCGATGATCTCAGTTATGAAAAATTATTTGAGCGTGCAAGGAGCCGTATACCCACCCTCACCAAGGAGTGGACGGACTTTAATGCCCACGACCCCGGTATAACAGTATTACAAACATTTGCATGGCTAACCGATACACTCCATTACTATATGGATGCTACCGGTGAAGTGCATAGGCTCAAATATCTAAAACTGCTTGGCGTTGAGCCGAGCTTATCGGTGGCGCAGTGCAGGCTTGGCATAGAGAGTGACGAAGAGCAGATAGTGATGCCAAAAGGAGCTAAATGCACAGCTGATAAAACTGTTTTTGAGCTCACTGAAAGCTATATGGCAAAATCTAATAAAGTCACTGCTATTTACAGTGAGGCAGGAGAAAAGCTAAGGGATATAACTGTGATTGCAGGCATGGACGAGAGCTATGCGGAGCTATTTTCATGGAACGAGCCCTCGGCGCTCTACATAGGCTTGCAGCATCCAGAAAGCGAAAAACTAAAACTCCACTTTGAAATAGAAGAAAATATACGCAGAAATCCATTCGATGAAAATTTCTCCCTTTGTGGGCTTAGTTATGAGTTTTACAATGGCACTTTCTGGCAGAAGGCAGAGCTTGTAAAAGATGAAACAGGCGCTTTGCTTCGCTCGGGAATTATCGAAATAACAATGGATGGCGAAATGGGGCTTTGGGAAAATCCTAAAGTGGAAAGTGGATATTATATAAGGGTGAAACTCACCGAAAACAATTACGATTTACTCCCGATGCTTGGGAAAATTACAATAAACTGCGTAAATGCAGTCCAAACCCATACAATTTCTGAGGCTGTGGAGATAATCTACTCAGGAGAAGCCGAAATAATGGTTGATTATGCAGTAGAAAAAGATGATTTACTCACCGTTTCAGTTGAGAGTGGTGAGGGGTATGAGGTGTGGTTTGCGCACACTGATGAGGATAATTCCCTTTGCAAAGTGACGGATGGGGCTTACCCTTGGCAGAAAAAGATTGTCTTTAAAAAAGGGAAGAAGCCAAATGTCGGCGATAAAATAGTTGTGACAATTGTCCCAGGGGAGCTCTATGAACAGATGGTTTTAGGCATAACCGACGGCACAGCTTCTCAGGAAATGCCACTCGATTTAGCAGGAATATGCGAGCTAAAGCTTGCAATGCTTGGCAAAAAAGACGGCAGGGAGTTTTACACCATATGGGAGCAGTCCCCCACACCGCACCGTGCCAAAAGTGGCGACAGAGCATTTTTCTACGACGCCGAGCAGGGTAAAATTATATTTGGCGATGCAATAAATGGGCTTGTCCCCGAACCCGAACTCATAGTGATGGCAATATCCCTAAAAATGAGCAAATTTGAAGAGGGTAATGTCTTAAAAGGCAAGATAAATAAATCAGTAAGCAATGGTTTATATGATTTAAAAGTGAGTAACCTAAGCCGTGCAGTTGGCGGCAAGCATCCCGAAAACTCCGTTGAGCTTGAAAATGAGCTCGAAGCAAAGATGAAGAAGATAAATAGGGCGGTAAACGAAAGTGACTATAAAGAGCTTGTGATGAAAACGCCGGGGCTTATTATAGACTATGTAAATGTTATCACCATGAATCAGTATAAAGAATGTTACAGCATCCCACACACGGGCAATACAATTTATATAGCTGTAAAACCCCACAGTGGCAGGGAGCGTGCCACTCTTGGAGATTTTGAGAAAAGAAAAATAGAGGAACATCTCGAAAAATACCGCCTAATCACCACGAATATTAAAATTGTGGAGCCTAAGTATGTTAAAATAAATGTTTTCGGAAGAATTGACTTAATAGATGAAACCGAGGAAAACATGCAAATTGTAAAAGATAAACTTCGCACACTAATCGACTACACAAGCACGGGTGGATTTGGCAAGGACATTGTCTACGGACGCCTTTTCTCCGCCATTGAAATGCTTGAAGAGGTGAGGAGGGTGCACCGCATTTCCTTTGAGGTTATAGGCAAGGGTGCTAAGAAAAATGAGCGTGGGGATATAATAATTTATCCCGATGCACTTCCTTACTTAGGCGATATTGATATTGAATTTGTATAGAGAGGAGGGGTAGAGTTTGAAAAAAGAGCAAAAAAGTGTTAACTACTATAATCACACCTTGCTTAAAGGCAGTGTGAAAGGTTTTAAATGGAATGAAGAGTTATGCATGACGGCGGAAGGCGAAAGCGCCACATATATTACCGAAATGTTTGACACAAAGGACGAAGCAGGCAGTTACAACAGGCTTATTATCGAGGGGGATTTCCCACAGATGAAGCTTGAGGTAATAGCCGCCGCCACCGATACACTAAGCCCCATATGGCTAAAAGATTTCGATAGCCTTAATGACTATTTTAAAAGCGATAAAGTCCCAGTGAGGGAAAAAGGCGAAACACTTAAAAAACTCAGCTTTGTAAGAGGGATAAATGCCACCGATATGTTACTGCATGATATAAAGGGCAGATATATTTGGGTGTATATAGCAGTTCACCCGATAAGCAGTGATGCAAGCTGTAAGCTAAACGGATTTAAATTTGAATACCCTAAAAACAGCTTTACTGAATACTTCCCCGAAATATATCAGGAAAATAACTTTTTCGATAAATACATAGGCATATTCCAATCAATCTTTTTAGACGAAGAGAATAAAGTTGCTTCACTACCCACATTGCTCGACTATGAAACCGCACCCGACCATGTGGTAGAACAGCTTGCACTCTGGGTGGGTATAGACAACAACGATAAAATTTTCTCCCCCGCCCAGCTTCGCACCATAATAGCGAATATGGATTTATACCAAGGGGCAAAGGGTACTACGGCGGCGCTGAGTAGCATAATAGAGCTCGCCTGTGGGAAAACTCCGAAGATAGTTGAAAACTTTAAATGGAACAGCGAAAACATGCCTTCGAGTCGCCGTGAAATGTATGGCAATTTATATGGAGCAAGCTATAATGATTTCTGCGTGATTATAGACATCAGCGACGGATATCAAATGCCAATAAATGACGAAAAATTAGAGATTATAATAGATAATTACAGCATGGTGGGCACGGGGCATAAGCTTGTTAAACTTGATATGTGTCCGCACAGTGATACCCATTGCTATTTAGATGTAAATGGTATTCTTTCAACTCCGATGGTTGCGGAAACAAGTGGCATAGCACTCGGCTCACACATCACAATGGGATAGGGCGGTGCACTAATTATCACTTCCATAGAAGCCAATAAAATGGAAGAAAAAAACCGACAATACTAAAATTTATTTAAGGGGAAAATATATGAGTGAACAAAACGATGTACTGCTTTTTGGAGCAGAGTTAATGTTTGAGATGATGGAAGAATTTTGCGAGGAAATGGGCTATGAAACCCATAAAATAAACGATGAAGAAAATGGGGTTTACATTTTGCAAATAAGGTTAGCAGACCTTGGTAAAATTCAGCACAGTGTAATAGCCGAGCTTCAGTTTATCTTCCTCACCGAAGAGGAAAAGTTTTTAACAGCAAATGTCACCGCAACAGTGTTCGACGAATGCCCACCAGAGCATGAAACAGAGCTTCTAAGGGCGATAAACCTTATAAATGGCAGTGTAGCAAACGGCTCATACTTTATGGACGGGAATGCGTTATACCTATCCACAGGCACAACTGTTGGATTTAACCATCCTGCTACCGACTGCTTTGAAGTACTTGCAAATGATTTAATGCTTTTCTTCGGTGCACTCGATTGCACTGTGGATGGCCTTTCGCTCGTGGCAAGAGGCATGTGCACAGCAGTGGAAGCATCCGAAAAATACTTTTTTGCATAACAAATAATGATACGGTGAAAAGTGAAAAGTTTAGGAGTGGCTACGCCATATAAACTTCTTCACTATTCCTTATTACTTATTCACTTACCAATAATCCAAAGGATTATTGGTCTTAAGGGAAGGAGGAAGCGATATGAATGAATCCTTAGGGCAAGCTACACAAGAAATGAGCCAACCAGTGACTGAAGCCGCAGAATCGACGGCGGGCAGCTTAATGGAAGCGTCGCAAAGTGAACAACAGGGAAAATTTAAGCGTTGGAAGATGAGCAGGAACGACAGAGCTGCATCTAAGCTCGGCGATGTAAAAGAAGAAGATTGGACTGCACAGGGATACTTTAATCAGGAGGGAGTGGACACCTCAAAGGACTCACTCTTTAAAGATAGCATGGCGAGCAAACTAAAAGGTGGGCAAAAAAGCCTTATTAGATCCGTGCCGCAATTTTTAAGAAAGAAAACAGATAAATTTGATAATATGCTCGAAAAGGATAATGAAGAAATGGGTAGGGCGCAGGAGCTTATGAAAACTGTTGCTGAAAAGTACCGTCTTTTAAACTTCTTTTCACCCCAAAATTTAGCACTCGGTTCGCTACATGAAAGCGTAAAAGATGCCACTAATGGCACACCCGACCCCAATATAGATGTGCTCACAAGCGCTAAATCCGTATCCGAGTCCACAGGGGGTACCGATGAAGAAGAAACCACTGAAAACACTACGGCGAAAGATCCTGTAAAGGATGTGGCAGAGGTACAGTCGATAGAAGCCACCGAGGAAAAGGAAGAAAAAGAAGAGGAAAAAGCAGCACCAGCACCTGCTCCAGCAGAGGAGCAATCGCAAGAACCCGATATGTCGGGATGGAGCGAAGAAGATAAAAAAGCATATGAAGAGCATATGCTACAATATCAATCGGTAAAGGATGTAGCCGCTAAAGACCCGAAGGAAAAAGCCCTCAAAACAGCTAAAGACCTTAATAAGGCAAGTACCGCAATAAAGATTGGGGGCACAGTTGCACGTTCGGGCGTAAAAGCCGGCAACTCAATAGCCGAGTTTGCAGACCCCTCTTTAGCCGACGATACAGAGCATGGACAGCTCATAAACCAGATTACTGGCAATGTAAGAGGTGTTACCGAAATAGGTGCAGGCAGTACGAAGCTTGCCTCACAGGCGATAAACTACCACTACAAAAAGCAAGACATGGACAAAAGGGATAAAACTGCCGCCGCACTCGACATGATGGACACCGTAGGTGGCATTGGAATGGGTGCAACCAGACTGGG
>CAYJLI010000014.1:42620-43154 GCA_964371155.1 uncultured Oscillospiraceae bacterium | reverse complement strand
CAGAACCAGATATCTCATACCCCTGCCCATGCAAAATTTGCACTATGGGATACATTCCTGAGCCACCTATACCTATAAAATGTATTTTATTTTTGCCGTTAAGCATGTTTTTATCAAATGAAAGCAAATTATTCACTCCTTAAATTAATATAAATTTGCCATTTGCTCGCTTGTCACTAAGTGATGAGAGCAAAATAGTAAAAAATAAAGTTTTACTCGATTTTTTTCAAAAAATCGTGGGGTATGGGACAAAGCCCCATAAATAGGTAGGCAAAGCAAAAAAATAATGCAGCAATTTTTGCAAAGCAAAAGAGCGGAGATTATGCAGAATTTTTAATTAAGTGGGAAATCCTACACCACCATCGTGAAGTTATGCATAATCTAAATCGCCCCTGCGATCGATATAAATTTGCCATTTGGCATCACTACAAAGGCAATTTAAATCTATATATCCCCGCCCCGAGGACGGGGCAGATGGGCGATATAAATAATCTGTAAAGCAGATTATTTATATTAGGCTTTGCCTAATATAAA
>CAYJLI010000014.1:0-42520 GCA_964371155.1 uncultured Oscillospiraceae bacterium | reverse complement strand
GAGGACGGGGCAGATGGACGATATAAATAATCTGTAAAGCAGATTATTTATATTAGGCTTTGCCTAATATAAATTTGCCATGTGGGCATCCCTGCCCACGGCAATTTAAATCTATATGTCCCTGCCCCGAGGACGGGGCAGATGGACGATATAAATAATCTGTAAAGCAGATTATTTATATTATACTGTTTTTTATTGTAAAAATAAACTGCTTTTTTTACAAAATGCTCAATTTTATTGACCGCACTATATAAATAGTGTAGAATTTAGTTAATAACTAACTTTTATAGCAAAGAATGGATGAGAATATGAAGTTACCCATTTTAGATAATAGACTTAAATCAATCGCCGACGAAATCCCCCACAACAGTAAAGTAGCCGATATTGGCACCGACCACGGATATCTAATTGCCTATTTAGCAGCTATGGGGAAAATAAGCAGAGGTTATGCCTGTGATATAAATGAAAAACCATTAAAATCAGCTGAGAAAACCATGCGTCAATATGGCGTAACGGATAAAGTGAACTGTTTACTCGGCAGTGGTCTTTCGGCTTTAAGCCCTGACGATGTTGATACAATAGTGATAGCCGGCATGGGTGGCGAGCTTATACTCAGCATACTCAAAGAGTCGCACTGGAATTTTTCCTGCAAGCGCCTTTTACTGCAACCAATGACCAAGGCTGAAAAGCTCAGAACTGAACTCAGCTCATTAGGATTTAAAATTGAGAAAGAAATTATTGTTAATGAGGGGAAATTTGTTTATAGTATTATGTCAGTCATTTTTGATAATAATCCTATAATTTGTGATGAAATCTACTCTTTCATAGGCGAGGTGCCAAATAGCAGCTCTAAAGATAAGGATTTATATTTAATTCGTATAAAAAACAATCTCAATGAAAGAATACAAGGCCTTACTAACACTATCGGAAAAGAAAATGAAATCACTTCTTATAAAAGCATAGTAAATCATATAGAAAAAATCATTGAAAAGGGGTAAAAATAATGACAATAATGGATATTTACAGGCAAATAGATAAGTTTGCACCATTTAGATTTCAAGAAAAATGGGACAATAGTGGCATCTTAATCGGTGATGAAAATTCATATGTTACAAAAGCACTTCTCGCCCTTGATGTAACCCCTGCCGTTATAGACGAAGCCGAAAAATTTGGCGCTGAACTAATAATTACACATCACCCCATAATATTTGATGGAATAAAATCTATTAAACAGGACAGTTTGCATTACAGGCTTATAAATAGCGGTATAGGAGTTATATCTGCTCACACAAATTTAGATGTGGCGGAAAGAGGAGTGAACACCGCCCTTGCAGAAATGCTCTCTCTTAAAAATGTCCGTCCCCTTACAACTGTAAAAAAAATAAAAGACTACATACTTAGGGTGCATGTGCCTCTTTCACATACAATCGAGCTATTAGACGCAATTACAACGGCAGGTGCTGGCACTGTTGGCAACTATGAAAATTGCAGTTATATAACTGAGGGTGGAATCTCTCGCTTTACACCTAAAGAAGGTGCTAATCCTTTTATTGGCAGTATTGGCATAGAGGAAAACATGGTGGAAGACTGTATTGAACTGCTATGTCCCCCTGAAAATTTAGAGGCTGTTATAACTGCATTAAAGCAAAACCATCCCTATGAAACTCCCTCCTATCATATCATAGAAAACCACTCCTATTCAAGAGATATTCCGCTTGGCTTAGTAGGCGATTTAGAATTTCCGACCACTGCCTGTGAACTTGCAGAAAGCATTGCTAAAGCTCTCAATACAAGCTGTGTTAAGGTGACAAATCCTGTAAAGGAAGTAACTCGTGTTGCTGTATGTGGGGGTGCTGGTGGCAGTCTTACTGAGCTTGCTATTAAAGCAAAAGCGGATATATATATATCGAGCGAATTTAAGCACAACCAATTTGTGGACAGTTTAAATAATGGAATTGCACTTATTGATGCAGGGCATTATGCAACCGAGCAATTGGTGCTTAACTACCTTTTAGAAGATTTATATCTACATTGTGAAGATGTTGCATTCACTGTTTCTAAAACAGGCGACCCATGTCTATACTTGTAGTTTTGGAGTATAAATCTAAAATAATTATAAATTTACTAAGAATGCCCTACCTTATTAGTTCAGGTAGGGCATCTTTATTTTGTTTACATCTATATTATATAACTATTTAATGAATTCTGACATATAATATAAATAATCTGTAAAACAAATTATTTATAAGTGAAGAGTGTTGGAGTGGCTTCGCCAGATTATTTTAAATTATAAATCAAAGATTTTCTACCATAACTTTTTATTATTTATATCCTCCATCTACCTCGTCCTTGGTGGTAGGGACATATAGATTTAGATTGTGCATAATCCTCGGGCATGGCAAGCCATGCCCCTACAATTTAAAATCCGTTTCACCAAAGGCGAAACTCAATAACTTTTCACTATTCATTATTCACTTTTCACTTAAAAAATCTCCGCTCTTTTGATTCGCAAAATTGCTACATTATTTTTTTAGCTTCACCTACCTATTTATGGGGTTTTATCCCATACCCCACGATTTTTTGAAAAAACCCTGTAAAACTTCATTTTTCGCCATATAAAGGAGGCTTTAAATATGCGTCCTATCCGAATGCGGCGGCTATCACCAAGAAAGCAAGCGTCTATAAGAATTTGGCTGATTACCGCATTAATATTTTCGGGGATAATAATTTTAGATATGCGCATGCGCCCTACAATACAAACAATGTCTGCATATCAGGCAAAAGTATATTCTGGGAGACTTATAAATGAAGCCATATCCGAAGAGCTTGAACAGGAAAACATTCGGTATAGCAACCTTGTCTCACTTACAATGGACGGTGAGGGTAAAGTCACCTCTTTGCAAACTGATATGGTAGCACTAAACAGGCTTAAAACAAACATATCGAATAAGGTACTCACTGCACTTGGAGATATGGAAAATCAGGATATTTCGGTGCCGATAGGTACACTCTTTGGCGGACAGCTTTTCTCTGGTAGGGGCCCCGACATCCCCTTTCAAATTGTACATACAGGATTCATGGAAACCGAGCTTGAAAATCGCTTTGACTCAGCCGGTATTAACCAAACAAGGCATCAAATAATGCTTAAAATTAATTTAAAGGTAAGTGCTATTATCCCAGGGTATTCTACTTCCACTGAAATTAATATGAATTTCTGCTTAGCAGAAACAGTAATTATAGGCATTGTCCCAGAAGCGTTTACAAATGTTGAGAGTTCACCCGATGATGTCGTGGGCGACATATTCGATTTCGGTGCCGAAAAGAATGAAACCAATGAATACGCCTCCGAAACTTTAGCCGAAATAGATAAATAAAAATATTTAAATGGATACCCATAAGCCTAAGGCTATGGGTATCCATTAATTTAAGTATATTTTTTGATAATTTTTTTAAATTATTGTGCAAAGGATAAATTCTTTATAGTATACCCAGCTCTTTCAAGCCCCATTACAAGGGTAGGTATTAGCACTATGTGTAGAATAATTCCAGGTATTGCGTTTATAAAGGCGGAGGCAACAAATATGCTGAGCCCAAACTGCACTTCACTCACCATCGCAATAACATACATCGCCGCACCCCATGTAATTCTACCAATAATCATAGCACCAATTAGGCTTGTATAAATATTGATACTTTTCTTTGATAGCGCTTTATAGAGTATTCCAGCGGCAAAGCCATAAGCTGCAAGCTCAAATGTCATTGCAAGGCCTGTGGGGAATATTGGAGGCATTCCAAAGAGGAGAAATCTCAGTGTTGGTGCTATAAGCCCAACTACTGCTGCATAGGGAGCACCACAAATAAATCCACAAAGCAAAACAGGTATATGCATTGGGGATAGCACCGAACCTATTTGGGGAATTTGACCTGTTAAAAATGGCAAATAAAGTGTTGCCGCAAGCATGAATGAGGATATTACGAGTTTTTTTAATTTGGTATTCATTAAAATACAACCTTTCAAAAAAATATGCAGATATAAGCCACCTTTTCATAAGGTGATTTATATCTGCTGATATAAGTTTTTTTGTGTTATTTGGTATCGCTGTCAGAGTGTTGCAAAGCTTCAGCCATGCATTAAAGACATTTCATATTCTACCACTAATTGTTTCCAAAGTCAATATTTTACTCCAAGGCAAGTGCCACTGCTTCAGCTACGATATCGGAAGTGTTTTTCACCGTTACACCCACTACATAGTTTTTGCATTTATTTATCGGAAGAAGGATTTTTTTCGCACTGCTCCTCCCCACTTCCGCCGCCATTTTCTCAGTCACTTCTCCTATGAGTGCATCAGCTATTACTATTCCGATGGGGCCTATTATTACATCGGCATCTTTGCAGTTTACCACTACCGCATTTTCGCCAGTGGCGGCATAATCCGCACCACCTTTAAGCATAATGGCGGTTGCAATGCTGTTTGTCCCTATTGCATATATTTCTGCATCGGATTGTGCACCTTTGAGTTTTTCAACTACCGATTTACCTATTTTGCCGCCCTGCCCATCTATTACAACTATTTTCTTCACATTATCACCTCGGAAATATTATTTCAGTAGCTATTATGCAAGCACCATCTTCTATTATTCCCTCCATCTATGGCAACTACAAAAGTAAATGGGAGGGTTTTATGCTTTAAGACTACTTAAAATACATGAATAATTGGCATTTAATCATACCATTGTAGAGCTTTCTTCGTCTGTCCGCCCTTTTGCCAAAAAGCGCCTCAAATTCTTCATGTGGGGATATTACATACCATGGTATATTTGGGTTTTTAGAATATACTTCACCCATCGCCTTATAAATTTCCTCTGCTTCTTTTATTTCAAGAAGTCTTTCACCATATGGTGGATTACAGATTACCACCGAATTTTCTCTTTCGGGGGTAAAATCTTTAATGTCGCACTGTGTGGTCTTTACTCTTACGCCCACGCCCGCTTTAACTGCATTTTCCTTTGCAAGCTCCGCCGAATATTCATCAATATCCGAGCCGTATGCCATCATTTTGCCGTCACGCTTTACTGTGTCCACCGCTTCTTTTCGCACATCTTCCCAAATGTTTTTCGGGATAAGTCCCCACTGCTCCGCCGAAAATCTTCTGCGCATGCCCGGTGCTATGTGGAGCCCATGCATTACACTTTCTATTAAGAATGTTCCTGAGCCACAAAATGGGTCGTATACCACTGTATCCTGCCTTACTCTTGCAAAATCTATAATCCCTGCGGCTAAGGTTTCTTTAATCGGTGCCACATTTGATTCTTTGCGGTATCCCCTTTTGTGAAGTCCTGCACCGGTGGTGTCGAGCATTATCATGACTTCGTCTTTATGTATGGAGAATTGCAGTTGATGCAGGGAGCCTGTTTCTTCAAACCATGTCTGTGAATACACCTTACCAAGGCGTTTTACCACGGCTTTTTTAATAATCGACTGGCAATCGGGCACACTGTGAAGCTTTGAATTGAGCGACCATCCTTTTACAGGAAACGCATCACTTTTGCCTATATACTCTTCAAATGGCAATCTCTCGGTTTTATCAAACAGCTCTGTAAAGCTTTCAGCCCTAAAACTGCCAATAACAAGGAGTACTCTCTCGGCAGTGCGCAAAAATATGTTTGCGGCGGCAACAATGCGCTCGTCCCCCTCAAATATAATTTTCCCATCGGTAACGGTGATATTTTCACCACCTATACGCTTTATTTCAAAGTTTAAAACACTCTCAAGCCCAAAAAGACAGGGACAACAAATTTTGTATTTTGACATTTTTTCTCTCCTAAGTTTTAAATTCGGATGTGAGTTAATATATATTAAGTAGTATTATTTTCAGCCAATAATTTCACTCTTAGCTTTATTTAGTATTTTAGAAAACTCTTCCTCATCCGCAGTTATATTTTTCTCGATCAGACATTCCAAATTCCAAAGAACCTGCCTCTCGACGGCATTATGAGTTTTGATAAATTCGGTAGCGTGGGTATTTTTATATAATAAATTTGATAAAACAGCCGCTTAAATCTATTATCATGATACTCCCCCCTATTTACTGCCTACATCTGCATTATACACTAAATCAGATATAAATTCCACCCATGCGATGAGTAAATTTCAAAGTTAATATATTTTAGCAACATTTTCCCCTTTTCATTTGGAGTAAGGGCGGCACCAGCACAAATATGACCATGTTTAATGGCTGTTTTGTAGCTTTCTCAGAAAGGAATGGTCATATTTATGAAAAAAACAAATTCAAGGGCATTTTTTGAAGGCACTGTTATTTTAATGACCTCTACTATTATTGTTAAAATCATGGGTGCATTCTTTAAAATCCCATTAGCAGGCATATTAGGTGCCGAGGGGATGGGCTACTTTATGAGTGCTTATAGCATATTTGCCCCAATAAGTGCGCTATCTTTGGGTGGGGTTTCGATGGCGGTTTCTAAGGTTACCGCTGAATTAATCGGCAGTGGCAATAGCAAGGCTACGGGGAAATGCTTATTTATTGCAGTGTTTTGCTTTTCGGCAGTCGGTATTGCACTCGGTATAGGAGTTTACAATTTTTCACCTTTTTTTGTGGAATTAACTGAGAATTCACCCTCATTATCGGTTATGAGGGCTGTTTCTCCTGCGGTAGCTCTTTGTTTTATTTCTGCGGTGCTCAGGGGATATTTTGAGGGGAGCAAAAATATGCTTCCAACCGGAATTTCGCAAATTGTTGAAGCTGCAATAAGGCTTTTGGCTGGATATGTGGGGGCGCTCATTGAGATTAGTGAAAAAACCGCTGAATATGTTGAGTTTGGCACTGTAATGGGTATTGTTCCGAGCAGTGCATCGGAGGCGAGAAGCAGTATTCTAATATGTGCGGCCACTGGGGCTGCCAGAGGGGTGTCGATAAGTATAGCGGCGGGAGTTTTAGTACTTATTATATTTTATTTCTTCTCACCTAAAAAAAATCAAAATGCTACCCAGAAAGAAACCTCTACATTAAATCTGACAAGCAGGCTTTTTTTCACAGCAACACCAGCGGCTTTAGGCGCTTTGATTGCTAATATGCCACAAATAATTGATTTGGCAACTATCACACGGGTAGTCGGAAATAGTATCCAGAGAAACCCTGATTTTTTTACTGAGGCATATGCTAATTTAATTAACCAAGACATAACACTTTTAGCCCTCCCCAATCTTCTTTATGGGGCATACACGGGGATAGCTCTGCCTATTGTCAGCATAATTCCCTCGCTGACTGCCGCTATTGGAGTTAATGCACTTCCACTTATAGCATCATCATATGCAGGAGATAAAAAGCACAAACTAAAAATGCACCTTGAAGAAATAATTCTTTTAACATCACTTATATCATTTCCTACCGGTATAGGGATATCGGTGGTTGCAAAGCCTGCACTTTTCATACTCTTCCCTCATCGTAGAGCAGAAGTTGAGATTGCGGCCGAACTTTTATCATATATGGGGATAGGAATAATATTTACTGCGCTCACAATTCCGATTACAAGTGCATTGCAAGGCATTGGGAGGGTTAGTATACCTGTTAAAATTATGTTTATAAGCGCACTGAGTAAGCTGATATTAAATATCCTCCTAATTAATATAGACTATATAAATATCAAAGGCGCAGTAATCTCAACGATTATATCATCATTTGTAGCATTTCTACTTAGTTTATCTTATTTAACCGCTGAAAGCCGTATAAAAATAAATCTATATAAAGTACTATTTAAGCCGTTTTTTTCTGCCTCAATGTGCGGAATTGGAGCATATTTGTCGCTGAATTTTTTTACCCCTATTTTCGGAGAATTTCTCTCAGCACTGTTTAGTAGTGCCATTGGTGCAATTATTTATGTTACATTTATCATATTAAGTGGCACTTTTTCACTTAAAGAATTAATTTATTTAACAAAAAATGAAAAAATAAGTAAAATGACTTGAAAAATGCTTTAAGATACTGTAATATAGTTAAGGTAATAGCAAAAGGGGTAATTTTTTTAAAGAAATTTAGCTATAAATTATGTCTTTTTATTATGTTTTATCGACTGCAATTGCTGTATTAATTGCTCTTAAATATATATAGGGAGTATTTACCTGTGAAAATTGATTTTAACATTAAAGAAGTATATAATTGTGATGATTTGTTAAAAATAATGTCAATTCTACGAAGCGAAACAGGTTGCCCTTGGGACATTGAGCAAACCCATCTTTCTCTTAGAAAGAACTTGCTTGAAGAGGCTTATGAGGTTGCAGAAGCAATTGACCTTGCCTCCCCTGTACTCCTCTGTGAAGAGCTTGGCGATTTGCTTTTACAAGTAGTTTTTCATTCACGCATTGCCGAGCAAGAAGGTGATTTTAGCTTTCTAAATGTAACCGACGGTATTTGCAAAAAATTAATTCATAGACATCCACATATATTTTCGGATATAATCGCTTCTGACAGTGAAACTGTTTTAGCGAATTGGGACAGTATAAAGCGTGAAGAAAAAGGGCATAAAAGTTATACAGATACTTTGAAAAGCGTTCCTGCTTCTTTGCCTGCACTTATGAAAAGTGCAAAAGTGCAAAGTAGGGCAGCAAAATCAGGATTTGATTATCCGGATGCTGATTGGGCGATGAAAGATTTGCTCAGCGAAATAGATGAGCTAAAAGAGGCTATTTCAGAAAAAAATGAGCAAAATATTACCGAGGAGCTCGGTGATTTACTTTTTTCAATTGTAAACTTATCAAGGTTTTTAAAAGTTGATGCTGAAGAAGCTCTTAATAAATCTTGCGATAAGTTTATATATAGGTTTGAAAAGGTGGAAAACTTGGCGATATCAAAAAATATCGATATGAAGTCAAGCGATATTAACTTTTTGGACAAGCTTTGGAAAGAAGCAAAAAAATAATTTTAATTTTTGGAGGAAAAGAAAATGACAAAATCCGAATTAGTAAGTTCTATTGCGGCAAAATCTGCACTATCAAAGAAAGACAGTGAAACTGCTCTATCCGCAGTTATCGAAGCTATCACAGAAGCTCTTGCATCTGGTGATAAAGTTGCACTCGTAGGCTTTGGTACATTTGAAGTTAAAGAAAGAGCTGCAAGAACAGGTATCAACCCAAGAACTAAAGAGCAAATTAAAATTGCTGCATCTAAATCACCATCCTTTAAAGCAGGTAAAGCACTTAAAGATGCTGTAGCTAAGTAATTTAGCAGTTTGCTTGTTTTGGATTGTTGCATTACTTTTTAATGCACAAATTTCATCTATTATGGGGGGTATTTCCCCCGCCGATGGCGGGAGAGATACCCCCCTAAAGCAAATTTCACTTACGAAAGGAATTTTTTATGCGTCTGGATAAATATTTAAAAGTTACAAGGCTCATTAAAAGAAGAACTATTGCTAACGAAGCTTGTGATGCAGGTAGAATACTTGTAAACGGCAAAGTTCAGCGTGCTTCATATGATGTAAAGGAAAATGATATTATAGAAATTCAGCTCGGAGCTAACCCACTTAAAGTTAAAGTGCTAAAAGTTACTGAGCATGCCACAAAAGAAACCGCTGGAACAAATTATACAGTAATAGAATAGCAAAATATTTCATATAAATGTAGTAAATTAAATTTAAAGGAGCATTTATATGAATGACAATACAAAAAAAATCAATTCACCTCACTCTATACTCATGCAAGGGCGTTCTCAATTATCTGTTACAGGAGTTAAAGATATTGAAAACTTTGATGATGAGCTTGTAGTGCTTTGCACTGAAGAAGGTGAAATGGTTATATCGGGTCATGGTTTTCATATTAATAAAATTGACCTTGACAGTGGAAATTTCACCCTTGACGGAGATATTGTAAGCATTAGTTACAATAATAATCCCTCGTTTAAGGGTGGTTTTTTTTCAAAAATTTTTAGGTAAGCCATATGGAGATATACATCGCCGAGCAGACCATAGCCTTTTTTACTTCTTGGGCAGTGGGTGCGGTTATAGGACTGCTTTTTGATATTTTTAGAAGTTTACAAATAGTCTTTAAGCCAACAATTTTACTAATACACTTTTATGACATCAGTTTTTTTATTGCAAGCGGTTGTATTATTTTTTTATATTCACTGAGCAGTGTTGATGGAAATATAAGAGCATTTATAATAATTGGGATATTAATAGGTGTATGCCTATATTTTTTTATACTCAGCAAATGGGTTTTAAATTTACTCTGCACCCTGCTCAGATATATAAATTATATATTAAAGTTTATAGTAAGTTTCATAATTTCACCTATTTTAAAGCTTTTTAATTGTATTTTATTAAAAAGTCGATATTTTTTTAACATTTTAAGAATAAAATTGCAATTTTCTACTAAAAATCACTTGAAATAGCTATTGTATATGTTGTATAATAATATTTAATTACAGATAATTTTTAAAAAGAAAGGATGATGCATGTGGCTACGAGTAAAAAAGGTAAAAGAAAATATAAATTTCGCATTTGCCTAATAATTTTTGTTTGCTATATGGTCGGTGTACTTATCAATTCACAAATTGAATTATCTGAGAAAAAATTGGAGCTTGAGAATATAAACCAAAACATTGTAGAACAGCAAATTGCCAACGACGAATTAGAGCTTATTTTAAGCACCGGCAATAATCCTGACTATGTGGAGAGGATTGCGCAAGAAGAATTAGATTTTGCCTACCCCGATGAAAAAGTTTATATTGATATTTCCGGAAATTAATTTTCGATTAAATTTTTAGGAGGATTTTCCAAAATATGCAGCAAGTGGCGGTAGGAAGTATTTTAGAGGGCAAAGTAACCGGCATCACTAAGTTTGGTGCTTTTATTCAGATATCAGAGGGTGTTACGGGTATGGTTCATATATCCGAGGTTGCATCTACATATGTAAAAGAAATTCGTGAGCATATAAATGAAAATCAGCAGGTTAAAGTTAAAGTGCTTAGTATTGCTGACGACGGTAAAATTAGTCTTTCAATTAAAAAAGCTGAGCCTGTGCAAACCAGAGAAGCTCAGAATGGACCAAGAGAAAAAAGAGATTATCGTGACAACAAAAAGCCGTCCAAGCCCTTTTCTTCTAAGGCACCCGTATATTCTCCACCCAATCGTCAAATTGCGGAAAATATGTCCTTTGAAGATATGCTTTCTAAATTTAAGCAATCCAGTGATGATAAAATGTCCGACCTAAAAAAATATATGGATGTTAAAAGAGGTTCAAGTAATAGACGCCGTGGTGGATAACAGTTTAGTTTTAAACAAATTTTAGAGAAGTGTGATATTCGCACTTCTCTTTTGAGTATTATATGACCGCTAATTTTTAAACTAATGCCTATATCAGTAAAGTAGTCCTTATACACCTCCCCCATTCCACATATAAATGGGAATGATGTAGGAAAGTAATTAGATATTTTTTTAATTTTAGAGTTGTTTCAATAAATATAAGGAGAATGATTATGAAGGATTTTAATTTTTCATTAGGTCAAAACATCATCTTTGGTGTAGGGGCAACGGACAAACTCCCCGAGCTACTTAAAGAGAAGGGATTTAAATCTGTGATGATTGTTACAGATGAATCACTGATAAACTTAGGTTTTGCGGATAAAATTACGGACATACTTAAAAATAGCAATATTAATTACACCATCTTTTCAGATATAGAGCCCAATCCCTCCATAGAGACTGTAAATAAAGCTGCTGAGTTTCTTAAGAAATCAGAAGCAGAGGTGATTTTAGCATTTGGCGGTGGCTCACCCATGGATGTTGCAAAAGCGATGGCAGTACTCGCTACTTTTGGTGGCAAAATCACAGATTATGAAGGCACGGGTAATGTCCCTGAAAAGGTAATGCCAATCATTGCAATCCCAACAACTGCGGGAACTGGCAGTGAAGTGACCGCATCATCAGTAGTAACAGACCATGAAAGAAATTTTAAATTCACTATCGTGAGTCCTCACATCATCCCAGATTATGCAATTGTAGACCCCAGTTTTATATTATCACTCCCAAAAGAACTTGCAGCGGCGACTGGAATGGATGCAATAGTGCACGCATTAGAAGCATATATCTCAATAAATGCAACGCCTATTACGGATTGTTTTGCAGAGAAAGCACTTGATTTGCTTGGGGATAATATAAGAGCGTTTACTAAGGACAGAAATGATGTAGAAGCGGCATCCGCAATGCTCCTTGGAAGCACTTTTGCAGGGATAGCTTTTGCAAGAGCAAGACTTGGAAATGTTCACGCTATGGCACATCCTTTGGGTGGAATTTTTGATATACCGCACGGTGTTGCCAATGCGGTTTTACTGCCCTATGTTATGAAATACAATTTAGATTATATCCCAAATGAAAAATTAGAAAAAATTTATAGATGTATAAAAAGAGATTTTACTGCAAAGTTTAATAAAAATATGGTGGTGGATGCAATTTTTGAAGTTTGCTCAGAGCTTGGAATTCCAAAAACACTTTCAAAACTAAATGTCACAAAAGAATCTATTCCGAAAATGGCAGAGGACTCCATGAAGAGCGGCAATGCAAAAGTAAATCCCCGCCCGACTTCAGCAGAAGATATAGAAAAGATTTTTTTAGATGCTATGTAAGTAAATAATACACCCGTTTTTCTTCTCTGCAAAAGCTGATAAGAAAAACATGGCACAATTATAACCATTATTATGGTTGTTTTGTGCCTTTTGAGAAAGGAAAGGTTATAAATATGTTAATTACAGATGTAAAAATTTATCCCGTTGTGGGAGAAGAAATCGAAAATGGTTATATACATATTGAGAATAGTAAAATAAGCGCAATTGGCAGTATGGAGACACTAACTATAACAGATGAGGATACACACTCCTACCACGGTGCCACTGCTTATCCTGGCTTTATTGATGGGCACACCCATATAGGTCTTTTTGGAGAGGGCATTGGAGTTGAAGGAGAAGACGGCAATGAAGATACCGACCCTATCACCCCACATCTTAAAGGCGTTGATGCCATTCACCCGTTTGATAAATCCTTCCCCGAGGCTGTAATGGGCGGTGTTACTACTGCCGTAACAGGCCCCGGTAGCGCAAATCCAATTGCAGGGCAGTTTACCGCTATCAAGACAGTGGGTAATATTGTGGATAATATGATAGTTAAAGAGAGCTGTGCAATGAAATTTGCCCTTGGTGAAAATCCTAAATCCGCTTATCATTCTAAAGGAAATGCTCCTGCAACCCGTATGGCTACCGCTGCCATGATAAGGGATCAGCTTAGAAAAGCAAAACATTATATGGAGGATAAAGCCGAGGCTCTAAGCGATGAAGATATGGACGAGCCAGACTATGATTCGAAATGCGAGGCACTAATTACACTTTTAAAAAAGGAAATCCCACCCCATATCCATGCACATAGGGCGGATGATATTGCAACTGCGCTAAGGTTATCAAAAGAATTTGATCTCTCCCCTGTGTTAATTCACTGTACTGAGGGACATTTAATTGCTGACGAGCTTGGGAAAATAAAGGCTGATGTTGTATGCGGCCCTATTATCAGCACTCGCTCTAAACCAGAGCTTTCAAACCTTACTCCCTCCACCGCTGGGATATTAGCTAAAGCAGGTGCAAGAGTATCTATTTGTACTGACCACCCTGTAATTCCTATCCAGTACTTAAATGTAAGCGCAGGAGTTGCTGTGCGTGAGGGCATGGATTATGATAAAGCAATTGAAGCAATTACCATAAACCCTGCTATTCATGCAGGAATAGATAATCGTGTAGGCTCGATTGAAGTCGGTAAAGATGCGGATATAGTTATTTTTGACTGCGATCCCCTCACATTGTTTGCAAAGCCAAAAGCTGTTTTAATTGACGGGGAGTTTGTTCACAAGGCTTAGTGTGAAGTGTTTTCGCTTTACACACCTTACCTCTTCTTATATATGGTTTTACTGTCCTATGACAAATAACTGCCACCTCGCTGAGGTGGCTGTTATTTTGTATAGAATTTTTTTAATCAAAATAGAATAGCTCTTCAAATTTTTTATCAAGCGCAATACAGAGTATTAGTGCAAGCTTTGCTGTTGGGTTAAACTGCCCTGTTTCTATCGAACTAATTGTGTTTCTTGATACTCCAATCATTTGAGCAAGCTCTCCCTGTGAGAAGTTTTTCTCTGCGCGTGCTACTTTAAGCCTATTTTTTAATATTAATTTATCGTCCATATTAAAACACAATCACCCCTAACACATCAATTAAGAGGTAGGACATGAGAAAAACTACTGCTGTAATGCTTAAAATAATTCCCCACACCAAGTCCTTTTTTTCTCTGCCGGCGGAATACTTCCCAATATTTTCTGCTCCTTGATAGGCAGTCATCATAGCAAATGGCACGCTCAAGTTATCCCCACCTACAAATATAAAAATTATCGCCAGTGAAAAGAACATAACGCTCATCCCTATAACTCCATAGGACATTCCTTTATTCTCAATAAAAGCAATTCCCTCGTCTTCTTTTTGTTTCCTACTTCTTTCAAGAATTTCATCTTTGTTCATCATCATGACCATCCCTTTCTTAAAATGTAAGACTCTTAGCTAATTTACAAGTTTTATTGTCTTTATGCAAAGTTTACTTTGTATTTATATCATAACATATGCCAAGTATACTTGTCAATACCTATTTGATAACTTATAATAAAAGTATCAATTTACTTTTTTAATATCATTATTCAGCTATAAATATGCTATATTTTCCGACTGTTTAAAGGTAAAAAAATGCTACCTCACGAGTGCGAGATAGCATTTTTTTATTATATATACAGTTTTATTGTTTTAAAGTAGCATTCTTATGAAAGAACCATGCTCCAGAAGTTAAAATGAGAGCGGCAAACAACTGTAATGCAATATTTGGAAGTGTAAAATTATAATCATTGGATACTTCACCAAATTCAAATAAAAATCGGCTCAACATCCCAAGCGCAGTAGCCGTCAAATTAAAGAAAGCAACATATAAGGCTGGCTTTTCAGAAAATACATTTGCCTCGAGTTTTCCAAAAGTATAATAAAACATAACCGAGCTCAGCATTATTAGTAGGTTCATCGTATCCATACTTACAGGGGTTTCTTTTGTTAGGTTAATAAAAGGAAACATACCACAACCTATAAATGCTACACCTATAAAAGCAAGCCTTACTGCCCATTCCCTTTTCTTTTCCACTAAATCACCTCTATATTACATATCCCTATCCATGATTAAAACTCTTCTTTTCTAACTTTTCTACCTCGTATGGGGTGGAAAAGTTAGGAAAATACATAGTATTCGCAATTATTAAAGCAAACAAAATATAAGAGCTTAGTTTTGATTATCTCTAAGTATCCTGTCTAATAGCTTCAAGTGCTGAAATCTGTACCGCTCTATTTGCAGGGTAAAATCCTGATACTAAACCAATAAGTGTAGCAAATACCATTGCAAAGCCTATAAGCCACATCGGTATAACCGATACATCACCGCCCATATCGCCAAAGCCGCCATTGAGACTTAAGCTAAAGCCAAAGTAATTCATCGAGAATGATATGATATAGCTTAGTATTATTCCTATTATACCGCCGATAAATCCGATAAGTCCCGATTCCATTAAAAATACTGTGCGAATATCGGAGATATAGCACCCAAGCACTTTCATTACACCTATCTCCCTTGTTCGCTCGTATATCGACATTATCATGGTGTTGGTAATGCCAAGAGCCGCTACAAAGAGTGATATTGCACCAAGGCTTCCAAGTACCATTTGAAGCTGCTGTGCCTGCTCTTCCATCGGTTTTCTTATCTGCTCCATCGACCATGTGTCAAACCCATATTCCTGTATGTATTCTTCTACTTCTTCTACATAATCAATCGATTCAACTTTTACCTTGATATAATTATAATTTGTTTCACTACTTGAGGAACTGTCCACCTGAATTTGATTATCTTTAATATATTCTTCTTCCATGCGCTTTAAGTCATCAATATTCATAAAGATTCCCCTGCTCGTTTCATATGCTTTTGCATAGTCTTCTACAAGTGTCCCCACAACATTGATTTCATACTCACGCACTTTGCCATCTTCTTCATATGGACTGGTCTTAACAATCATTTCATCCTTTGTTATATCCACAAAGGGATCTTTTACATTACCATATTGATCCGGCCAGTAATCCACCCTGTTATTTCTGTCTTTAGTTGTGTCCCTAAAACTGTAAGCGGCATATTGACCAAACATAACCGAATATGGCTCGTCTTCTTCGGTTAGATAATCACCGTCGTTAAGCTCGAACTCAAAAAGCTGTATCGCCTCAGGATATATACCTATCACTTCATACATCTGCATTTGATATCGGTCGTTTTTACCTGAGAAGATGCTTGCGTCAAGATAGTTTGAACGATAAAACGGCGTTGCCACCTGCACCCCATCGAGTGCGTTAAACTCTGCAACAAGCTTATCGTCGAGTTTTGTAGCATTGGGGTCGCCGTTGTAATTATATACTTCTATCATGGTTAAATCGCCCATCTGTGCAAGCATGGCTTCCTGATTGATGCTCATTCCAACACCTATGGAAATCATAACCACAATAGCACAGGTGCCAACTACAACCCCTACAATAGTGAGCATTGTTCTGACTTTACGCCTTGTTAGATTTTGAAGACACATGCTGATTAAATCAGATATCTTCATCGGCAAACTCGCTCCTCTTAGCCTTAACTTTCATTATAGAAGTATAGGCAGTAATAAGTGTTACAACTGATGCACAGAGGATAAGCGCTGTGTTTATCACAGAGTCTTCTTCCTCCATCGGAACATCTGTTTCGAAGTCTTCGGGTGGTGCATATGGGTCAAATCCCGGTGGGTAGTATTCTTCATATTCCATTACTTCAATCCCTATAGGATATTTAATGGATTTTATATTCATATTTGAGTCTTCATAGGTAATCTCAATTTCGCCATTCATCATTCCAGCCATTTCGCCCATTACATAAAAGTCTATGCTGTCCTCGTTGCCCGACTCTACATTTCCCAAAAACTCGCTCTTATTAGCGCCCATGCCTGTGAGCGTTGCTGTAACATTGTAGACAGAGGACTGCCCTTTATTTATAAAGCTGATACTTACAGGGTATTCCTCTCCTACATAGATTGAATCAGGTGCTTCAACATTATTCACGCTAAATCTGTCAACTTGGGCTACCGGTATTGCAATTGTTTCTGTTGAGCTGCCGTTGTGACGACTGTCGTTTGCTATGTACTGGAAGCTAAATTCTATCGAAATAGAATGGGACTCCGGTAGTGCATTGGGCATAATCTGTATGCTCGCAGTCTCAGAAAAATCGTCCCCCCTGTTTAGTCTGTCGAAATAATATGTATTGGAGCCACTTGTCATAGACATTCCATCGGGTAGGGTGATTTTCATTACGATATTATCTAAATCGTAATTTTTGCTTGTATTTTCAAGATTAAGCTCTAAATCAATTACATCCCCTGCGTTTACAGAAGTTCCACCATATGAGTAGCTACCAACAATGATATGGGGTGTAATTGGATCCCATGTTATTTCTTCATCGTCCTCTTCATCATCATCACTGCCGCTATCTGGGACATACTGCTCTAAGTAGTACTCATTAAATGTTTCGGAAATATTGTATTCATGCTTTACACCGGAGGTATCATAATACGAAACCCTAAACTCAATATTGCTGCCCGAGCCTGTGAAAGAAACATTTCTAAAAATTATTCCAATTTTTGCTCTGCCGTTTTCTTCTCCTACATTTACAAATTCCACTGAGCTGTTATTACTACTGCTTGAGTGGGATTTAAATGCACCGTCGGTGATAATAGCATCTAAAGTGTCTTCATTTACTGCACCATTCACATTTTCATCCAAAAGTGTGATGTAGACATCCACTCTGTCGTTTCTGTCAATTTCTCGGATTTCAGTTGAGCTACTCTTGTATGTAATTTTGCGGTCGGATATTATTATATCCTTATCGGTAGAACTGCTGTAATCTTCCTGCATGATAATTTCTATCACATCACCGTCACGGTAATTGCTGTTTTTCTTTATCTCGACGCCATCCACTACGACTATACCCTCATAGCTGCCGTCGGTGCCATCAGTGTCGTTTTTTACAGTGGTAACTGCTGTGCCCTCATATAGAAGTTTTGTACCGTCCACCACAAACTCGTAGCTGCCTGCATCTGTAAACACTTCACCGCCAATTGATGAGCTAATCCTCGGATAGATAGTATCGGAAGTTCTATCCCTTGCGGTTGCTATGCCATTTTCTATATTAAGGTTAATTTCATCACCAACCACAAAACCTTTTGTGCTTGAGATGTTAATACCTGCAATTGTAATCTTATCTGCATCACCAAATACAGAAATTGCATCATATGAGCTATCTACGGCTTCCGCTTGATACTCGGGTGATGCTTTTGTGATTGTTATAGTATACTCTTCGGTAATTCCTGTTAAATCCGCACTGCCTTTATCAACTGTGAGCGGCAGGTCTGCTTGTGTTAGCCCATATCCGCTGCCGAGTATAAGTGATGGTGTTGACGCAAATGCAAACAGTGAGAGCACTCCCAAAACTGTTGATAATAGTATTATAAGGGCAAATACAAGTGCCACAATTCTCTTTTTTTTATTCATCTACTTTCTCCTTAGTGCCTTTATTTTCATTATTAGAAATTATAGCTTCATCTTCCGTGCTTTCCTCGGAATTGGGTACTGTTTCATTGTCGGTCAAGGATTCTTCCCCGCCAGTGTTTAAAGATTCTTCTATGGGCTGATTACTCAGAGCTTCCGCTTCGTCTTCATCGGCGGTTTTAAGCCTATTTTTCAGTGCCGCTTCCCTGTCTATCTTAGACATTCCCTTTACATCGCTCACAATGTTTCCGTCAATTAGTGTGACTATTCTATCGGCATACTGAGCAAGCTCTCGGTCATGGGTAACGAGTATGAATGTCTGATTATTTTCTCTGGACATTCTAACTAACATCTCCATAACCTCCACCGTGGTTTTGGTGTCGAGATTTCCTGTGGGTTCATCGGCAAATACAATTGTTGGTTTTGCCACGAATGCCCTTGCTATACCAACACGCTGCTGCTGCCCCCCAGACATTTGAGAGGGTCGATGATGGAGCCTTGATCCGAGTCCCACTTGTTTTAGCATAAAGGCGGCTTCTTTTTCTCTGCGGTATTTATCCATTCCCCTAAACATCATCGGCATACTCACATTTTCGAGTGCCGTCATTGCGGGAAGCAGATTATACGACTGAAATATAAATCCGATATGCTTCTGCCTAAACCTTGCAAGGCGAACTTCGGAGAATTTAGATATATTGTGTTTTCCTATGTATACTGCGCCTCTCGTTGGCTTTTCGAGCCCTGCAAGCTGATTGAGAAGTGTTGACTTACCAGAGCCAGAGGTACCTAAGATACAACAAATCTCTCCCCTGCCTATCTCGAGATTGATATCATTTAGCGCTACGACTTTTTCATGGCCGAGCTTATACACTTTACGCAAATTTTTTATAGTAATAATTGGTTCCAACTAATCACCCCAGACATATTTACTCTATTTTATTAGTGCATATATTTATTCAAAAAACTGCAGTCAAATTTTAACTAATATTATAATTCTATCACATTTCCCACAAAATACAAGCTATCTTTATTAAAAATGTATAATTAAATATTTTACAACTGTGAATATATGCCATTGTGTCGATTAATAATAACTATATAAATGACAATTGGAGGAAGATTGATGAATATAACAGATATACGAATTAGAAGAATATATGAGGATAATAAGCTTAAAGCGCTTGTATCGGTGACATTTGATAATGAAATAGCACTTCACGATATAAAAGTAATACTTGGCTTAGAAAGGCTTTTTGTGGCTATGCCAAGCAGAAAGGATGAGCAAGGTGTTTTTAGAGATATATGCCACCCCATAACTGCTGAGGCAAGGGAAAAATTGGAGGGCTCCATTCTTGAAGCTTATCACAATCACTTAAATTTAGAAAATATTGCGCCTGAGTAGATATTTCTATAAACTAATTTTATAATATCTTTTTTAAAAGCTATTAGTATAATATATAATAATGGGTTACTTACTTGCCTGTGGCAAGTAAGTAACCCATTTATTAATGTAATAAATTATAATACTATTCTTTTTCTGTGCTACACTCAGCGCAATCACATTCAAAGTCAAAATCAAATTCCAATAGCTCTCCGCATCCTGGGCATTCAATTTCACCTTCATCAAGCATGTCCTCATCGAGGCATACTACATCACTACAAGAAGGGCATTTTACTTCGTAGAACTCATCATCGTCAAAGTCGAAATCGTCAAAATCATCGTCTTCGTCATCATAATCTTCATAGAAGTCCTGCTCAAGAGTTTCTAAATCCTCATCAATCAGATCAATTTGTTCGCAAACTTCTGCAAGACCGTCTTCCATGTCTGCAATTGTGAACGCCATATCCTCCAGTGTGTCGATGATTGCATTTAGCAGCTGACCCTCATTTGTTGCTGTGTCGAGTTTAATGCCTGTTGCCATTCCTCTTAGGTAAGCCACTTTTTCTGTAATAGTCATAATCAGTTCCTCCTTTGCAGTAATTTTAATTTATGCCAAGAGCAAAGCTCTTTAAGCCCTTTCCATGTAGTCCCCTGTACGAGTATCCACTTTAATGGAATCGCCCTCTTCGAGGAAGAGAGGAACTTTTACTTCAGCACCTGTTTCAAGTACTGCTGGTTTTGTAGCATTTGTAGCAGTATCGCCTTTAAAGCCAGGGTCTGTTTCCACAATTTTTAGTACAACGAAGAAAGGTGGTTCTACACCGAATACACTACCTTTGTAAGAAAGAACCTTTACATCGGTATTTTCTTTTACAAATTTAAAGCTGTCGCCAAGTGTATCGGCATTGATGGGGATATTCTCATAAGTTTCGTTGTCCATGAAGTAGTATAAATCGCCATCTTTGTAAAGATACTGCATATCCCTTCTCTCAACGAATGCTGTTGGGTATTTATCTGTTGGGTTGAATGTTCTTTCTGTAACTGCGCCGGAAATTACATTTCTAATTTTTGTACGAACAAACGCCGCACCCTTTCCAGGTTTTACATGCTGGAATTCAATAATCTGTACAACATTTCCATCCATGTCGAATGTAACGCCATTTCTAAAATCTCCTGCTGAAATCATATCTTTAAACCTCCATAAGCATAATATGCTTGTTTTAACATTATAATTTTATCCTAAATTAAAGGAAAATTCAAGTGTTTTAGCGTAATTTTAAAGAATTAATAACTTTTTCTCTGAAGTTGTTAAATTTTCATGGCCATTTTCGGTTACTACAATCATATCTTCAATGCGCACACCGAATTCACCCGGTAGATATATCCCCGGCTCAACCGACATAATATGCCCCACTTCGCATACAGCATTATTGTTTGGTGCATTTGAGAATCTTGGTTCCTCATGCACTTCAAGCCCTATGGCATGGCCTAAACCGTGTCCAAATTTGCCCTCGAACCCCGCGCCATATATTAAATCCCTTGACGCTTTATCTACATCAAAACAACGCACGCCCGCTTTTATAACATCCATCGCCGCAAGCTGTGCCTTTAGTACTGTATCGTAAACAAGTTCCATCTTTTCGGTAACATGTGATACCGCTACTGTTCTTGTCATGTCGGAGCCGTAGCCATTGTATATTGCCCCAAAGTCAAATGTGATAAAATCCCCTGCTTCAATTAGCTTATCACTCGGTACACCGTGTGGCATTGAGCTGTTTGCACCGGAAACGGCTATTGTAGAAAAGGATAATCCCTCGGCCCCTTCAAGCTTCATATGATACTCGAGATATGCCGCAAGCTCCCTTTCGCTTTTGCCAACTTTAATATAGTTTAGAAGCTCTATAAAGGCTTTTTCTGCAAAGCTCTGAGCTTTTAGTAGGCAATTTATTTCATCACGACTTTTAATAACTCTAAGGCTCATAATAATATCCGAAACTACCATATTTTGCGGTATCTCTACGCCGTCGAAAATCGCCTTATATTTTAGATATTCCTCAACAGTGATATTGGCATTTTCCACGCCTAAAGTTTTAATATTATGCTTTTGCGCGAGCTCTTTTAGTTGCTTTGATAAATTTTCTAATAGTATTACCTCAGCGCTATCTATAACTTTTTTTGCTATTTCAATATAACGAAAATCAATTAAAAAATAGCTCTTCTCACGGGTTACAAGTAATATCCCTGCTGAGGAGGAAAGACCTGTGAAATATTTTCTGTTGACTTGGGACGAAATTAAAATCCCATCCATTCCCTCAGGAATTTTTGCCACTAATTTTGATAGATTGTTCATGATGATATTCTCCTTTTATGTTAATTTTTTGTATAAGTTAAAGCCTGATATAAATTTGTTAGCTGGTACTCTTTTTCTTATGAGTTTTTTGCTCACTTCGGTAAGAACCCAAAGGCTTTGCCTTTGGAAATCATGATTTTTTGTAAAAAAATCAAGTAAAACTTCATTCGATATAAATAATCCTACGGATTATTTATATTTTAAGTAGATGTTTTTCATTGTCATGGCATCTTCTGCTTGGGTGCCCGCTGATTCACATATAAAAACAGGGGTCAAATTCTTTTTCGCAGTTATTTCTGCTATGTGCTCAAAACTCGGCCCATATATTTCATCCGCAAATGTGAGGTGCTTTTTCTCCCCACCTTTTTCGGTGTATTCAATCTTAGAAAAATGTGAGTGAAAAATTTTAAGCCTATCATAACCTATGGTATTTTCCATTTCCTCAAACAGCTTAGTAAAATCGCTTTTTGTGGCAAGTCCGCCATTAGTCCTTGCATTGAGATGTCCAAAATCTATGCACGGTAGCATCCTTTCATCCGTTTTGCAAAGCGTGAGCACTTCTGTTAAATTGCCCAACTGATTTAGTTTACCCATTGTTTCAATACATATAATTATATCTGAAAGCCCTTGCTCGTCAAGCGTTTTTTGCGCAAATTTTAAGGTGTTTTGTGAAAGAAGGAGTGCTTCCTGTCTCGAAATTTTTGAAGCCGATCCACAGTGCACTACTATTCTATTTCCACCCATCTTCTTTACAGCCATGGCGGACTGTAAAATATAATCGGCGCTTTTAATTCTCTTTTCCTCTTCCACACTCGAAAGCGAAATATAGTATGGTGCATGTAGTGATATTTGTATATCTTTTTCTTTCGCAAGAGTGGCAAGAGTAAATGCAAGTTCGTCCGATACCCTCACTCCCCTGCCGCATTGATATTCAAAAGCATTTAACCCTCTTTTGGCTAAATACTCGGGTACATCTTTTGCCGATTTATATCCCTCTGATTTAAAACTATCCGAATTGCCCGCAGGCCCAAATCTCACCATCTATTTAAGTATTATCCTTTCCGCCGCCCTCTTTAACTTAAAAAAGGGCTTGTCTTCAAGCTCAATGGGCTCTACAAGCACAGTAATACAGCCGAAGAGATTCCCACCCATTATATCGGTAAAAATCTGATCCCCTATTACCACAACCTCATTTTTACTCAAATTCATCGCCTTTGTAGCTCTTTTAATTCCATCCGTAAGCGGTTTTTTGCCATCCGCTATATATGGAAGTGATAACATATCTGCAAATGGTTTTACCCTGCTCGGTGTGTTGTTCGAGAGAATAATCATGTCTATTTTGTTTTCTCTTATACTATGCATCCACTCATCGAGTTTATCAAGTGGTTTGGGATTGTCGTGTGTTGTGAGGGTATTGTCCACATCGAGTATAAGCCCTCTAATATTTTTTTCTATAAAAAATTCAGGTGAAATATCTGTTATTCTATGAAAGCGGTATTGTGGTTTAAAAAGAGGCATTTCTCTTCTCCTTATTATTTGCAAAAATTATAATATTAATATTCTATATCTTAGGGTAACTTCCCAAAAACGAACCGTTTTTTATTTACCCAAAAGTCCCCTACCTGCGTCAGCCCACCTTGTAAGGCGAAAAGCATTACTGCGGCAGTCTTCCTTGCTATGGTGCTTTTGGCAGTATAAAAAATTCTGCGAACTCTCCATGTGTAAATTTTTGAAGATGTGCGTATTCTTTAAGCGTATGCAAAAGCTATGGGGCGTGATATACACAGTGCTTAAGAGAATTTACACATTACGAGCGTGTTCGCTTTAGGGAAGCTACCCTTGGGTATTATAACATACAAAATTGCGGATTGCAAAATTAAAAATTACAATCCGCATTTAAAAAACAACACCTATTATCCCTCTATAAACCTAATTCTGTCCGCTATCTCTTTAAATATTGGCGCCGCAACATCCTGCCCTGCTTCACCGCCCTCCACGAGAACAACTATCGCATATTTTGGCTCGTCAATCGGATAAAATCCTGCAAACCATGCATGCACTACTTCCTCGCCATCGACATACACGCCCGTCTGTGCAGAAGAAGTTTTTCCCCCTGCACCGCCCACATATGGTTTAGCTTTTTTACCGCTTCCGTTTTCCACTACCGAAACCATCATATTTCTGACTTTCTGCGCTACTCCCTCCTCTAAAATCCTTTGAGAAACTGCCTGTTCCGTGTGCTCACTTATCACTTCGCCGTCATTTGTAAATCCTTTTGTAATTCGTGGAGTTACCGCCATGCCGCCATTCGCTATGGTGGACATCATCTGTGCAATCTGTATTGGTGTAGCGGATAACATCCCCTGCCCAAAGCTAAAATTTGCCGCTTCGCCTATGCTTCTAAGCTCTGCTTGACTCGGGAGTACTCCAGCAGAAGAATAAATCCCCGGCATAAGCTCACTTTCCCTGCCAAACCCCATTTGTGCGGCTTTAAATGCAATATTTTGCACTCCTACATCCTGCGCAAGCTGTATAAAATAAGGGTTGCAGGAGACTTCGAGTGCTGTCTGCATGTTTATCGGCCCATGCCCCTGCTCATAATGGCATCCATACACTGTGTCCCCCACCTGAATAGAGCCCGTGCACTCATAGCTTTGGTTTATATTAAACCCTCTCTCAAATGCCACGGCGGAAACTAAAACTTTAAAAGTAGAGCCTACCGCTGTTGCGGCATATGAGCGGTTAAAAAACGGTTTGTCGGGATTTTCTAAGTCTTTTGCAATGTCATCGGGGGTAAAGCTTGGCATGCTCACACTTGCTTTTATATCACCACTGTTTACTTCCATTACCACCACACTGCCCCATGCGATGTCCTCCGCCGCTTCTTCAGCGATTTTTTGTATCTCACTGTCAATTGTCAGCACCACTCCGTGGGGATCGTTGTAATTATTATTAATCTGCTCTTCACCTGCGCCCATGAGCACTTCCCCATAGGCATTTACCACATATCTTACCTGTAAATTTCCACTGTGCGAGCTTAGATAGTCATTATATGCCGCTTCTGCCCCCATTACTCCCTGACCCTCACTGCTGAGGTGACCTATAATATGCGGTGCAAGAGTGTCGCTCGTGTATCTATCGAGTATTTTATAGCTCGATATACCGTTTCCATAAATCTCTTCACTGCCTGTATTTACGGTAAATGGTATATGCTCTTCAAGCCGTGTGACAAGCAAATCCCTATCTATTAAATCTTCATTATCTGAAAACACACTAAGCACATCGGGAACGGGACTTACTATTGCTTTGTAGTCCGCCGAATTATTCACAAGCGGGACTAAATTGCAGTCGTATATATATCCCCTACTTTCGCTGAGCTCTATTGTATATGCACTTTGTTGCTGTGCCGCTTGTGCGAGAGTATCACCTGTTGCAATTAAATAAACCCTTGCCATAAGTCCGTTAAAGACTATGAGAAGGGTTATAAATAATGCAAGTATTCTTTTTTGCATATAAAGCCACCTCTTTTGGATTAGTTTACTCTATTATTGGCTTTATATAAATATTTATTCGTTATTAGTATCTAAGTTTTGGTATATTAATATCCTCTGCAAAATTTTTAAAATTGTACATCAGCAGTATATCATCAAAGCTGTTTTGCTCAAGATATGTGCTCATGCTCCCCACAAAATGCCTTAAATCAATTACATGCACTTCATCAAAATTATATGTTAAATAAGGTACAAATGAATTTGCATAAGAGTCTTTTATAACAAGAATTTTGCTGTTTTGGTTATCATCAGTGGCATTTTCACTTTTTATAACTGTAAGCCCATTGTTCCCCCAGATGAAGGAGGCGTATTTATCGGTCACATCAAATTTATCAAAATCGTATAGCCCGTCTTTTAGGCTTCCCTCAATCTCAAAGCTTGTAATAGGAATGTCATACCATGTGATAATATCGCTTACAGCGTTATAATCTTTGCTCTGGCTAAAATATGTGCCATAAAAATTTAGCACTTCATTTCCATTTAGCTCATTTAGTGAAACAGGCGTAAGACCCTTAGAGTTTATATACTCCTCATACGCATAGTAGGCGCCGAGAGTGCTCCAGTGGTGGTCGGTACGGTAGTAGATGTACTCATCTTTATGTGCTGTGAGCGCCTCGGTAAAGCTTAACTCTTCTACATTTGTGCCATTTAATCCATCAAAAATTTTGCTTATATATTCATCTTGATCTATATTGTTTAGCCCTGCGGGTAGTTTATCACTTAGCACCTCATAAGAATTGGGTATCAGTGCAATTGTCATAGGCAGTGTGGGGTATTTATCAATAAATTCCTGCACATAGTTTATATTATCGGACACACGCTCCTCGTCAAGGGTGATATATTTATCAAACATATAATCATCACTGCCGTATACTATGCCATTGTTTTCCACTTTGCCTATTAGTGCTTCAGAAACTGACTTTATGGTAATCCATTCATCCCTCATAAAAAACTGATCGTTTATATATGTTTCATATTTTAGGGTGTATTCATTGGATAAAAGTGAGCTTACTGTCAAGGTGGGGCTTTGGGAAAGGACTCTGTTTTCAAGCTCGGAGAATTCTCTGTCTTCCGAGATAAAGTCCATTATGGTAAATCCCATTATAAAGACTGCAAAGAGGATTAAAGTCGGGTATTTTAAGATATTTTTCATAAGTTCCCCTCCTTAAAATCTAAAGTATAAAAACGGATTATATGTGGCATCCACAAGATATGCAACCGATGATATGAGTATTAGTGAAAACATCACAAGCTGCACAATTCCGTTTGGATTTAGCTTTTCGTAGTATTTTTTTAGATATGGTGTTGATAGTATTATCCCTATTATAAAGATAATTCCATAGTTTCTGAGATAGTATAGCCAATCATTTCCCATGGTAAATGAAAACATTTTAGAAAGGTAAATAGTGAGCTGTGAAAAATCAGTTATTGCAAATATTGCCCAACTAATCATCACAAGAAACATGAGGTAAACATGGGAGATAATCTTGTGTTTTGCTAAGAAGTCCTTTATGAAAAACTTCTCTAATATTAAAAACACAAAGAAATAAAGACCCCAGATTACAAAATTCCAGCTTGCGCCATGCCAAAATCCCGTCGCCGCCCATACAATGAATAGATTGAGTATATGCCTTTTAGGGGATACCTTATTGCCACCGAGCGGTATATAAAGGTATTCTCTAAACCACGAGCCGAGTGTCATATGCCAGCGACGCCAAAATTCTGTGATGCTCCTTGATATATATGGGAAATCGAAATTTTTAGGAAAATTAAATCCAAGCATTTTTCCAAGTCCTATTGCCATTAGAGAGTATCCAGAAAAATCAAAATATATCTGCAAAGTGAATGCTAAAATTCCAAGCCACGCAAGCGGTGTGGATATATCTGCAAAGCCATTTGTTTCAAGTTCAGTCCAAAGCATGCCCACATTATTTGCTATAAGCACTTTGCTACCAAGACCGAATATGAATAGCTTTATGCCGTCGGTAATCTGTGAAAAATTCACTTCTCTTTCGGTGAGTTCCCTGTTTATGTCGGTGTATTTTACAATTGGGCCCGCTATTAGCTGTGGGAACAATACTACAAACGCCCCTAAATTTACAATATTCTTTTCCGCCGGCACTTTACCCCTGTAAACATCTATGGTGTAGGACATTGTTTGGAATGTATAGAAGCTTATTCCGAGTGGCAGTGTAAGGCTTATTCTTGGGAGTGAAAGCCCTGTTAGCAGTTGTATATTCTCCATGAAGAAGTTTGTGTATTTAAAAAACCCGAGCATGCCTAAATTAAACATCATCGATGTAAGTAAAAACATTCTGCACTTAGCTTTATTGCCCCTGTTTCGCTCAATTCCCATCGAACAAAAATAGTCCACTACTATTGAAGCAATCATTATAGGGAAATACTTAACTTCACCCCATGAATAAAAAATGAGGCTTAAAATTATAAGTATGAAATTTTTAAATTTCTTAGGAGTAATGTAATATATCAAAAAAGCTATGGGTAAAAATCTAAAAAGGAATAATATACTGCTAAAAACCATTTTGTTTGACCCTTTCTTTTTAAAGAAATCATTTGAAGCCTATTTTAACACATTAATTAGCTTTTGAAAATAGTATTGGCTGATATTTAATAATTATTGCCATCCCCTCCCTGTTTAAAAGAAGAAAATGGCAATACTATTTGATTTATTCATAGAAAGTGCGTAAACAATAGAGCCTAATCGACTTTTTTTATCACTTCACATATAAAAATGTGAGGGTGGATATATGTAGATAATTATCTACTTCAAAATGGGCTCACCTTTACTACTTCTGAAAACTAATCAATATCAACAAATTAAATTTACATAATTTCTTTACTTTACCCCTCCAAGCCGTAGGCAGAGAGGGGTAAATGGTAAACATTCTTTAATTTATCGGACAAAAAATTAATTTGCCTTAATAATTACATTTCGTAGAAAGAACCAACCATGCTAAAGAATACATAGTCGCCTTCTCTTATTACTTTAGAAGCGTCAATTTTAGGAAGGTTTGAAGGGTATTGTACTGTATCTGAGACTAATTTATCCCTGTAAGCGTTAAGTGCTGTTTCAACTACTTCGCCCTGCCCCTCCACTGCTTTTATCGCAATGAATGTGTCTACATGGGTGCTCATCATAGGGCCTTCAGCGATAACATATTCAATAGTATCGGCATTTAGTCCATAGATTTCTGTTAGCTCCTGTGTTTCAATAACTCTTGATGGAATATAATCCGTGCCCATTGCTGTTTTAACAGCATCATAAGCCGCATAGAGTTTACCATCAATATCATTTACCATTTCATAGGCTTCATCACTTTTAATTACACCCATGATAGCATCTTCTGCTTTTTGTGTTTGGTCTGCGTAGTGTTCTGTTTCGGTCATTTCGGTGTCTTCCTCAGGCGTTTCGGAGGATTCTTCTTCCGGCATTTCGGAGGAAGAGCTCTCGGATGGAGCCTCGCTGCTCTCGCTCTCCTCACTGGACATACATGCTGTCATTGATAATGAAAGTGCACATATAAGTGCAATAGCTAATATTTTTTTCATAATTAAAATTCCTTTCTGTTTGTATACTGCTTTTATGTCGGGCAAACTATTAGTGTTTTTTTAATTTATAAATACTGCATCTTATTTATTTTTTGTAGTTTTGACTTAAATATTCTTTGTTTTGGTAATATTTACTGTGGAAATACAAATAATAAGAGGATATCTAATAATGACTGATTTTTGCTGGCACAGCAAATTTCACTAATAATTATGCCATCTACTCCCGAAATTAATGGGAGCAGATGGCAATTTAATTTACAATCTACTAATGAATAGTTTGGTAAAAACTTATTTTTAATATTGATTTAAAAATCGAAATTACTCAGCATCAGCAGCTTCTTCGGTTTGCTCAGTAGCTTCTTCTACTTCAACAACACCTTCCTGCTCAAGTAAAGCTTTGATTGATAAGCTTATTCTCTTAGCTTCGTAATCAATTTCAGTGATTTTTACATCAACTTCTTGACCAACACTCAGTACATCGGCTGGCTTATTAATTCTTTCAAGTGAAATTTGGCTTATGTGAATAAGACCATCAACACCTGGGATTAATTGAGCAAATGCACCAAATGCAGTCATGGAAACGATTTTCACCTTAGCTTCATCGCCCACTGCATATTTTGTTTTTAGAACTTCCCATGGGTTATCTTCATTTTTCTTGTAGCCGAGTGAGATTTTTCTCTTCTCTGCATCAATGTCTTTAACATATACTTCAAGCATATCGCCCACTTTAACAACCTGTGATGGATGTTTGATTTTTGACCATGATAGCTCGGAGATGTGAACCATTCCGTCAACACCACCAAGGTCAATGAATGCACCGAAGTCTGTGATGGATTTTACAACACCACTATAAATCTTACCGATTTCAACTTCAGTCCAGAACTGATCTTCAAGAACTTTTCTTTGATCTTTAAGCACAGCTTTAATCGAGCCAACCGCTCTTCTTCTCTGTCTGTTTACTTCTAAGATTTTAAAGCTAACTTGTTGTTTTAAGAATGGAGTTAAATCTTCAACTCTGCTCATGGATATTTGTGAAACAGGGATGAATACTTTCACGCCACTTGTAACTGCAAGTACGCCGCCTTTTACAGCGTCTGTGATAACGCCGTCAAATATTTCGCCTGTATCAACAGCTTCCATAACTTTTTCAAAGCCTGCAATAGCATCTAAACGCTTCTTAGAAAGCATAACGATACCATCAACATCATTTACTCTTACTACTAAAAGCTCTATTTCATCGCCAACTTTTACGATGTCAGCTGGCTTTGCATTGGGGTCGCTTGTAAGCTCATGTAATGGAACATAACCAGCGTGTTTTGTTCCGATATCAACAGCTATCTCGTTTGGCGCAATGCTGGTAACAACAGCGGTTACTTTCTCCCCATTATATGTACTTTTGAAGGATTGCTCTAACATCTCCTCAAATGATAATTCTTCTTCTTTGTTTACGAAATCACTCATTGTCTCTCGTACCTCCTTAATAATCCACGCCGGGGTCGATGCACCGGCTGTGATACCGACAGTTTTGCAATTAGCAAAATTCTCCCTTTTAAGCTCCTCGGCTGTTTCAACTAAAACAACCTTACAGTTCTGCTCACAAATTTGTTTAAGCTTCGCTGTATTCGAGCTGTGTCGGCCACCGATAATAATCATTATATCGGCGTGAAGCGATAATTGACTCGCTTCTTTTTGTCGTTCTACTGTCGCACTACATATTGTATCAAAAATTAATACATTTGTATAGTCCTTTTTAATTATTTCTTTGCATTTTTCCCAATCTTCTATATTAAAGGTAGTTTGAGCTACCAAAATTGGTTGTTTTTTGTTAATCTTTGGTGAAGTTTGTAGTATTTTGCTAAGTTCCTCTGAGTTTTTGAAAGTGATATAATCACCTTTCCAATAGCCTAAAATCCCCTCGACTTCTGGATGCTTTTCATCGCCTGCCAAGAGCAGCAGTTTTTCCTCGCTTAAATTGCCCGAAACAATTTTATGAATTTTCTTCACAAATGGGCAGGTGGCGTCAATATATTTTATCCCGTTTTTATCCAAATATTCATATACTTCTTCGCCTACTCCGTGAGACCTTATGACAACAGTGCTTTTTTCATCAATATCTTTTAAGCCTTGTGCAGTGCTCACTCCGATTTCAGCAAGCTTTTGCACCACTTGGTGGTTGTGTATAATCTCACCAAGGGTAACTACTTTTTCACCTGTTTTTGCTGCTTCTTCTGTTAGTTTTACTGCTCTTGAAACACCGAAGCAAAACCCAGCGGTCTTACATACTGTTATCATTATTTTCTCCCTTGCCAATTAGATTTAGCACCTTGGAAAACATGTATTTTGTAGCATATTTAATCTCTCTCGGGCCTCTTTCATCGGTGAACTTTAAATCCTCATATGGTATTAATTCTCCATAGCTTATTGTAACCTGCGAGCGAAAAGCAATGCCCCTGCTGTATCTCAGTCCGCATGGGAGTATATCGGCATTTGTTGCATTTGATATGAGTGCGACTCCCGATTTTGCCCTGAGTGGCTCGCCATCCTTTGAGCGAGTTCCCTCTGGAAACATCCCCAAAATTTGCCCACTTTTAATAATTTCGAGCGATTTATCTATTGCGGCATTGTCCCCTTTTCCCCTCTCGACGGGAAATCCGCCAATACCATAATAAATCCACTTTAGTACAGGTGTCCTAAAAAGCTCCGCTTTTCCCATAAATCGTATCTGCCTTTTTAGCCCAAAAGACATATATATAGGGTCGAGATAGTTTTGATGGTTTGCAATTATAATATAACCGCCTTTGTCGGGCACATTTTCTTTGCCTATTATTACCACCTTAAACCAAATTCTAAAGAGCACTTTACATATGTCTCTAAGTATAAAATATAACATTAAGCTGTTTTCTCCTTAACAATTTTAAGTATGTACTGCACGACTTCATTTTTAGTCATAGTGCTTGTGTCTACCACTATCGCATCTTCCGCCTTTTTAAGCGGTGCTATTTCCCTTGTCATGTCTTGATAATCACGCTTTTTTATGTCTTCGAGTATGAAGTTATAATCCACATCTTCGTTTTTTGCTATCAGTTCCTCATATCTGCGCTTTGCCCTACATTCAGGTGTAGCGGTGAGATATATTTTTACTTTAGCGTCGGGCAATACCACCGTGCCTATATCCCTGCCGTCCATCACTACATTGTTTTCGGTGGCTATTTTTCTTTGTAGTTCAAATAAAAAATCCCTCACCTGCGAAATTGTTGAAACATTTGAAGTTGCCATCGATATTTCCGGTTTTCTTATATCTTCAGAAACATCCCTGCCATTTACAAACACCCTCTGAATGTCGTTTATATACTTTATTTTTAAATCTATTTCTGAAAGCAGCGGTGCAACTTCTTTTGCTTCCTTGGTGTTTGCACCTTTTTCATAGGCATAAAGCCCAACTGCTCGGTAGAGCGCACCTGTGTCTACATATATATATTTAAGCTCCTCAGCGACAGCCCTTGCCATTGTGCTTTTGCCTGCACCGGACGGGCCATCAATAGCTATGTTAATCATTTTTATGAACATTCCTTTCTTTTAAAGGCACAAAAGAAGCTTAAAAGGTCTTATGATGTGCCATGCTTTTCATTTGTCTACTTTTAGTAGAGAAGAAAAACGGCTTTAATTATATTGATTTTGAAATTTTATTATAAATCCATCGCCGCCATGTATGCGGTACTGAAGGCTATTTGTAGATTGTATCCACCTGTGTAGGCATCTAAATCAAGCACTTCGCCGACAAAATAAAGTCCGCTCGAGATTTTTGATTCCATTGTTTTCGGGTTTACTTCTTTTACAGATACCCCACCCGATGTAATTACTGCTTCATCAATTGGTCTGAAATCCTTTGGCTCTATCACATAGTTTTTAAATAGATTTACAAGCTCTATGCGCTGTTCTTTAGTTATTTGGTTTACTTTAAGCGAAAATGGTATACCACTTCTTTTGGCGATAATCGGAATCATTTTTTTAGGCAGTAGCTCGCCCAAACTGTTAATAAAATCTTTATTTACCGCCTGCTCAAAATCCCTTAGAAGCCTTTTATCAAGTTGCTCCTCGGTGAGTGCTGGCTTTAGGTCTATGGAAATAATATAGTCCCTCAAATCTCCGTTTATATGTGCAGATGCTGAAAGCACAAGTGGCCCCGACAAGCCAAAATGCGTAAAAAGCATTTCGCCCATTGCCGAATAAACTGGCTTTTTAGCGCCTTTCTTCGAGAGTGTAAGTGTTACATTTTTAAGGGAAAGCCCCATCATATCACTGCATTCTTTGCCATAGCAAATAATTGGCACAAGCGAAGGGCGTGTGTCAGTAATAATATGGCCTGCTTGTTTAGCTAATGTGTAGCCATCGCCAGTAGAGCCTGTTGCTGGGTAGCTGAGTCCACCAGTTGCCACTACAATCTTCTCAGCATGTATCTTACCGCCGTTTTCACAAACAACTCCCGCTAATATCCCCTCTTCCCAAAACAGCGAAACTACTCTTTCGTTTATCTTAGAAACATTTTTATGCGAAGAAAAATTTGAGAGAGCATCAACAATATCCACAGCCTTGTCCGACTGTGGAAAAACTCTGTTTCCTCGTTCTGTTTTAAGTGGGACGCCTTGTTTTTCAAATAAATCCATGGTGTCTTGGGGTGTGAATGTATTTATTGCACTAAACATAAATCTTGGGTTGGTTTTTACCGATTTTATGAACTCGTCAGGGGTGCAATTATTCGTTAAATTACATCTGCCCTTCCCCGTTATCATTATCTTTCTGCCTGGGCGTGCGTTGCGCTCTATAAGTGCCACATTTTTGCCATTTTGGGCGGCATAACCTGCAACAAGCATACCTGCGGCTCCTGCGCCCACAACTATTACATCATATTTTTTAGTCATGGAATGTGTCCCCTCCGGTCTTTTCATAGACATCAAATTTATCCCATATTCTTTCAAGCTCGGTAAAGGTTGCGCTAATTTCTTCACTCTTCTTGATACCGATTGCCACAATCAGTGCATTTATAAGGCTGAGTGGCGCAACTAAAGAATCTACAAATGAAGTCATATCACTTCTTGCGAGCAGTGTATAATCAGCTTTTGAGGCTATCGGCGAGGTTTCACTATCGGTTATAGCTACTACTGCCGCTCCCCTTTGTTTTGCAAATTCAATTGCAGAAATGGTTCTTTTGGAGTATCTGGGGAATGTTATACCAATTAAAACATCCTTTTCGTCCACTCTAAATATCTCTTCAAAGATATCGGAATTGCTGTGTGATATTACTATCCTTACATCGGGGAATATATGATTGAAGTAAAAATACATGAATTTTGCAAGTGCAGATGCAGAACGAATACCTAATATGTATATTGTTTTTGCCTCAATTAGGGCATTTACAGCGCACTCAAAGTCTTCCCTTGAAACTTCTTCAAGGGTGCGCCTAATTTTATCCATATCCATTGTGAGAACTTTTGAGAGAATGTCTTCGCCTATTTGGTCGTTTGTTACTTTAAGGCGCTGTATGGTTGTGAGCCTATTCCTTATTAACTCTTGCAGTGAACGCTGAAGTTGTGGGTATCCCTCATATCCAAGCTCAACAGCAAATCTTACAACGGTGGATTCACTTATTCCAACTGCCACCCCTAATTTGTTGGCAGTCATAAAGGCAGCTTTATCGTAGTTATTTACGATGTATTTTCCTATGAGTTTCTGCCCTTTTGAAAATTCGGGCATGCGCTCATTTATTTCACTTAACAAATCCCTATTCATATTTACCGCCGTCCCCTTCATTAAAGTGGTTACTAAAGATATAATTTCTTCAATAAAAAGGTGAGCATATCCCCACCTTTTTCACTATATATATTCTTTTTTATTATAATGGTTAAAGAGAAAAAATGCAAGTGCAGCGGAAAAAAATTTCATTTTGCTATTTACCCATTATTTTATATTCTGCTACTGAAGCAGGTGAAAAAAATCTTATATGCATTTTAGTACATCCAAGTCCCGAACCGACATATATGAGTTTATCACCTTTTTTATACTCGCCTTGGTAGTATTTATTGCAAAATGGGGGCATTACCATATCACGAAGTATCGGTACATTCACCTGTCCCCAATGGCTGTGACCTGAAAACACAATATCACCGCCTAAAGAAAATATCTCGTCCGCCGCATCCGGCTCATGACAAAGAGCTATCTTTAGGCTCTGTTGCTCCAGAGTGCTTTTCATTGCCCCTCTTATATCGCCTTTACCACAATAAATATCATCCACACCGATAAGTGATATTCTTTCATCAATCTTCACTGAGTGATTATTTAAAACTGTAAAACCCGAGTAATTAAACAGATTTTCGTATTCATCCAAAAGCCCATGTCTGTGCTCATGATTTCCTTCCACGGCATATTTACCAAGTGGTGCATGGATGGATTTTAAAAGTAGGGTGGTTTCTTCCATATCACCATAAGCTTTAGAATCAAAAAAATCTCCTGTGTAAACTACTATATCGGGATTAGTCTTATTAATACTCTCCACCGCTCGCTTTAATAGTGCGGTACTGCTTTTATTTTTGTAATGCATATCGGTAAAATGGGTAATTTTTATCACTTCGCCTTTTTTTAGCTTTGAGGTTTTATATGTCCCAGTAATAGTTTTTACAAAATTGGTATCGGAGTAAACCTTTGCTGCTACTCCTGCCGCTATAATAGCGCCACAAGCAATTGTGCATTTAAAAAAGCTCATATTACACCTACGCATTTATTAAGTCAAGCACTACCTGTCCGAGTAAAAGTATCATTACAACAATCATCACAGGTTTCATTATTTTACTTCCATTTTTTATAGCAAGCCCCGAGCCGATGTAATTGCCAAGTATTCCACATATTGCCGCTGGAATGCCCACCGAATACATTACACTGCCATCGAGAATAAATCTGAGAACTGCTGCTAAATTGGAGGATAAATTTACAAGTTTTGCATTTCCGCCTGCTGTGACAGCGTTAAGTCCTAAAATATTTACATTTGCAAGGATTAAAAACATCCCCATCCCAGGGCCGAAAAATCCATCATACATTCCTAAAAACAAGCCTATTGTTGCTGAGAGCAGAATAGTTTGCATTTTGGTATAATCTTTTTTCTTTGGCGCATCCATATTTTTATTCATCAGAGTAAATATTGCCACTATCGGCACTGCTACAATCAAAAGATATCTAATAGCGTTTTCATCCACCATTAAAGCAAGGCTTGCACCTATATATGAGCCAATGAATGCAAAAATTATCGAGAAAAGTGCTGTAAAGTAATTTAGCTTGCCATTCATCGCAAACCGCATGGTAGCGGTGAATGTGCCAAAACTTGAGGAGAATTTATTTGTCCCCAGTGCCATATGTGGTGGCAAACCAGATGCTATGTATGCAGGCAGAGAAATAAGCCCTCCACCCCCTGCAACTGAATCTATTAGCCCTGCTAAGAATACGAAAAAACAGACTATAATCGTTGTAGTTTCCATTTTATTTACCTCTACTATTCACCGACGATGTCCCACGCTCACGCAGATATGTCGACTCTAAATCGGATAGATGCAGTTTTACAGCTATCGGATATTTTTCATATGCATGGCTCATTGAGTAGCTTCCTGCTTTCACACTGTCATCAAAGCCACCCATATGCCAACGAATTGCCACCGCTTCAGCAGGCTTTAGTCTCATAAAACGCTCTATCAAATATACTGATTTTTCACCATGCCCATATGGGAATGCATCTTCTATCATGTAAAAAGGCTGTTTTTCCCACTGGCCCGTCTGCTCATTTTTTACATTTCTTGTGGAAGTTTTATAAAACTGCACTTTGCAAAGGTCGTGCAGTAGTGAGCATATGGCAAAGCTTTCAGGGCTATCTACGCCTTCTTCAAAATGCTTTTCCATCATCACATTATAGACATTTATGCTGTGCATAATTAGACCTTGCTCGGAAGCACCATGGAATTTTGTGCTCGCAGGTGCAGTGAAAAAGTCTGTCGTACAAAGCCAATTAAAAAGATCTTTTGAACCTTCTCTTTTAATATTCTCTTCGTATATTTTTGTAAACTCTTCTCTGTAATTCATATTTTTATCCCCACTTAAATTTTCTTTCCCAATAAGTATAACAAATACAGTAAAAATATTCAAACTTTTTTTAAATAAAATATGGATATTATACCATTTTTGTAGTATAATCTATTTATTTGGAGGTGTGGTTATGAGTGGGAATTTTGAAAATGAGTTTTTAACTCAAATAAACCTCTACCCTAAGTCCACTGCGAAGGATTTGCTAAAATTTTTATTTCAGCGTGAATTTGGAGCAGGACATCTAATTTCAGATACAATTAGCAGTAGGGATTTACTCGAGAAAGAGCTTTTACACGCTAAAATTAAAACCAATAATAACACCGAACACATCGGAAATGGCCTTTGCAGACTGCATCTTAGTGTGGTGAAAAATAATTCTCTATCTCCCGATACACTTCATAAGATTTTTCTTCTCTCAGCATCCAAGCTTATGGGAAGTAAGGAGGATTTTTTATCGCAAGTGCCATTTATTAAAGAGCTTTCCGATAAACATTCCCCTTTAATTGATACAAATGAATTTCAGTTGCTTTTATCAGATTGGGAGAAGAATGGATGCCTCCCATTTAGCCACAGTGATGTATTTAGAGAAGCATATTCTCCCTCTTATAGAGTGGTGAAAAAGTACTTTTGTGATTTTCTGCCCCTATTAATTAAAATTGATTGCCTCATTAAAGATGGAAGACGCATTTTAGTTGCTATTGATGGAAATTGTGGCTCGGGCAAAAGCACACTCTCAACCACCCTTTCTGAAATTTATGATGCAAATATTATAAGAATGGATGATTTTTTCCTTAGGGATGAGCAGAGAAGTGAAGCGAGATTGTCCGAAATTGGCGGAAATATTGATTATGAGCGATTTTTATCGGAAGTGCTATTCCCATTATCACAGGGAGAAGAATTTGCCTATAAGCCCTATTCCTGCGCCACCCGTAGTTTTACAAAGCCCATCAGAGTAATCCCTGCACCTCTTACGATAATAGAGGGGAGCTACAGCTTACATCCTAAATTCAGGGATTTTTACGACTGCAAGGTTTTTTTAGAGCTTGATTACGAGGAGCAACTTCGTCGTATATATGAAAGAAGTGGGCAGGAGCTTTTACAGCGATTTATCTCCGAGTGGATTCCGATGGAAAACAATTATTTTAAAGAGTTTTCTATAAAGGAAAGCGCAGATATATCTTTTTTCACATCAAACAGCAATTAAAATAGTCATCATTAATATTGATTATATGTAAATTAAAATTTATGGAGGTTTTATTTATGTCCATTGCAATACTTTTTGAATCCGATGAGTGGTCCACCTATAAGATTTTGGAGGAAATAAAAGAACTTGGCGTTTCTGCCACGCTCATTGATATGAGTAAACCATTCGATATAAACACTTTATCCGAATATTCGCTTATTGTAAGCCGTGTGTTTGCAAGCTCGATTTTTCGTGGGAATGACTATGCACTAAAGCAAATGCCAGTAGTCATTGACTATGTCAAAGAGCATGGTATCCCCATGATTAATCCACCCGAGGCACATTTTTATGAAATTAGTAAATTCCTCTCAACAACGGAACTTGCAAAACATGAAGTAGGCACTCCCCTCATCTACGGTGTGGATTACCCTAAGGGGATTTTAGAGGCGGACTATCAAAATTATCCCTATATAGTAAAGCCCGACTGCGGCGGTAGAACTAACTGTACATATATAATTAGAAGCCACGACGACCTCGTGGAAGCCATGAGCACTGCCCCCGAAATAAAATTTATAGCACAGGAATATATTCTGCCACAGTATGGGTTTTTAACTCGAATTGAAGTTATTGATAATGAGTGTAAATTAATAGTAAAACGCAGTGTAACAGAGAGCGGTTTGTCCTCATACAATGTTGGCTCGGTATATGATAGCTATCCCGATTGCAGTGAAGAAGTAAAAAAGACCGCTGTGCGAGCCATGGAGATACTCTCGGTTGAATGTGGTAGTATGGATGTTATTGAAAATGATACGGGGTTTTATATAATTGATGTAAATTCTGTTTCAAATACCAGCGAAGATTGCACGGAACTTTTTAATTTTGATATGTTAAAAGAGCTTGCTCTCTATATCGTTAAGAGATATCACGCAATTACTAAGTAAATTTGATTCTCAGTAGTGCTGATACCATATATTGTTTTGAAAGGTAGCGTTTGTATGAATGAAATTGTAAAAAGCATTTATGAGAGAAAATCTGTGAGAGCATTTGAAAATAAGCCTGTTAGTGAAGAAATTAAAAGCTTGCTAATTGATTCTGCATTACAAGCCCCCACTGCAGGAAATCAGATTTTGTATAGCATAATTGATGTTACCAATCAAGCATTAAAGCAAAAATTATCACTCACATGTGATAATCAACCTTTTATTGCAAAAGCACCACTTGTGTTTATTTTTGTTGCAGACCATACAAGATGGGTTCGCAGTTTTACAATTGCAAATGCTATTCCAAGAAAATTGGGTGTGGGCGATTTTATGCTCGCTGTAACAGATACAGCAATAGCCGCACAGAATATGGTTGTAGCGGCAGAAAGTTTTGGGCTTGGAAGCTGCTATATAGGTGATATTTTAGAAAATTATGAAGAGCATAGCGAAATGCTAAATCTGCCTAAATACACTCTACCTGTTTGCATGCTTGTTTTAGGTTATCCCACCACACAGCAAAAAGAGCGCAAAAAACCGGAAAGAATAGATAAAAAATATGTCGTTGGGCAAAATTCATATCCACATTTAACCGACGAAGAGCTTATTTCATGCTATGAGACCCGCACGAATGGTAAGCCTTTTGATGAATATATGCAAGCGTTCTGCAAAAGAAAATTCAACAGCGATTTCAGCAAAGAAATGACGAGATCGGTAAAAGCGTTTTTAGATAGTTTGGAGCAATAAATAGATCAAAACTAATAAATATTCTAAGGGGTATTCTCTATGCCATAGGCGGTGAGAATACCCCTTAAAACTATAATGATTTATTTTTAAAGTGGATTTGTAATTTGTTTTGCAGCTTCTTGTCCTGCAATTTTACCAAAAACTACCGACACTTGATATCCTCCCGATACCGAAGTGACTTCGCCTGCGGCATATAAATTTGGCACTATACTGCCGTCTTCATATACTACCTGTGCATTTTCATTTGCTACCACACCACCCTTGGTCATATGGATGGTAGGCATAACTTTTGCAGCATAGAAAGGCCCTTCAATAGCGCTTGCTGTGTCCGAGAGTTCGCCTCTAAACTCATCTGCGGCATCGCCTGCAACAGCGCCATTATATCCCTCGATACTCTTCCTTAGATTATTTGCGTCAACGCCAATCATCTCTGCAAGCTCTTCTATTGTTTCGGCTTTCATATAATAGCCTAATTCATTGTGCTTTCTTAGTCTGTAATACTCATCATATGAGCCCTGTCCATAGACATAATATACTTCCCCATCGGATTGAGAAAGCATTGGTGTGGCTATTTCCATCTCTTCTTTAGTTTCATCCACGAATCTATTACCCTCATTATTTACAAGAATGTAATTACTTCCCCCACCCGTGAGATGCCTACTACTTGTTAGCACATTTTTAAATATTCTGGTAAAGTCCATATTTGCAAGTGCGATATTATTGGCTTCGAATACCGGTACGAAGTCACCCGTTGTACCCATTTGATTTGAAGTAGCTAAATTTTCAGTGCCCGGTGCATAGCTTGCAAGCATGTCCTTATTGCTTGAGAAGCCTCCCGTGGCTATTATAACCGCATCGGCGGTAATATTATAATACCCTTCGTCATTTTCTACTTTTACACCTGTAACAACGCCATTTTCAATGATTAAATCGGTGCCTTTAGTACCTGTTCTCACATCAACACCGAGCTCATATACAAGCTTCTCCATTTCGGCTTGTATATGCTCACCTGCATACATATCTTGCTCCGCCATATGGCCTGTGTAGCCGTATGTTGCGTTGAGGTTTATATTCATATTTCTTAACCATTCATCTAAATTATAGCCCTCATCCGCCCAGACTTGTACTCTTTCGCGTGAGTCAATCGTCCCTGCTTTTGATTCGATAAATTCTTCCTTTGTTATCTCAACCCCAGCATTTTTTTGCGCCTGAGAATTGTAATGATCATAAAACTCTAAATTAAATTTTGCATTACCGCTCAAAATATCGAGCTTTTCAATCAGTATAACATTCTCAACATTGTTTTGCTTTGCAGAAATGGCGGCTGTAAGACCCGATGCACCGCCACCTACAATCACAAGCTGTGTATCAACATCTGCAAGCTCTTTTGCCTGCACTTTTTCAGGCTCTGTCGCAACTGAAATTTCACCGAAGTCCTCGCCACTTTGCGCAAATGCATCGCCCACGGCTTTTTTTACTGCAAATGAGCTTATTGTTGCACCTGAAACATTATCCACTATTGGTGATTGTGCTTCTATAATTCTCTCTTTTATAATTGGGAAAGCCCTATCGAAAACAACACTCGTCTCCTTAGAAGAAACTACCTCTATATCGCTTAAACTACCGTTTTCCATCACTACATTTAATACAAGTTCCCCCCCATAACCACCTGCGGAAACTTCATACTCCATCACATCTCCCGAGGGTGTATCGCTACTGCCGTCGTTTCCTTCGGAGGAAGATTCGGAATTTGCGCTACACCCTGTGGCAATCAGTGCAATGGACATAAATATTGCCAAAAGTCTTTTCATAATAATCTCCATTCTGCTTTAAAAATCATAAAATTCTAATAGTTGGTTTTGCTTATAAATATTATTCCATCAAATTTTTACAATATACTTTTAAATAAATTTGATTATTTATATTAGTTGAAGCAAGCAAAATAGTGAAAAA
>CAYJLI010000013.1:0-43647 GCA_964371155.1 uncultured Oscillospiraceae bacterium | reverse complement strand
CTCCGCAATTAAATCAAATAAAAGCTCCCTCATTTTAGCTTCATCGCTATTTGCATCTGCGAGTTTTTTAAGCTCCGCCACTCTTTCTAAGAAATCGACCTTTGAAAGGTTATCGCCTTTTAGTATGAATATCTTCTTATGCGAGGTATTGTCCACCGCTTCACTGCCAAGCACAATTTCTTCAAAGAGCTTTTCGCCCGGACGAAGACCTGTGATTTCAATTTTTATGTCCACATCGGGTGTTTTGCCCGAAAGTTTTATAAGGCTATTTGCAAGCTCATAAATTTTTACAGGCTCGCCCATATCAAGCACAAATAGCTCTGAGTTTTTGGCAAATGCTCCTGCCGATAGCACCAGCGACACCGCTTCTTTTATAGTCATAAAATACCTGACCATGTCTTTGTGGGTAACTGTAACAGGGCCGCCTTTCGCAATCTGCTTTTTAAATAGCGGTATAACAGAGCCGTTAGACTCAAGTACATTGCCAAATCGCACCGCAACCATCTCCGTGCCCCTGCCGCAATATGCTTTCACCATGAGCTCGCACACTCTTTTTGTAGCCCCCATAACATTTGTTGGGTGCACAGCTTTGTCGGTGGAGATTAAGATAAGTTTGTCTGATTTATGCCTAATTGCTGCTTCTATGATGTTTTGCGTGCCTATTACATTATTTTTTACCGCTTCGAATGGGTTTATCTCCATCATCGGCACATGCTTATGCGCCGCCGCATGGAATACTATGCTTGGCTTGTGCAATGAGAAGAGATAGTCAATTCTGTTTACATCCCTCACCGAAGCAAGGCATGTGATGTATTTGCCCTCGAATTTGTGTTTTAACTCTTCGTTTATCTCAAAAAGCCCATTTTCATGAATATCAAATATTATCAGCTTTTTACAGCCGTTTTCAAGCACCTGCCTGCATAGTTCCGAGCCTATCGAACCCACACCTCCCGTAACCATAACTACCTTACCCTCGATTAGCTGGCGATTTAGCGGATTTTCCACCACAATCGGCTCTCTAAACAGTAGGTCTTCAATGGATACTTCTTTTATCTGAGTGGTTTCCCCAGACATGAATTTTTCTGCGTCAATAGCATGCCTAAACACCCTTGTGGGTATTCCTGCATCGGCGGTTTTATCGAGTAGATAGAGCATCTCTTTTTTACTTGCGGAGGGAATGGCTATAATAATTTCATCTATCGCAAGCAGTTTAGCAATTTTAGGCGCATCCTCAATTTTGCCCTTTACGGGTATATTAGCAACTTTTTTGCCCTGTTTGTCGTCATTATCATCAACAAAAACCACGGGGTACATATCATAGTTATCACTGCCCATAATCTGCTTTGCAAGCATTACGCCCGTGTCCCCTGCGCCCACTATCATGATGCGCTTTGTTCTGCCGTATTTCGCATTAACAACAATTGCAAGCCATTTTTGCACCCTCGGTATTCCCCTTAGTGCAGTGGAAAGCAGGAAAAATAGCACACCATATATCACCGTTATCGAGCCCGAAATCTCCGGAAAAGCAAACACCTTGCAGGCTAAAATAACAGTGGTTGTAAAGCTCGAAACTAATATCTGCCCTAAAAGCTCTGTAAATCCAAAATAGGATAGGATATTGTTGTAGTTTCCAACAAAAATACTGCTCACAACCGTGGCTACGATAGCAATTGGGATGAAGATAATTAGCATATCATAATGGTTTCGTGGTATATTAAATTCAAATCTCAGATAGGTGGCTAAGAGTGCGCAAACCACTGTTAGTCCCATCTCGAGCACTATAAAAGCATATAGTTTAATTTTATTTTTCAAAGCGTGGATGCTCCTTATTTCGTAATTTTAGCACTTAATTCTATCACGAAAATATCATAGTGTCAATTTAAAACGCCCTCTTTATCGACATTGCCCATCTTTTACCCCTGAATTTCCTACATTTTGCCCATGCAACTACTTATTAAGTGGCTATGGCTTTAATATTCGCTTTTACTGCACATTTATTATCTGCTTGAATTTAATCCGCCGATATACTATAATTACTTTGGAATAAAAAAAGTTTTAGGTGGAGGAAAAACATGATTTGTGAAATTATTTCGATAGGTGAGGAGCTTCTCACAGGCTATACTGTTAATACAAACACAGCTTATATTTCAAAAAAGCTGAGGGAAATAGGAATTGAAGTGCTTCATCAGTCGGTGGTGGGAGATCATCCTGCAAGGCTCTCAGAGCAACTAAAAGTGGCGCTTTCACGCGCAGATATTATTGTGACCACTGGTGGCATGGGCCCAACATATGACGATTTAAGCAAGGAAACTGTTTGCGAGGTAATCGGTAAGGAGCTTGTGGAGAATACTGAAATTAGAAATCTGATAGAAAGCTTTTACACAAAACTCGACCGTGAAATGCCTCCAAGCAATTTAAAGCAGGCTATGATACCCAAGGACGCTGTTGTAATACCTAATAAAAAGGGGACTGCACCGGGGCTGATACTCACTACTGACGACGGCAAAAAAATCATAATGTTTCCCGGCCCGCCAAGGGAAGTAAACCCGATGATGGATGACTTTGTGGGCGACTATCTTCTAAAGCTCACAAACAAATTCAGCGCTTGCAGAAATTTAAATATTTTCGGCTATGGTGAATCGGATATATTCGAGCATATAAAAGATTATGCTGTGGACAGCATCAATCCCTCGATAGCTACATATGTGGGTGATTTTGAGGTGATTGTACGAATTATCGCCTTTGCTGAAAATGAAATTGAAGCGGTAAAATTAGTGGACGAAGCAGAAGCGAAGCTGCGCACAATGCTTCCTACTGATAGCATATACGGTGTGGACTCCGACGGTATCGAATACGCACTTGTGGAAGCACTCACTGATAAAAATATGAAGATTGCAGTAGCCGAGAGCTGTACCGGTGGGCTTATCTCCAAGCGCATTACAGATGTGGCAGGGGCATCCCATGTCTTTGACTGCGGCATATGCAGCTATGGCAATAATATAAAAGAGAAGCTGCTCGGAGTAGGCGACATTGATAAGCACGGTGCTGTGTCCACTCAAACAGCTAAGGCTATGGCTGAGGGAGTGCTTTCGCTCTCTTCTGCGGACATTGCCATTGGCATAACAGGCATAGCAGGCCCGGGCGGTGGCAGTGAGGAAAAGCCTGTGGGGCTTGTATATATCGCTATTGCAACTGCACAAAAAACCGAGGTGCAGGAAATGAAAATGCCTGGGATTAATCCGAGCAGAAAAAATGTGCGAAAAAGAGCTTCTTCAAATGCAATGAATTTAGCGCTAAAAATTGTTAGAAAAATGAAATAATCACCTGTTTGGTGGCGCACTTAAATGGCACGTTGTGGAGAGCTTATCCACCGTGCCATTTCGTTTTGCTATCAAAATCCCTTTCCACACAGATTTCCCATATAGCTTTCAAAATTAAATGTATAGTCCAAATCATTTAATTCATAGTAAAAGAGTGTACAATTTTATAAATTTGTGCTACAATATCCCTATAAAATATTTTTTATTTGCACTGAATATATGCAATTTCATAATAAACGACTTATGGATTTAAACCAACCATGGCAAAGCTACTCCCACGGCATTATTTGTGGGTAAGAATTGCCATTAGTCCTTTGTTTTGCACTGTAAGTAAAATATGAATCAAACTGATTTAAATTATATTTATTCCAAATACTAAAAAAGGATTGGATTTTATGGAGAAACTAATTAATATTGAACGCATGGAACATGCACTTTCACTCTTTGGCAGTTTTGATAAAAACACCAAGCTAATAGAGGAGCATTACAATGTGACGATAGTATTTAGGGGTACTGATATCAAGATATCGGGCGATGCCGAGCAGGTTTATCGTGCAGGTGCGGTGGTGGATAATCTTATTACTGCTACAAACAGTGGTGAAGCTATCACCGAGCAGACCGTCCTCTATATGATTTCTTTAGTGGATGAGGGCAATGAAGAAAAAGCAGAGAGCCTTTATTCCGATGTTATCTGCGTTACCGCTAAAGGCAAGCCTTTAAAGGCTAAGACTTTCGGGCAAAAAAAATATGTGGACTGTATAACTAAAAACACTATTTCTCTCGGCATAGGCCCTGCCGGTACTGGTAAAACCTATCTTGCGGTGGCTATGGCGGTAAAGGCATTTAGGGCGCATGAAATAAACCGCATTATTTTAACTCGTCCAGCCGTTGAAGCAGGGGAAAAGCTCGGGTTTTTGCCGGGGGATTTGCAAAATAAGGTTGACCCATATTTAAGGCCGCTCTACGATGCACTTTTTGATATGCTCGGTGCGGAAAACTATCAAAAATACCTTGAGCGTGGCAATATTGAGGTTGCACCGCTTGCATATATGAGGGGGCGCACCCTCGATGATTCCTTCATAATCCTCGACGAAGCACAAAACACCACCCCTGAGCAAATGAAAATGTTTTTAACTCGTTTGGGCTTTAATTCAAAAGTGGTAATAACGGGCGATATAACACAGATAGACTTGCCCGATAAGAAAAAATCAGGCCTTAACGAAGCGGCAAAGGTGCTTAAAAATATAAATGATATCGGCATAATTCACTTGGGCGAAAAAGATGTGGTAAGGCATAGACTTGTTCAGGATATTGTAAAGGCATATGATAAATATCATGAGTCACTGAATAAAAGAAGGAATAATTATTAGAGTATTTATATGGGATACTTGATAAATTAAGTTGTTTAGAGTTATTAGAAAAGAGGTCGAGTTTTAAAATGGGAAAATTAAAAGTCACAGTATCAAACAGACAAAATAAAGTGAAAATCCCCTCGGGTATGCGCCTATTGCTGAGGCGTTCTTGCCATGCGGTTTTAAATGATGAGGGCTTTAGTGACGATGCCGAGCTCAGCATAACATTTATGGATAATGCGGATATAAGGGATTTAAATCGTGAATATCGCCAAAAAAATAGTGCAACGGATGTCCTCTCCTTCCCACTTGGAGAAAATGGCGTATATGATAAAAATGAAGAAACAGGTGCTATGCTCCTTGGAGATATTGTAATATCAGTGGAAAAAGCAGTTGAGCAGGCGCAGATGTACGGCCATGATTTAAACAGAGAAATGGCTTTCCTCTGTGTGCACTCGGTGCTCCATCTGCTTGGCTACGACCATGAGCTAAGCCCTGTGGAGTCCTCAAGAATGAGGGAAAAAGAAGAGCGCACACTTCAAAGGCTGGGGCTTTCAAGAGAAACTGTTTATTCCCAGCTCGAGGACGATAACTAAAAACACCTTAAACTACGGTGAGCCCTCTAAAACGAACACACTTAGCAGAAATTTTGATTTAGAAAGCTCACCCTACACACGGCATGAAAATGGAGTATAATATGAATAAAACAAAGATGTCCACCACCACTGCATTTGTGGCTATAATAGGGAAGCCGAATGTCGGCAAATCTTCCCTGCTCAATAAGCTCATAGGTGAAAAAGTGGCAATAGTTTCCTCAAAACCTCAAACCACACGCACCCAAATCAGAGGGGTTTTAACAGAAGGCGATTTACAGATAGTATTTATCGACACACCTGGAATACACAGCCCTAAAAACAAGCTTGGCCAGTATATGATGGGGCAGGTAAAGGAGTCCTTTGCCGATGTGGATTGCGCTGTTTTGGTGGTGGATGCCACCCATAAAATAAGCGACACCGAAAAAGGGCTTATAGAAAATCTCACTAAACGTGAGCTTCCCACAATTTTAGCGCTAAATAAAATTGACCTCATCCCCGATAAATCGAAACTCATGGAGGTTATCACCACATACACAGCATTGATGAGTTTTGCGGCAATAGTCCCCATATCTGCACTAAATGGCAGTGGCACGGCTGGGCTTATGGAGGAAGTGGGCAAATTTGCGGTTTCCTCCCCGCATTTCTTCCCCGAGGATTCACTCACCGACCAACCTGAGAGAATTATTATGTCCGAAATTATTAGAGAAAAAATACTCCGCTCACTCCATGATGAGATACCCCACGGCACGGCGGTGGTGATAGACAAAATGAAAGAGCGTGAAAACTCACCAATCATGGATATTGACGCCACCATACTCTGCGAGCGTGACAGCCACAAAGGCATGATTATCGGCAAGCAGGGCGTAATGCTAAAACGCATCGGCACACATGCACGCCAAGACATGGAAGCATTTTTAGGCATAAAAGTAAATTTAAAATGCTGGGTAAAAGTTAAAGAAGATTGGCGAAATAGAGCAGGAATTATTCGCACATTCGGATATGAATAAAAAGCTCTCCTCTATATTCCCTTCCCTCACTCCGTGGAGAAACTGAGGGAAAATAGCTAAATTCTATAAGCAAAGATGTTTTTTAAAAACCATTACACCAAATTCGTCTTTTCGCTACCGCAAGGTGGTGAAAAGATGATAAAAAATCATTTCATAGCATAAGCGAAATTTTTCGGTATTTTTTAACATTTATATATAGTTAATTCTATAAGCAAAGATGTTTTTTAAAAGCCATTACATCAAATTCATCTTTTCGCCACCGCAAGGTGGTGGAAAGATGATAAAAAATCATTTCATAGCATAAGCGAAATTTTTCGGTATTTTTTAACATTTATATATATCCAAATTCCCTGTAATAGCGAAGCTTTTTTTGCAGAGAATATAATTACACAAATTAATTTGTGTAATTATATCTTGGGAGGTAGGCGGATGAATACCGACAAACACTGGGAATTATTTGAGAAAAGCGGCAAAATAGAGGATTATCTCTGCTATGTTGATAATCTGAGGGTTGCTGTAAACAACAGCGGAGATAGAGAAAATGCAAATTACGACGGATGCAGTGATAATAAAGACAAAGCCTTTTAAAGGTGATAGAATTATCCATCTTTTAACCCCCGACATGGGTGTGATTTCCGCATATGCCCGAGGAGCTATAAACCCACGTGGTAAGCTCTCGGGAGCTACCGAGCTCATCTGCTATTCGAGGTTTGTCCTTGAGAAAAAAAGGGATTCGCTCATAGTGGTTAGTGCCGATTATCATCGTCTTTTTTTCGGAATTAGGCAGGATATAGAAAAACTCTCCCTCGCTACCTACCTCTGCGAGCTTGCAGGGATTTTTTGTAGGGAGGGAGAGCAAACCGAGCAACAGCAAAAACTGCTTTTAAACAGTCTACATATACTTGAAGAAAATATGCGCCCAATATCTTTTATTAAGGCAGTATTTGAACTTAGACTTCTCACTTTAAGCGGCTTTATGCCCGATCTCGTGGGTTGTGCTAATTGTGGTAAGCATGAAAATGAATATTTCAGCCTTTTTTTAGAAGATGGAATTATGCTGTGCTCCGACTGTGTAAAATCAGGAAGTCGCAGGGCGGATATTAAGCTTAGCTATTCCGTGGTAAATGCGATGCGGCATATTATTTACTCCACACAGCCAAGCCTTTTTTCTTTTACACTCGGCGGACACTCGCTTGATTTGCTTGCTAAAGCAACAGAGCAGTATTTGCTCAGCCAGATAGAATTCACCCCCAATAGCTTGGGGTTTTTAAAGGATATTTTAACTTAAGCCACCCTATGGATTATCGGTGTATACCTTGTGTGACGATAGCCTTTGAGCGACATCTATGGAGAGTGACATCATGAAGCGCCCACTTTTCTTTTTTGGGAGTGGATATATTATCACTTCCCTGCTAATGCCTTTTTACTTTAATATTAGAATGGTACTGACCGTTTCCATGCTGATTTTATCGGTGGGAGCGGTTTTGCTTTTTGTTAATACCGATAAAATCATAAAGAATGTGAAATATATAGGAGTTTTTCTGACTGGCGTTTCTTTTGCGCTTATAAGTCTCTCATTGCATCTAAATAATGAGCTCATCCCTTTGGCTAAGATGGGCGGCAAGACCGTGCAGATACATGCAACCGCCACCGAAATAGAGGATTACTATGGAGGCCACTTAATAAATGCAAGGGCAACTGCGTTAAATGTTCAGGGAATTCCCAAAAATTTCACCATCAGCTTTACCACATATGGGGAGCTTGATATTGATGAAGGGGAAAGTTTTCGCACCACCGTACTCACCGATACGCCCACATACAAAATGCTTGGCGAGCAGATTTCGGACGATGTTCACCTTAGAGGAAGCGCAGTATCAAATATCACGCCCTCCAAAGAAGCCGCCTTTCCTATTACTCAGCTATCGGTAGGCTTTAGAAATTACATAGCTGAAAATATACTGGATAGTGTTGATTCTGACTATTCAGGGCTTGCAGTAGCAATTGCGACAGGCGATGAAAGATATATGGACTATGAGCTCACACAGAGCATGAATATTGCAGGGACTTCGCATCTTACAAGTGTGTCCGGACTGCATATGTCGGTGGTTAGTTTTAGCTTTTTAGGATTTTTGTGTTATATGGGAATACCTATTCGTATCTCTTCACTGCTGACCCTCCCCGTCCCCATCCTATTTGCGTGCATATGTGGCTTCTCCCCCTCGGTGACACGCTCGGTAATAATGATTTTGCTTTCACTCATCGCAAATATCATATTCAGAGAAGCCGACACTCTCACATCACTGGCGGTAGCAGGGCTTATAAGTTTACTACTTAACCCTTTGATAGTCCACGATGTTGGTTTTATACTCTCTTATTCGGCATCTCTTGGGCTTTGTATTATCACACCGTTTTTAAAGACTCGTTTTGCTATAAAATCTAAAAATAGATTTTTAAATATTCTGCATAATTTAGCGCTACAATCGGTAGCGGCGTGGCTATCTCTAATTGTACTTACTCCACTCTATTTCGGATATTTTTCACTCGTTTCTCCATTTGCAAACATACTATGCGGACTCCTTGCTCAGCTCTCCCTTATTTCTTCGCTTATCACGGGGGTTTTAGGCGGTCTGTTTGGCTTTACGGGTGGGCTCTTTGGATTTTTATCGGGTGCTTTATTGATGATGATTGCTGAAATTTCGGTGTTTGTAAGTAAAATTCCCTATTCGGTAATATATGTGGACACCCCTACATTACTGTTAACATTCATCCTCGCCGCAGTGATAATCTATTTAGCCATATATCTCAAGGCATCCGCCCATGAGATGTGTTTATCACTTTTATGCTCGGCAATTTTAGTTTTTATCGGACACGCTACCCTATACAATCAGTTTTACAACGGATTTGGCATAAAAATGGGTGATGGGTATTTTGTGCTCAATCATCGAGGTGCCCAGATAGCGATTGTGGAGGATTATTCCTCGTATAGGCACGCCGATGTAATGGCTGATACGGTAATATCCACGGGGCAAATATCGGGGGATTTTGCCGATTATCTCACCGAAACCACTCCTAAAAACCTCGTATATTCCGATGAAAGCACCTCCACATTCTTGCAGAGCAGTCTTCATGAGAGCAAAATACTGCTCGCCACAGAGTGTAAAATTAATCTAAGTGACGGCTTTAGCGTTGAGCTTACTTCGTCGGGTGATATAAAAATTGTAAATAATGATCTTTCGCTATTAAAAAAGTCGGAGAATTATGGTATAATTGTTTCTAATGACGCCGATAGCCTGCATAACTGCATTATTGATGAGGATAATAATTTAATTAAGCATGATAACTGCTTTAAAATCACTTCCCATCACGATGAATATGAATATAATTACTACATATATGAATAATTTATATGGCTAAAGCCTAAAAACTAAGGACTTGGGAGGCAACTGTATGGCAAAACTCGATATCGCCAAACTCAAAGAAACTTTAAAGCAGGAGGATTTCTCCCGCCTCTTTTTAATATATGGAAATGAACATTACCTGATAAATCATGCGGTTAATATGATAAAGGAATTTACCGCAAAAAATGATGGCGATTTTTTGCAGCTCGATGGCAGTAAAACCACTGCGGAAGCTTTTACAAATAGCATAGAATCAGTGCCGATGTTCGGTGGATTTAGGGCGGTGATGCTAAACACTCCCCCAATACCACAGGGCGATAATGCAGGCGAGCTCATAGAAGAAGTAATAAAAGCGGCGGAAGACATGCCACCGCACACTTTGTTCTTGCTTGTGATAAAGGATAATAGCTTTTCCCCCTCAAAGAATAAAGCCTGCAAGATGATAAATGCCGCTTTTGAGAAAAACGGCAATATTTTAAAATTTGAAAAACAACAACCAGCCGACTTAACTGCATTTATCACTCGCACCCTTAAAAAAAGCGGTAAGAATATCGAAAAAAATGTGGCAAGTGAATTAATTCGTCATTGTGGCACGGATATGTCCATACTAAATAATGAGCTCTCAAAACTATCCGCCATCGGAAGCGATAATATAACAAATGAAGATATCCACCGCTACACCGTGGAAACAGTGGAAGCAAGGGTGTTTGACCTAACAAATGCAATAAATGCCAAAAATCCCTCTCAGGCTATGCGGATACTCTCCGACCTTCTCTATCTAAAAGAACCGCCCACCATGATTATGGCAGTCCTTTCAAATAGCTTTTGCGATTTGTACAGGGCTAAAGTAGCGCAGGCGAGTAATGTGGCGCTATCCACTGCGAGTGAGGATTTCGGATTTACCTCTAAAAATAATTTCAGGCTAAAAAACGCCTATAATCAATCGGCAAAGCACACAGCTTCTAAGTTATATGAGGCACTCGCACTGCTTACAGATGCCGATTTATCGCTCAAAAGCTCTAAGGTGAACGACAGAATTATTTTAGAAAAAGCAGTAATCAGCCTCATCTCTCTACTGCATGACTCTAAGAAATAAAAGACTTAAAGCGCTTTTTCTCTGCAATTATTATCTATATAGTGGTGGAGAAGTAGATGCAGTATGCAGAATAGTTTTCTAACAGGGTGTAGTCGTCACAAAACATTGGACTGCAAAGCCCTTAGAAAGGACTCCTCATATATGATAAAATTAACCGAAACCGTGGTTGTAGAGGGCAGGTACGACAAATCAAAGCTTAGCTCTATAATCGATGCAAATATAATCGAGCTTGGCGGATATAGGATATTTAAGGATAAAGAAATGCTTGCCTTGCTCAGGCGCCTTGCCAAAGAAAACGGCCTTATTATCTTCACTGATTCCGACATGGCTGGATTTAAAATCCGAAACTATCTTAAAGGTGCTATAAAAGAGGGCAAAATAACCCATGTCTACATCCCAGATATCCCAGGGAAAGAGCACCGAAAAGCCTCCCCTTCTGCCGAGGGCACTTTAGGTGTTGAGGGTGTGCCTAAAGAAGTGATAATGGACGCTCTTGCTGCTTCAGGCGTAATTTCCTGCACCACTTCAGCTCCTACAAGGCTAATCACAAAGCAGGACTTTATCACCGATGGCATATCGGGCGCTGATAACAGTAGCGATATTCGCCGTGCACTCCTTGAAAAGCTCTCCCTGCCAAGACGCCTTTCCAGCAATTCTTTAGTGAGCGTGCTAAATTCACTTATGAGTTATGAAGAATACAGTAAGGTTTTAGAAGAAGTTAAGGATGAATTAGGGCGTTAAAAATTAGGATTTAATTGTGAGAATATTTATAATTCCCTTTTTTCGGGTGGGCAAGCTACAAATGTGGTAATGAGAGCAAAATGCTTTCACTCAGCTATAATTTTGACTAAGATTTAATAAAGCAAATTTAGATTGCAGGTGGCAACACCATAATTTTTTCGAAATATTTTATAATAGGAGGTGTCTGCTTTGGAGTTTTTTAGTTTAACCTTTATATTTTTCTTTTTGCCACTCTCAATGGCTTTTTACTATTTCTCACCCAATAAATATAAATATGTTTCACTTTTGATAATTTCCCTTGCATTCTACCTCACTCTTTCCGAGGCAAATATATACATCCTTCTTGTAATGACATTTACCGACTATATTTTCGGCTTACTTATAGGCAGGCTTTCAAAACGCAAAATTAAAAAAACTGCATTGTTCTTTACAGTCATTAATGTGATAAAAAACCTTGCAATATTTAGCTATTTCAGTGTTATTCTAACTGAAAGTGGCATTGCCGTAGCAGGTGTAATGGTGGTTGCACTCTGCGGTATAAGCTACTCAGTGGACATATACAAAAAAGAGCTCGAAGCTGAGAAAAATCTCCTTTTGTATGCAGTTTACAGCCTGTTTTTCGGCAAGATATTTTATGGGCCTTTTGTGAGGTTTGGCGAAATTCGCTACCCTATTAAAGAAGTTCACCCCTCGCTTACCTCAATAAGCAAAGGTGCTGTAATGCTTATTTCCGCAGTTGCCAAGAAAGTGATACTTGCAGACAGTGTGCGCCGTCTCTACACCGATTTAGCCCAAATTAGCCACTCGAATTCTTCGGTGCTCGGCATATGGCTTTTGGTGATAAGCTTTACATTTTCTCTTTATTTTACACTCTCCGCCTATTTTGACATGGCGCAAGCAATTGCATATCTGTTTTCATTTAAACTACCTGTGAGCTTTTATTATCCGTTTATGTCCCGCAGTGTGGATGAGTTTTTTGCCCGATTTAATATCACGATAAATCAGTTTGTGCGAAAATATGTCTATATGCAACTCGGCGAAAAAAGCGGTGGCTTCCTCTCTGCTTCGCTCAATATAATTTTGGTAAGCATGCTCATTTCCCTCTGGTATGGAATTACTCCAAACTATCTATTATGGGGAATTTATCTCGCATTATTTATTATAGGGGAGCAGTATCTCTATCCATTTATCGTTAAAAACACACCCGATTTCATAAGCAGGATGATGACATTCTGTGTGACAATATTCTCATTTGTGTTCATTACTGCCTCAAGCATACCTGAGGCGATATTTTATATACGATCGATGTTTAATCTATCGGACCTACCGGCAACCGATAATATAACCCTTTATCTTCTCAGTGCAAATATGGGCACACTTATTTTATGTGTAGTTCTTTGCAGTAGTATTTACAGCGTAACCGCCAAATTCATGGATAAACATTATCCTACTACTTGGCAGGTAATAAGCTCTTTACAATCGCTTCTACTTTTATTTTTATCGGTTGTTTTTATGGTGTAAATGCATTTGTGAAGATTTTAGCGGCTTAAGATTTATTCCAAGATTTGGAGGGAGTTCATTATGATAAAGGCTCTTTTGCTTTTTATAGTGCCATATGCGGTATTTACGCTATTATATTTAGGGTTTGGAATAAGTGCTGACTTGAGTACTCCTTTAGGAGCAATTACAACTTTAATATTTTATTTTCTTATTGCCAAACTCGGCAGTATTTATGATGAGCAAAATCGGCAAGAATCAGAAGATGAGGGTGAGAGTGATTAAACACTCTACAATTTCGGCAGAAAGGAGGGATGTAGTCATGAAGCACAAAAGGCTCACTGCAGTTTTTATAATAACTGCGATTTTAATAACCACTGCCATAATTTCTTTTCGAGCGGCGCTGAGTTACCCAAGTTTACCCATACAGCCCGACACTTCGGATAAGCAAAGTTTTTTCTCTTCACTCGAGCTGCTCGTAGCAGAGCTATTCCCATTTAATTCCGAGCTAAGAAGTGGACTTATCGAGGTGAGATTTGAGAGTGGCTACGAGGAGCAAAACGGCATATTTATCACTGAGGAATATCTGCTTGAGAATATCCCCCCCGAGGATGAGAGTATAACTTTTTTAAACACCGAGGGCATAAAGAATTTCACCTCCACATACCGAGTGCCAACATATATGATGCTTGTCCCCACCTCCTGTGGTATAAATCAACACATGCTCGGAAGCTATTCAAGCACGCTTTTATTTAATCAAAAGAAATATATAGAAGATGTTTATCGTGATTTAGAGGGGATTGTTTCCACTGTGGATGTATATCCCACACTTTTTGCAAGCCACGATTTACCACTTTATTATAAAACGCAGTCCGACCTCACCTCAACAGGCTCTTACTATCTATACCGTGAGCTTGCAAGCAGATTAAAGCTCACACCCCATTCCCTCGAGCGATATGATACTGAGCACAATGTACTCTCATTTTATGGTGATGTATATGATAAATCCCCCTATAAAGATGTGGGGCAGGACAGCATCAGCCTGTATCATTTTAACCGCTATGATAGGGAGTATTTAGTGGAGCGTCTTGACGATGATGGAGTATCGCTCCACCATGAATTATTCTTTAAAGACGCCGCCGAGCTTGGAAATCCGATGGATGTCTTTTTAGGCGGTGAAGCCACCATGATTGATATAACTGTTTTTTCGCCATACAACACCGAGCTTTTGGTATTTGGCGACACCCACACCCTGACATACCTCCCATTTTTAGCACCGCATTATGGGAGAATTACCTTTGTTGATGCTGAGAAAGTGACCAAAGAGCTTCTCTCAGAGCTTGATATTATCGGGTATGAGCAGATATTATTTGCTTATTCGGTGGATAGTTATATGTTTGAGGAAATATCTCCTCCTATTAGCTGAAGATTTTCTATTAAAACTAAAAAGACTATGGCAAGGTATTCTTGTCATAGTCTTTTTTTATCTATTGTATAATTTCAGCCATTTTGCAGCTTGATTAGTATCCGATAAATTTTCTTTTAGTTTATTCCTATTCTTCCCCTTATATTCCTTATATATATTTTGCTCAATCAATTTGGGAATATCAGAAAAATCAGTGTACTCAAAATAATCTATATCCCATTCTTTATACTCTTTATATGGAATGTTAGCATTGTTAATAACTATATTGCTTTCAATATAAAGATGTTGTGCAACACTCGCAGAAAAAGCATCGGTAGTTTGTGCATGCACAAACACATCAGTAGCCATGCATAATTTTGACATTTGATTAGAATTTAAAAAATCTCTTAAAATAATATACCTACATTCTAATTTTTCACATAAGCCCTGTATTTTTTCCATATACCCTTCTTCTAATTCACCATAGGTAAATGGAAGAATAATGTTTACATCATTTAGAATACTCTTTGGTAATTTACTAATAGCTTCTATCACTTTATCATGTTGTTGTGCGGCTGAGGCGTTATACCCTATTGTTATAACTTTCTTATCACTCTCGCACCCAAAATATTCTTTGCAGCTTTTTGGGGTATAAGTTTTCTTTATATAGTCCACGGCTTCAAATATATCCGTCCCGAAGTAGTTTATATATAGTTTTTCGCTAAGCTCATCGCCATATTTTTCTTTAAAAATATCAATTTGTGCTTTGGCTCCAAGTGATATTTTTTGAGCACTTTTTAGTAGATTAATTTTAAAGTTTGTTGCTTCACTTCGCAATAAATCTGAGCCCCAAAAAGTACATATTAAATTCTTAGTATATTTATGTATATAGTCAATATTATACTTTTCTAACCAACTACCCACATAATGTATATGAACATGCTCAAATTTTTCTGCTTTTAAGAATTTTTGCATTTTTGTTTTATATACATACTTCCTCACCCATCCCCTTAGTTTGGGGATTTTCCATATGAGTCCACTTATCTCCGCATCATAATCAATGACTGTAACTCCTAAAGCAATCACATCATCTAAAAACTTGCTTCCACCTTTAGTCTGCGTGATTAAATATATATCAAAATTATTATTATACAAAACATTTTTTATGTATTTATATATAAAAATAGAATCAACATTTCCTATTAGCAAGATTTTTTCATTCATTTTATTCACCTTTTACAAAAATTTGATATATGGACTTAATATCTCTTCTGCTAATTAGCAAAACTACTGTAGCACAAAGCAAAAGATATACATATCTTGCAATTCCTTCTACATTAACATTGATTAATGCACAAGCTATTATTACCCCCGCTGTTAGGAATATATAATTGTAGTTTTCTAATGTTTTAAAAAGTTTTTGTGCTAATATAGTTTTTGCCATCATTAAAATAAATGCATTTATAGCCGTAACAACAGTAACATATAGAATATCAATATCGGGAACAAAATACAAAATTGATAGCATAATTAGATTCATCACTAATGCAATGGCACTACTAATTACACGCTTATTGTTCTTTTTCATGATAGCAAACCCCATATAGGTAGTTTCTGTTAATGTATAAAATATTGGAGTGCATAGAAGTAAAGCAAATATTTTAGATGCCTCTCTATATTCTTCTCCCAATAGCATCAAGAAAATTGGTTGAATTATAACAACACCTATTGACATCAATGATAAAATAATTGCTACCACCTTATGGATAAGCCAAAAATGGTGATTTTCATTTTTATAGTTTTTAAGGATGTACGGCCCTAAAATTAAATTTATTGATAATTGTATAACAGATATTGTGCCTACAATTGCAGTAGCAGCACTATAAATTCCCAGCTGTGCATAGCTTAGTTTAAACGCTATAAACATATTGACAAGGTAGGTGTTTAGCGAGGTAATCATCGTATCTGGCAGAAGTGGTAGCGCATATGAAAAAAGCTGATTTTTGTTTTCAGTAAAATACTTTCTTGACCCCTTTAGATAAAGCTTTCTATGGTTTAAGATTAGTAGTATTGCTGCAACTAATACATTTTGTATTATAATTATATTTAGATAAAATTCGGCTGTGGGGTTCATAACTCCTGTAATGATTAGCATTGTTTTTGTAAGCAGGGTGATGAAAACACTGTGAACTAAATAGATAAGTGGCTTTTCTTCTAATCTATATGACATAGTTAGGTATCTGCTAATAATATTAAATATTATTATAGTAATAAAGGATAGATAATACACTTCATCCCTTATTCCAATCAAGAAAAAGGCTATATCTTTGCTAAATGGCAATAACACAATAGCTATTGCTGCTATTGCAAATATTGGTACTGCAATACATGATGTAAAGAGCATTCTTTTATCTTTACTATTTTTCTGCTCATAGTAAAATCTAAAGAAAGCTTGATCAAGCCCTATTAAAATAAAAAGCAACACTGTCTGTGAATTAGAAATTACAAAATTAATTTTGCCCATTTCTTCGGGTTGTATGAGCCTTGTAGTAATAGGCACTGAAATAAAGGATATTATATAGTTTAAAATCGGAACCATAGAATACCCAAATACATTTTTAAATAATTTCTCAAAGTTATTTTTGATAATCCTTCACCGCTTTTTCTATGTTTTTATTATTCTGCAAGAGAACTTTCTATCAATTTATAATATATTTCATTTTGCATCTTTCTTGAATACTGCTCCGTATTATTTGTTGCTAAGACTTTAATGTCTTCACTAAAAATTTTCTCTAAAGCATTAGTTATATCCTCTAATGTTTGACATATAAAAGCATTTTCATATTGGCTTAGAATTTCTTCATATTCACTATCTGGTGGCGCAAGTGCAACTATTGGCTTATTAATACGAATATAATCAAATAATTTTGTGCCTAATCCTATTTTGAAATCTATAACAGAAATACTTACATCTGAATTTTTGAGATGTGCCATTCCAGATGCATAATCTACCAGACCTAAGCACCTATACCTTTCAGATGATATTGCATTTTCACTAAGAATACGCTTAATCACAGGCTCTTCTTTTCCGATATGTGTTATCGATATGTCATAACCCGTATTGATAAGTTGGGCTATAGCTTTGATTAATAGATTTGCTTTTTCTTCTGAATAATAAGATAACTTCCCAAAAATTACTAAATTATACTTTCCCTCACTAATTGTATTATTAATCTTTTCTTCTACAATCTCTTCTTCATAACCATTATATATGCAGCTTGTTTTGCCTTTTATAAAACTGTAGTGTTTTTCCATTATTCTAACACAGCCATTAGTTACACTTACAAATTTTGCACAGTGCTTTAATGCCTCTTTCTCAGCTTTATTAAACAGGAGTATTGATTTAATGTTACCGAAAAATTTCTTTAGTGTGTCATTTGGTCTGTGTTTATAAAGCCATAGGTCTCTGTAATCCATAATATATGGAATATTGTACTTTAGTCCTATATTTTTTGTAGGTGTTACTGTGAAAAACGGGCCACAACTCACTATAATAATATCATAACTATTTTGCTCACAGTGATTATCTAAAATGTTTTCAAGTATTTTTTCACTTTCTTTAAAGGTTTTCCCTTTAACATCAAACTCTATATATCTTGCTCCATCAATATATTCTTCTCCGATAGCATTTGATGGGTAGTTATCGTTTTGCAGTTTTACTACAGTTATTTTATTGTTTAGTGCTATTAAAAATTTTACTAAACTGATCATTCTACGACTTGCAACATCTTTATACGGTGCAAAATAAGGGGTAATAACTAATATATTCATTTTAGCACCTCCTTTTTAGGGGTATTAATTCTATCGCTTATTGCAATAACCAATCCAAAAAACAACCACATAGGCAACAAATCTTGAGCATCAGATGATGCTGTTGATAGGCATATATATGTTGTACATACAGCAATAGCACCCATTAGCAATGTGTATTTTGCTTGCTTTTTCCTCTCGCTTTTAGTGATAGCATTATATGCATTTTGTAAAACAAACACAAAAACCACTAATGCAGGCAAGAGAATAAATACACCCATGTCGGCTAATATTCTAATTGGAAAACAGTGCAAACTGATAGCTTCTCTGTCAGCCCATTCTTCTATTATTTCTTCATTAGCCGCCATTATTTCAGTATTTCCAAGACCCACTCCTAAAAAGTTACTACTAATTATTGTATCTACACCGTATTTTATTAGCGTAAGCCTTACTCCACCCGTAGCATCTTCATCAAACTGTTGAGAGAGTGTCACCTCTTCGCCATATACTTTTGGTGTTTCCTTTACTTCGTACTCATGATTTTCATCAAGCATTGATATTATGAGACTGATATTATTTTCAATTTCAATGAGATATTTTTGCGCTGTTGGCATAAGATGTGTAAAAGCAAATAGCAGTAGTATTGTAATTGCTATCATTAAAAATTTCCTATTAATAACTATGGCATATATTAAAATCAGTGATAGCTGTATCAGCATAGCATATTTTGTTAGTGTGGATAATCCACATGAAGCTAAATAAAACATTAGTGAATTAATAATAATGATGATTATATTCGATTTACTTTTCTCTGATTTAGTTAACCTATCGCCGTAATATATTAGTATCCATGTTATTATAATAGTAATCATTGCGGTGGCTGAGTTAAAGTCATTTGTGTTTCCAAAACTTACTACCGGCTGCTGTAAAAGCAGTATCCTAAAAAAACTATATCTACTCATCCCATCATAAAGGTTATTTGAGATGCCACCAAAAATTGTTTCATAAACTCCTAATAATTGAAGAGTAATAAGTGATACTGTTATAATTTTTATATTAAGCTTAAAATTCTGTGGTATAAAGTATATTGCTAAAAAACAAAATAATATATCAAAAAATAAATTCATTACTCTTGAAAGAGTGAATGAAAAATTTAACGCAATAAAGACTGAGTAAATAGAATAACAAATCATACATACAAATAAAATATATACTGATTTAATTAATTTGGACTTTTCTCCGACAAAATCAAATTTGCAGTATATTGCCTTAATAAAAAATAGAAGTGCAGTTAGCAGTATTGCAATTCGAAATAAATAAAATGTTCCTAAACTTCCTATCGTCACTGGGAAAAGCAGTATTCCAAAAAAAGATGAAACTAATGTTATTAGCCACAATATCTCTGTGGCTTTATCATATTTTGTGCCAAACATTTTAGCCATTATCCAAAGCCTCTCCATACACTTCCATTATCTGTTTCGAAACAATATCAGCGCAATATTTATTTATACATTCTTCTGAAATTTCATTTGGCGAGTAATTTTCATAATTATCGTAAACATATTTCATAGCTTTTAGCACATTGTCTTCCGTATAGCTCTCCACTGCAATTCCATTGCCACTATTTACAATTCCATTTTCAGCAGTATTGCTTGTTGTAATCACGGGCAATCCGCATGCCATTGCTTCTATGTATACAACTCCGAATGTTTCATACTTTGATGGTAAAACAAAGCAATGTGCACTATTATACATATGGGGCAAAAGACTATTTTCTACTCTGCCTTTAAACTCTACCTTTTCAAGGACATTTAAATCTTTAGCTAATTGAGTCAACTTAGGCATTTCACTGCCATCACCTGCAATTATAAGCCTTGCATTTGGTACGGCTTGTATAAATTTTGCAAATGCTTTTATTACTAAATCAACATTTTTGTGTGGCACTAAATTTGATACCGTTATAAAGGTAAATTCTTTACTTTTTTCAGTCGAAATGAGCTTAAAATTGCTTGAGAGAATATTTGGAATTATATCTACTTTACCATTATAAAACTCTGAGACTGCATTTTTTAGAGCAGTGCTCACACAAATTACTCTATCCGAATTTTTGTAAACAGCATAAGCTTTTTTCTCGGTGTCACTCTTTCGATTTATATTTAAAATATTAGTTCCATGCTCAGTGGTAATCAGTGGTATATTATTTTTTTTAGCTATCTGCATTACCGCATATGAATTCCCTGAAAAGTGCCCATGAATAATATCGGGCTTTCCCCATTTTTTTATCACTCGCTTGTAGGCAATCGCAGCCATTTTTTGGCTAACAAATTCGAGCATACCTTTTACTGGGCCACATGGAAATGCAGCGACATATATCGGTATGCCGTCTATTACATATTCATTTATGCCAAGCTTTCTCTTTCGTCTAATAGAGCGCATGTCAAGTGAGAGTATTGCGATATCTATTCCTCTTTTTTTAAGTTCAATGGCTTGATGGTGAACGAAGTCTTTAGATACAATTTTTATTCCATTGGTATAAGTTCCACAAACTAATAAAACTCTCAAAAATCAAAACATCCCTTCAAAATCGGTACTCTTAACACCTGAAAGCGGTAGTTTCACAGCCACACCCTCTTTGGACGACTTATAAATTGCGAGCACATTCTCCACCGCTCTTTTGCCTGCATAAGCATCTATATATGGAGCTCTGTCTTCTTCTATCGCCTGTACAAAATCAGCCCAAACTGACACATGCCCATTGCCATATACATTTTCAGTTTCTTCCTCAAAGCCTGTGAAGTTTTCACTACTATCTGCAAATTCCCATATGTCTATTGTGTTTGCTGATTTGCCACCGAGCTTTGCTGTGCCATTTTCACCGAATATATACACAGTCTCTTCAAGGTTTTTCGGATATACATTTGTAGTGCCCTCAATACTTGCGATACTGCCATTTTTAAACTTAACAATTGCAAGCCCCACATCTTCACACTCTAAATAGTCGTGGAGCACCTGCCTTGTTACACCGTATATTTCCTCGATTTCATCCCCCATAATCCAGCGGATTAAATCGATTCCATGTATGCACTGATTCATTAGTGCACCGCCGTCCTCTGCCCATGTACCACGCCAAGGTGCTTGGGTGTAGTAGTCCTTGTTTCTATTCCAGCGAACATGCACAGTAGCGTGGGATATTCTGCCGAATTTGCCAGCATCCACCGCCTGTTTTAGCTTTTGTACCGACTCATTAAATCTATTTTGATGGCAGGCGGACACTTTCACATTATTTTTATCTGAAAGCTTTATTATTTTATCACAGTCCTCTATGCTCATCGCCATAGGCTTTTCGATAATCACATGCACGCCATTTTCTATGCAAAAAAGTGCAATCTCCGCATGGCTTCCGCTTTCAGTAGCTATCGACACAAAGTCGATAGCTTCATTTTTTATCATTTCTTTGTAGTCGGTGTATCTTTTTATATTAGTGTCATTTAAGGGTGAATGTTTTACAAGTAGGCTTTCAATATTTTCGGGCTTTACATCGCAAAGCGCTGTGATATTTATGCCATTTTCTATGCATGCCCTTATATGGTTTGTGGAAATTCGTCCACAGCCGATTAATGCGTAGTTCATCTGCTTAGCTCCTCGTATAGTTTTAAAAGTTTCTTCTCCTCTATGCCCCAGTTGAATTCCTCAAGCACTGCCCTTCTGCCGTTTTGTCCCATTTCTTTTGCAATTTCAGGATTGTTTAGTAGATATGTAATTGCATTTGCGATTTCGTCGGTGTCTTCGGGGTTTACAAGTATTGCGAAATTGTATTTTTCGTTTATTTTTCTTGCATATGGGTAATCCGACATTATTACAGGTAGACCCATTGACATATATTCGTAGATTTTGGTTACAAAATTGTCTAAAATATTCTGTTGTCCTACTGTTAAAAGTGTTGACATGCCTATCATGGACTGCTTATATACATTTAGCACTTCTTTTCGGTCACAAAAGCCTCTAAAATCAACTGATTTAAACTCAGGCATTTTCACCATTTCATCTTCAAATGCTTTTGGCATAAAGTTACCACCTAAAATTGTCTTAGCATTTGCTTTTGCAGACGCTAATATCAAATGTTTTATGCCTCTTTTATATGTTAGTCCCCCTACATAGCAAACTGTATTTGCTATCTTTTGGTTATTTTCATCATAATTATCATAAAGCTCTTCTATAAGGGGCTGATTTCCGAGTATAATAGATTTTTTGCATTTATCTTCAAAAATATCTTTTCCATTAATCAGACAAGGGAAAATAACTGCATCTAATTTTTTAAAAATTAGATTTTGATATACTCCAAAAAGGTTTGCTACTGTACTGCTTAATATTTTTGGTATGTAGTGCTTATGCTTTATTTGTGCTACATAATCTTCATGACTGTCGAATATAACTTTTTTGCCTTTATTTTTAAGTTTATGCACATATGGCAAAAGCTCTGGATCATGTATCTGATATATGTCACAACCCAGCTCTATGGCTTTTTCATATACCAATTTAGCCTGCTTTGTCATTCTCGAAAGTCTTCCACCACCTACTTCGCCAACACCAACCACATTTACACCATTTTCGGTGTAGCTCTCTCCTTTGGCTACTAAGTATACCTCATACCCAGCTTTTGCAAGGCTTGTACACTGCTTTTTTAGTATACGAACATCTTGGCTTTTATGCACAGATGTCATATGGCACACTTTAATCATAGATCTTCTCCTCATTGTAACTATCTTCCCGCTACAACGCCATCTTCTTTAATATACTCATCCCCACAGGCACCGCATTTTGCGAAATTATCAATAAACTCTATCTTATTTCCACATTTGCAGACATATCCTTTAACCCTTGCTGGATTTCCCACCATGAGTGCATAATCGGGTACATCTTTTGTAACGACTGCACCTGCACCAATAAGCGCATATTTTCCTATTGTATAACCACATACAATGGTGGCATTTGCTCCAACGGACGCCCCTTCTTTTATAAGAGTGTCCCTAAATTCATCTTTTCTTTCAATAAATGCCCTTGGATTTATCACATTTGTAAAAACGCATGAAGGGCCTAAAAATACTCCATCTTCCAAAACTGCACCACCATATAGCGAAACATTATTTTGGATTTTAACTCCGTTTCCGATTACAACAGTCGGCGAGATAACTACATTCTGCCCGATATTGCAGTTTTTCCCTATTTTGCAGTCCTTCATGATATGGCTGAAATGCCATATTTTCGTACCGCTTCCAATTTCACAGCCCTCATCAATATAACTGCTCTCATGCACAAAATAATCCATTACACAGCCTCCAAAACAGCCTTTATTATCTCATCCTGCTCGGCATCGCTCAGATATGGATGGAACGGTAGGCTAAATGTCCTCTCGCAATATGACACCGAGTTTTTAAAGTCTTCCTCTAAATAAGGATTTCCCTCAAACACTTTCAGAAGATGTTGTGGCGTTGGGTAGTATACCATGTTTGGGATATTAGCCTCATTTAAAGCTGTGATAATTTTATCCCTCTGCTCCTTATCCTTTGCTAAAAGCGCATATTGTGCATAGGCGGAGATGTTTTCTTCTCCCACGAACGGGGTGATAAATTTATCTTTAAACGCATTGTTGTAATACTCGGCGATTTCCTGCCTGTTATTTATTTCGTATTCTTTCAGTGCCTTTAGCTTAACCTTTAAAATCGCCGCTTGAATTGTGTCAAGCCTTGAATTTGTGCCCACTCTTACATTATCGTATTTAGACGAGCCTTTGCCATGTACTCTGATTGATTTTATCACCTCGGCGATTTCGTCGTTATCGGTAAAAACCGCACCGCCGTCCCCATAGCAACCAAGTGGCTTGGCTGGGAAGAATGAGGTAGTGGCAATATCCCCGAAAGAACAGCATTTTCCCCCTTTATAGGACGCACCAAAGCCCTGTGCCGCATCTTCGATTAGCAGTAAATTATATCTATCACATACCGCCCTTAGCTCATCAAAATCGCAGGGATTTCCCAAAAAATCCACCGCTACAACAGCTTTTGGCTTGTGCACACCTTTTCTCTTTACATTTTCAATTTGACGCACAAGGGATTTAGGACAGATATTATAGCTGTCTTCTTCTATATCGCAAAAAACTGGCGTAGCCCCGAGCATGCAGGCAGGCTCCACACTCGCAATAAATGTGACATTTGGGCAAAATACCGCATCCCCACTGCCTATTCCAAAAGCCATGAATACCATCTGGAGTGCGTCGGTGCCGTTTGCACAGGTTATGCTGTGCTTTACTCCTGTGTAATCGCAGAGCATTTCTTCAAATTCTGCAACTTCTTTGCCCATGATGTACTGCCCATGGTCGAGCACTGCATGTATGGAGCTATCTATTTCATCTTTTAGTGCCCTGTACTGGGACTTTAAATCTATAAACTGCATACTTTTCCCCTCTAATCTCTAAAGTATAAATCTTTGGTGTACACTTTTTCCTCTACATCTCTGAGTTCGTCCGCAAATCTATTTGCAACTATCACTTCGCAAGTGGACTTAAATTCCGCTAAATCTTTAATTACATCCACACCCATAAATGTTTCATCGGACAAAGTTGGCTCATATATCACAAGCGGTATTTTGCTATTTTTTAGCTTTTGGATAACATCTAAAATAGCCGACTGCCTAAAATTATCTGTTTCAGTCTTAGCTATCAGCCTATATATGCCCACAACTTTGGGATTTTTTTTAATTATTTGCTGTGTAATGTGCTCTTTTCTTGTATCATTTGCATTTACAACCGCCGATATAACATCGTTTGGTATTCCCTTAAAATTTGATTTAAGTTGCTTTGAGTCCTTTGGTAGGCAGTATCCCCCATAACCAAAGGAGGGATTATTATATCTATGCCCTATTCTTGGGTCGAGGCATACGCCGTCTACAATTTGCTTAGCATCAAGTCCTTTAAGCTCTGCATATGTGTCAAGCTCATTAAAAAACGACACCCTCATAGCAAGATATGTGTTTGCAAAGAGTTTTATGGACTCAGCTTCAACCGTGTCGGTAAGCACCACGGGAATATCTTCTGAGAGTGCACAACTTGTGAGTAATTCTGCAAATTTCTCAGCCTCTGCACTATGGCTACCAACGACTATCCTCGAGGGGTAGAGATTATCTTCGAGTGCCTTACCTTCTCTTAAAAATTCGGGTGCAAAAAAGATATTTTCTTTTTCAAAGCGTTTTCTTGCCATATCCACATAGCCTATCGGAATAGTTGAGCGAATTACAATGGTAGCCTCTTTGTTAATCTCTAAAACATCTTTTATTGTGGTATCAATACTTGAGGTATCGAGTAGCTCGGTGTTTTCATCATAATCGGTTGGTGTGCAGATTATTATAAATTCAGCATCTTTATATGCAATTTTTTTATCGGTTGTAGCGGTTAAGTCAAGCTCTTTATTTGCAAGGTAATCTTTTATATATTCATCTTCTATTGGTGACTGATGATTATTTAGCATAGCAACTTTTTCAGCCACTATATCAATTACTTTTACACTATATTTAGTGGAGAGTAGTACTGCATTTGACAGCCCTACATACCCTGCTCCCACAACAGTAATTTTCATTTATTTAAGCTCCTTTAATTTATGGCAGTTGATTTATTATATCTATTAGTTTGTCTGTAAGGACTTTAAAGTCGTATTCTTTGGCGGTTTCTCGGGCGTTAGACGCCATGATTTTTTTTGTGGTATCATCGGTATTATACATTTGATTTATAAGTGAAGCAATTTCTTCTGCATTATCACATTGCATTGAAACTCCACAAAAATGCTTTTTAATAAGCTCATATTTATCCCACTCGGTGGAAATTACTGATTTATTAGAAGCTAAATACTCAAACATCTTATTTCTACTTGTACCATATCGATTTATTTCAGAATAGGAATAATGTGATAAATTCACATCAGCCCTACTCAAAATGTAGGGCACATATTTTTTATCCACACTTCCCTTAAAGACCACATTTGTGATATTTTCATCAATAACCCTTTGTTTTAATGCTTCAAGCTCATCGCCACCACCCCAGATGAGCAGTTTTATTTTAGGCTCTGTTATGAGCTTTGCCGCATCGAGGAGTATGCCGAGGTTATTTACTCGTCTAATAGAGCCAGTGTACACAACTTTAAATATATCGTTATTTTCAAGGTCTATGTCTTCTGTTATAAAATTATCCTTATTGTAGTCAAAGGTTTCTAAATCTACGCCGTTGTTTATGTGGTGCACTTTGGAAAGGTCAATGTCCTTATCCCAACCCATGTCTTTTATATAATCTGCTCCGCCCTGCATGGTGAAGATAAGAGCGTCCGATTTTTTGTAAATCCACTTTTCGAGCATATACAAAAGCTTGATAAGTGGATGAGTTTTGGTGAAACGGCTTGAATAGGCTACTATGCTCTCAGGCCATAAATCTCTAATTTCAACTATGCATGGCACTTTTAGCCTTTTAGCAATAAATACCCCTGCTACACAGGTGAGCGGATGCACGCTCGATGCAAGAATTACATCGGGATTTTCTGCACCAGATTTTATATACTGTTTTGCTACTTGCATTAAGTTTTTAGCAAAAAACGCCATGTTTTTAACTCTTGAAATTCCATTTCCTGTGTATGGAGTGGTTTTCACATAGACTATTTTGGTGTTTTCGTCACAGTTTTCGCTGTATGCTTTGCCCTTTAAATCAAGCACCTTATCCGAGTTATGATATACATTGGCACAAAAAATGGTGGGGCTATACCCCTTAGCAGTTAAATATTTTGCAAAATTATAATGCCTGCCACCTTTTTCATCAAACATACCCGTGGCATAGTGGTTCATTATCCATATATTTTTTCCCATTTATTACCTCGTTGGGTTTGCATAAAAATCACAATCTTTAATACCAGTTTATACGTGTATATTCATTTTCTATGCATTACTTGTTGTGTTTTTATCGGCTAATTGTTTAAGGATAAAATCATTTATCAAGGTGTATTTTTTGTTTGAAATTTCAATATAAGCACCTTCATAAGGCGGAAACCAAAATGCTCGTATTTTTAAATCTATATCATCATTTTGAATATCGACTTTTTTCATATTTTCCATTTCATTTCTCGAAACATAAATACCTTGATCAATTGTTTGTTCATATGACTCTAATTTCTGATTAAATTTTAAGTCCATCAATACACTTTTGTATAGATCTTTTTGTATCTCTTGTGTTTTCGCTTCTAATGAATATGCCGTTTCTAATCTCCAGTCAAAATCAAATTGATATTTTTTTATTATGGCTCCAGTATCAATATTTGAATCGACATAGTGAGCGGTAGCTCCCCATTTTGAAAGTTTATTCAGTATTGCAATATTGTATCCCGCTGTTCCTCTCCAATCGGGTAGGGGGGCTGGATGGAAATTAATGCACCCTAATCTACTCCCTGAAATGAGGGGTTCTTTTATTTTTCTCCAAAATAAATATGAAACAACTATATCTATATCCGCTCTATCTGCTATCATTTCCTCTGCTTGCTCCATACTAATTACAGGGATTTGCAACTGAAGTGCTTTTTTAGCGGTTGGTGAATTTGCAAAATGACTATCAGTAACGACAGCCACAACTTCTATTCCTTGTTTTATACTCCATTCAAGCAATTCTGCAGCATGCTTCTTTCTTCCCATAAAAATCATTTTCATGGCTTTTTTCCTTTCAGTAAATATAGTTAATTATATTTTCTATCTCTTAAATCTCTCAACTGTAGCTGAATTTTCAGCATTTATCCCATCTTTCGACATAACTTTTCCAAGTGTTAAAACTATTATTTTTATATCCATCAGTAAATTATACGAATTTACATATTCAACATCAAGCTTAAACTTTTCGTCCCAATCAATCGAATTTCTCCCTCTCACCTGAGCCAGTCCCGAGAGCCCTGGTCGAACTTCGTGTCTTCGTTTCTGTTCATCATTATACATACTTAAATACTCCACCAAAAGCGGCCTTGGCCCCACCACGCTCATATCACCTTTTAATATATTAAAAAGCTCGGGTAGCTCGTCCAAACTTGTACTCCTCAGCTTTTTGCCAAAAGAAGTAAGTCTTACGCTATCTGGGAGGAGTTCACCATTTTCATCTTTTTCGTCAGTCATACTGCGGAATTTATACATCTTAAAGATTTCCTCATCCTTGCCAGGTCGCTCTTGCGAAAAAATTACGGGGCTTCCGAGTTTTTTCTTCACAAGCAGTGCTGTAATTAGCATTATAGGGGAAAGCAGTATTATCGCAGTTAGGGATAATACTATATCAAGTGGTCGCTTAAAAAATTTTCTATACATTGAACATTTCCTTTAAAAGCAAGATTTCACAATGTCTATAACCCTTTGTTGTTCCTCGCTTGTCATCTTAATATCACTTGGTAGGCAAAGCCCTTTTTCGAATATCTTTTTAGAAAGCGCTTCTTCATTTGCCGAAATAAAATCACAGTCACTAAAAACGGGTTGCATATGCATCGGCTTCCAGATAGGTCTTGCCTCGATATTGTCCTCTGCAAGCTTTTCTATTATCGTATTTGGATTTACATTGCAGTTTTCATCTATTAAAATACAGGACAGCCAAAAATTTGGCTGGGTGTTTTTTAGATAAGGGTTCATTGTTACAGGAAGCCCTCTAAATGCTTCTTTATACACTTCGTATATACGCTTTTTTAGTGCTATATGCTCATCTAAATGAAGCATCTGCCCCCTGCCAATCCCTGCAACTATATTGCTCATACGGTAATTGTATCCGATTTCTTTATGCTCATAATGAAGCACCGCTTCCCTTGACTGCGTAGCCCAAAAATGCGCCTTTTTTATCGCCTCTTCATCATTTGATACAAGCATCCCTCCACCCGAGGTGGTAATTATTTTATTGCCATTAAAAGAAATTGCTGCATATTTGCCGAATGCGCCTGTTTGTTTGTCATTGTACATTGCTCCAAGCGACTCTGCCGCATCCTCAATAATGGGTATATTATATTCATCGCAAATTTCTTCTATTTCCTCCATCTTCGCAGGTGTGCCATACAGATGTACAACTATCACAGCTTTTGCTTGTGGATATTTTTGTATCGCTTTTTTCAGTGCCTCGGGGTCGATATTCCAGCTTTCTTCTTCACTGTCTATATACACTTGCTTTGCCTTTTCATACGAAACAGGGTTTACTGTCGCTGAGAATGTAAGGTCGGAACATAGTATAATATCGTCCTCTTTTACATCGCATAGCTTTAGTGCTAAGTGGAGTGCCGCAGTTCCAGAAGAGAGTGCCGTTGCCGCAGATACCCCTATGTAGTTTGCTACACTTTTTTCAAATTCGTCCACATTTTTGCCAAGTGGTGCAATCCAGTTAGTGTCAAATGCTTCTTTTATAAATTCTTGCTCTTCACCATGCATTGTCGGTGTGGCAAGGTATATTCTTTTCTCTTGCATAGTTACCTCAATATTTAAACATCTTTTTCTTCCTATAAATCTCTTAATTTTACCACAAAACTGCTCTGTTAGTCAATCAAATTCCCTTATTAATCCCAATAAACTTACTATATTCTACTATTTTTTTACATGGGGAATCAACGGCAATGGAATGGCAAATTATTGGCAGTTTTCAAGCTTTATTGTTTTGCTATGAAGTGTTTAGTTATTTCACTATACAGAGTAGTTTTTTAAAAGCTCTTCTGAATTTATATCCACCAATATTTTATTTAGTTGCTCGCAGACATATGTCACATGTGTTTTTGTCATGGTAGAAAATAGTGGCAAGGTAATTTCATTTTTATACTGATTGTATGCATTGGGGTAATTTGCAATGTTAAATCCCAAATTTTTATACGCAGTTAGCATTGGCAGTGGTTTGTAGTGAACATTTGCAGACACTCCTACCTCCGCAAGCCTTTTAACCAATAAATTTCTAAAGTCTTCATCTTTATCTTTTATTCTCACAAGTAATAGATGACAACTCGACTTATAGTTTTCTCCATGATGATGCACTATTTCTATTTTTTCGCTTTTAAGCATGCTTTCATATAATTTAACAAGGCCCATGCGAATTTTTAATATTTCTTCATATCTTTTTAATTGCGCAATTCCGATAGCTGCTGCAATATCGGTCATATTGCATTTATAATACGGTGCAATAATATCGTATTCCCATGAGCCCAAACTTGTTTTTGCTAAAGCGTCTTTGTTTTGTCCATGCAGGCTCATAAGTGATAGATGTTTATAAATTTCAGTGTCATCCACTCCGTTTATTCTCTTCCATGTCAAAGCACCGCCTTCAGCCGTTGTAAAGTTTTTAACCGCATGAAACGAAAATGCTGTGAAATCTGCAATATTCCCACTTTTCACATCATTTTTTATAGCTCCAAAGCTATGTGCAGCATCAGCAAGAACTAAAATTCTTCCAAGCTTCTCCTGAAAAAATCCATTTGGCTTAAATATGTTGGAGGCTGAGAGTACTGCGTCAAATATCTTTTCGTAATTGCAAATCACACCGCCGATGTCCACAGGTATAATAGCTTTTGTTTTATTTGTTATTGCGAGTGATAGCTTGTCATAATCCATCTCATATGAATCTTTTTGTGTATCAACCATAACAATTTTTGCTCCCACATGCACTATAACACTTGCAGTAGCAGTATAAGTATAGGCGGTAGTTATCACCTCATCGCCTTCACCTATATTAAAGAGTCTGAGTGTTAATTCTAAGCCAGCGGTAGCAGAATTAAGACAAATGGATTTATTTGTCCCACAATATTTTGAAATGTTCTCTTCTAATCTTTTTGTTTTATGTCCAGTTGTAATCCATCCTGATTTGAGGGTATCTACAACTTCTTCAATTTCAAGTTCGCTTATATCTGGAGGAGAGAATGGTATATTCATTTTAATCCTTTCTGCTAATTCAGTTAATGTGAATTAGTCTATTGCTATATATATTTCTAATTTTTTCTTATTCCAAAGCAAAATTACCGCAAAAAAATGTATACAAAAATTTCTTATTTATGTTATACTAAACTGTATATGCATGTATTATAATTACAATGCCAAGAATATGGTAATGTTTATTTTTAAGTGGGGTGGACAGAATGTCTTTTGAAAAGGTAAAAAGAATTGTTATAAAAGTGGGTAGCTCAACGCTTACGCATGAAAAAGGCCTTGTGAATATAAGGCGGCTTGAATCGCTAATAAAGGTTATTTCGGATATAAAAAATAGCGGCAAGGAAATAATACTTGTTTCCTCGGGTGCTGTCGCAGTGGGGATGGGCAAGCTTGGTATGGACAGGCCCTCCGATATGCCCTCAAAGCAGGCGATGGCAGCAGTGGGACAATCCGAGCTTATGTATACATATGATAAAATCTTTTCAGGGTATCACCACCATGTGGCGCAGGTGCTCTTAACAAGGGATGTAATCGAGAGTGATCATCGCAGGGAAAATGTTGTGAACACATTTAAAAAGCTACTTGATTTGCGTGTTATTCCCATTGTAAATGAGAACGACACTGTCTCGGTAGAAGAAATAGAATTTGGCGATAACGACACTCTTTCGGCGATAGTTTCCCTGCTTACCGAAAGCGATTTGCTGATAATCATGAGTGATATAGATGGGCTCTATAATAAAAACCCCACCCACCATGCCGATGCGGAAAAAATTGATGTGGTGGAGAAAATTGATGATTTCATCCTATCCATTGCGGATGGTGCAGGAAGTAGCCTTGGTACAGGTGGGATGATTACTAAAATTCATGCGGCAAAACTTGCTACTGAAGCAGGGATAGACATGCTGATAGTAAATGGAAAAAATCCCGATGTGCTATATGATATATTCGAAAAAGATGGAGTGGGTACACTCTTTAAGGGGGTAAAATGATGAGCAATGCCACAGAGCTTGGCAGGAGGAGCAAAATAGCCTCGGATGTGATGGCTACTGTTTCCACCGATGATAAAAATCATGCACTGCTTTTGATAGCTAAAAGTCTTAATGAAAATGCTGAAAATATAATTATTGCAAATAAAATAGATATAGAAGCGGCAAAGGAAAAAGGCATTAGAGCCTCAATGATAGACCGCCTTACACTTAACGAGGATAGAATTTCCGCCATTTCAGAAGCGGTGAGGGAGATTGTGCGCCTTAAAGACCCAGTGGGCAATGTTTCCGATGGGGTGAGTATGCCAAATGGGCTAAGCATCATCAACACCCGTGTGCCTTTTGGTGTGATTGCAATGATTTATGAGGCACGGCCAAATGTCACGGTGGATGCCGCCGCACTCAGCATAAAATCGGGCAACTGCTGTATACTCAGAGGTGGCAGTGAGGCGATTAATTCAAATAAAGAGCTTGTGCGCATAATGCGTGAAGCACTCAGTGAAAGCAAAATCCCCTCAGATTCAGTGCTGCTCATAGAGGACACCTCAAGAGAAAGCGTGAAAGAGCTTCTCTGCATGACGGATTATATAGATTTATTAATTCCAAGGGGTGGCGCAGGGCTTATTAAAACAGTCGTGGAAAATGCAAAAGTGCCAGTTATTGAAACTGGTGTGGGAATATGCCACAGCTATGTGGACGAAAGTGCCGACCTCGACATGGCTGTGAAAATCGCAGTTAATGCTAAGGCAAGCCGTCCCTCCGTTTGCAATGCTATGGAAACTTTGCTTGTACATAAATCTTTGGCAGAAAAATATCTTCCCATGCTAAAATTAGCACTCGATGAATATAATGTTGAGATAAGGGGATGTGAAATCACAAGAAAATTTATCCCCGAGGCGGTTTTGGCTACCGAGGAGGATTATTTCACCGAATTTGGCGATTATATTCTCGCTGTTAAAGTGGTTGAGGATTTAAAAGAAGCAATAGCTCATATAAAAGAGCATTCGAGCGGTCATTCCGAGGCAATTATCACCGATAGTTATCAAAACAGCAGTGTGTTTATAAAGGCGGTGGATGCGGCGGCTGTCTATGTAAATGCTTCCACCCGCTTTACCGACGGTGGCGAATTTGGATATGGTGCCGAGATAGGCATTTCCACTCAAAAGATGCATGTGAGAGGCCCTATGGGACTTTCGGCACTCACCACAAATAAATTTATAATCAGAGGTAATGGGCAGATTAGATAACATATTTAGAGAGGATTTCTCCGTGTATCCCTACCTGTGATGGATGGGGCGTGCTCCCTTATGCGGGCGCAAAATAAAAATCAGTCATTTATCTTGAAAGGAATAAACAATTTTTATGAGTAACAGTAAACCGATTAAAAAAAGTCGCAGAAATAGATACGCTTCTTCGATAGGTGTTGCGCTTATAGTGCTTGCAGTTGTGGGGGCTATTACACTTGTTTCGCTCAGTGTGGATATGACAATCAGACTCTTTGACCGCTCGGGTGAAATAGATGAGCTTGAATCCTTTATCACCCCCGTGGTGATGTTTGACCCAGTGCCTTTTGATGATGTCACAAATGCGGATGAAAATTTAATACGCTTATCCTCCATATGGTCATGCCTTTTAAGTGAAAAGCGTGGCACATACAGCAATGACGACAGTGGTATGCTACTCCTTCCAGCCTCGGATGTTGATGTGGCGGCGGCTACACTTTTTGGAAGCAGTACTGTGATAAACCATCAGACATTCGGGGATTTTGAGTCCACATACTATTACGACGAGGTGAGCGGACTTTACAAAGTGCCCGTAGTGGGACTTACTTCATTTTACATTCCCTATATCAGCGAAATGGACTCCCAAGGCGATATGATAACACTAACTGTGGGATATGTGCCTCCTACTGAGAACTTCGGTGGGATTACAATAAATGATGAGGACTACGAGCCCACCCCTGATAAATACATGAGCTATCATTTGCAGGAAACTCAAAATGGCTATAAAATTGTGCAGATACTGCCTATCACCACCGAGTCACCAACAGTGGACAGTGGCTCGACAGCAGGATAAATCCCTGTGTTTAAAATAATTTAAATGTGCAAAAGCATATAGAGAAGGAAAAAATATGAAGAAAATTTTAGCTTTGGCATTATCCGTTTTAATGATACTCGCTGCGAGTGGTTGCAGTAATACCGCTTCAAATGATATTACACTTTATGATAAGGGTGCCGAACTACTCACAAACGTTGGCACTCTTGCAAGCAATGAAGATTACATACGCTTTTATACCTATTCCGATGAATTTGACGATATTGTGGCAGGTATTGCCTCCACAGATTTTTCCACACCAACTTCTGTGCACAAAATAGAGGGTGCCTCGGATGCGATGTATAATATGCTCAGCGAGCAATCGGATATAAACTTATCCGAAGAAGTACTTAAGATTGTAGAAAACAAATTTACCGCTTCACTTCCCTCCTTTATAAATGGCATGAGTGGGTCCGATCTTTTAGTTGTTTCCTCCATGCTCACCGAAAATGACGCTTTTTTAAGCTCCGAAGCACCGACGGAACCAACAATATACCTATACAGCTTTGATGGCGAATACGGTGGTATTGTTTCCTTTGCTCCAAATGGCGACAACGTGGTAACCGCTACCGCAAATGTGGTGCTTATGTCCTCCTTTGGGGATGTGGATGCACTTGGCGATACACTCTCAAACAATTTCGGACTAACTGGAATTACAGTAACAGAGATTACTGGGTAGATTATTTATTAGTGAAGAGTGAAGAGTGAATGTGTCGCAAACGACTATTTTTCTTTATAATCAAAACATGCCACCGCCTACGGCGGTGGCATGTTTTTTTGTATAATTAGAGCAATATATCCTATATCAAAATATTAAATGCATATCCTGAAATTACTGCAACGCTGAATATGCAGATTGGGAAAGTGATAATTATTTTAAATATGCAAAAAATTATCTTTCCCACTTAATAACAAAGTGGGAAAGATAATGAAATTTTGATTATAAGCTCCTACCTAAAGTATAAATCCTTTGTGGGGAACCTTGGCTCACAGGTGCAGTTTATCCCAAGTTTTAAAAATGTTGCAGAGTCGGAATGGGTTATTATATCCGAGCTGTGCGCTTCGCATCCTCTTAGCTCGGTGAGCTTGCTCATTGCGAGTGCCGCAGTGGAATCGGTAACCGCCGATACTGAAAGTGCCTGAAGCACTTCTTCAAGCTTTAATATCGGTCTTCTGCTTCCGAGCACTTCCTGCTTCATCTTAATAATCGGCGAAAGAACATCCCTTGATATCAGCATGGTAGCATCGTCTATTTTAGCAAGATGTTTTATAGAGTTTAGCACTACCGCCGCAGTGTCGTTCATTAAATCGGAGGATTTCCCTGTTACAATAGCGCCGTCTGTTAGCTCTATCGCCACTGCGCTTCCACCACATTCTTCCGCTTTTTTTACTGCGGGAGCTATTGCTGGTCTGTCTTCACTGGTCAGTCCAAGCGAAATCATAAGGTACTCAAGCTTTTGGCAGGCTTCTAAATCGCCTATTCCCTTGCGGTAATCGCACTGCACTCTGTACCAACGCCTAATTATTTCCTGACACGCCGCTTTTCTCACCAGATCATCGTCTGCAATGCTGATGCCTATCATATTTACACCCATATCGGTGGGTGATTTATATACTTCACCGCCCAAAATCCTATTTAAAATAGTTCTTACCACGGGGAATGCTTCTATATCTCTATTGTAATTTACAGTTGTTTCATTATAGGCATTTAGGTGGAATGGGTCTATCATGTTTACATCTTTAAGGTCCGCCGTTGCAGCTTCATATGCCACATTCACAGGATGATCAAGCGGTAGGCTCCACACGGGGAAAGTTTCATATTTTGCATATCCTGCGGTTACTCCCCTTTGTTGCTCATGATAAAGCTGTGAAAGGCAGGTGGCAAGTTTTCCACTTCCAGGCCCCGGTGCGGTAACTACTACAAGCGGCCTTGTGGTTTCTATATATGGGTTTGCTCCATATCCTTTTTCGGATACTATAACATCAACATTCGAGGGATATCCTTCTGTGAGTGCGTGAATATATACACGCTCCCCCCTCATCTCGAGCTTTTTGCGGAATATGTCCGCCGAGGGTTGTCCTGTGAACTGGGTTATTAGCACCGAGCCTATGTACAAATCCATCTTTCTGAGGCTGTCTATCAGGCGCAGCACTTCCATGTCGTAGGTGATGCCTATGTCCGACCTCATTTTATTTTTCTCAATTGACGTAGCACTTATGCAGAGTATGATTTCTGCTTGGTCTTTCATCTCACAAAGCATTTTAACCTTGCCATTTAAATCAAAACCCGGCAATACTCTCGCCGCATGATAGTCATCAAAAAGCTTTCCGCCAAACTCTAAATAAAGTTTTCCACCGAATCTGTTAACTCTCTCTTTTATGCGTTTTACCTGTTCACGCATATAAACTTCATTGTCAAATCCTATTTTTTTCATACTCCACACCTTCTTTTTTTAAAATATTGGCTTTACCATTACAAATATTAATTTTATCATAATTTAACATTCTTCGCAAGAAAAAAAGGGGATGGATTTTAGTGGTTTAATTGTTAGAAATGATAAATACTGTGCCAAAATCAGCCTCCACACTGCCTGTAATACTTGATAAATCAATGCGCTATTGCTGTGATGCAATGTAAAAATTATGTTAAACAATAAAGTGTAGGGGCGGCATTCTCAGCCACCCCTACAATAACTAAATTATTATATTTATCCCCTTGATTTAAGCTTCTTTTTAAGCTTTCTTGTGAATGTATTAAGACTAAGTGCATAATCCACCATTTTAGATTTAAATGGCTTATATGTGTAGTCAAATTCTCCTGCAAGCTCTTCAAGTGTGCCATTAAAGCCTTTTTTAAAGCGATAAAGCCCATGGATGGGTCGGCTTTCATCCATAATACCCGATACTCCTTGGAAGTCGTAAACAAAGCAGTTTGTTTGTACCGCCCATTTAATCATCTCCCACTGCATTAGATAATTTGGCATTACATTTCTATGATTATTATCGGAAGCGCCATATACATAACAGCATTTGCCACCCACATTCGTGGTGATGGCACCGCATATCACTTCATCTTGATAAAATCCCACATAAAGCCTTACATTTTCGCCGAGTGCGTCGAGCATTCTCTCAAAATAGATTTTAGGCCTTGTGATAAAGCCGTCACGCTCACCTGTCACCTGCATTATTCTGATAAAATCGTCAAGGTATTCTTTGCCGACATGCCGCACCTGCACTCCTTTTTTCTCTGCCACTCGTATATTGTACCTGCATTTTTGATTTAAGTCGGCGAGAATTTGCTCTTCACTTCGCTCATTTAAGTAAAGGCGGTAATTAAATCGTGCCTGTATAGTCTCAAAGCCATCGGGGCCTGCAAACTGCACAAAGCCCATTTCCTTGGCGATTTTTATAAATTCTTCATCCGCCATTAGTGTGTCCGGATCTATTTTCAGCGCATGTGCATTATGTTTTTTTGCCACCATGTCAGCACCTGCTTTTAAATCAGCGAGCACTTTTGCATCGTTTAAATCGCAGACAGGCCCCCTCGGCGCATACACGAAAGATGTACCGATAAAGGGTATTTTTTGTATTAGCATACTCATAGAGCCTATTATTTCGCCTGCATCATTTCGGCTGACTACTGCCTCAAATCCCCAGTTGTTTTTTACATGTCGCCAGCTCGAGAGCTGTGTAAATCCACCATTTTTATGCGATGCCACAAAGGCGTCGAGCTCCTCATATTTATCGGGGGTAAGTATCTCCATTGTGTCACTCCTCAGCTTGATTGTAATAGCTTTGCAATGCCAAGAGCTTAAGCCAAATTTCCTGCACATTTGTCCACCGCCTGCGGTATATGAGTGTGCAAAAATATCCGACTGCTAAAAGTTATCGACATTTAATAGCATTCGCTATATATCCATTATATTTTAAATAGTATGTTTTTGTTAAGGGGGGCTTTGCTTTTATTATTCTACCACAGTTTTAGCTATAATAACAGTCATTTAACTAAAACTATCCAAAGTGAATGGCTTAATATAATTTTTCCCCATTTTCCCTCCGCCGCAGGCAGTGAAAAATATGGAAAAATCAGCGATTGGTAAAATTACTTGTATCCGTTGGCACTTGTAAAACTATCTGCATATTGCGCTCTAAAACTGCTCTCCCACGATAGCCGAGCGCTTTTTCGGATATTGCCTCCGATATATTATCCTCATTTATTATGGGAATTATATTCTCTTTAAATCTATTTATCGGCGTGATTATCGGATTTTTATTCATCGGGCATATGTCCGTACAGACATCGCACCCCCAAATAAGCCCACCTTTTTTCACAAGTTCCGTTTCGGCTTCTGTGAGCTCACCCTTTTTTTGTGTGATGTGTGAAAGGCATATATCCTTGCAAAAATTTTGCCCCAAAGCATTTGTTGGGCAATGCTTAATGCAGAGTGTGCAGTTTAGGCAGTCCCCTTCTTTAGGTGCGGTGGGATTAAGCTTTAAATCAGTTACTATACACCCAACAAAGACATATGAGCCGTATTTTTCATTTATAAGCTGATTATTTCTCCCCATGACGCCAAGTCCGCTTTTTTGAGCAGCGAGTACTTCGTTTATCGGTGAAATGTCGCAAAAAGGCTGGAAATCGTTTTGGGGGTATTTTAGTTTAAGGCTTGCCGATATTTCTTTTAGTATATCGCTCACTATATTATGATAATCTTTCCCCAGTGTATACCTCGATATATTTTTCTCAGGGTAATCGCCCGTGTAATAGGGGAAAATGGCGGTGATTACGCTGTGTGCTTCTTGGGGAAGTCTGTTTATCGCACGGCATTTTATCAGTGGCTGTATTTCCTCTAAAAGACATACCCCAATATATTCAATAGATTGCTTTAAAAAAAGCTCTCTTATCCCTTGCAGTTGTGCCACCTCCCTCGGTGCGTTTTTTTTACAATTCAGTATAACCGCAACGGTGCAAGCTTGTCAATCCATGACTTTGTGTGTTAAAATAATTTTATGTAGGCTTGCTGATTTAAGTATTTATGCACAAAGCTCACTTTTGGAAAAAGCATATATAAGTAAGCACTGAATGGATAAATTTATATTTGGATTATATCTGAATATAAACACCTTTACAACACTGAATTTGGAGATGATTGCCATGCAAACACCGCTTTACAAAGCTGTTTCAGAATATTTGGAGAAGAACTATTCCCGTATGCATATGCCGGGGCACAAAGGCATGCTTCCCGACTTTTTAAGTGACGCCGCAAAATACGACATAACAGAAGTTCGTGGTGCGGACAGTCTTTATGAATGTGATGGTGCCATAAAGGAATGCGAGGAGCTCTATTCTGAGATATACGGCAGTAAAAAAAGCTGTATTTCGGCAGGGGGTAGCACTCTTTGCATACAGGCTATGCTTGCAATGGTTGCTAAGGAAAATGGCAGTATAGTTTGCGGTAGGAATATACATATATCTGCGGTGAACGCTATGGGGCTTTTAGGGCTTACGCCATTTTGGGTGTATCCTAAGAGCGATGCAGGAAAGGGGCTCTGCGGTAGAATTTCCCCCGACGATATAAGAGAGGCTTTAAAGAGCTGCCCAAATGCCTCCGCTGTATATATAACAAGCCCCGACTATTTCGGTGTGATAAGCGATATAGGGGGAATTAAAGAAGTATGTAGTGAATATGATGTGCCACTGATAGTGGATAATGCCCATGGGAGCCATCTGAATTTTCTGCCCCAGAGCCTACATCCGATGAGCCTTGGAGCAGATATCTGCTGTGACTCATTGCACAAAACCATGCCGGTGCTCACAGGCGGTGCGCTTTTGCATATAGGCAATGAAAAATATCTTGATTGCGCTAAATCTGCCATGAGTATTTTCGGCTCTACAAGTCCAAGTTATTTAATAATGCTATCGGTCGATTTAAATTTGCAGTATATAAATGATAATGTGGTAAAAGATATTGGGGAAATTATAGAATTCGTTGGCAATATGAAAGAGCTTGCTAAAGATAGGGGATTTTTTCTTCCCGAAGGAGTTTGCGACCCCACCCGTCTTGCGCTTGGATTTTGTGGCCTTGGATATAGAAAAGAGGAATTTTCAGCACTGCTTTCAGAGTATAATATAGAGCATGAGTATATCAGTGATAATTACTGCGTGCTTTTGCCCTCGGCTAAGAACAAACCCGAAGAGCTCTATGCAGTGGAAAAGATGATAAGCGAAATTAAAAGAAAATCGAATATGCTTATTTTAGAAGAAGCCCTGCCCCACGCAGGCGAAAGGGTTATGAGCATACAAAAAGCTATCTTCTCCGCCAAAAGAAGGATTTCGGTGGAGAGCGCTGTGGGTGAAGTTGCCGCTGAGCTTGTGAGCAGATGCCCACCTGGGATTCCCATAACCGTACCTGGAGAAAAAATTGATGAAAAAGTAAAAATTTCACTGAAAAAATATGGCATTTCTAATATTTTTGTGCTATAATAAAATAAATTATCACACTTAGGTCTTTACCCGAGTGATAAAGCCTTACTCATGTGAAACGAAAAGCAATCTAAGAAATGCATAAAGATGCTTTTAACGGCTATGAAGTAAAGGTTATTTTTACTCTAAATCCCACTTAATAAGGAGGCGTTATAATGAAATTATTATTTGCAATCGTTTCAAATGATGACAGCGCAAAAGTTCAAAGTGCACTTACAAAGGCGAAATTCTCTGTGACAAAACTTGCTACTACGGGTGGTTTTCTCATGTCGGGCAATACCACATTCATCATTGGTACAGATGATGACAGAGTGGATGAAGTTATAGAAACTATTTCCGCACACAGCAAAAAACGCACACAGGTTGTACCCTCCACCTCCGCATATGGTGTGGGAATGTATTCCTCTTTCCCTGTGGAAGTTCCCGTGGGTGGAGCCACTATATTCGTTACAAATGTTGAGCGTTTTGAAAAGGTATAAAAATGCCCTCTATTTTAGATAAGATTAATACCCCTTTTAATAATAATCAAATAAATACGCTCGCCGCCCTTTGTGACGGCGGGCGATTTCCCCATGCACTGCTAATAACTGCACCCCGTGGCATGGGTGGAGAGGATTTTGCACTTTATGCCGCTTGCACTGCTATGTGCGAGAGCATCCCCCCCTGTGGCGAATGTGCGGCGTGCGATAAAATTTTAAGAGGCATTCACCCCGATGTAAAGGTTTTAGGTAAAAACGACCCCAAGAAAGATTATCTGATAGATGGGGTAAGGGCTATTGCCACCGATGTGCATCTGCTTCCAAATGAGGGAAAGCGAAAAGTATATATACTTCTAAATGCGGATGGGGTGAGTGAGCTTTCCCAAAATGCCATGCTCAAATTCATTGAAGAGCCCCCCGCCTCGGCTGTATTTATACTTGTTTGTGAAAACCAAAATAAGCTGATTAAGACCATCATTTCGAGGGTAATTTCTATAAGGCTTCAGCCATTGTCCGAGGCTGAGCTTAAAAAAGCACTTTTAGCGCACTTCCCCAGCACCCCCGAAGCTGAGCTGCTAAATGCAGTAAATCTATCTTTTGGCAATATTGGTAGGGCTAAGGAGATTATTTCGGGAGCCGCTACACACATACAGATTGCCGATAATCTATACGACTGCATACAAAAAGGCGATGAGTATAGCTTTAACAAATTCGCCTATAAAATCTGCAAGGACAAGCAATTTGAGCTCATTTTTACAGCACTCAAGGAAATAATCATTAAAAATGCTTCTAAAACAGACTTAAATTCCGAAAGAAACCGCATTACACCATTGCAGGCGGTGCAAATTGCTGATATAATAGACGCAGGACTCAGTGAAAATTTCTTTAATTTGAACGCAAATTTACTTGCAGCATCCATAACTGCACGAATTTTTAAACATATAAACTAACGGAGGTATGCTTTGGCAGAGGTAATTGGAGTAAGATTTAAAAAGGTTGGGAAAATTTATTATTTTTCGCCAGACGGCAAAAATATACCCATCGGTACAAATGTTGTGGTGGAAACCTCCCGTTGTATCGAATGCGGTGAAGTGGCTATAACTAATAGAGAAGTGGATGATGAGAACATTGTTAAGCCTCTGAAAAAAGTTATTCGCATAGCCACCAAAGAAGATTTAATTCAACTTGAAAAAAATAAAGTAAAAGAAAAAGAAGCGGCAGAAGTATGCCAGCAAAAAATCAAGCAACATGGCATGGATATGAAGCTTGTCGATGTTGAATACACCTTCGACGGTAGCAAGGTATTATTTTACTTTACCGCAGATGGCAGGGTTGATTTTAGAGAGCTTGTAAAAGACCTTGCATCGGTGTTTAGAATTAGAATTGAGCTTCGTCAGATAGGTGTTCGTGATGAGGCAAAAATGCTTGGCGGACTCGGCGTTTGTGGCAAACCTTTTTGTTGCGCCACATTTTTGGGAGAATTTCAGCCTGTTTCTATTAAAATGGCAAAAGAACAGGGTCTTTCCCTTAACCCCACTAAAATTTCAGGCACTTGTGGCAGGCTTATGTGCTGTTTAAAATACGAGCAGGACGCATATGAAGATTTATTAAAGCACACCCCAAAAGTTGGTGCATTTGTAAATACTCCCGAGGGCAAAGGAAATGTTGAGGATGTAAATCTTCTCACCGGTGTGCTCAAAATTAGACTTATAAAGAGCCCCGAAAGCGGCCTTAGAATATTTAACAAATCCGAGGTTAAACTTATTAAGGACGGCTCACTAAAGCTCAGCGATAAAGAGCTTAAAGAGCTTAAGAATCTTGAGTAATGGTAATATGTTAATATTTTCATATCCCACTTGATTTTTCCCACCGCTGTGGTAAAATAAGATTACAAACATAATCAAAGCTTAATTCCAATATTTATCTCAATGAATATTGCTTTAAAACAATGATTAATTTTATATTCACTACTCATATATGGGTAGTGAATATAAAAAAATAGTTTTGATTATTTATGTATTTAGACTACTATAAGGAGGTGTATCCGAATGGCTTATGTTATTAGCGATGCTTGCATCAGCTGTGGCGCATGCGAAGGCGAATGTCCAGTAAGCGCTATTTCTGCTGGTGATAGCACTTATGTTGTAGATGCTGCTACATGTATCGATTGTGGCGCTTGCGCAGGCACATGTCCTGTTGAAGCAATTTCTGCTGAGTAATTTGCAGTAATGCTTTTCATTAAATCAGTGGTCAAGCACGGGAATACTCTCCTGTGCTTTTCCTTATGGTTTGTGAGGGTTTGGTGGTAGGGAAATATTTGCCGAGAAATGCAATGGATATTATTTTACTGCCAAAAATTAAAAAGTTGATTGCTGTGTAATGCGGTTTTCATATATATTTGTGCCTGTAGCTCAGTTGGATAGAGTATCAGACTCCGACT
>CAYJLI010000012.1:28176-44438 GCA_964371155.1 uncultured Oscillospiraceae bacterium | reverse complement strand
CAGTAAGCAAAAAATCATAAGATTTTTTGTGGTTTCGCTTTTGTCTTCGGTCTGAGGGCATCTTCTTCGCCTATGGCGGAGAAGATGCCCTTAAATTTAATAAATACTATACTATAAATACAAATTCATGAGTATCTCGTCATAATATTTTCCATCTATTTTGAAAAACTTCTTATACTCTCCTATTTTTTCAAAGCCCATTTTTTCATAGAGCATGATGGCATTTTTATTTTCTGCCTTAACCCCTAAATGCAAAATTTCTGTTTTGCCATTTTGCTTTGCAAAGGAAATTGCCGCCTTCATCATAAGTGTTGCCACTCCGATATTCCAATATTTCTTTTTAACCGAAATTGCTAAATCTGCTTGATGCGCTATTCTTGCCCTTGGGTTTGAGTTTAGAGAAGCTATGCTCACAATTTCACCCGATATTTTACCTATTAAAAGCGCTGATGTGTCCGACTTAGAGATATTTTCGATAAAATCCTCTTCATCTTTCACACTGATTTTAAATTCGCCCCCTCCAAACAGGAGGTTATCACTCTCGCCGCCGACTATGTTTAAATACTCTATAATTTTTTCTGCGTCGGCTTTTTCTGCCTGTGCTATATCGAGTTTTAGCTCATTTTTTAGCTCCATGCTTATTACCTCCTTATTATTTAGGGTTTTATTCATATATTTGTATTAAGGCTTTACTCCATCGAATGAGTAAAGCCTTAATATGGGGAGTTTTTATATGGGGTAAATTATAATGTGCTCTTTAGGGGTTATTTCCTGTTTTCGATCTCTTTACTTACCGCCGCAAGTTTCACCGAGGTGCAAAATAGATCACAAGCCGCTTTAAGCTCATCCACTGTCGGGAAACTTGGCGCTATTCTGATGTTTTTATCCTCAGGGTCTTTGCCATATGGGAAGGTAGCACCTGCTGGTGTGAGCTTAACGCCTGCCTCAGCGCAAAGTTTTACAACTTCTTTTGCAGTGCCTGGATATGCGTCAAAGGAAATAAAGTAGCCGCCACGGGGTTTTGTCCATGTAGCTATATCGGTATTTTCTAAATGCTCGTCTAATTTATTTAGTACCGCTTCAAACTTAGGTCTTAAAATATCCGCTATTTTCGCCATGTTTTTGGCAATGGTATTATCCCCTGTAAAATACCTTGCATGGCGTAGCATATTAAGTTTATCAGGGCCTATTGTCTGATAGAATATCTTTTTCTTTATATCGTCGATATTTTCTTTAGATGCCGCTATGCAGGATATTCCTGATCCTGGGAATGTGACTTTTGATGTTGAGGCAAACTGGAATACCATGTTTGGATTTGCTGCCTTTTCGCATTCGGATAATATGTCGAGCAGTGGTTCTGTGGTATCGTATAAATCGTGGACAACATAAGCATTATCCCACATAATTCTAAAGTCTGGTGCAGCTGGTTTTAGTGCGGCAAGCCTTTTAACAGTCTCATCGCTGTATGTAATGCCCTGTGGGTTTGAGTATTTTGGAACGCACCATATACCCTTCACCGCTGGATCGCTAACATGTTTTTCCACTATGTCCATATCGGGGCCTGTTTCCGTCATTGGGATTGTAATAAGCTCAAATCCAAAAAATTCTGTGATAGCAAAATGCCTGTCATAACCCGGAGCTGGGCATAAAAATTTAAGCTTTTCTTCCTTGCACCACGGCATTTTAGAACCCACTAAACCATGGGTATATGCTCTCGCAATTGTATCATGCATAAGTGTGAGGCTCGCATTGCCTCCAACTATTACATTTTCGGGTGCTGTATTTAGCATATCCGCTAAGAGTTTTCTTGCCTCCGGTATTCCTTCAAGACCACCGTAATTTCTTACATCGGTGCCGTCCGACGCTTTGCAATCGGAGCTACTATTTAGCACATCAAGCATATCCATGCAAACATCTACATTTTTGCCCGATGGTTTTCCTCGTGACATATCGAGTGCAAGACCCTTTTCTTTTAACTCGTTATAGGCGTTCATTATTTCTTCTTTAGTCTTCTGCAAGTCTTCCATACTCATTTTTTGATAAATTGACATGGTAACTCCCCCTTAAATTTATTACTGTATAAATATGTATTTATTATAGTGCATATTAATCTCTAATTCAAGTGAAAAATCAAAAAAATGCAAGTTCACTATAAACCACTTGCAATATAGGGTGTGTTTTTGTGATTAATACCCACTGAACTCACCAATACTGAAAGTGGCCGGGCGCAAATTTGCAAAATGCAATTTTTGTTGCATTTTAGGATCAATTTTGTGGTATTGACAACAAAAATCAATATATCGGTAGCCGTTACTCCTAAATATATTTTGCAGTAATCATATTGTACAAATTAATGCACATACTATTGTTAATTTTTGAACTAATTTGAAAAACCCTTTATTTAAAAGGTTTTTATAGATTTTTTCCTTTACTTTATTTTTAAAAAGTGATAAAATTTACACTAATGGATATGGTGTGTTTAGCGATTTGAATTTTGCAAGTAAAGTTGCATTATTGATAATTCTCTATCTCAAAAAGGATTTATCCTACCATATAGTAAGCTAACATCCGTATAATAGAGGGCTCGTAATGGACTTGTTTCTCTCTTATATGGAATATCGAAATGGAGGAATTTATTATGGCAAGAAAAATGAAAACTATGGACGGTAACAATGCTGCTGCACATGTTTCCTATGCATTTACCGAAGTAGCCGCAATTTACCCAATTACCCCATCTTCCGTTATGGCGGAAGTAACCGACATATGGTCTGCAGGTGGTCTTAAAAATATTTTAGGACAAGAAGTTAAGGTAGTAGAAATGCAGTCCGAAGCTGGTGCGGCTGGTGCTGTTCACGGCTCACTCGCAGCAGGTGCACTCACAACCACATACACAGCTTCGCAGGGTCTTCTTCTGATGATACCTAATATGTATAAAATTGCAGGTGAAATGCTACCATGTGTTATACATGTATCCGCTCGTGCGGTAGCTTCCCATGCACTTTCCATCTTTGGTGACCACTCCGATGTAATGGCATGTCGTCAAACAGGTTTTGCAATGCTATGTGCGAACTCACCTCAGGAGGTAATGGACCTCGGTGCGGTTGCTCATCTTACAACTATAAAGAGTAGAATCCCTTTCCTACATTTCTTTGACGGCTTTAGAACTTCCCATGAAATTCAGAAAATCGAAGCTTGGGATTTTGAAGATCTAAAAGAAATGTGTGATATGGATGCAGTTGCGGCTTTCAGAAAGAACTGCTTAAATCCTGAAAGACCAGTACTTCGTGGTACAGCTCAAAACCCCGACATCTTCTTCCAAGCAAGAGAGGCATGTAATAAATACTATGATGCTGTTCCAGAACTAACACAGCAGTACATGGATAAAGTTAATGCTAAAATTGGCACTGACTACAAACTATTTAACTACTACGGTGCACCAAATGCAGAGCATATTATTGTTGCTATGGGCTCCGCTTGTGAAACAATTGATCAGACAATCGACTTCATGAATGCAAATGGCGGAAGCGTTGGTGCTGTAAAGGTAAGACTATACCGTCCATTCTCCGCTAAGCATCTAATCGAAGCTATTCCTGATTCTGCTAAAACTATCACAGTGCTTGACAGAACAAAAGAGCCTGGCTCACTCGCTGAACCTCTATTCCTTGATGTTACACTTGCGCTTAAAGGCAGTAAGTTTGACTCTCTGCCAATGTTTGCTGGCAGATACGGTCTTGGCTCTAAAGACACTACACCAATGCAAATTGCAGCGGCGTATGATAATGCAGCTAAGGGTGGTAAAAAGCAGTTTACACTCGGAATTGACGATGATGTAACATATCTATCACTTCCTGATTCTGATATTGGCAACACAATTCCTGCTGGCACTACAAGCTGTAAATTCTGGGGACTCGGTGCTGACGGTACAGTTGGTGCTAATAAAAACTCCATTAAAATTATCGGCGACCACACTGATTTATATGCACAGGCATATTTCTCCTACGACTCTAAAAAATCGGGTGGTATCACTACTTCCCATCTAAGATTTGGTAAAACTCCAATCCGCTCCACATATCTTGTATATAGAGCTGACTTTGTAGCTTGCCACAACCCATCATACATGGGCAAATACGATATGGTTAAGGACATTAAGCCAGGCGGTACTTTCCTACTTAACTGCGGTTGGACTAACGAAGAAATCGAAGCTCATTTCCCTGCTGACGCAAAAAGACATATTGCCACTAACAATATCAAAGTTTACACAATTGATGGTATTGCTATTGGTAAAGAAATCGGACTCGGCGGTAGAATTAACACTATTCTACAATCTGCATTCTTTAAACTTTCAAACATTATTCCAATTGCGGATGCTGTTAAATACATGAAGGACGCCGCTACAAAATCCTATGGCAAAAAAGGCGAAAAGATTGTTGCTATGAACCATGCGGCTATCGACAGAGGTATAACCGATGTTAAGGAATTCGCTGTTCCTGCTTCGTGGGCTACTGCTGAAGGCGCTACCGAAGCTGTAAAAGCAACAGGTGATAGAAAAGAGCTTGTTGACTTCATAAATGATGTTCTCATCCCAGTAAATGCACAAAAAGGTGATAGCCTACCCGTATCCACATTCGTAGAAACTGCTGACGGTACATTCCCTCAGGGTTCTGCGGCTTATGAAAAACGTGGTATCGCAGTTGATGTTCCTTGTTGGAATACAGAAAACTGTATCCAGTGTAATTTCTGCTCCTATGTTTGCCCACATGCTGTAATTAGACCTGTGGTATTAAACGAAGATGAAGCTAAAAATGCTCCTGCTGGCACAAAAATGATGGATATGACAGGCATGCCAGGATACAAATTCACCATGGCAGTTTCCCCACTTGACTGTACTGGTTGTGGCTCTTGTGCAAATGTTTGCCCAGGTAAAAAAGGCAATAAAGCACTCGACATGCTACCACTTGAGTCTCAAATGGCGGAGCAAGAAGTATTTGCTTATGGCATTTCCATCAAGCCAAAAACTGAAGTGTTTGCTAAATTTAAAGAAACCACTGTTAAAGGTAGCCAGTTTAAACAACCACTACTCGAGTTCTCCGGTGCTTGTGCAGGCTGTGGTGAAACACCTTACGCTAAGCTTATGACACAAATCGCAGGCGACAGAATGTACATTGCCAATGCAACAGGTTGTTCCTCCATCTGGGGTGGTTCAGCTCCTGCTACACCATATACAGTTAACCACGAAGGCAAAGGCCCATCATGGGCAAACTCACTCTTTGAAGACAATGCAGAGTACGGTTACGGCATGTTCCTTGGACAAGCAGCTATCAGAAACGCACTTATCTCCAAAGTTTTAGAAGTAGCTAAAACAGCTTCTGCTGAAACTAAGGCTGTTTGTGAAGAATATCTCTCCACAATCGAGGACGGTAGTGCAAATAAGCTTGCCACTGACAAATTAGTTTCCGCTCTCGAAGCTGAAAAGAGCGAAATCGCTGCAGAAATCCTAAAAGAAAAAGAATTCTTAGCTAAGAAATCCATTTGGATTTTAGGTGGTGACGGTTGGGCTTACGACATTGGCTTCGGCGGCTTAGACCATGTAATTGCTTCAAATCAAGATGTAAACATCCTTGTATTCGATACAGAAATCTACTCCAATACTGGTGGACAGTCCTCCAAGGCTTCTCAGGTGGGCTCGGTTGCTCAGTTTGCGGCGGCAGGTAAGGAAGTTAAGAAAAAAGACCTTGCAGCTATCGCTATGAGCTATGGCTATGTATATGTGGCACAGGTTGCTATGGGTGCTGACTACAACCAGTGTATGAAAGCATTTGTTGAAGCTGAGTCCTACAACGGCCCATCAATCATCATCGCTTACGCTCCTTGTATCAGCCATGGTACTAAAGGCGGCATGGGTCTTGCTCAGACAACTATTAAAAATGCAGTAGCGGCTGGATATTGGCATATGTTCCGCTTCGACCCAAGAAGAAAAGCGAGCAACTTAAATCCATTCGTGCTCGACTCAAAAGCACCAACTGCAAGCTACAAAGACTTTATAACAAATGAAGTTCGTTACACCTCACTTCAAAAACAGTTCCCAGACAGAGCTGATACTCTATTTGATAATGCTGTTACCTATGCTGAGGAAAAATACAATCACCTACTAAGGCTTTCAAAGCTTTATGATGTGCAGTAATTAGCAGTTAATATTTAAATTTAACCTCCTCGCAGTTTTTGTGAGGAGGTTAAAATATCAAAAAGCCACACATTTGCAGTTTCTAAAAAACTGTTGCTGTGTGGCTTTTAATAGATAATATTACATTACATGAACAGTGGTGTTTTTCCATTGTTTAAGCTAATTTAAATGTATGTTGTTTCGGCGAGCAGTGGATTTAAGGCTTTATAAATTAGTGCCTTAAAGAAGTCGTTAAAAAGCACAGTGATTTACTTAGGGCGCGCCCCCCTTAATGGCAATTCCCTTCTGCTCATCCCACTATACTAATCAATGAAAGATAGTATCTCCGATACTTCTTTTCTTTTAGGAGTGTTTGGCAATTCATCTGGGTATCCCATGCAAATTAGCGCCCCAATTTTTTGCTCGGACGGGATATTTAATAGCTCGATAATTTTTTCTTCGTCAAAATATCCTGTGATTACTGTGCCAATGCCTTTATTATGAGCCGAGAGACAAAATGTCTGTGTGGCAATACCTGCATCAAACATTTCAAAGCCATCTCCTTTAGGAGTTGAATAGCTTCCATCCCTTTCAAAGCCTGAGCGCTCTATTACATATGATACTACCATAACAGCTGCGGCATTTTTTAGTGTATTCTCATTCCTTGAAAATCCTAAAATCATATTATCCGCAATTTTAGCTATTATTTCTTTATTCTCTATTAGTGTATATCGAGGGATTTGAGTGTGTTTCCAAGTGGGTGAATATGATGCCTCTTCTACTATCTCTTTTATTATTTCTCGGGGGATTGCTTGCTCTTTAAATTTTCTGATACTTCTTCTCTCTTTAATCGCTTTTGATACATCCATTTAATTTTCTCCATTTTTATAATAAATTTATAGTTGCATTTATTATACCATCTTATTGTAAAAAAAGCTAATACACAATATTATCTAAGGGATATTCTCTATTTTATTTTGCATCTGCCTGCTTTTATTCTTTATTATCGGAATTTTGCACTGAAATAATTCATATTACTCTCCAAGGCACTAATGCCGCCTTTTAAAACAAATAGATAGAATTTTATCCCAGCAATTGGTATAGAACCATAAAATTAATAAAAAGGCTGTGACGATTTGATTTTCGTCACAGCCTTAGCTATTAAAATATTATTTTAATAAAATTACTCAGCTAAAACTCCACCTGTTTCAGGGATTTCTTTTTCAGCTTCTTCAACTACTTCTTCTTCCATTACAAGCTCCATATCGGAGTAGATGAATGTTTCTGGGTAGTTGTTCATTTGGAAGGAAACTGTTAAATCGTCTTCGTCGTAGATTAGCTCTTGATTTTCTCTCTGCATTTTTGCAAAGTCTTCAAGTGTGCAGATCATGCCATCTTCCATAGCGTAGATGTACTGGCCTTCTTCCATGAAGAGCTCCATTACACCAAACTGATGGAATTTAACATTACCAGGGAAGTTTACATAGTCGATATGTGCTTTTGGGTTTGCTTCTTCTATTTCCATGTTTGGCACTGTGTTAAACGCCATGTATTTGTCGCCTTCAGTGTCAATCACTCTTGTGTGGTAGTAGCCTACGCCTACGAAGTACATTGAAGCTCTGTCGTTTGCATCAGCTGCGTCAAAGTTTCTTACTGGGAAGTTGTATGTTTGCATTGCTTGATTGCTTGGTGACATTCCATGGTTATTGAAGCCTTCTGCATAGATTTCTTCAAAGCCTGAATCGTCAAATCCAATTGCGCCGTAGCCTCTTGTAGCAAACATATCTGCATTTAGCTGAATTTCAGATACATAATTTGATTTGCTTGTTTTGTAAAGTATCATTCTACCAACAAAATCGGCCATATCAACTTCTACATCTTCTTCAATTTCGATAGTTGCGCAGTAGTATAGCTGGCGGTCTGCTGCGCCTGTAATATTTTCAAGGTTGAGCATAAGTGGCTCGATAGTTAGCTCAGCTACTAAATCTTCGCCTTCTTCTGTTTGCCAGATTATAGCTGTTTTCCAACGAGTTACATCGCTTTTTCTAACATCGGGTGATGCTTGTGCTGTTGGCACTGAATCTGACGCATCAGCTTCAGCGGTAACCTTTATAAGCGGTGTAGCTATTTTATCGCCTGCTTGTAGAGCTTTAATATCGGCAGGATAAGCATCCGCTACATCTTCCACTATATTTTCTTGATCCACTATAAACCAAGCTTGATAATCTGGAACATCAAAGTTCGTCGATATACCTGCAGGTTTATTTGCAGCAAAAATCAAATCTCCCTCATTGAGCTCTAATACTGTGGATGGTGCAGCAAAAGCTGTAACGCTCATGCCTGCGAGCATTGCCACTGCAAGTGCAGAGGCTAAAATTTTCTTGAACATTTTAAACTCCTCCTAATTTTTTATTATAATTGGATAATTTATCCTTTACAAAATTATAACTTATTTAGCATAATTTTGCAATGATTTTGTGATATGTTTCCGCTTTTTTTGATTTTGTGAAGATAGTTCTATTTATCGATAAAATAGCATGACAAATTTCTCTACAAAAATAACAAAAGCAAAACATTTTCTTAACAATCAGTCCCATGCTATTGCCGCCGTAAGCGGCGGCAATAGCATAAAACACTCACAATTTTCGACAAAATTTGTCGGCTTGAAATTATCATTTTAATTGATGAAAATCAATGTCATCAAATTTAATAATAGAATTTTTTCCACACTATTTACGCCTGCAATTTAGAGCGCATATGTGAGATTTTTGTGATTTACATAGGTTGCAAAATATTTATAAAAATACTAAATATTCTCTACTTACTCTCACTAAAAACCCTATATTTTATATTTTTTATCTCCCCCATATAAAGGGGGAAATAAAAATATAAGTTTTGGTTTTCTCTACGAAAGTAAATAATTGAATTTACCTCTTATTCTTTAGGTTTTGCCATGCGTTTGCGATATGTAAATGCACCACCGGCAGCAGCCACTGTAATAGCTCCAAGTGTGAGATATAATCCCATATTGCTACTACTTGTTTCAGTGGATGTATTGTTATCCGTCGATACATCTATTTCGCCCGAGGTTTCACCCTCTTTTTCCTCTTCCTTAGGTGGACTGCCGTCCGCCTCTGCTACCTTTTCAGGCTCTGGGGAAGTATCCACTTCAGTAGTTGTGCTCTCGCTGTCCGAGGTGTTAGTCGAAGTGCCACCAGTAGGTGTTGTAGTTGTAGTCTGGGTTGTTGCAGTTATAACGGGCGGTGTTAAGTCGACAGGTGGTCCCACGACATTTGTGCCCTCTTCGCCGAATACAACTCGAATGAGATAGTCTTTGCCTATACCATTTATGGTGTACTTATCCATCTCACCCACTGATTTTCCATTTACAATTACATCTTTAACTTCATGACCTTCGTCAGCTGTAAATGTAAGGATAATATTTTCGCCTTCAAGCAGGGTTTCTGTTTTATCCATTCCACCATTTGGTGAAACTTTACCTCTGCCGTCCACTTCAATCTCTACATCAAAGTAGTCTGTTATACCGCCGCCACTCGATGCCCTTGGGTTGATTGTGAGTATACCTTTAACATAGATGATATTGTAATTATCCGATGCTACCGCACCCGAAACTATAATATCCACTGTGCCCGTTTTGCTCATGTCAACCGCTGAGGCAAAACCGATGGTCGGTTCTGTATAGAGATTATCTCCCTCTAATAAGCCGTCGGTGGTGTAGCTTAAATCGGTAATAAGTGGTGCTACACTGTTAACAGTTTTCGTAATATTATTTGCCATTATAAGCAGGTCTTTTTTAGCTACATTTATTGTGTAAGAGCTGCTCGCCGAGGATATATTAAATGTAGAAATAGCTGTTACTGTGATTTCGACACTTCCCACACCTACAATAGTAACTTCACCAGTATTGCGATTTACCTGTGCTACTGAGTCGTTGGTACTATCGTAAATTAGCGTTGTGAGATTTCCACTTATCGTATTTATGAAGTTATCATCGCCGTAAGTTTTGTAAACAGTGGTTTCTGCAAAGCTTAGGTTTTGCGGTGTAACTCCTGCTGAAAGAATTGTGAAGTTTGCAGTCACAGTTTTTGATGGCACTGTGCCATTTGCATTACTTCTTGCACTCACTGTGTAATTACCCGCAGTAGTCGGTGCAGTCGTTGTATATGTGTGATCGAAAGCACTTTGCACTTTGTACCAGAATGTAACTGCTCCGCCGTTAGGCTCGGTAGCTCCACCTTTGTAGGTAACTGTCGGTGAAACAGCGGTTCCCACGGTAACATTTGGCTGATGCACCGAAATTAGGTTGTTTTCAGTGTCGGAAGCCGCATCACTCCACTGAGCTACCACCCTTGTAACACCACTCTTGACAGCGATATTCTCCCCAGGTGCATAGGTTATATTTGTTGTGGTTTGCCATTCTTCGAATTCATACCCATCGCAATATGGTGTCGATGCAGGTATTGCATAAACACTGCCCACATCATCCGTAATGGAAAGCGGAATATTCGAAGCGCTCGGTACAGCACCCTGCGAGAATACTATCGAACCAGTGGGCACTTCGCCCATAACATACACAGGGGAAAGTACTGCATTTTTGTTTTGCATATTGAAGGTTTCACCAGGCGTGAATGTGTCCGCTGGGGTAGTTTCACCCTCCCAAGTCAGTGCCCAATGTGAGAACACTTCATATGCGGTATCCGAATCCGCCGCTTTAACATTCTTCACCGTTACCATATCGCCGGGCAGATGATTTGTAACTTCTAAAAGGGCTGTTGCAGGGTTGTTATCGTGGTCATAACCCACTGTTTTTGTTTCGGTTTCAACTGCTGTATAGGTCGCTCTTATAGTGATGTTGTATAGCGTACCTTCAAAGGCTTCATCCGTAAGTTTTAGGCTTGTGGAGGCTTCTACTCTTTGTGCATTTCTATCTGCTTGGGTATCACCCACAAAGTCAATTCCATCGGCAAAGCCTGAATAACTGCTTACATATACCCACTCTTTAAATGTTGCCCCATCAATGGTATCTGCTACTATCGGGAATGTGCTTCCAAGCTCATAAGAGCCACTGCCGCTACCATTTTGAATTGTAACATTTACTAATTTTGTGTAATTTACAGTCACAGTTGTATCAGTCCAATGGTCCGCCGCTGCTCTGTCGAATGTGATAGTGTATCCACCTGTGCCATTGCTCGCAAAGGTGATATCCCCACTCACCGTGCCATAATTTGCTGTTCCAAGCACGGTATATGTCGGTGTGTAAGCGGATAGAGTCACACTTGTTGGTTTGTAACCCTCTGAAAGTTGCGGTAAATTATATGTAAATTCATCTTCACTTCCACTTACCACTACGGCACTGTCTTTTAAGTCGCTGTTTAGATGGTTAATCGTGTAAGTTGCGTCTTCCCTCTGCTTTGTAACTTCTCTAAGCTCTGAATAATGGCAGGAGGTGCAATCCCAAGTTTCATATCCCTTGCCCTCTGCATTATAGGAAGGTGCTGGTGAAGCAAATTCCAATGTGTGGAGGGTGAGAGAATCGGGAGCTACATAATCGCAGTATGAGCAACCATTCCAATGTCCGTACTCGTTGTGATAAAGTGTCCCTGCATGTCTTCCAAAATTATTAAAGCTACTGCAAGGGGATGGTGGAAGTGTCTTTTGCTCGTAATTGGTATTTTCAATCTTATGATTACAATCATAGCACTTAACAATCTGTGTTACTGTGCCAAGGCTTCCCATTGGTACGGATTTTGCTTTGCTATAATCAATATTGTCAATCCAGCTCTGCGCATCACTGCCTTGTAGATTTACGCTTGCAAGGCTTCCGTCCACACTCACATCCCAAAGCCCCACATAATCATCAGTTGCATTTGCAAACATGGTGTAGGTGTCATGGCGCTGTTTTGATTTTTCAAGGTCACAATATTCGCATTCTATCCAGTGATCAAAAGTATTGTATTTAGTCACTTCTTTATGCTGTACATTGAGCTTCACTGTACGGCTTTGTACCTTTCCTGCATAGTTACTCACCACACAGTAAAATTCTAATTTGTCATAGTCGTCGGCACAAGCATTCGGATCCGCCTCATATGTTAAGCTCATTTCTTGCCCATATGGGTCATCCCAATCGGTGGTAACTGGTTTAAACTCACTATTCTCTACACTTGCATTGCGCCAGTACCAAGTATATTCTAAGCCTGCACCCTCGGCAGCAACTTTAAAAGTGTACTGAGGATTACCGTTATTTACCCTGTTTATATTTTCCGGTTGCAGTGTAATCTTAGGCAAGCCCACCGTGCCACAATCTATACAGGTATCATACTGATTATCGCTACCGTAATCGTGCTTTTCTGTGCCGATTAGAGTATTACAATCCAAACAAGTGATATTATGGAGGGTTTTATCGGTAGGATGAAGCTCGTATTTTAGGTTGTTTCCATGTGCTACGGTGATATAGTCACCTTCAATATCCGCACTTGCAGCTTTTTCTCTACTTGGATCTTTTAAGTAGCAAATGACATATATTGCACTCTCACAAGAAGTAACTCCATCCGTCATTAAATAATGTGTTATATAATCATCCGGCAATGTGATGGTGGTTTTGGCTTGCTTAACATAGTAGCCATTATCATCTTGTACTCCGTTTTCATCATAAAGGAGTGATGGGTCAACACCAAGACCATCGTTTAAAGAAGTTATCACTTCCCAATAATAGAGTACATTTCTTTCCTTGGTATGTGCCACAAGATCTACTATGTGATAGTTTCCTGCTTTAATCTGCTCAAGATTTAGTCCTGCAGGGATGGTTATCGTATCAATAGAATCTAAAATCAGATTTGCCCTCTGCATACCGCAGATGGTACAAATTGCATTATATGCATCTGAATCAAATGCATGATTAGATTTTCCACTATCGCTCATTTCATTACATATAGTACACTCCTGCCAGTGTTTATCGGCATCATATTTAAATACATAATCATGAGTATGGTCTACATGCTCATAGGATTTGCTTGCTGTTATCGCACCACAGTCGGTACACTTCTGCACCTTTGTGCCGAGATTTCCCGGCGTTGCTTCGACAGTTGTTTCCCATGTTCCACTGCTCTTATGCAAGGCGGTCATGAAGCTTAAATCGTCATCACAGTCGGGGCAATCCGCAACATGGTGTGTGCCGTTAGGTAAGGCAACCCATGTTAAGTTAGCATGGTTTGAAGAGCAAGTAGTAGGATGAGCCAATAAATAAGATGAGTATGTGAAAATATCGGGGCTACGCATACAAACATCGTCATCAGCAGCATCGCCATAGCCTGCGTCCCTTGTGTTTTCCTCACAGCAATCGGAGCAGAGACCGCACTCTTCACAGACTGTGCCATCACCAACTGTGCACGGGTCGTTTCCGCACTGCTCACACATATGATCATCCCAATCGGAGCTGTACATCTCTAAACCCATAGTACAACCTGCATCTGCACCATAGTCTATTGCGCAGTCAATACAGGTATTTTCTCCTGCCTCTGCCGTGTAATCTTCGGAGATATTGCCCGTGGCAAAGAGATTATCACCGCAGGTGGTACAGCACTGGCATTCATCCGCCAGATGTGGATAACCATATTCACATTCAGTCTGATCCACCATACAAGCACCACTTATTTCGCAGTAATGCTCTCCCGAGTCGGTCATCCCCTCGGCGCAGCTATCGCAAAAACCGCAGTCTTCACAAGGGGGGTCTCCGTCAAATTCACCGCATTCACCACAGTGATATGCTCCATCATCACAGCAAACCGAGCAGTGGGTACTGCTTTGATCGCCCTCGCAATGGGTACCGCCTGCGACCATACACTCACCACAAAATTCGCAGTAGTGCTCCGCTCCCTCGTTTGCAACGCAGTCGTCACAAACCCCACAATCGGGGCAAACATCGTCGCCATAGGCGTCACAAAGTGGGCAGTGCAAACCGCTGCATTCATCCACGCAGTGTGGTGCATCATCCGTACTTCTTTCACAAATTTCAACATTTGAAAAGCAATCGCCACAATCTACGCAGTAATGCTCATCTTCGGATTGGCTAAATACATCTTCTAAGCACTCAAAGCAGACATCGCAATCCGAGCAAGTATATGCTATATCGTGACAAGCTAAACAGTGCTCATCCTGGCAACAATCTGTACAGTGTGGAATTGTGCCCATCGACATATTTTCGGATTGGTCGCAATAAGAGCTTCCATCCACCCAGTGGCCTTCAAGTTCGCAATAAAATTTGTCGCCATCCGAAGCTTCTGCAATTACTGTAAGCCCTGCAAATGACTGAGCTTTTTCTACTGCTGCTCTCACCTCAGGATCCTCGTCATTTAGAGAATGACTGTGAGAAGATGCTTCTTCCTCAGAATCGTCATTCATTACAACCAAATCAGGTAAGTCCTTTTCACTTTCGCTACTGCTGATTGCAATATCTTCGGTAAAAGTATGGTTGTGCTGGGACACTTGATATATATTAATCCCGAAAACCATATTTAAAATTATCACAATATTAAGTGTGTAGCTGAGTAAAATTTTGCCATGGTATTTTAAATTTTTCTTCATATCCTAACCTCCTAAATAAAATATCAGTGACCGCCGACTGTATTTGGAATTGGTACTAATTCCCCTTCGGCGTCTAAAAAATAATTGAAGTGCATTGTCTGACCTACAAATAAACCTATGGGATTATCCTGTATTATGGAACGAGTGTCACCATTATCGTCGATAAAAGTGATTTTGGTTCCGTCTATTGCTACAATTATGCCGTGCATTGAAAGCGCATTTGGATCGGTGAGTACACTGTGGCCATTCATGGCTGTCGTGCTGGGGACTGTTTCAGGTTTGCTCATTAAGTAAATGCCAAAGACTATGGATGCAAGCAACAAAGCTAAAAAAACAAATCCATACAGCACACCCACATTGCTTTGGGTCTGATTTTTTTTAGTTTGTGGTGCTTGTTTCTTTCGTTTTGCCGCCATTTGGCACCTCCAATCCTCAAATATGTTACAGCGAAACGACGCATAGTTACATATCATAATTTTATCAAAATATAATGGCAAATTTTAACGTGTAAAAACACGTCATTTGAAATAAACTTAAATAAAATCCCCCTCACTTTTTTGTTATTACACACAAAAAGTGAGGGGGATTTTATTTTGCTTATATTTAGTTAATCATCTTCATTTATTATTACAAAATTTTTAGACACCACATCGGCTATCAGTTTAAGTAGACTTTCATATCCGCTTTTAGCTTTTAGGCTGCTTATATGTCCATCAAGTGTCCTGCTTTTTATATTCAAAAGCTCACAAACTTCTTTGTTTGAAAGGCCGTTTACTTTTGCTTGTAATACTTCTATTTCCTTTTGGGTGAAGTCGGTACTTTTTGCCATTCCTATTTCCACTGTCGGTGTGTCATCGGGAAAATATTTTCCGCCTTGCATGACAATGTCCATGGCTGTTAATAAATTTTCTTCGATAAAGTCCTTATAGCAAAATCCATCACAACCGATTTCCTTTGCCTCATCAAGGTGCTTTTGCTGAAGTAAAAATGTCATGACAATTATTTTAATATGGGGGTAGAGCTGTTTTATTTCTCTTGCGGCTGTTAGTCCATTTGCCTTATTGTCGGTAAAAATATCTAAAAGGATTAAATCCACTCTATTATTTATCAGTGTACTTAGTGCCTTATCGGCACTCGCTATGGTATCTACAACGGTGTATCTGTCCGCACCGGGCATTATATTAAGCTTCATAAAATCTTGCGAACTCCGTTGGTCATCCACAATAAGCACTTTATACAATCTATCTTCCTCCAATTTCTTCGCACTAAAAATTAATGCCTTGTCTTGCATCAATATTTATAGCATACTTATCATTTTTTTGCAAGACAGTATTTTAAAAAATCTATTTTATCTTTCTTATATACTAAAAAAATTAATTATGTCCATGGAATTCACACGCTTAAAGTGATATAATAAACACATTAGAAATATCTAAAAATCTTTTACCACTGTGTGTTTATTATATTTTATGCCCACTTTCTCGCCACTAAAGTGGCAACC
>CAYJLI010000012.1:24710-28076 GCA_964371155.1 uncultured Oscillospiraceae bacterium | reverse complement strand
CCACTGTGTGTTTATTATATTTTATGCCCACTTTCTCGCCACTAAAGTGGCAACCTAAAGTGATGGCTGATTATATCAAAAATTCTGCGAATTTGTGATATAATAAACACATTAAAAATATCTAAAAATCTTTTACTACTGTGTGTTTATTATATTTTATGCCCACTTTCTCGCCACTAAAGTGGCAACCGAAAATGATGGCTGATTATATCAAAAATTCTGCGAATTTGTGATATAATAAACACATTAGAAATATCTAAAAATCTTTTACCACTGTGTGTTTATTATATTTTATGCCCACTTTCTCGCCACTAAAGTGGCAACCGAAAATGATGGCTGATTATATCAAAAATTCTGCGAATTTGTGATATAATAAACACATTAGAAATATCTCAAAATCTTTTACTACTGTGTGTTTATTATATTTTATGCCCACTTTCTCGCCACTAAAGTGGCAACCTAAAGTGATGGCTGATTATATATTACAAGATAAGTGATTGAGATTTTATAATTGTCATAAGGAGTGTAAACTATTGAAAGAGTTACTTAAAATTTATTGGACATTTTTTCATATGGGAGCAGTTACATTTGGCGGAGGATATGCCATGCTTCCCATTTTAAGGCGTGAGGTTGTTGAGAAACATAAATGGACTGATGAAGAAACAATCATCGACTATTACGCATTAAGCCAAGGGCTTCCAGGCATTATTGCTATAAATGTATCAGTTTTTATAGGCCATACAAGGCGGGGAATATTAGGGGCAATTTCAGCCGCATTTGGGATGGTTTCACCCTGCTTAATAATTATATCAGCCATTGCATTTTCCCTATCAAATTTTCAAGATAACACTTATGTAGAGCATGCGTTGGCTGGGATTTCGGTTTGTGTTGCCGCTCTTATACTTGATGCAGTTATTGGTATGTGGAAAAAGGGGGTTAAGGACATATTCGGAATTATTTTATGTCTCACAATGTTGGCACTCAGTGTGTTTACAAGCATTTCTCCTATATTACTTATAATAGCTTGTGCGCTACTTGGTATCAGCACTAAAAGACTAAAAAAGGAGAAGGCATAAATGATATATTTAGAATTGTTTTGGGAATTTTTTAAAATAGGCGTTTTTGCCGTGGGCGGTGGACTTGCAACACTTCCATTCCTCCAAGAATTATCAACACGCACAGGCTGGTACTCAACAGAGCTTATAAGTGATATGATAGCTATTTCAGAATCAACTCCAGGGCCTATCGGAATTAATATGGCAACTTATGTTGGATGTAGTGTAGCTGGTTTTTGGGGAGGAGTTGTTGCCACACTTGGGGAAATTACTCCATCCATCATAATAGTTTGTATTGTTGCAAGATCACTCGAAAAGTTTCGTGGAAACATTTTGGTTGAGCAAGCATTTTACGGACTAAGACCCGCCGTAACAGGTTTAATAGCCGCCGCAGGAATTAGTATTATTCAAATATCACTATTGCATATAGAACTTTTTAATGAAACAAATAATATCTTAGATTTGTTTGAGATGCCAAAGCTTATTTATTTTGCAGTTATCTTTTTTGCCATAAAGAAATTTAATAAACACCCTATTGTTTATATTGCTTTTTCCGCTGTTGTGGGAATAGTCGGAGCATTTTAATAGAGAGAACTTATTAATCTATAATTTGTATAAATAAAAGGAGACAAAAATGAACTACAATCCAATCTATCAACCATATGCATCCAATCGCCTTCCGATATATGCAAAGGAAGGAATGGTTGCAACATCAAGTCCACAAGCGAGTGCAGCAGGACTTGAGATGTTAAAGCAAGGTGGCAATGCAATAGATGCCGCAATTGCCACAGCAACAGCACTTACAGTGTGTGAACCAACAGCAAATGGAATCGGTGGGGATGCGTTTGCACTGGTATGGATTGAAAAAGAAAAGAAATTATACGGCTTAAACGCAAGTGGTTTTTCTCCAAAAAATATATCAATTGATTTAGTTAAAGAAAGATTTAAAACGGATAAAATGCCTGTTTATGGTTGGGCTCCAACTATGGTGCCGGGAGCACCATCGGCATGGGTTTCTCTAAGCGAACGCTTTGGTAACCTACCTTTGACAACAGCAGTAAATCCAGCTGTATCTTATGCAAGAAATGGATATCCCGTTGCTGGGAATCTATCTAAAATGTGGACTCTTGCATGCAAAAAGCATCTTGAAATTAATGCCGAAAAGCCCGAGTTTAAAGAGTGGTTTAATACATTTGCTCCAAATGGCAGTGCACCTTTGGCAGGTGATATTGTAAAGCTACCTAATCACGCAAATACGCTTGAAGAAATTGCTAAAACAAATGGCAAATCCTTTTACGGCGGAGCACTTGCGAAAAAAATTGTAGCGGATAGTAATGAATTTGGTGGATTTTTCTCCATCGAAGATTTTGCAGATTATACTGCTGAATGGGTAGAGCCAATATCGGTAAATTACCGTGGGTATGATATATGCGAAATACCTCCGAATGGTCAAGGCATTGTGGCACTTATGGCACTTAATATATTAAAAGAGTTTTCTTTTAATAATAGGGACAGTGCAAGCAGTTTCCACACTCAATTTGAGGCGATGAAAATTGCATTTTCAGATGGTAAGCACTATATAACAGACGCAAGGCATATGAAAATTAAAAGCGAAGAGCTTTTATCGCCACTCTATGGAAAACATAGAGCTAAGCAAATTACTGAGCAGGCAAATGAACCCTGCCCAGAGCTACCACCAAAGAGCGGAACTGTTTACTTATGCACCGCAGATTCACAGGGCAATATGGTGTCCTATATTCAAAGCAATTACATGGGATTTGGTTCGGGCATTGTGGTAAGGGACACAGGTATTTCTCTGCAAAACAGAGGCCATGATTTTTCACTTGATGAAAAAGATGCCAATTGTCTATCACCAAGCAAAAAATCATACCACACCATTATCCCAGGATTTATTATGAAAGATGGTGAGGCAGTCGGCCCATTTGGGGTAATGGGTGGATATATGCAACCACAGGGTCATGTTCAAGTGGCTATGAATCTAATAGACTTTAATTTAAATCCCCAACAAGCACTTGATGCACCAAGATGGCAATGGATAGAGGGCAAGACATTTGAAGTTGAGAATACTTTCCCAAATGAGATTGCTAAGGAGCTTGCAAGCAAGGGGCATACAATTAAAGTGGCATTAGATAATTCAAGCTTTGGACGAGGACAAATTATTATAAAGCAAGAAAATGGTGTTTTAGTTGGTGGCACTGAAGGGCGCACTGATAGTAATATCGCTTGTTATTAATTTTTTATAACAAGCAACCCCGTGAATGAAGCCAAGCCAAAGGCGATGGCTGATTGG
>CAYJLI010000012.1:0-24610 GCA_964371155.1 uncultured Oscillospiraceae bacterium | reverse complement strand
CCGTACAATAAAAAAACCAACTCTTTCGAGTTGGTTTTTTGTGGTGCGGATGAAGACGAGACCGTTAAGAAAAACAGTCCAGTGGACTGTTTTATAGGTCGAGAGTCACTTCCGAGAAGCCAAGCCAAAGGCGATGGCTGATTGGCCGTACAATAAAAAAACCAACTCTTTCGAGTTGGTTTTTTGTGGTGCGGATGAAGTGACTTGAACACTCACGTCTTGCAACACTAGAGCCTAAATCTAGCGCGTCTGCCAATTCCGCCACATCCGCATATATCATGATGTTTCCATCGGATATACTTAAGTTTTATTTGCGATTTCAAGGTTGTTCCTTAAAGTCAGCTTGTTTATTATATCCTATAAAATAATTTTTGTCAATACAATTTTTACATTTTTCTTATTTTTTTATTTTGCCCTTCCCCATCCTAAATGTGCCTTTAGGCACATTTACATTTTTTCTCTTTTTGATATACTATATGATGAGATATTTTATGGCACATTATAATCAAAGATTTAAGATTATTTGTGCCTTTTAAATTGAGAGGGAGTGCGTTAATTATGAAAATTACTTTTAGGGATAGGGTGAGATCTTGGTTCGACGATTTGATGTCTAAGGGAACACCCTCGCTTGTTGCGGTACTGTTTTTAGCCACAACATTAGTTATTGCTGTGGTTGGTTTGATTTTAGCGCTTATAGGAGATGGTGAAACCTCCTTGCTTGGATATTTTTGGGTGAGCTTAATGCATGTTATTGATGCAGGAACCATTACTGGTGCAGACACTGCCGATGCAAGTTTTATCATACTAATGTCGGTAGCTACTCTATGCGGTATTTTTGTTACAAGCATATTAATAGGTATAATAAACACTGCTTTTGAGGAAAAGCTCAGCAGTTTAAGGAAGGGCAACTCAAGGGTTATTGCTAATAATCATGTAATTATTTTAGGGTTTAACAGCAATGTATACACATTAATTTCCGAGCTGATAATTGCCAATGAAAACAGAAAAGATGGCTGTATTGTTATACTTGCAGAAGAAGATAAGGAAAGTGTTGAAGAGGCTATTGCCGCAGAAATTTCCGATTTCAAAACCACAAAAATCATATGCCGCACAGGGAGCATGACCGATAAAAATATGCTTGCAAACTGTTCTCCCGAGGCGGCTAAGTCAATTATAATCAATCAAGATGTGGACTTTATGACCATTAAGACGATTATCACTATCAATAGCTATTTCGACAGTATTGGCAAAAGGGACAATCTCCCCCATATTGTTTCTACAATAAATAGCGAGCCTAATCGTGATGTTATAGATATTATTTCAAAAGGCAATAACGAAACAGTGCTGATAGGCGATTCAATCTCTCGAATTATCGCCCAGTCTTGCAGGCAACCCGGTCTATCGAGTGTTATGGTTGAGCTTTTTGACTATGATGGCGATGAATTTTATATGGAAAGTTTCCCAGGGCTATATAATGTTAAATTTGGGGATGCTTTAAATTATTTTGAAAAAGCCGTGCTTTTTGGATATAAGCGAAATGGTGAAATACATCTAAATCCTGATAAAGAAACATTAATCGAAAAAGAAGACAAATTAATTTTACTTGTGGAAGACGATGGAGTGGCAAAACCCATCCCTTACAAAGTATCCGATATCTCGCATCTCAGCTCCGATGCTGTGCATGATGAAAGTGCCGAGAACATAATGATTATCGGCGTAAATGACATCCTTCAAAATGTTATTTCTGAATTGGATGATTATCTCACAAGCGGCTCCACTCTATATCTTGCGAATGATATAATCGAGAGTGAAATCGATGAATTTGCCAAAACCCTTAGAAATGTTGCACTCAAAACAATCGCTTGCGACACTACTCAAAGAGAAAATCTTGAAAATTTAGTCGAAAAAGATATAAACCATATACTTCTTCTAAGCGACTATAATGAAGACAATGAAACCTCGGATGCAATCACACTCTTTAAATTAATTCACCTGCGTGATATCGCTAAAAAGACGGGGAAAAACTTCAGTATCACCAGTGAAATGAGGGACACTGCAAATCAAAAACTTGCAGAAGTGGCAAGGGCAAATGATTTAGTGGTAGGCTCTAATATTATAAACCTTATTCTTTCACAAATTTGTGAAAACAGGGATTTAGCAAGAGTCTTTGAAAATTTACTCAGGGCTGAGGGTTCAGAAATTTACATACGCAAGGCCTCTAAATACATAAAACTGCATACTGAAACAAACTTCTTTGAAATTACCGAGATACTCAGAAAGCAAAACCATGTCGCCGTGGGGTATAAAAAACAGAATGAGGATGGATTTGATATTATTATGAACCCGTTAAAAAGCGAAAAAATAGTATTTAATGAAGATGATTGTATTATAATGCTTTCCGATGATTAATTTTTTAGTATAAATCCTTCAAAACAAAAAAGCCTACGGACCGAGTCCATAGGCTTTTTTGTTTTACTGACAATTATATTTCACTCACTCAACTATAAATCTTATTTTCATATCCAATCACTGTATTATCCATAATCTGAAGGTGATTGGAAAACTCTCTCGCATGCTCAAGATAGCAATAGGGAACAAAAAATTTATAATAACGAAAAAATTCACCTGCATATGCCACTCCACCGCCATTTAACAGTGGACAGCAAATAAACGGTATATTGTCCTCCATAAGCTGCGATTTGAGAATATCTGCATTATATGACTCCTGCCTACATAAAAAACAATAATCGTCGTGCATGGGAATACGCAAAGGACGACTTTCACAATTCATGCAAGATTCTAAATTAGTCAAATTATAACAAAATTCACAGTACTTCATACATACTCCCCCTTACTATAAAATTCAAAGGTGGGTAGTTACTATGGTTTAGAACTTAGTTGTATATTTAAATGTTAAATAAATAGTTTGGTATAGTGCGCATTTCAGCTCCCACACCCTACTTTGTGATTTAATTTTAGCACAATAAATCTGTAAAGTAAATTAGCATATGAAAAAAGTATACATTATTAGGCATAATCTACTATATGCACAAATCAATGCTACTAAATTTGTATAATATATCATCACGCTTTAGGGTTAGAATAGCAGATTGGGAGTTATGAGGGCTTAAAATTCACTTAGAGATTTTAGCTGAATTTTGCATAAAATTAAACGACAGGTATCAAGGTAGCAACAAAAACCATCTCATCATCACTCTTTACCGAGTGCATTGTCCCCGCTCTTGCAACAAATGTTTCGCCAACAGTTAAAGCTGTTTCGCCCACATCGATCACCGCTACTCCTTCCCCTTTGATGCAATAGAAAACTTCATCCTTATCCTTATGCTTATGAAGTGGCACCTTTGTGTCTGCCTTGATAGAATAAACTTTAGTTTCGATGCTTTCTTTAATTAAATTTAAATCCATAATAAACTCCTATAATATATATTTTTTGAATACATTTTTCCGTATAATTTTTTGTAAATATGAGCGATTGGCTCGGAATATGCAGATTTGGGGGCGATGGTTTAAAAATTAAATTACTCCTGCAAAAGCGCCGCCCTTATCGCTTCTCCTATGTCCCCTTCGATGTAAAGTGCTCTCTCGGCGATTTCGGAGGGGATGTCTGATTTGTCTAAATTTATGCTGATATATGAGGCTTTTTTATTTTGGTATGTCATCCGCCAAAACGGATATTTGATAATTGATGGAGTATTATACCCGATGCCAAGCTCTAAAAATAGCAGTTTTTTAGAGCTGTTTTCCTCTAAAAACTGATGATATCGCTCCATGGCTCTATGCCAGCCTTCTGGCTCTACAAATGTATTGTCCTTTCGCAGATTAACTGTCATCGCCTCTCCACAAAGTGGACAATGAGGTATTAGTTCGGTTGGGATTTTCAGATCTTTTACGGCAGCCACCATCTCCCTTATCATATCTTCATTCTCATATGTTTGAGCATGGCAGGGCACCGAACACTGAAAAAGCCCATAATCGCCCTGTGTGTAAAACACCCTATTTTTTTCAAATTGGTTTAGCAGAAATAGGTGATCTCCATTCGTGGTGATTACAAAATAGTTTTTATCGCAAATAAGCTTATATAAATCTTCATATGTGCTATTAAGATGTGCGGCGTAGCGGTTGTGATAGATATGTTTGCACCAATAGCCCCAGAGCTCTTCTTCGTTTTTATGTGGATAAAATGCGGCGGAGTACATATCGTTTAGATTGTATCTTGTGATATAGTCCGCAAAAAGTGTTTGAAACCTTTCGCCACTGTACATAAGTCCGGCGGAAGTTGAAAGTCCTGCACCTGCACCCAATATAACTGCATCCGAAGTCTTTATCAGCTCTTTTAATTTAGCAATCTTCTCCGAGTAATCCTCGATAGATTTCATAGTCTTTTTCTTTGAAAACATTAAATATCACCCTCATTTTACTATCTGTTTCTGCTAAAAATTCCTTTACTGTCGCTATCGCAATTTCGGCGGCTATGTCGTTTGGAAATCTAAATTCACCCGTCGATATACAGCAAAACGCAATGCTGTCGACACTCTTTTGAAGGGCAAGCTCTAAACATGACTTATAACTGCTCTTTAAAAGCAGCTTTTCTTCTTTCCCCACTTTATCATAGATAATTGGACCTACTGTATGCAGTATATATTTACTTGGAAGATTGTAGGCGGATGTAATTTTAGCCCTGCCTGTCTCCTCTTCATGTCCTTGCTCCTCCATTATCCCCCCACACTCTTCACGAAGCTGTAAACCTGATTGCGAGTGTATGACATTATCTATGCAAGCATGGCAAGGCATAAAACATCCGACCATACCACTGTTTGCCGCATTAACTATTGCATCTACACTGAGGGTGGTTATATCTCCCTGCCACAGGTAGAGCCTGCTATCACTTTTTATCGGAGTGAGTTCAGATATGCTCACCACCCCTTTTTCCTCAACCTCTTCTGAGAGAAGAATATCCTGTATCTTTATAAATTCTTCGCTTAGCGGTGAGGGTCTTCTCACATTCATCAGCGATCGAAGCAGTTTTCGTTGAGCTTCTTCTGTATTTTCAAAAGTCTTGGAAGATTTCCCATACTCGGGCATTTCTTTTAAGAGATACTCGTTTAGCCATTTAATTTTTTCAAGCCTTGTCATTGATAACCTCCATGAAATTTTAAATGATTAGCATTTATAGTCCCACATTTAATTTTATCCCTATAATCTCATTTTGTAAAGTACGCACTTTTTAGTATTATAGTTACCTCTTGGTAACTATGGCTGAAAACAAGCTCTGTAATATTTTTTCTATGCTTCCCTCCACTGTAAAGTGAAAGAAAAATAGAACGAAATTTTCTTATAAATATATGCCATTACTATCGCCGACGGCAGTAATAATGGCATAAAATATCTGTATTTATAATAATTTCTTTAATGTGAAAGGCGTCCTTTTAAAAAATATATCAACTACTCCATCCCCTAAAACTCTACACCTTTTCCACTTAGTATTTTACGAATTCGTTCTGCTTCTTTTAGCGTTTCTTCCTGATTTTCCACTTCTTTTGGCAGATGACATGGCAATATCTCTTTTAACACACCATGTGTGCCCACCACGGCGCCCTCATGGCAGTCATGTCCATAGCCGCAAGTGTAGCACTGATTATATTGTGTTACTTCCATCTTTGCTATTGTTTCCATTCTGTTTATGGTAAACATTTTTTCTATAAAATCGGCTGTGGGGCTCTCATTTCCCCTTGCGCCGCATGTCGTTACAATTACGCCTAATTTGTCTTTGAGGGAATATGTACCGCAGTGCCTGAAAGAGAATGTTCTTTCAAGTACAGCGTGTGCGAGTGCATTTACTGTGCCAAAATAATTTGCTGCTCCAAAAATAATTATGTCGGCTGCTTTTAGTTTCTCGCCTATTTCATTCCAGTCATCCCTCATCTTACAGACATTATCCCCAGCGCAGGCAGTACATCCTATGCACCCATTTATCTTTTTGCCTGCAAGTGAGATTATCTCATATTCGCTCTTGCAGTCTTTTAGGATTTCTTTTACCACATTGTGGGTCATCCTGTTTTTCCTCGGACTTCCACTTATTGCAAGTATTTTCATAGTCAACTCTCCTTTTCTACCCTAAATCGCCAATGGATGGGCAGCTATTTGTAGCCCATCCCATCCGAAGTGTTAGCATTTTTATATTGTTAGTAGTTTTTCTTCCGATTTTAAAATTCTGGTAAGCTCATTACCCATTGGAAATACATCTATACCAAGTGATTGCAGCTTTTCAGTCACTCCAAACATATTGGCGCAGGCAATACAAGCTTTTACATCCACTCCTGCATGCTGTGCCATTTTAATCTTCTCCTGTATGCTTTCATCTTCCCCTACAAGCTTGGCAGTAGCACCCCAAATTATGATGGATACCGCCTCAAACCACGAGTGAATTTTGGCATTGGTCGAGTACATAAACACCATGCTGTGCGCTGTGTCTTTGTTGTCGTTAACCCATAATAGATTAAGTTTTTCCTGCATTAGTAATTCCTCCCTTTATTTTGTATTTTAATGATAGCACCCACGGTAAATTTTGTCAATGAATTATACCTATTTTGTGTATTTAGGCTAATTAATAAAATTAAGGGTATTCACTCAGCGGTTTTTGCCACAGTGAATACCCTTATACATTATTTCTAATTCATTTCTCCGCTTATAGTCTGCTCTATTATGCTTTCCATAATTTCATAGCTTATCATACCCGGTACATATCCAAAGATATTGCCTTCAGCATCTATCATATAGGTGGTGGGGTAGGCTGAAACAGCATAGTCGGACACAAGCTGTCCCGAAACATCCATCACCGTGGGATAGGTGTATCCGTTTTGCTCCAAGAAAGCTATAACCTCTTCGGTGGTGCCCTCTTGTACGGCTAATTCATCGCTTGGAGTTGCCACACCTAAGATAATTACATCACCCTCGTTGAGCCCTTTTTCTTCATAGAGCTTTTGTATGTCGGGCATTTCCGCCACACAAGGTGGGCACCATGTAGCCCAGAAATTAAGAAATACTACCTTGCCTTTGTAGTCGGAAAGCCTATGTGTGTTGCCAAATTGATCCTGAAGCTCAAAATCGAATGCTGCAAGAGCTTCTATTTCTTCGCTTGGCTCTTCAGAGCTTGCCTGCTCACTGCTTTGCTCCGATTGCTCGTCTCCCACTACTGCTTGCTCGGAGGAACTATCATCCCCAGCCGCTTGACTACTGCTTGCTTCATTTGTTGGCGGTAAGGTGTTTCCACCTAAGGTGGATAGATAACCGCTCACTCCGTTCATAATTCCAGTGAACATCATAAGCCCCATTAAAATCATTATCACTGCACCGATTTTAACGGTGTATTTCACTACATTTGAGTGCTTTTTAAAAAGCTGTAAGCATTTTGTGGTGAATATCCCCACAAGCAAGAAGGGCAGTGTAAACCCTATGGTGTATAAAGCCATAAGCATAAGCCCCATAGTTGTGGTGCTTGCACTGTATGTCATAATTAGCACTGTGGTGAGTGCAGGGCCTACGCATGGTGTCCATGCAAAGCTGAATGTAAAGCCCATTATCAGTGCAGTAATCGGGTTCATTCGCAGTGCGTCAATCTTTATAGGCAGGCTTAAATTTTTGCCTCTGAATGGTTTGTCAAACACGCCTAACTGCATCAGTCCGATAAGCACTACAATCACTCCGCCTATTCTGGTGATAAGCATTTGATTGTCGGTAAAAAATTGTCCTAAGGTGGAGAACGCAAGCCCCAATAGGAAGAATGCAAAGCTCACGCCCATTATGAAGAAAAGAGTGTTTATCATTACCTTTTTCTGATCGAAAACCTTTTCTCCTGTTTCGGGGGATATTTTAGTCCCCCCTGATAAGTAGCCCATATAGAGTGGTATTATTGGTAAGACGCATGGTGAAAAGAAGCTAAGTATACCTTGTAAAAATACTGTTAATGCTGGTATGGTTACATTTAAGTCAAATCCCATAAAAACCCTACTTTCTATATAGTGTTTAGCTCTCCGGATTTATCTCACTAACCAATATTTGACAATATTCCGTTTCGCCTATTTTATATGTTTGAAATTCGCCCACTATCACAATGTCATCGCCCTCTTCGGTAGCCTCTGCATCTTCGGGGTATATTATCTCGATGACTTGAGGTATGCCATTTGGGCAGCATGAGGGATCATGTTTTACAGTTATTACACTGCGCTCTGCGGCTATTTCTTCGCTGTATTCGGTGCTGTATTCGCCCTCCATCTTAATCTGCTTGCCGTCATATGCCGATTTATTAACCTGCATATCAATGAGCTGGACATATTCGAGGGTATCGTTCATTTCGGTTAGATCAATGTAGTCAACCTCACTTGCATCAACAAGCTCGGGAACAGAGCATCCGATAAAATTTACTGCTATAACTGCCGCTAAAGCCGATAGACAAATTTTCTTAACCATTTTAAAGACCTCCCTCTACACAGAATAGTATTGCTAAATTAGATTTTATATTCTTCGCAGTTTGGCAACCAATGCCGCTAAGAAAAACACTACAATATTTGCCACTACTATGGTAGAGCCCACCGGTGTTCCATAAACTATCGACATCACTATACCCATTATAGCACAAAACACGGATATTGTAGCCGAAGAAAGCACAACCGACCTAAAGCTTCCAAATACCCTCATTGATGAGAGTGCGGGAAAGACTACAAGCGCAGAAATCAGTAGTGAACCCACTAAGTTCATTGCAGTAACTATTACCGCCGCTATTGTCACCGCAAGTAGAAGATTATACCCATCGGCATTTATGCCCGTTGCTTTGGCAAAGCTTTCATCGAATGTAATGGTGAAAATTTTATTGTAGAACACAATAAATATTATTATTACAAAAAATGATAGTACGGCAGACATCCAAACATCGGTGCTTGTAAGCGTTAGGATTGAGGTAGAGCCAAACAAAGTGGTACAAACATCCGCTGCTAAATTGGATGAAGTGGGGAATATGTTTAAAAGCAAGTACCCCACTGCAAGTGAACCAACGGACATCATGGCAATTGCAGAGTCGCCATTTATTTTGGTATGCTGCTCTATTCTGAGCAAAATTACAGCGGCAACTGCGGTAAGTGGAAATACCAGTAAGCCTTGATTTGTCACTTCGAGCACGGTTGCAATGGCGATTGCTCCAAAGGCAATATGCGAAAGGCCGTCGCCTATGTATGAAAAACGCTTAAGCACAAGGGTTGAGCCTAAAAGCGAGGAACAAAGCGCTATAAGCACTCCCACTATCATTGCATATCTCACAAAGGGGTACTGAAAGTACATTATAATTTCGGATAAAACACTATTCACTTTGACCCACCTCCGTTGCAGTGATATATTCGCCTGTTTGCATAAGTTTAGCACTCTTGTCTATAAGCAATACATGATTTGAAAACTTTATAGAATTTTCAATGTCATGGGTAATCATGATTATGGTAATTCCCTCATCATTAAGCTTTTTTATCGTGCTATACATTTCCGTGGTGGAGGTTTTATCAAGGCCTGCCGAGGGCTCGTCTAAAAGCAGTATTTTTCTTGTGGCGCAAAGTGCTCTTGCGAGGAGCACCCTCTGTTGTTGCCCACCCGAAAGCCTGCTATAACTGCGTTTTTTAAGATCGCTTATTCCCAGTTTCGCAAGCATTTCTTCGGCTAATTTCTTCTCCTCTTTATTGTAGTAAAAGCGAAATCCATGCTTATTTATATTTCCTGAGAGCACTACTTCCCAAACAGAGGCTGGGAAATCTTTTTGTATTTGTGTCTGCTGTGGCAAATAACCTACATCGGTACTGTTAAGGCCATTCTCAAAGCTGATTTTTCCCGATATTGGCGGAATTAATCCTAAGATAGTTTTAATCAAAGTGCTTTTTCCTGCACCATTATTGCCCACTATGCAAAGATAATCGCCGCTTTTTATCTCGATACTAATTCCGCTTTGCACTGCGGTTCCATCATACCCTACGGATAAATTTTCAAGGCTTAATTGTTTCATTTTAATGCTCCATTCTGCCGCTCTGCGTCGCAGAAAATAAAATCGAAATTCACTCTTATCAGCAGAGCAGGGGAATGATAAGAGCACTATTATGTTTTAGGACGGTAGTGAGTGCAGCGAATGAATCGTCCTGCACATCGCCCCTGCGAGGGGTGGAGTTTGAAATTTATTTCAAACTCCATCTTTTTCTTAGCTAAGTGCTGTTCTAAGCACTTCTAAATTATTTTCCATAATAGATAAATATGTTTCACCACTTGCCATTCTATCAGCAGTTATCGACTGCATTGAATCAAGGGTTATGATGCTTGCATCGGTATTTTCACTATTGTTTTTTATAGTGGTTGCTAAATCTTCAGCACCTGAATCAATTATCATTATGTTCTCAATTTGCAGTTCGTTCACTTTGTTGCTTAAGAATACAACAGTTTCAAAGCTTGCCTCTGTTTCAGCGGAGCAACCTGGGAATGCCGCATAGTAATAAATTTCATAATCATCCATTAGGTATCTAAATGGGAATCTGTCCGCAAATAAAACGGTATCCCTATCTGTTTCGTCAACCATTGTTTGATAAGCATTATCGAGTTCTTCAAGCTGTGCTACATAAGCTGCGGTATTTGCAGTGTATGTATCTGCATTTTCAGCATCCATTTCCGAAACTGCCGCTTTAATGTTTTCGCACATTACCATTGTATTTTTTAGTGAGAGCCAGATATGCTCGTCCGCATGTCCATGTACATGCTCATCTTCGTGTGCATGCTCATCTTCGTGTGCGTGCTCATCTTCGTGTGCGTGCTCATCTTCGTGTGCGTGCTCGTCTTCGTGTGCGTGCTCGTCTTCTGTGTGAGCGTGAGCATGTTCACTTTGTTGCATACCTTCTACAGTTACTTCATCTTTAGCAAGATCACCTATGGATGTAAGTAGGTCAAGTGATTTTAGGTCTGGATTAGCACTTTGAGCAACAACTTCACTGACCCATGCATCCGATGTTCCACCATTGTATATAAATAAGTCCGCATTTGCAATTTCCGCTATATCTTCAGCACTGGGTTGGAAGCTATGTAGATCCACTCCGCTATCTATTAGTATAGAAACCTCGAAAACTTCTGAATTCTCGCCTACTATATTCCTTGTCCAGTCATAGATAGGGAAAGTAGTGGCTACTATTTTGATTTTCTCTGTTTCAGACTCAGCACTTTGTGATGCTGGCACCTCGTTTGCCGCCTGTGTACAGCTTGTAAAAAGCATTGATGCCGCCATCGTAGCCGCTAAGATAGATTTCACTGATTTCATTTTTCTCTTCCTCCATAAATTAAAAAAGTTTACTGGTAAATTTGCGAACAATTCTCACATAAACCATATATAATCGCTTTTTGGCTATTTACTTTAAAGCCAAAGCTCTCCATTGATATATTAGTAATCAAATCGGATATATGCTTGTTTAAATGGAATGTTACGCTACATTTATCGCATATAAGATGTACAATTCCGGCACAGCTTTCGGGATCTATATATTGATATAAGAGCCCCCTACTGCCGCTATTTGTCATCTTACATAGTATGCCTTCTTCTTCCATAAGGGCGAGATTTCTGTATATTGCGCTGATACTTATGCTTTCATCATTTATCTTTTCATGTATTTGCTTTGCTGAGAATGACTCATGTAAATTTTCTTTGAAAAAATTAAACAGCTTTTTTCTTTGTTCAGTAGAATACTGTCCCATATCTCCTCCAAATTTGCGAATTATTTGCATATTGCTTCACCATTATATTATCTTTTTCTCTACTTGTCAATATCTATACTGTTAAGGTATAGTTAATTAAAACAAACTTCCTTTTGCAAAACAGCTAATTGCCCTTGAAATATTTATATTAAAAGCCTTAATCAAGTGAATATTTATGTAAAAAATTGAAAAAATTAAATTGATTTATTTGGCAGTGCAGGATTTTAATAAAAAAATCTTGCATAAAAATAGATTATGAGTTATAATAATATGGCAAATTTTAAAAAACACTTTTTGGAGGATTAATTAATGAAAAAAATATTAACAGTACTGCTTTCCGCAATGATGATTGCAAGCTTTACCGCATGTAGCTCGGAAACACCTGCTGAATCCGAAGCTCCAGCTTCTGAGGCATCATCCGAGGCGCCAGCATCCGAAGAAGCCGCTGACGCAGCTTACACAGCAGTAGAGGGCACACTCACAATGGCAACTAACGCTCAGTTCCCACCATATGAATTTTATCAGGGCGACCAAATCGTTGGTATCGATGCTGAAATCGCTGGACTTATAGCGGACAAGCTCGGCCTTGAGCTTGTTATCGAAGATATGGAGTTTGGTTCTATAATCAACTCTATTAAGCTTGGCAAAGCCGATATCGGTGCAGCAGGCATGACAGTTACTCCTGAGCGTCTTGAAGAAGTAAACTTCACTGAGAGCTATGCAACAGGCGTGCAGGTTATTATTGTTAAAGAAGACAGCCCAATAACTTCTGTTGATGACCTCTTTGCAGATGGCGCAAACCACACAGTGGGTGTTCAGCTTTCAACAACAGGTGACATCTACGCTTCAGGCGACATCGAAGACGCTGGTCTTGGTACAATGGACAGATACAATAAAGGTGCGGATGCTGTTATGGCTCTTTCCACTGATAAGGTTGACTGTGTAATTATCGACAGCGAGCCTGCAAAGGCATTTGTTGCTTCTATCGAGGGTCTAAAAATTCTTGACACAGAATACATCACAGAAAACTATGCTATTGCAATGAACAAAGAAAACACAGCACTTTATGAAGATGTAAATGCAGCTGTTAAAGAGCTAATCGCAGATGGCTCTATTCAAGCGGTAATTGATAAATACATCACAGCAGAATAATTTAGTATCCATAATATTGGGGGGCTTTTATCCGCCTGTGGCGAATAAAAGCCCCCCAATAAAAAAATTACAGCGTATATAAAAGCCTAAAACAATTTTTTAGTTTTTTATATGCTCTGTCGCATTTAATGTATTAGAGAAATATTAATTTAACACTAAAGGAGGATTACGCAATGATTGTGCCAGCAGAAGAATTTGCAAGGCTTGCCCCGCAGTGGATTTTAAACTCGCCCGAATGGTTTTACAATCTCAGCTATGATTTTTTTAAGAGTTTCATACTCGAGGATAGATATTTGCTTATAATTGAGGGTTTTAAAAACACTCTTATCCTCACATTCTTTTCACTTATAATCGGTGTACTTTTGGGTGTGATTGTGTCGCTTATTCGTGTGAGCTATGATAGGAATTTTGATGAAATGGTTGGAGCACCAAGGCTTTTGCTTAAAATCGCCAACACCATTTCAAAAATTTATCTCACCGTCATCAGGGGCACTCCAGTAATGGTGCAAATCCTGATAATGTTCTTTGTGATAATGGCTTCTTCGAGCAATAAAGTGCTTGTTGGTATTATAACCTTCGGTATTAACTCGGGGGCATATGTGGCGGAGATTATTAGAGGCGGTATTATGTCGATAGACATAGGGCAAACCGAAGCTGGGAGAAGCCAAGGCTTTTCCTACACTCAAACAATGCGATATATTGTTCTACCACAGGCTTTTAAAAATGTGCTTCCCTCTTTGGGAAATGAATTTATTGTACTTATAAAGGAAACCTCGGTTGTGGGTTATATCGGGCTCATGGACTTAACATATGCGGCAAGTACAATAGGCGGCAACTCCTACGAATATTTCTTCCCCCTTATAAGTGTTGCGCTTATATATCTCACACTTGTAATGATATTTAGCTACTTTGTGGGACGCATTGAAAGGAGGAGCAGGGACAATGACAGGTAATGAAATTATCAAAATTGAACAACTTGAAAAATCCTTTAAAAAAGGTACTATCCGTGCCCTTGAAGGTGTTAATTGCTCTATAAATAAAGGTGAGGTTGTGGTAATTATTGGGCCCTCCGGCTCGGGCAAAAGCACACTTCTCCGCTGCATGAATCTACTTGAAAAGCCCACTGGCGGTAAGGTAATATTTGAGGGAGTGGACATCACCGACCCTAAGGTAAATATAAATATTCACAGGCAGAAAATGGGGATGGTATTCCAGCATTTTAACCTTTTCCCCCATATGGATATACTAAAAAACATGACAATTGCCCCTGTAAAACTTGGGCTAAAAAGCCAAGCCGAAGCCGAAGAGATGGCTAAAGGTTTACTCGAAAGAGTGGGACTTGCGGATAGGGCTAACGCCTACCCCAATCAGCTTTCAGGCGGACAAAAGCAGAGAATAGCCATTGTTCGTTCCCTCTGTATGCAGCCGGATGTGATGCTCTTTGACGAACCGACGAGTGCGCTTGATCCCGAGATGGTGGGCGAGGTACTTGAGGTTATGAAAGACCTTGCAAAAAGCGGCATGACTATGGTCGTAGTAACACATGAAATGGGATTTGCTAAAGAGGTTGGAGATAGAATTATATTTATGGATACGGGCAAAATCATAGAGGAAAACACCCCCGAAGAGCTCTTTGCAAACCCGAAAAGCGAAAGGCTAAAATCTTTTTTAGCTAAGGTGCTTTAAGATTAATTAGTCTAAATTATATACTGCTACCACTGATGATAAAAGCATTTGTGGTAGCAGTTTTTTTGTTTTTGTGTAGTGAGCAAAATAGTGAAGAATAAAGTTTTACTCGATTTTTTTCAAAAAATCGTGGGGTATGGGGTAAAACCCCATAAATAGGTAGGCGAAGCAAAATAGCGGAGGATATACAGAATTTAAAATCAAGTGGGAAATCCCATTGTAGGGGCATGGCTTGCCGTGCCCCTACAATGTAAATCTGTGATAAAGTGTAATGCATAGATAATCACAAATCAAAAATAAAGCTATGGGAGTAAAATCCGCCTTTTAAAAGGCAAGGGCATTAGGATATGTGAATAGGAGCTAAAATAAATAGCAGGGATTTTCAAGGGGTCGCCGACCCCTTGAATCGAATGAAGAGGGTTTTAGGGAGAACATTCGAGAGTTCTCCCTAATCGTTCTTTGGTTACTTTCTGTCGACACAGAAAGTAGACTGGGGGATTACCTCTATTTATAGCTTTCCACTATCATTGTAGGGGGCAAAGCCCCTTAGTACCACATAAAAACTTAGTATATCACAATACACATTATTTATATTAGACGAAGCCTAATATAAATTTGCCATGTGGGCACCCTTGCCCACGGCAATTTAAATCGCCCCTGCGAGGGATATAAATAATCTGCCATTTGCGCTTGTCACGAAGTGACGAGAGCTCGGCAATTTAATCTATATGTCCCTACCCGAGACAGGGCAAATGGACAATATAAATAATCCTATGTAATATTTATATAATAAACATAAAATAAACCTCACAAAATCCTCATATAAATAGCTTTATGATTTACTTTATTTTGAATAAATTGTATAATAAAGTAATCGAGTGATTTATATTTAATTTTTAAACTATTCTCTTTGGGGCGATGTGCAAAGCAATTAACGCCCCTGTGTACCAAATAGTTCTTGCCCTTATGTTGGGTGGGAGCATTATGATTATTATTTTATGCCGACATTGTGCGGCAGAATGGAGTGCTTTTATGAAAAAAACAGGGATATATATCGGATTAGCATTGATTGTTGTTGTGGGGATTTTTGCCCTCACTCAGCTTTCTTCAGGACTTAAGGTGGAGAGTTTCGATGATTTTATACTGCTCGCACATAGGAGCACACCAAGCGGCATCACTCCCACCTCCACTTTTGTGCTCACCACTGATATAGAATATGAGGAAAATGATCTTAAGGAGGCTATTTCATTCATGCCCGAATCCGAATTTGAATTTTCGAGTATGGGTAATAATAGCTACTTAATTACCCCAGTGTCACCACTTTTATCAAATACGGATTACACCCTTAGTATCGCCTCCTCAAGCTCTAATGTAGAGCCTTTAATGAAGGCTTATTTTGTCTATGATGACTTTGCGTTTTTATCCTTTGAGGCGATGGACTACAATTATAGCGACACTCTCTGTTTCTCATTTACATCACAGCCTGAAAAGATGGAGGAATATGTATCTTTTACCCCTCCGCTTGCAGGTGAGTGGGAGTATATACAAAATACTGCGGTATACCACTACAATTTATACGAATTTTATGAGCTCTCACCCGATGGTACCAATGTAGAGATAAATATATCTGCCGATTTAGTTGATGTAAATGGCAATACATTATCCACAGCAATTACATTAGAGCACGACCTCGAAAAATCGGAGGGCTATCCGCTTCTTTCGATATCGGATGTCTATAATTCATTTGATTCCTCGGTACAGACATTCCTCCCGGACGAAACTCCCTATCTACTCTTTGAAGAGGATGTATACAGCAGGGGCAAGGGTGCAAATGCTGAGCAAAGCACTATGGTTGATGTTACTGTTTCGGTATATAGTGTGGATGATTTAGAGGATTATCTCTATTATATGGAGGCTATAATGAATGCCCCTCTTCCATTTGTAGTTTCGGATAAACATGAGGAGGTTCTAAATTTTTCACAGCCGATTGAAATAGAGCCAAACACCTCCTATATAAACGACCTCTACCCCGTATATCTACCTCAGACACTGAGCGTGGGCAGATATATCGTAATTACCAATGTGGATGGCGAAGATAGGAGCGACACCCTCTATTCACTCATACAAATAAGCCCCGTGGCTCATTACAGCGAATCTCGCACGGCTACTTCACTGCTTTGGTTAAACGATTCACGCACCGCCGCACCGATATCACAAACTGCAATTAGCTATGGCAATTTCTCAGAGCTTCAAACCTCTTCCACCAAGACCAACGAAGACGGTATTGCCTTTTTACAACTCGACGAGGAAAAGCAAGGCGACGATAGATATTCTCATACACCTTTTTATTACTACACCTCTAAAGACGGTGCGCTTCACTGTGATTATTTAAATCTCACTACTGATTACAATAGCGATTTTTCAAAGAATACATATGGCTATATATACACCGATAAGAGCATATATCGCAATTCTGATAATATATCATTTTGGGGTACGCTCCACCCGAGGGAGGGTGGTACTATTCCAGAAAATCTGAATGTAGTCCTACTTGAGGGATATGGGCAAAATGTAATTCATGAAGCTAAAATCACCATGAATGAAGATGGAAGCTTCAGTGGCAATATCCCCTTTGCAGATTTAGGTGATGGATATTATGAAATTTCACTTTCACCGTTTGTTAGTACTGAGGTGGAGAAGGATGTTTTTGTAGGAAGTTTATCCTTTGGCGAAAATATTGAAATATCCGATTACAAAGTGCCCGATTTAATAGCGGATGTTAAGTTGGACAAAGACTTCTACTACTGGAATGAGGATATTGTTTTGAGTGGTAACATAAGTTATTTCAATGGCACTCCATATGCAAATAGCGAATTGATGGTAGATGCATATGGCTATATTGACGATGTTCCAGCCGAGAGAAGCCTATATATAACCACCGATGAAAACGGTAATTTCAGCTATACATACCCACTTTCCGAAATATATCGGCTTGCAAGCGGCGAGCGTGATTATTATTATACATCGGGCATCTACTTTAGACTTTCCTCAGTTGGTGAAATAGATGTTCCCCTCCTCTTTGCAGAGAATGCAACTTTCTTTAAGAGTGATATCATCATGGAGAATGAGACTATCACCTCTTCTGAAACAACCCTTGACCTCAATATAAACGCTCATGAACTCGACACTTCCGATTATACAATGCCCTACTGGGAGCATGAAGATGGGCTTGATAGCCTAAAGGGTGATGCGCTTGAAAAAGAAATTACCGCTACCCTTTATCAGGGCTACCAGAAAGAAACTTTAATTGGAGAAAGACATGATCCATACACTGGCCTTACTGTGCCCGAATATGATTATCAGTATGTTGAAGAAGTGGTTGAAATCTTTAATGTAACTACCGATGAAAATGGCGAAGCAGTTATAAAAGACCTACCAATGTCTGGAATAGACGACATTAATTATTTTGTTAAACTCAATTTCACCGATACTAAAGGGGATAATTTCGCAGACAAAGTATATCTCCATCGACCCTACGAAAATTTCGAAATCTACTATATGGATAAGAGTAATTACTTAATAGAATCGCCAAATATTTCACCCGATCGAGACGATTATTTAGATACGCCCGATACAATTGAGTTTGTGCCAAATGAGACCGTCCCTCTGAGCATATCACAGCTTAGTGAGGGCATGAGTGGCAATATAATGCTGAGCAGTTATCAGTTTGATTATCTTTCCACCAAGCTTTACACAAGCCCAGATATTGAGCTTGCACTCACTGAAGAAAATATACCAAAATTCCAGCTCACAGGAGCTTATTTCGACGGTAAATACATCCACCCACTAAATAGCATAGACTTTGAGCTCATTCTCGAAGAAAGAGCTTTAGAGGTTACTCTTGCAACCGATAAAGAGAGCTATAAGCCGAGTGAAGAAGCAATGGTGGAAGTAATTGTTAATGATAAGGAAGGGCAGGCTGTGCCAAATGCCACAGTGGCTTTAAGCCTTGTGGATGAAGCTGTATTCGCACTTCGTGAAAACGATCCCGACTTTTTAAATACTTTCTACTATATGCGCTCTGTAAACACCCCTACTATAACATGGTCGTACCATGCACCGCTTATTGAAAATATATTTGAGTATTTTAGTGGTAATCCTAATTTAGCAACTGGCGGTGGTAAAGGCGGTGGCGGTGGAGATATGGCTGATGCCTACGGCGCTGATGATAGCACCCGTGACGATTTTAGGGACAGCTTAGGAATTATTACTGCTAAAACTGATGAAAACGGCAAGGCTTCCTTTAACTACACCCTACCCGATAGGCTTACCGATTGGAGATTTACCGCACTTGCAATAAATGAAAAAAGCATGGGGGACAATGCTACCTCCACTATCTCCACACTTCCCTATTACATCCGTGCAATAATATCCCCCTACTACCTCTCGGGCGATAACATTTCTTTCTCGCTCTCCGCAATGGGCAGTGCAGTAAATGATGATATGGTGAATGACTTTACAGTTAGCATAGAAAAAAATGGCGCTGAAGAAGCTTCCACAATGAGTGCCGACACCGATATATCTGCAAGTAATCCCATCCCAGCCACAAATATGAATATCACAGGAACTACCACGACTACTACTGGTCTAAATGGCACCGATGTAATAATAGAGCCTCTCACAGCAGGGGATTACTATGCTATAATCTCACTAAATAATGGTGAAAATAGCGATGCTGTAAAGCTCCCATTTACGGTGGTTGATACTACCGCCATAACCCGTGTGCAGAGATGGGAAGACTTAAATGATAGCACCCCACTCCCTGAAATCGATAGGGGCAGTGTAAGCATCCATGTATATAACCCAAATACTATACCGTTTTACATGGCGGCACAAACAATACTTGGCGATGACAGCAGGCGTTATGATGTTGAAATGGCGACTAAAATTATAAATAAACTGATAGCCGAGATGCAGGGAGAATCCTACTCCACACTAATAAGCGTGGATGAATACTCTTCCGACAATGAAAACTCCTACTACACACTCACTCCATATGACAATGGCCCAGAGGATTATTTCTTCACTGCTCAAGCGGCTGTAATGCTACATGAGCTTGGGGTTAGCGATGGTGGAAGGCTAATGGAGTATAATTTAGATGAGCTTAGAAACTTTGATACACCTGAAGATGGCTTAACACTCGTTTATCCACACAGCAAGTATGCCTCACTTTATCTGATTATCTCCGCCATGGACTTTGAAAAAGAGTATGAAGAAGAAATGCTTAGCTATTTTGATGAATTTGAGAAGATATCGAGCCCCATAAGCCCTTCACCCGATTTAAAGGCTATGATGTATTATATCTCTGCCATCTCCTACTATGATGAAGAAAAAGCTTTAGAGCTATTTGAAAGCGAGGTATTACCTGCACTTGTGGTAGGGGATAATACTGCCTACATCCCATCATATGGGGATTATAATTCGGTAGAGCTTACAGCCGACTTTTTAATGGCAAGCATGCTCGTCGGCGGTGATGTAGAGGAGGAAAAACTTCTTAGATTTATCGCAGAAGAGCAAAGCAACCCTGAAAGCAGAGGTATGTCGGCATTGCCACTTAGCCTGTATGCTACGAGATTTACTCCTCCCACCGAGGGAGAAACTGCCGTGATATCCTATGATATCAGTGGTGAAGTAAGCGAAGAAAGTATACCAATTTCTTCACCACACACAATTAATTTAAGTTATGAAGAATATCAAGACTTCTCGCTAAGTCTTGTAAGTGGTGAAGCGGTAGCACTCATTGAGTATGAAGGGTTAATCGAAGAGAGCGAATTTAGTATATCACCGAACGTAGAGATGCTTCGTGGGGAAATACAGCATGTAAATGGTGATTTATATAAAATAGTCTACGAGATAGAGTTTGATGAGCTTGCCGCCAAAGGAAGATACACTTTTGTGGACTTTGTGCCGTCGAATATGAGGCTGCTTCTTTCCCAGCCACCCGTTATTATATCTACAATGGCGGAAGATTATATTTACTATGAGAGTGATATGCAAAACAGCCGTATAATCATTAACTTTGAGAGTTTTGCAGATGGAGCTAAATTTTATAATATCGAATACCATATGATTAAAGTGAGCGATACCGAAGCTGTTTTTGATACAACATATCTCTACAACAGCGAAAGTATGATGGGGGCAATTATTCCAAGAGCAGAGAATATTTCCACTCCCGAAGTAGCAGAGGACACTACTCAAACCACGGAAAATATGAGCACCTCGGGCAGTGAATATAATCCCCTTGATAATGAGTATAAGAATGAGTATGTCACCTCTTTAGTACAGCAAACACTAACAGAGATTATCTCACCCAATGACAGCGACACTGAAAAACTCCACGCAATATACAGCTATGTAATCGAGAACACACATTTTGCAGATCCTGTCGGCAGTGATATCTGGATGTACAGGGGGAGCGATACGGACACTCCCCCCTCATATGTAGAAACAAGGGCAATTTCCCCACTATTATTCGGACTCGGAAGCTGTGAAGACTACGCTTCCGCCTTTGTACTGCTTGCAAGGGAGGCTGGTTTTGAAGCCGAGTATGTATTTGGACAGACACTTTCCACCTATGGCGTATTTGTTGACCATGCATGGGCGGTGGTTGAAGTAGACGGGGTCTACTACCATGTTGACCCACAGCTTGAAGACAATATAAGTGATGGAGTAAGTATTAGCAATCAATACTTTTTAAAGAGCGATAGTCAGTTTTTCAGCGACCACAGCTGGGGCGAAGGCATGATTGTTCATCGGCACACAATTGAAGAAGAGCTAAAGGAATACATAAGGGAATATCTCACCCCGCCTAAATGCCCCACAGATGGAGATTTCTATCAGGCTACATGGATAGAAAAATCAATTAAACCTGATGCAGAGCAGATAGAAGCAGAGCTTAATGAGGAGCGTTTAGCTTATATATCTGCAAATGGTAAGCCAGCTCATCTAAATGAAAATTTTGCACCACCGATTGAGCTAAATCCGCTTGTGTTGGGGTGATTTTTGATACTAAATATTATTTATAATAATTGAAAACTAATATAAATTTGCCATCTGGGCATCCCTGCACACAGCAATTTAATCTATATCTCCCTACCCCGTGGACGGTGCGGAGGGACGATTTAAATCACGCTACATTGTGTGAGTTATCTCTATCACCACCTAAAAACGAAAGGATGCCATTAAAATGAAAAAGATATTATCGGTTTTGTTATCAATAGGTATGTTATTTAGTCTATCCGCCTGTGCAGAGGAAGCTACCCCGAGTGAAACCACCTCTGAAGCTGAGAGCCAAAGTCAGTCGGAGATATCTACCGAAAATGAAGATACTGGCAACGACACAAACGAAGATGTAAGCGATGAGGTAGCAGAAGATGCGCCCGAAGAGGAGGAGGGGGATTATCTCACTCTTACTTACTGGCTTAACAGCGCTGGGGATGGCTCTGATACGATGGATGTCACTTACAAAGAAGACGGTGTGCATGTGCATTTTTTTGACAGCCCAAAATTCGGAAATGGATATGCCTATATAAAGGATGCACGACTATTTAGAGGTGAAGCTGAGTTTTATATCGACGGAGAAGGCAGCACAAATTCTCAGCCTCTCCACTTTGTTAATATGCCCGAGTCTGTATTTGTTTCGCATAGTATAGAGGATATATATGGTAGTGGTGTAGAGTATCTTAAAGATTTATCTGTTTCTGATGCATTTCTTCCTCAGCTTATAGGGAACGAGGGGGAAGACCAGCACTGGACTGCATATGATTTTAGCATCTATTCGAGCGAGAGCGGAGAGCTTGAGACCGCTAATACATACACCAATATGACTACAAACTATTCCAACGGACTGCTGACACTCCAAATACAGGGTGATGGAGAATGGGTAGTCGATGACCGCACCGCAACTTTGGAGGGTGATTTCTTGTTTTCGGGCGAATTTGCAGGCGGTTCTCTAATTCGCCTTTATCCTGAAAATGATGTTTTAATTCTTAACATTAATTATTATGATAGTGTTTATATGGATAATAGAAGCGTAGTTATTCTTTTTGAAAAGGCAGGTATATAAATAAAACCACCCATTCCCGATGGATAATCTCGGGAATGGGTGGTTTGTTCGTCTTATGTTAAATCGTTTTACGCTCAAGTTTTAAGGCTTCTATAATAAAGTTAAGTACTACATAACTTACCGTCATCGTTGTGAGATAGAGCTGGACGCCCGATATTTGCCTCACAATTTCTGCTAAGGTATCGTATTCTATGGATAATAGATAATCATGCATCCTCATGGACGCCACTACACCTATTGCCATTGGAAAAGTTATCCCTGCAAATCCGGGGTTAAAGGCGATTGCAAAAAACTTTGGAAGCAAAAATATTATAAAGCTAAGTGAAATCAATATGCATACATAAAGCATCGATATTAGTAATAATGACTTTTCCTCTACCACCACTAAGTATGCCGCAAGCCCTATACTGCACGGCGATAGCACTACCGCCATAGAATGATAAACTTGTATTTTTACATCTAATTTAATTAGGCGGTAAAGTATCGGAACAAGCAGTATGAAATATGCGGATATTCCAAAGTATATAAGTGCTCCTAAAAGCTTCTCTTCACCCATATGTGCGCCCACAACTCCCGAAACATTTATCCCTGCATAGGTTACAAATGTACTTGGGAGAAAAGAGTCTAAATCCCAGTCTTTAATTATATGCTTATAGGTAAAATATATAATATGTGTCGCATGGAGAATGATACCGAAAAACCAAACTGCTTTACCTATTTTAAAACTACTCTCCGAAATATATGCCGCTAAAATCATTAAAGCCATTGGATATCCCGATATTAAGCTTGCAGTTATTTGGTTTGAATAGTCTTTTTTAAGTGTAGCGGGGAATTTTATATATTTACCTGTAAAAAGTAGAAAAATTAGAAACAACATAAATATGCTAAAATGTCTAATAAAACTAAATCCAATGCTATTGTAGGCATTTCCTAAAGTTGCCACTCCTACAAATGTAGGCATTACAGATACGGGTAAATTTAGCAGTCGTGAATTTTTTACCATCTTGCACCCTACTTTCATTTATTTCAGCAGATAGTATTAAGCGTACTCTGACCTATTATAAAAAATTAAATGCAGTAGATATCGCCTGAGAAGTAAGTTAAAAAGTATATGTCTAAGGCGGCTGTGGTGATGTCTCTCATTAAAATTAGTATATCACCGTGTAGAAATCATGTCAACAATTCGTAGAGTGAGGCATTGTATATAGTATTTTCACTTAGGTATTATGGCATAAGAACGCCCCCATATACGCCAAAAGATATGAGGGCTCTTTTATATAACGCTTATTAAGGTGTAATTACTGTAACTATTTTAATTATAGACGCAAAAAAACCCCAACACGCATTTACGTGTCGAGGCTCTCATCTGGAGCTGACGAGCAGATTCGAACTGCCGACCTCTTCCTTACCAAGGAAGTGCTCTGCCTGCTGAGCCACGCCAGCATATAAATAAAAAAGGTAAATATATTTACCTTTTTATTAGCAAGTGGCAGGGGCAGAAGGATTTGAACCCTCGGCACGTGGTTTTGGAGACCACTGCTCTACCAACTGAGCTATACCCCTAAATAAATGGTGGACCATCAGGGACTCGAACCCCGGACCAACCGGTTATGAGCCGGTTGCTCTAACCAACTGAGCTAATGGTCCACATGTGTGGTGGCTTCTATGGGAAAAGCTGATGTATCACACCGTCCACAAAAAGCTTCGCTTTTGTAGTTGTGGCTACTTTTCACTCTTCCTTAGAAGGTAAGATTCCTTGGGTAGGGCTCCTATCTACGCATCTCATAACAGTCCACCGGACTGTTACTACGACACTCCTTGCGTCGCTCCGATGCTCTTTCGAGCCCTACTTTCGGATCTTTGGCTCCT
>CAYJLI010000011.1:0-44530 GCA_964371155.1 uncultured Oscillospiraceae bacterium | reverse complement strand
TGTAACTTCTGTTTGGTCTATTAACGAATTCAACAATCGCCATATATCAGCCAACTCCTTTCCAAATTCATTCATATACACTGTGTTAATTTTCCCCTGATGAGCCATAACATTTACTTTGTTCATAGCCGAACTCACCTCTGTAAGTCGCTTTCCGATTTCCTGTGCATCTGGGAAATTTACAACAGCAATTTCATTTTTAGTAGCACTTTCTATCAAAAATTTAGAGCGATTTTTGCCTGTGGATTTTGCTCTTTTATCTATCGTAGAAAGCTCCTTTTCGGACACTCTCAAACTGATTTGTAGGGTTTTGTTTCTCAATTTTTTTTTCTCATTTACAACATCCTTTCTTCGTTATAAAAGTAAATTTCAGCTTTTTCGGCAGAGGGTCTGGGATACTTCCCAGCAAGGTCTTTTGTGGTGATTATGTAATAAGCGCATACAAAAGGTAACCTTGAATATTCTACGAATATTACTCTCCTCCCCTCAACTTTCTGCTGTGTTTAGAGTTTAATTAAGCCATAAAAAACAAAAAAGCAAAGAAATGTAGTACGATTTCTTCGTCTACTATTCTTTGCTTTCTACTTATAATTTCTTTGATTTTAAATGTTGATTAACTCCGCCAAAACTATTTCATTAGCCCATCTGTCGGCTTGCTCAAATACTGCCAATCGTTTGAAAAAATCTTCGCCACTTGATGGTGGATTTTCAGATAAATATTTTTTAAATAACTGCTCATACATTTCGTCTGCACGAATTTCAATGCTTTCACAATGCTCTGCAAGTTTTCCTGTGAGCAATAATTCTCTGTACATATCAAATTTCTCACTGTGCAAATATTCAAGCCTTGCTTTGTCGAATTTGTCTAACTGTTCAAGTCTATTCTCACCCATATCAAGTATAGGGTAGAGCAGACCGTCTGCTCGTGAAAACATAACAGACGATGCAAGTGGTATACTTATGGAAGCTGTACTTGAGGGTATGGCTGAATATTTTAGCGAGGAATTATCGCAAAAAACTAAGCGTGGTATGGAAATATCGGCACAAAAATGTTTGTTCACAGGTGGTAGCCTTGCATTAGGCTTAAAGTCAGTTGACAGAAAGATACTGATAGACGAAGATACTGCACCGATAGTCAGAAAAATATTTGATTTATATCTCTCCGGCAAAACAATGGCTGAAATTATTCGCTATCTTAACGATAATGGAATAAAGACAAGCAAAGGCAATCCGTATAATAAAAACTCAATACGAAATATCCTAACCAATAGGCGGTATAAAGGTATCTATACCTACAATGATTTAGAAATAGCCGACGGCATACCTCGTCTTATTGATGATGATACCTTTGAGCGAGCACAGATACAGCTTGAAAAAAATAAGAAAGCGCCTGCAAGGTCAAAAGCTGTGGAAGATAACTACTTACTTACAACTAAGCTATATTGTGGGCATTGTGGCTCAGTTATGGTAGGGGTTAGTGGAACATCTCAGACTAAAAAACTGTATCAATACTATCAATGTGTAAACCAGCGGCGCAAGGGTGGTTGTGATAAAAAGTCAGTTAATAAGGCACTGCTTGAAAACAAGGTTATAAACGGAGTTTTTGAGGCTTTAAATAACAGTTATATCGAAACTGTGGCTAAGAGAATAGCCGACCTTTCCGTAAAAGAGGGCAATACCGACCAGCTAAAACGCATAAAAAAGCAACTCCGTGAAAACGAAGTTGCTACTGAAAATTTAATAAAAGCGATTGAAAAAGGAACTGCTGTTGAACTAATATCAACTCAAATAGAAAAGCGACAACAAGAAAAGTTGTTACTTGAAACAGAATTTGCTAAAGAAAAGATATTAAGTCCGAACTTGACATTTGAGCAAGTGAAATTCTACTTTGATAAATATAAGCAAGGCGATATAAACAGCACCGAGTTTAGGACTTCGCTTGTAGATACCTTTGTTAGAAAGATAGTTTTATCAGACGATGACAGTGGAAAATACCTTGATATATACTTGGGTGCAAGCGCCGAGAATATAAGAATTCCCTTAGACGATTTTAGTTCGTCTAAGGGAATTTGGCACCCTCAGCAGGACTCGAACCTGCATCTAACCCTTAGGAGGGGCTTGTACTATCCCTTGTACTATGAGGGCATATTTACTATTAACTCATATTTACTACATTCTACAATAAAGCATCCCCAGTGTCAATAATACAGAGTGGAGCTTTAATATACAGCCAAAACAAAAAGCCACCCATGCAGGGTGGCCTTTATTTGCAGCCATTAAACAGCACGGGTTACTTTGTCTGAGCGTAAGCAACGGGTGCAGGCATGAATGTGACAGGGAGTTCCTTTCACAATAGCCTTAACACGTTTTACATTGGGTTTCCAAGTTCTATTAGATCTTCTATGTGAGTGGGAAACCTTTATCCCGAAAGATACACCTTTTCCGCAAATATCGCATTTTGCCATTTTCAGCACCTCCTTAATAGGTAAAACAAGTTTACAAGTTAACATTGGTATTTTATCAGATATGGAATATAAAAGCAAGTATTTTCTTCAAATTATAAGAATTTTTTTTAAACTTTCAACTAAATCGCATAATAATGCTTGTTTTTTGCCCCTTTTAAGGCTATAATTAGCTGTAAGATTTGGATGGATACCTAAGGTACGGCATATAATGTTGTATTAAATACTTTTAAATTATACAGAAGAAATTTTTGTTTTTAAAAACTGGAGGAAGAAATGTTTAATATCTATGATTTGCTCGGAAGATTATTCTTCATAATAGCTATAATACCCATACATGAATATGCCCATGCTTATGCGGCTTACAAAATGGGGGACCGCACCGCTGGATATTTGGGCAGGCTTGACTTAAATCCTTTAAAGCATATGGACCCTGTGGGAACACTACTAATATTATTCACTGGATTTGGCTGGGCTAAACCAGTGCCGATTAATCCAAATAATTTCAGGGACAGGCGCAAGGGCATATTTATTACAGCACTTGCAGGACCTGCGGCAAATATTGGCTTAGCGGCTATTTTGATGGTGGTTTACAAGGTTTTAGCAAATTTAGCCTATTCCCTTGACATGCAAATTCTAATTACATTTGCAATAATTTTTCGCTCAGTTGTGTGGACAAGTATATATTTAGCGGTATTTAACCTAATACCACTGCCACCGCTCGATGGATGGAATATGGCGAGTGTGTTTTTATCAGGAAAAACCTACTATAAAATAATGCAGAACTCCCAAATGATTTACATTATCTTTATCGCACTTCTCTTTAGTGGAGTGTTAAGTACACCACTTGTGATGGTATCGAGTTTTATATTTGATGCTCTCGATATACTTACATCGTTTATCTAAACAGGAGGAAAAAGTGGAAATTAGCTTTAAATTGGATGAGTTTGAGGGGCCACTCGACTTAATTTTACACCTCATTTCAAAGCATAAAATGAATATCTGCGATATAGAAATCCTCTCCCTTGTAGACCAGTTCATAGCATATCTCGATAGGCATGAAAATGCAGGGATGGAAATTGCAGGCGAATTTATCGAGATGGCGGCAAGACTTGTGCAAATGAAAACCGTATTCCTTCTCCCAAAACACGACGAAGAAAAAGAGGAGCTCAAGGCACAGCTTGCAGGCGAGCTGATGGAATATAAAGCCTGCAAACAAGCAGCTATGAAACTTCGTGAAGTAAATCTATTCGGGGAGATATTTTCCTCGGCTGGCGAGGAAATTTCGCAGGATAAAACATTTAATGCAAATATAAACATATACGAATTGAGAAACAGCTATATAGCGGCGATGGGCAAAGGCAAACGCAGACAGCCACCGCCTGTTTCTGCATTTACACCACTTGTTTCAAACAGAGTGGTGTCGGTTACATCAAGGATTATATTCGTCCTTCGCTCACTGTACAAAAGTCCTAAACTCCAGTGGAAAGCTCTCTTTGAAAAAAGCGGCGAACGTTCCGAAATGGTGGCAACATTTTTAGCCGTCTTAGAGCTTGTAAAGGCGAAGAGGGTGAGTGTTGGAGAAAAGCAGGAGTATTTAATATTTAATGGAAGAGGTGCACAGGAGTAATGCTGTCCAAAAGTGAAAAAGAGGTTTTTGCAATACTTTTTGCCGCCTCGGAGCCTGTTGAAGCAGAGCAAATATCGGAGGCTACTGGAATAGAGTATGATACAATAATAAAGCTTATGCGCCTTATGTCGGACAAGCTAATCGAAGAAGAATTTCCTGTGCAACTTCTAACACTCGGCAGTAAATATCAGCTCTCAACGGGAAAAGAATATGCTCAAGTGATAAAAAATGCACTCGATTTAAAAAGAAATATGCCACTTTCCCAAGCGGCAATGGAAGTGCTTGCGATAATTGCCTATAATCAACCTGTCACAAAATCTTTTGTAGAGCAGGTGAGGGGGGTGGATAGTTCCTCGGTAGTGAATTCGCTCTGTGAAAAAGCACTCATAGAGGAAGCAGGAAGACTTGAACTCCCAGGCAGACCTGTGTCGTACCGCACCAATGCAAACTTCCTTAGATGCTTTGGGCTGAGCACAATAGCAGAGCTTCCGTCAATAGAGGAAGAGCCACCCGAGCACAAAGAAGAAGAGCAGATGGAATTTGATATGTAAAATAAGCAGATTTAATTGCCGATTTTACAGCCGCTTTTGATACTGAGTTCTTTATAATTAAACATCGCAAAAATCAGTGGGAGGTGCAGTGGTTATGGCAGGTTATATTGTGATAGCAGTACTGTCGGTTATATTACTGCTGCTGTTGCTACCTATAAAACTGTGGTTTGGCTATGAAAAAGAGGGCGGAGTGTCGGTAAAAATCCACTACGCATTTATAAAGAAAACTCTACTTCCACAGGAAGAAAAAACAAAAAAGATAAAAAAATCAAAGAAGCAGAAGACTAAAAAGCAAAGTGAAAAGACGGATAAAAAGGATGAAAAAAGCAAAACGGATAAATTTTCCGATTATATAGGGCTAATTTCACCCATACTTTCGGGGATAAGCAAACCACTTAGACTTCTTTGCAAAACGATTGCGATAAAAATAGATAGCTTTACTTTTTGGATATGCGGTAAGGACAGCGCAGATACAGCTCTACTATATGGAAAACTAAGCGGAGTTATATGGAGCTTTTATGCTGTATTATGCGAAGTTTTTACAGTAAAGGCGAAGCATGTGGATATATCGCCCTACTTTTTGGGCGAGGACAGCGAGATAAAAGCCGATGTCAGTATAAAAATTGTGCCACTTATGGCGCTTTTCCCTGCGATTTGGATGCTTATAAATATCTTGATTGCAATATTAAAATATAAAGGAGAAGATAATAATGGAAGAGAACAAAAACCAGATAAGCGAAATGCTAACTGCGGCAATGAACAATCTGAGAACCTTAGTGGATGTTAACACAATTATAGGCGACCCAATAACACCTGACGCAAACACCACAATTATCCCAATATCAAAGGTGACATTCGGTTTTGGTGTGGGCGGTTCGGACATACCCACCACTAAGCCTAATAAAAACTTTGGCGGTGGAAGCGGTGCAGGGGTAACAATACAACCAATCGGATTTATCGTGATAAATTCGGGTAAGGTGGAGCTTTTACAGCTTGCAAGCGGTGGAAATGTGGCAGAACGCATGGTCAATATGGTGCCGGGCGTTGTGGATAAAATCAGCGGCATGGTAAATGATTTTAAAAACAAAGGCAAAGAAGAAACACCGACGGACACAACTCAGACAGCTCAAACAGAAAATTAAATACTAATTTATAATATTTTATCACGCATCTGCATATTCTTATGAAGAGATAATCAGTGCAGACGGCTTAGGAAAACGCCTTATTATATTCCATCATATTATTTGGTAGAGGGGCGTATAAAACATCTTACTGCTAAGTCGACTAAATTGCATTATTTATCCACTAAAAGAAAATGCAGGTGATGTTGTTATGAAAAGAGCGCTATTATGGGTAGTTTCATTTATTTTATGCGGCAGTTTGGCATATGCGGAGGAAGCCGATTATGCCAAGTACCCAAACAGTATACTGCCCATAATCACCACCGCCGATGCGGCGATTGTGATGGATGCCGATAATGGTAGGATACTATTTGCAAAGGATATTGAAGAGCGTCTTGCGATGGCGAGCACCACTAAAATTATGACGGCGCTTATAGCACTCGAGCAGGATGACTTAGAAGAACGCTTTACCGTGAGCGAAGAAGCGGTGACGGTGGAAGGTTCTTCGATGGGACTTTTGCCCGACGACAGTGTGGACTTGCTCACCTTGGTGTATGGGCTAATGCTGCCCTCGGGAAACGATGCGGCAAATTCGGTGGCATTTAGAATTGGCGGAAGCATAGAGGGTTTTGCTGAGATAATGAATGAAAAGGCAAGCGAGCTAAATCTTGTCGACACGCATTTTGTAACCCCTTCAGGGCTTGATGCAGATGGACACTATACCACAGCGAAAGACCTTGCAAATTTAACCCGTGAAGCGATGAAAAACGAAATCTTCAAAGAGATTGTAGCAATGGAATATGCAGTGGTTGAATATGGAAACCCACCCTATGAAAGAGGGCTTAAAAACTACAATCAGCTCCTCGAAATGTACGAGGGGGCAAACGGTGTTAAAACAGGTCTTACCGATAATGCGGGCAGATGCCTTGTTTCCTCAGCGAGCAGAAATGGTGTAAACCTAATAGTAGTAACACTGGACTGCAAAAATGACTACGAAGTACACAGCCTATTATATGATACATATTTTGCAGAGCTTATATCTGTGGATATGGAAGATGTGATAGGGGAAATAGAAATTCCAATTATGGGCAGTGAAGAAGTAGTCAGTACAGCACTTTTAAAAGAGCCAAATGTGGCAATATACCCAGATGAAGTAACAAAGATTAACATCTCCTACAAACTACCCCAAACACTATTTGCACCAATAAGCTATGGCGATTATTTAGGTGTAGTGCAGATAAGGGCGGATGATGTAGTTTTATATGAAAGTGCAGTTTATTCGGCAAGCGATATACAGCTACCCGAAAAAGAAGAGGTTAGCATTTTAGATAAAGTCATGGATTTATTTGATTAAATCTTCTTACAGTATAGGTTTTTCGTTTACTGCGGTGAGCGAGTAAAACTTTAATTTGTGACAAATAATGCAAAGCATTATAAATATAAGTAACGCCGTGAGGCGGGAAAGGCAGCTATATGCTGTAAAAGGTAAAAAAATGAGTAACACAACAAGAATTCAAAAGGTACTATCGGACAATGGTATTCTATCAAGGAGGAAGGCGGAGGAATACATAAAACAAGGCAAAATCACCGTCAACGGCCGTCCCGCACAGATAGGGCACCCAGTTAATATCCGCAAGGATATTATCGCTATTGAGGGCGAGAGAGTCCACTTTAAAAAGAAGGTGGACAGAGTGTATGTAATGCTAAATAAGCCAAGGGGCTATGTAACCACTATGAACGACGAGCTCGGAAGAAAATGCACAGCACAGCTCTGCTCGGGCACACCTGCAAAGGTGTATCCAGTGGGAAGACTCGATAAAGACAGCGAGGGACTACTGCTCATGACAAACGATGGCAATTTTGCCAACAGCATCATGCACCCATCAAGCCACATATCAAAGACATACCGAGTGACAGTCCGCCCCGACATAAACGATGAGCAACTCATAAGCCTATCGGCGGGCGTAGTGATAGACGGCAAAAGAACAATGCCTGCACAGGTTCATGTAATAAGCAAGGAAAATGGACGAGTAGTGCTGCAAATGAGCATTAAAGAGGGTAAAAATCGCCAAATACGCAAAATGTGTGAAGCGGTAGGGCTTGAAGTGGCGAGACTTAAAAGGACTAATGTAGGCCCATTAAAACTCGGAATGCTAAAGCCGGGCGACTGGAGAGAGCTTGCACCCTCGGAGCTCATCGCAATTAGAAATGCAATAAAGCTTGATCCGAATAAACAATAATAATCTATATATCTATTACATATTTCCTCCCCTAAACAGGGGAGGAAATATCAGACTTAAGACAAAAGCGAAACCGCAAGAAAATTTTTGATTTTTTGCTTACTATGTCGCTTAAAACTTTCAAATTACGCTCATATACCCTCGTATTATTCGCTTATTTAAAAGTTTAGCTCCTTGTATTTTATCTTTTCTCTTAAGTCTCACAGATTGCAGACTATCTCTGCAATCTGATATTCTTCCCCTAAACAGGGGAGGAAATATCAGACTTAAGACAAAAGCGAAACCGCAAGAAAATTTTTGATTTTTTGCTTACTATGTCGCTTAAAACTTTCAAATTACGCTCATATACCCTCGTATTATTCGCTTATTTAAAAGTTTAGCTCCTTGTATTTTATCTTTTCTCTTAAGTCTCACAGATTGCAGACTATCTCTGCAATCTGATATTCTTCCCCTAAACAGGGGAGGAATATGTAATTGAATTTAAGCGACTTCTAATGACTTTAAAACTACGGAGGGCAAAATGCTTGTATTAAAACCGATTAAAGATGAAGATATGCTATCCACACTCACCGAAAAAAAGGGTGAGAATTATGGATACACCGCATTTGAGGGCGAAAAAAAGATAGGTAGCATAGCTGCATACTGTGATGAAGCCACTGTATATATAGAGTATCTTTCGCTTTTAAAAGGTGAGGACGATGAGCTTGCCGATGGTCTTCTCAGGGCGATATTTGATAAGGCGGCGGAGAAAAACAAGCTCTATTACCGCATATCCGATAGGATAATAAATATCCATAAAGATATGCTCACTGCAAAGGGATATTCTAATAGCGAAGAATATATATATAAATTTTTCACATCAAAAAGCTCATGCATCGGATGCGGAGGATGTAAGGAGTAGCGAGTGAAAGATATACAAAAAGCAAATAGATGATGTGATCTGCAATTACAGCAAATAAAAGTTGACAAATAGCACGCTTACAAGGTACAATATAAGGTGAGATAATTTTATTTTTATTAAAATAACTCAGCCATCAAAGGCGATTAATTTAAGGGAATTTATGCAAAAAATTGATGGATGGAGTTTTAAGTAATGTTTTGGGTGGCAATACTCGAACACACACAGCCGATAAAAGCATCTTTTTGGCATTTTTTAGCCTTCTCTCCTTGCCTTACACGAGTAAGGCTTTGTCACTTAGACGAAAAACTGCTTAAAAATCTACTCTTATCGGTGAGGAGCAGTTTTAGCGGAGAGAATTTTTGCTAAAACAATGAAAATGCTGCTGGTAATACTTGCGTATTACCAAAGGATTTGAAGCAGTATTAGTGAAAATTATTCCACTAAAACCTGTGCGAGTTCGAGTATTGCCATCCTTGGTTAATCTGCGAAAATCTAAAAATATTTAAGAGTGGGGCAGAGTGAAATGATAAAGAGTATGACGGGCTATGGCAGGTCGCAAAAGCTTCTCGGTGGCAGGGATATTACAGTTGAGATTAAAGCGGTAAATCACCGCTATTTTGAGTTTAACTCACGAGTGCCAAGAAGCTATGCATATTTAGAAGAAAAGCTGAAAAGCCATATTCAAAAATCGGTGTTTAGAGGCAAGGTTGATGTAAATATCACTGTTATAAATTTAGAGGGCACCACCACACAGGTGGAGATAAATAAACCGCTTGCGGCGGCGTATGTATCCGCACTCAGAGATTTAGGAAGTGAACAGGGACTAAGTGATGATTTAAGTCTTTCTACAATAAGTAGGTTTGGCGATATATTCACACTACGCAAAACAGTGGATAGCGAAGACGAGGTTTGGCAGGATGTTAAAACCGTTTGTGACGATGCGTTAGCGCAATTTATTCGCATGAGGGAAGCCGAGGGCGAGGGCCTTAAAGCGGACATACTATCAAGGCTTTTGGTGATAACAGAGCATGTTAAAGCAGTGGAGGAAAAATCCCCCGAAACACTCGCAAAATACCGCCAAAAACTCTATGATAAGATGAGCGAGATACTCGCAGATAAAAAAATAGAAGAACAGCGCATACTCACAGAAGCGGCGATATTCTCCGAAAAAATAGCAGTGGATGAAGAAACCGTTAGACTAAAAAGCCATATTGCCCAGTGCCAAAACTTCTTAGAAAGCACCGAGGCAATAGGCAGGAAACTCGATTTTCTAATGCAGGAATTTAATCGTGAAGCAAACACCATAGGCTCAAAGGCGCAGGACATTGAAGTGTCTAAAATTGTGGTGGAGATTAAATCCGAGCTTGAAAAGATAAGAGAACAGGTGCAAAACATAGAATAGCAAAGGTTTTATTAAAGGGGAATAGGGATGAAACTGATTAATATAGGGTTTGGCAATATGGTTTCCGCCAACCGCTTAGTGGCAATAGTCAGCCCAGAATCTGCGCCCATTAAGAGGATTATACAGGACGCAAAAGATAGGGGAACACTTGTGGATGCTACATATGGCAGACGGACGAGAGCGGTTATAATAACTGATTCCGACCATGTTATACTCTCGGCAATACAGCCGGAAACAGTGGCAAATCGCTTGATTGACGACGAGGGTGAGGAGCTAAATGCAGATGAATGACAGAGGGCTTTTAATAGTGCTCTCAGGCCCATCGGGCGTGGGAAAAGGTACACTCTTAAAGGAAATAATGAATAGGAACTCGAGCATATTTGTTTCGGTTTCCGCTACGACAAGATGTCCCAGAGAGGGCGAAATAGACGGTGTTAACTATCACTTTGTCACCAAAGATGATTTTAGAAGCATGGTAGAAAATGGCGATATGCTCGAATACGCAATGTACAGCGGGAATTTTTATGGCACCCCAAAATCCACAGTGGAAGAAGAGCTTGCAAAAGGGCATGATGTGGTGCTTGAAATAGAGGTGCAGGGTGCTATGCAGATAAAAGAAAAGCTAAAAGAAGCTGTGCTCTTATTTGTGATGCCGCCCTCCTATGAAGAGCTAAAAAATCGACTTGCAGGCAGGGGCACCGAAACCGAGCAAGAGATAAAATGCAGGCTTGACGCCGCAAAAGAAGAAATAGCAAAAGCAACCAGATATGACTATGTAATAGTAAACGACGACCTAAATGATGCGGTTCTTCGCACCGAAAGAGTACTGCTTTCGGCAAAATGTGCAGGCAGTAGAATGAAGAAACTCGTTGAGAATATATTATTGGCAGATTAATTTAATTTAAGTGAGGTAGAAAATATGTTAAGACCAGCAATGTCGCAGATAATTAAGAAGAATGATAGTTACTACAAATTCGTGGTGGCGGTAGCAAAGAGAGCAAGAGATATAGCAATAGATAATGAAGACAACAAAGATGCTCCAGTGGAAAAACCGGTAAAGCTTGCTGTGGAAGAATTTGCTGAGGGCAAATGCAAGGCAGACTATTCACAAAACTAAAATTTTAAAAAAACTTTCTCGTATAACTCTCACCGCTTTGGCAGTGAGAGTTATACGACCATATTCGGATGTAGCAAAAAGATAAAAGAAATAAAATGGTAGTGGTAAAATAGAGCCTATTTGTAGCTTAAGAGCAAATGGACACTCGCTTTCACGCCTAATAAAAATAGCCACCGCATTTTGTATGAACTGAGAAAGAGGATGAATATAATGCCTTTAAAGGGAAAGACGATAATACTTGGAGTAACAGGTGGGATAGCGGCATATAAATCCGCTATGCTTTGCTCACTTTTGGTTAAATCGGGGGCGCAGGTGCATGTTATCATGACTAAAAATGCCTGTGAATTTATAGCTCCGCTCACCTTTGAAACACTGAGTAGCAATAGAGTATCGGTAGAAACATTTGATAGGAATTTCGAGTGGAATGTTCAGCATATATCGCTTGCTAAAAAAGCTGATGCTGCGGTGGTAGCACCTGCAACGGCGAATATTATTGCTAAAATGGCAAACGGCATTGCAGACGATATGCTCTCAACCACGCTTTTAGCCTGCACTTGCCCTAAATTAGTGGCAACTGCGATGAACACGGGAATGTTTTTAAATACTGCTACACAGCGCAATATGAAATGCCTTGAGGATATGGATATAAAGCTAATTCACGGTGCCGAGGGAATACTCGCCTGCAATGATGTGGGCAAGGGTAGAATGGCGGAGCCAGCGGAGATTTTAGAAAAGCTTATAAATATAGTGGCGTATGAAAAAGATTTAGCAGGAAAAAATATAATTGTAACAGCGGGGGCAACAAGGGAAGCGCTTGACCCTGTGAGATATATTACAAATCACTCGAGCGGTAAAATGGGTTATGAAATTGCAAAGGCGGCAGTGGCGAGGGGAGGAAATGTCACCCTGATAAGTGGCAAAACCTCACTGCAAAAACCGATGGATGTAAATTTCATAGAAATAACCTCTGCAAAGGATATGCATGACGCCGTAACAAAACATTTCCCACACTGCGATATGCTGATAAAAGCGGCGGCAGTGGCGGACTACACCCCGAAAGTGGTGGCAGAAGAGAAGATTAAGAAAAAAGCAGAAGACGGCATGAGCATAGAGCTAATGCGCACCGTCGATATACTAAAATCCCTTAAAGAACAAAATGACAAAAGCAAGATAGTGTGTGGCTTTTCTATGGAAACCGAAAACTTAGTGGAAAATTCCACTAAAAAGCTCACCGACAAATGCCTCGACATGGTGGTGGCTAATAGCCTAAAAACCGAGGGCGCAGGCTTTGGGGTGGACAGCAATATAATAACAATTATCACAAAAGAATCTGCAAAAGAATATGAGCTGATGAGCAAGCAAAAAGCGGCACATACAATACTCGATGAGCTTTTAAAGCTGTAATTAACTAAATTGGTGGGGACTAATTATCTTTTGTATGTCTTCCACCGCTTACGGTGGCGAAAGACATATTGGGCTTTATTTTTACACTCTCACCGAAATTTAAAGGAGCGTCTATGAGCTTAATTGCCAAAGTAGTGGTGGAAAATGCCACAATAAGCTTTGATAAAGAATTTGATTATATAATACCCCAAAGCTTAGCGGCGCAGTTAAGGGCAGGATGCAGAGTTTTGGTGCCGTTTGGCAGTGGCAATAGGCGCAGGGTGGCGCTTGTCACCGAGATTATTAGCCGTGAAGATGTACAGGGGCTTAAATCGGTGCAGAGCCAAATAGACGAAGCCCCCATATTAAACGAAGAGTTCATATCGCTAATTCATTTTTTAAAGAATTACACATTTTGCAGATATTACGACGCAGTAAAAATACTACTGCCGAGTGGAATGAACATAACGCCCGACATTTCATACACTTCACTCACCGCAAAACATAATAGTGAAGACGCAGTAAAAAGCCAAATAATCGACTGCATAAATGAAAACGGCGGCAAAATTTCGCAGGCAAAGCTCATGGAGCTGATAAAAGATAAAAAACTGCAAAAAATAATAGACGAGCTTTTGCACAGCAAAGAAATAGCGCAGATTTTCGACCACAAGCAGAAGATACAGGACGAAAAATCGGTGATGGCAAAGCTTTCATATGAGGAGATGCCCCCAAAGCTCACCGCAAAACAAAAGCTTGTATGGGAAATGCTATCACAGCAGGATGCTTCGGTAAAAGAGATAGTATACTATCTTCCAATTACCAAGAATGTGGTGGATAACATGGTTAAAAAAGGGTATATTACCCTTTATGAACAGCCAGTATATCGCAATCCGCACGCAGGGGTAAGACTTGAGCAAAACAGCGAAATAAAGCTCTCGGAGGAGCAAAATAAAGCATATAGCACACTGCTCTCCCTACTCAATGAAAAAAGCGAGCAAACCGCACTTCTATATGGAGTAACAGGCAGTGGCAAGACGAGTGTATTTTTAAAGCTTGTTGAGCAAACTGTAAAAAACGGTAAAACAGCGATAGTAATGGTGCCTGAAATATCCCTCACCCCTCAAACAGTGGAAAAATTCCACAAGCTCTTTGGCGACAGAGTGGCAGTACTGCACAGCAGCCTGACAATGTCGCAGAGAATGGACGAATGGAAGAGGATAAACGAGGGTAGGGCGGATGTGGTTGTGGGCACACGCTCGGCGGTCTTTGCACCGCTTAAAAACATAGGCATAATCGTAATGGACGAAGAGCAGGAGCATACATACAAATCGGAAAAATCCCCGAGATTTCACGCAAGGGACATAGCACTTTTCAGAAGTAGGCACCACAAAGCACTTCTTCTTTTAGCCTCGGCAACCCCGAGCATAGAAAGCTATCACAGAGCCAAAACGGGCAAATACACTTTAGTGCATCTCACCGAAAGGTATGGAGGTGCCATCCTCCCCGATGTGTATGTAGTGGACACCAAGGGAATGGAAAAAATGGGAATGGGAATAAGTGAGACGGTAATAGAGGAGCTATACACGAATTTACAGGCGGGTGAGCAGAGCATATTGCTTTTAAACCGAAGAGGGTACAACACCGCCGTAAAATGTTCTTCATGCGGAGAAGCAGTAAAATGCGTTTCCTGCGATTTACCACTCACATATCATATAAAAAACCGAAAATTGATGTGCCATTATTGTGGATACAGTGTGTCACAACTTTCCACTTGTGGGGCATGCGGAAGCGAGCTTGTGAGATACACAGGCATGGGCACACAACTTGTGGAGGAGGAGCTTAATAAGCTTTTCCCCGAGGCAAAAATACTTAGAATGGATATGGACACCACCATGTCACGCAGTGCATACGAAGATAAATTCGGCGCATTTTTAAGGGGCGAATATCAGATTATGCTCGGAACTCAGATGGTGGCAAAGGGGCTTAATTTCCCAAATGTAACATTTGTTGGAGTGCTAAACCCCGACCAGCTTCTATATAGCTCTAATTTCAGGGGTTATGAAAAAGCGTTTTCACTCATCACACAGGTGGTGGGCAGGAGCGGCAGGGGCGAGAAAAAGGGTAGAGCGTTTATCCAAACAGCAAATAACGACCACAGCGTGATAGGCTATGCCACCATGCAGGACTATGAAAGCTTTTACAATGAGGAGATAATATTCAGAAAATTAAATCTTTATCCACCTTTTTGTAAAATTACCTGTGTAGGATTATTATCAGAGAATGAAAAAGCAGTGGCAAATGCCGCAAATGAGGCAGCAAAGATAATTACTAAGCTTGCAAAGGGAAGTGAAAACCTCGCAATAAAAATGCTTCCCCCAGTACCTGATACACTCTACAAAGCAGGCGGAAAATACAGATACAGAATACTTATAAAGCACAAGCAGGATAAAAATGCATATGATTTGCTACTGAAGACAGCGGAGGAATTTTCTGCGCTTAGCGAATTTAAAGCGGTGAATATGATAATAGATACAAATTATGACGGATAAAAAGAGGGGAATGTGAAAACAAATGGCGATTAGAAAAATACTGACCGACGAAGATGAACTGCTTAGAAAAAAGAGCAGAATAGTGGAAAAATTTGACGACAGGCTCTTTACACTCCTTGACGATATGGCGGACACAATGTACGAAGCAAACGGTGTAGGCCTTGCCGCACCGCAGGTGGGTGTACTGCGTCAGGTGGTAGTAATTGATGTGGGGGATGGCATAATAGAGCTTATTAATCCCAAAATAATACTAAGCGAAAGCGAGCAGGAGGGCAGTGAGGGTTGCCTTTCTTCCCCAGGCGAATATGGCATGGTTAAAAGACCATATATGGTAATTGTCAGAGCACTTGACAGGGATGGAAGAGAAATAGAAGTGGAGGGCGAAGAGCTCTTAGCGAGAGCACTCTGCCATGAAATAGACCATCTAAACGGGGTGCTTTTTAAAGATATTGCCGACTATATGCTCGACCCCTCAGAAGTTGAAACAGACTAATATAGTGATATGGCCTTATATCATTGCAGGCGGCTTAAGAAGATGCAAAAATATTTCATAGCTTAAGTTGTGTGATGAAGCTTACAATATCCGAAAAGCTTTGCAAATTATATAGCCTGTGTTTTTTTGCAGATTAATTTGGATAAGCAATTATAAATGAATTTTCAGATACGGAGAATTAGATGAATATAATATATATGGGCACTCCCGAATTTGCTGTGCCGCCGCTAAAGGAAATCATCGCCGCAGGGCATAGGGTTTCGGCGGTGTTCACTCAGCCGGATAAGCCAAAGGGTAGGGGGTATAAGCTTGCACCTCCACCAGTAAAAGAGCTCGCCTTAGAGCATGATATACCTGTCTATCAAAACACATCACTCAAAGACGGCGAAGCCTTAAAAACAATAGAGAGCTACGCCCCCGATTTGATTGTGGTGGTGGCATATGGAAAGATACTGCCAAAGGAAATACTTAGCTATCCAAAATACGGCTGTGTAAACTTGCACGCCTCACTGCTCCCAAAATACCGAGGAGCGGGGCCAATACAGTGGTCGGTTATTGATGGATGTAAAGAAGTGGGTGTGACCGCAATGCTGATGGCGGAGGGGCTCGACACAGGCGATATGCTCACAAAGGTGAGCACCGAGCTAATGCCGGAAGAAACAGCGGGCGAATTGCACGATAGGCTATCAATACTCGGATCAAAGCTTATTACCGATACGATAATATCACTGGAAAAAGGCGAAATTACCCCCCAGCCACAAATTGAGGAGCATTCAAGTTATGCACCGATGCTAAATAAAGCGATGGCGAAACTCGATTTTAATAAAGACGCCATTACCCTGCACAACCTAATAAGGGGAGTAAACCCATGGCCAGTGGCACATACTACATTTGAGGGCAAGCTCCTAAAGGTGTATAGGGCAGAAATAGCTGAGGGATACAGTGGAAATGCAGGAGAAATACTCGATGAAAAGAATTTCATCATAGGTTGCTGTGAGGGCGCCCTAAAGCTTACGGAAATTCAAAGCGAGGGTGCAAAAAGGATGCCTGCTTCACAGTTTTTAATGGGGAAAGCTATTAAAAAAGGTGATTATTTAGGCTAATATAAAAAGAATTATACAGTTTAAGCTAAGTGCTCTTTAATGAAATTTTTCAGCCTACCACACAGGAAAGCTATATAAACTGCATCACGGCAGATTTTTGCTTAAAAAAATTAAATAACAGAATGATTAGCCAAAAAAATCACGCTAATCATTTATAAAGAAAGCCTCACCCGAGGACGGATGAGATGCAAAAAAAGTTGTGCTATGCACAGAATGGAGACTATTATGCCATATTTTTATTTTGACAGCTATTATTTCATACTTATAATACCAGCTATGATACTTGGTATGCTTGCACAGGCAAGAGTTACCTCCGCATTTAACAAATATAAAAATGTAAGAAGTTCACGCGGATACACCGGTGCGGATGTAGCAAGAAGAATACTCGATAGCAACGGGTTAAACCATGTGCGTGTTGAGCGAGTGAGCGGAAGACTGAGTGATCATTTCGATCCAAGAAGCAATACAATTCGCCTTTCGGACGAGGTTTATTTAAGCAGTTCCATCGCTTCAATAGGGGTTGCCGCACATGAAGTGGGGCACGCAATACAGCACGACAGAGGCTATCTCCCAATAAAAGTGAGAAATCTATTTGTGCCGGTGGCAAATCTTGGCTCAACACTTGGAATACCACTGATTATACTCGGTGTGCTTATAGATATATCGGGGCTAACTACAATAGGACTAATTACATTTTCCGCAGTGGCAGTGTTTCAAACAATCACACTACCCGTAGAATTTAATGCAAGCAGTAGGGCGATTAAAACACTTGAAAATGATGGCTACCTTGAGGGAGAAGAGCTAAACGGAGCGAAAAAAGTGCTCTCGGCGGCGGCACTTACCTATGTGGCGGCGCTAATAATGTCACTCGCACAGCTACTAAGATTATTCCTCTTATACGGAAACAGAAGCAGGGACTAAAAGGAGGCTTATATGCCAACAGTCAGACAAAACACACTCACCGCCATAATGAAAATTGAGCGTGAAGGCGGATATTCAAATATAGTGGTGGACAACGCCCTAAAAGAGCTTGAGGCAAGGGACAGAGCATTTGCCACAGCACTTATTTATGGGGTAGTCGAGCGCAGAATAACCCTTGACCACATAATAAAAAGCTATTCAAAATCACCCCCACATAAGCTCAATCCAACTGTGGCGGCTATTATAAGGCTCAGCCTATACCAGCTCCTCTATATGGACAGTGTGCCCGAGAGCGCCGCTGTAAACGAGGGAGTAATGCTTGCTAAGAAAAACAAGGTGAGTTTTGCCTCTGGCTTTGTAAACGGACTACTTAGAAACTTTATAAGGGATGATATGAAAATTCCACCTGTAAAAGGTGGGGTGAAAGAGCAGATTTCTGTGGAGTATTCCTGCCCACTTTGGCTTGTGGACAAGCTTTATAATTACCATGGCGAGGAAAAAGTGAGGGAGATACTCGCCGCTTCACTTGGCGCACCGCCAAATTACATAAGGGTTAACACCACCCTCACAACTACAGAAAAACTCGCCGAAAAGCTTCAAAACGAGGGGGCTTCGGTGGAAACTACCAAAATAAAGGACTGCCTAAAGATAAAGTCCTCGGATATTACACAGCTTAAAAGCTTTAAAGAGGGGCTTTTCCATGCGCAGGATGTATCAAGCCAGATATGCTCGGATATGGCGGTGGCAGAGGGTGCAAAAAGAGTGCTCGATGTCTGTGCCGCACCTGGTGGCAAGAGCTTTACAATGGCTGAAATAATGGGTGGCAAGGGAGAGATATATGCTTGCGACCTACATGAAAACAGAGTAAAGCTAATAGACGATGGCGCAAAAAGGCTAAAGCTTGAAAATATCAAGGCGGTTAAATGGGACGCTTCACTTTACAACGAAAAATTTATGCTCTTTGACTCGGTACTATGTGATGTGCCATGCTCAGGTTTTGGGATTATACGCAGAAAGCCCGAAATAAGGTATAAAAAGCAGGAAGATTTAATAAATTTGCCAAATATTCAGTATGACATATTGGAAAATTCCTCGAAATATGTTAAAGTAGATGGGGTGCTTATTTATTCCACTTGTACATTGCTCAGAGAAGAAAATGAAGATGTGGTAAGTAAATTCCTTGAAAACCACAAAGAATTTGCACCATTTAATGAAGAAAATCCACACACCACATATTTGCCTACTAAAAATGGCGGAGATGGATTTTTTATTTTTAAATTGCGGAGAATAAAATAATATATGAATAATATTTCCGAAAAAGAAAATATTGATATAAAATCGCTAACCCTGCCAAAGCTAAAAGAGATGCTAAAAGACATAGGCGAGCAAAATTTTAGGGCGGGGCAGATTTACTCATGGCTTCACAAGCAGAGGGTGGATAGTTTTAGCGAGATGACAAATCTCTCCTCTGCACTAAGGGAAAAGCTCAGTGAAAACTGCGAGATAAAAACCCTTAAAGTCGAGCAGGTGCTTGCTTCAAAGCTTGATGGCACTAAAAAATACTTGCTTGCACTCGATGATGACGACTCTGTTGAAGCGGTGCTAATGCAGTATAAGCACGCATATAGCCTCTGCATTTCCACCCAGGTGGGATGCAAAATGGGTTGCAAATTCTGTGCGAGCACGCTTGCAGGCTTTAAGCGAAATTTAACCGCCTCGGAAATGCTTGAGCAGATATATCTGATAGAGAAAGATGCAGGTGTGAAAGTGGGAAGCTTAGTCCTAATGGGAATAGGCGAGCCACTCGATAATTTTAGTAATGTAGTTGATTTTTTAAATATACTCTCTTCCCCCGAGGGGAAAAATTTGAGTTTAAGGCATGTTTCGCTCTCGACCTGTGGTCTGGTGGACAAAATTTATGATTTAATGGAGCTAAAACTCGGCATAACGCTCTCCATTTCCCTACACGCCACAAATGATAAGGATAGAAGCGGTATAATGCCTGTAAATAATAGCTATAATATAGAAAAGCTAATAAAGGCGTGCAAGGATTATTTTAATACCACGGGCAGGAGAATATCCTTTGAATACGCACTTATAGAGGGGGTAAACGACACTCCCGAAAAAGCAGCGGAGCTAATTTCACTGCTAAAAGGCATGGTATGCCATGTGAATTTAATACCGATAAACAGAGTAAAAGAAACTAATTACATAAGAAGTGCAAACAGCTCAGTAGAGAGGTTTAAAAAAACTTTACTTGAGCATAATATCAATGCTACGGTACGCAGAGAGCTCGGTAGCGATATAGATGCTGCATGCGGGCAGCTCAGATTAAATAGTAAAAAAACTAATGCTAAGTAGCTTTTAAAATTTTCATCCATACTTCTCCACGCCGTAGGTAGGGGGAAGGTGTAGAAAGCATATTCAGTAGTCTAAGCTTTTAATATTTAATAACTAATATCTAATTAGCAGCAAAGAGGAGGGGTAGCCGATGGCGGTTTTTGGAAACACCGATGCAGGAGCGGTAAGAGAGGACAATCAAGATTATTTTACAAATAAAGTGCTTGCTTCCGATTTGCTATATTCAATTGTCTGTGATGGAATGGGTGGCGCAGTGGGTGGAAGCATTGCAAGCAAGCTTGCCACAGAATATATAGAGAGCACGCTTGATGTGGGTGTTTCGGAAAAAGATTTTATTCCGAAACAACTGCTTGTTTCAGCTATAAACAACGCAAATGCGGCGGTTTATAATAAGTCTAAAGAAGATGGCCTTACAGGCATGGGCACCACAGCGGTGGTAGCACTTTTAAAAGAAAATACGCTATACTGCATATATGCAGGAGACAGTAGGCTTTACAAATACAACGAAGCAAATGGTGAAATAACTCAACTCACACAGGATCACACCGTGGTGCAGTTCTTACTTAAAAAGGGTGGTATTACACCCGAGCAGGCAAAAAACCATCCGCAAAAACATTACATAACCCGAGCACTTGGGGTGGAAGAGGTTGTGGATGCCGATTACTTTGAATGTGAGATTTTGCAGGGTGATGTATTTTTACTCTGCACCGATGGACTTTATAACTATATTTCACCCGAGGATATGATTAAAAAAATAAAGGACAGTGTCGAGCTTGGCACGGTGCGTCCACTTATAGATATTGCAAATAAAAATGGCGGTGGTGATAATATAACCACAGTCATTATTGCACCTGAATTTAAGGAAGGGAGAAGCTGATGGATAAATATATTGGAAGGCGCTTAGACGGCAGATATGAAGTAATTGAACTCGTGGGAATAGGCGGTATGTCATATGTCTATTTAGGCAGGGATGTAACCGATGAAAAACCCGTTGCGATAAAGATACTCAGAAGTGAATTTGCTGAAAATGAAGAGTTTTTGCGCAGGTTTAAAAATGAAAGCAAGGCAGTAGCAATGCTATCGCATGACAATATAGTTAAGGTATATGATGTGAGCTTCACCGAGAGGGTGCATTTCATCATCATGGAATATATAGACGGCATTACACTAAAGGAATATATCGAGCAGCAAGGGGTAATCGACTGGAAACAAGCGGTGCACTTCTCGGTGCAGATACTAAAGGGATTACAACATGCCCACGATAAAGGAATTGTCCACAGGGACATAAAACCGCAAAACATGATGCTACTACCCGACGGTACAATAAAGATAACCGATTTTGGTATTGCAAGGTTTGCAAGGAGTGGCGCACACACAATTACAGATAGAGCAATAGGTTCAGTCCACTATATAAGCCCCGAGCAGGCAAGTGGAGCGGCAACCGACCAACGCACAGATATCTACTCAGTGGGGGTAATGCTCTTTGAGATGCTCACAGGCAAGCTTCCCTTTGACGCCGATACACCCATATCAGTGGCGCTTCAGCAAATTCAAGCAGTGCCATTAAAACCCACCCAGATAAATGCTGATATACCAAAGCCACTCGAAGAAATTGTAATACATGCAATGCAAAAGGATATGGGCAGGAGATATCAGTCGGCGGCAGAAATGATAAACGATTTTGATGAATTTAAGAAAAATCCACAAGCGGCAGTACCAGCTCGCACAAAATCGGATACAATGGATAAGCCCACAGTTAAAATGCAAACACCTGAAAACAAAGCTATAGTAAAACCCAACGATGAACAAATGCCTTGGAGTGAAAAAATGAAAGATAAACTCTCGAATGGGGTCAAATCAGCACAAAACAAGAAAAAAATATCTAAAAATACAGATAATTTAGAAGAAGAAAAAAGTGAAAAATCAGTCAGAGAAACAGTGATACCGATGGTGCCTGTGATGGCTGGTATAACTGCGGCGTTTGCACTTGTTTCACTTACATTCGTGATTACAATGTTCTATCTAAATAATCCTTTTCAGATGGTTGAGGACACAAATGTCCCAGAGCTAATAGGCATGAAATACGACGCCTTAGAAAATTCACAAAGCGTGACCGAAAACTTTGACATAGAGATTGAAACCACCGATTACCACCCGACATATGGCGCAGGGGTAATCTATTCACAAAGCCCCGACCCCGGTCGTACCGTTAAGGTCGGTTCAACCATCAGAATAAAGGTGAGCAGTGGGCAAAAAGAAGTGATAGTTCCAAATGTGGTTGGTGCCGATGCCGCCACTGCCTATGAAGAGCTCGACCAAGTTGGGCTTAAATACGCAATACAGGAAGTCTTCCACGACACCATGCCGGTGGGTACGGTAGTATCACTCAATCCACCACCCACCACTGCGGTTAGCTCGGGCACTGTCATTGAAGTGCAGGTGAGCATTGGTGAAGAGAGTAAAACTGTAATGGTTCCAGCACTCGTTGGGATGAAGATAGGCGATGCTGAAACACTCCTTGAAAACTTTAAGCTTGGTATAGGCGGACAAAGCTATGCTGAAAGTGATTTGCCGAGGGGTACAATTATAGAGCAGGACCCACCACAGGGTTCAGTAGTGGATGAGGGTGCATATATCAATGTAGTTCTCAGTGAGGGCGATGGAAATCTACCAAGACTAAGGCTTACAATACCGATGCCCGATATCGACAGAGATGTAAGGGTGCAGGCTATGGTGAATGGTGTAATAGCTGTTGAAGAGGTGTTTAACCCATCCGAAGTTGCCGAGTGGAAGCCGATATTTGAGGGCGAGGGAGTTGTAAATATACAGATTATTTTAAGCAATGACCTCTACCAAGAAATAACCCTCGACTTTGACAACAAAACATTTAGAATAGAGCAGGATAATTCTGCGGAGTTTGACGAGTGATGAATGAAGAAAAGGGATTGATAGTTAAGGCTACTGGCGGTTTTTACTATGTAAAAACAGAAAGCAGAGTAGTAGAGTGCAGGGCAAGGGGAGTCTTTAGAAAGGACTCCCTAACCCCATATGTAGGCGATATGGTGATGATATCCCACACCGATGATGAAAAGGGATATATCATTTCGATACTGGATAGGGAGAATTTTTTAATTCGCCCACCGCTTGCCAATATAGGGAGGCTTGTAATGGTGGTGTCCACCGCCGAGCCATCACCTAATTTCATGGTACTCGATAAGCTCATTGCGATAGCCGAATACCGAGGCATTGAGCCGGTGATTGTAGTTACTAAAAACGACATTCTAAACGGCGAGCGCATCAAAGAGATGTATCAAAAAGCAGGTTTTGAGAGCTTTTTGGTTAGTTCACAGACGGGTGAAGGTGTGCAAGAGCTAAAGCAGGCACTAAATAATGGCATATCGGCATTTTGTGGAAACACAGGAGCAGGAAAGTCCAGCCTACTAAATGCGATTGATGAAAGACTGTCACTCAAGACCGCCGAAATAAGCAAAAAACTCGGCAGGGGAAAGCACACCACACGCCATGTTGAGCTTTTTAGCATGGAAAATGGTGGCTACATAGCGGATACTCCAGGATTTTCAGCCATAGAAGCTGATAAATTCGATATAATATTAAAGGAAGAGCTTGCAGGGTGTTTTAGAGAATTTGAAAAGCACAGTGATAATTGCAAATTCGGTGACTGCTCACACACTAAAGAGCAGGGATGTGCAGTGCTAAAAGCGGTGCAGGAGGGGAGTGTGTCCTCCTCAAGGCATAATAGTTATCTCGCTATGTATGAAGAGGCAAAGGGGATAAAACAGTGGGAGAAAAACAAAAAAGAGCAGTAATAATTGGTGCTTCAAGGGTGAATAAGAAGGTTATAAAATCTGCGAATATTGGCGAAGATGATTTTATAATCTGCTGTGACGGTGGATACAAACACTGCAAAAAATATGGCATTAAACCTAATATTGTACTCGGAGATTTCGACTCATTAAATAAAAGTGAAGTCGAAAAAACAGTGGAAACTCTCCACCTAAATCCAATCAAGGACGATACCGACACAATATATGCGGTGCGCTATGCAGTGAGTAAGGGCTATAAAAGCATGGCATTTTTAGGCGTTATGGGGGGCAGGCCCGACCACAGCTTTGCATCAATACAAACACTGATGTTTGTGCACAGTTTAGGAGCTAAGGCGATTATATTCGACAATTTTACCACTGCTTTTTTACTAATTAATTCTAAAATAACAATTCCTCCGAGCAAAAAAAGCTATTTATCCGTTTTTTCGCTATCCGAGCAATCGCTTGGAGTGGATATAAAAAATAGTAAATATGAGCTCAGTAATTACACCATACAAAGCGAATTTCCGATAGGCGTAAGCAATGAATTTCTCTCAGAGCCTGTCGAAATATCGGTTAAAAAAGGTAAATTACTCATAATGATTACTCAAAAAGAATAAAATCTTATTTTATGTGAAGAAATTCATGCAGTAAAATAACATTTCGGGAAGGAGAAACCGACTTGAGAAACAGGCAAAAGACAAAGCAAATGGTGCAACTGGCACTCTTTACAGCAATTATAGGAGTGCTTGCCGCAATACCGATGCTCGGTTATATACCAGTGGGAGCAATAAGAGCTACCACGATACATATTCCCGTTATAATAGGTGGAATAGTACTGGGCCCAAGGGCGGGTGGGTTTTTAGGCGGTGTTTTTGGGCTTACAAGCTTTATAAATAATACTGTAAACCCAACAATCACTTCATTTGTATTCACCCCATTTTATAATTTAGGTGAATTCAGTGGTGGGTTTTTAAGTGTAGTAATATGTTTTGTACCCCGTATACTGATAGGCGTAGTGGCGGCATATGCATATAGAGCTGTGAGAAAAACTGGAGCAAAAGCGGCAGTGGGCACAGCGGTCGCAGGCTTCTTAGGTTCGATAACAAATACCGTGCTCGTAATGGGCGGTATCTATATATTTTTTGGCGAAAGCTATGCAGCGGCAAGGGGGAGCTCCGTGGATGAACTACTCACCCTTATTATTGGGATTATCTCGGTAAACGGTGTAATAGAAGCAATTGTTGCCACGATTATTACCACTGCGGTATCGCTTCCGCTTTTAAGGATGGCAAAGCATAACGATGTAATGCCATTTTAGAGGAGCATGGGCGTTAGCCTTAATAAGCCTATAAAATAGTAACAGTAATCCCTTTTACACATATAATAAACCAAGAGGCTTATTATTGTATAAAAGGGATTTTTATATCCGTCGGTTAAGGTAAAGGGGGCTGTGCTATGAAAAGGCGTTTCAGGCGTGGCGGTGGTTGCATATGTTTTACACCACTTGTGGTAATTTGCTTTGGCGCAGGGGTGTTTTTAGCTTTTGTGGGCTCATATGAATTTATATTTACAATCTTTTGTATATGCCTAATAGCACTGGGGCTATATTCAATAACTTATTAAGGTGGTGATTTGATGAAAATCGTAGTAATGAAGAGTCCTAAATTGTTTTCAGGGGTTTTAAAGATGATTTTTCGAATTAAACCAGTGAAATAGGATACATAAATTATAATAGAAAAACTTAACCCTATGATTAATAGAGCTTATTTAGCTCTTGTTGTGGATAGTGTGGAGCCGGTATAAAAACTACTAAAATTGGATTTATCTATCTGATTTTGGTAGTTTTCTTTTGATGCTTTGTAGCTCATCCTAAGAAGGTGGATTTTCGCCCCACACAGCGTCTGCGATACGAGCCCCGCCCATTACCCCTTTTTATAAAAAGGGGTAATGGGGCTAACGCCGTAGGCGTTAGATGCCTTAAGGGCATCGGGGCTCGCCACCGCTAATCTCGGCCTTATTACAACAATAAAGAGGATATACACCCACTAATCTTTAAATAGCTAAAAAAGCAAAACAAAGTCCCCATTCTCAATCTGAGAATGGGGATGGCTATTTAACAAAATAAAATTTACGCCATAACATCAAGATTTACACCTAAGCCGTCCACACCTTGAGGTGGGAGCATTTCGGTCATGTCTGAAACAAGGGTTGCCATATTAGCAGCTGTTGAATTCATAGCCATATCCGCAACTGCCATTGAAAGGGTGTGCTGAAGAGCTAAATGAGTTGAAGACATATATGTAGAAATATCCATAAGACAGACCTCCAATTTATTCTAAAAATATGGTAAATAATGTTACGCTAATGTTACATTTTAATAATACCACTTAATTTATAAAAAATCAAGTAAAATCTTACCCAAGGGTGGAAATACTCAAACACGAGTAGGTTTTAGTAGAATAGTTTTCACTAATACTGCTTAAAAATCTACTTTTATCGGCTGTGTGGGTTCGACTATTGCCACCCAAGGGTAAGCTCTATAATCCGAACACGCCTAAAACATAAACTAATAGTCTACTGAATAGAATTTCCTAAATATGCATTAAGTAGATGTCGGCGCTTTTGTTTGAGTGCTACATAATGGAGCACTCGATTTGTTATAGCAGTATCAAAAAGCCCACCAACAAGCCCTACAACAGCAATACCTTGCACAAATTTCATATATAGCATAGTGTCGCAAAGTTTATTGGAAACTGCCTTAATATGCTCTAAATGATTGTAGTTTTGGGGCAAATGATTGCTCTTTATAAATCTATTTACCTGAAGATCAGAATTTACAAGATCCTCTCCATAGCTTAGCGAAGCTTCAATCAAGCTGAGTATTAAATATCGCTCGGATATATCGTTGTAATCAAATCCGTAAGAGAGTGAAATTTCATAGCAACTTTTTAAGAGAAGTGTGGCAAAAATAGGTATATCGGGAAGCCCTATGCCGAGTATACCCATTCCAATACCCTTTACTCCACTCAAAAGTAGATTACCCTTTGTGGCGGTGGAGGAGTTCTTCTCAAAGGCACGAAAGCGTTTTTTATCAGTTTTTTGAGAGAGGGCATAGCTGTTTACTTGGTATCTAAGCTCTTTTTCTTCTTTGTTATACAGTTTTTCAATTGTATCGGTGCCGTGTATAAATACGCTCTCAAATGCCTTTGAAAAAGCGTTTGAGAGGCTTGTCTGAAACTTATCAGGAATTTTCTCCGATAAAAAATCATCAAATTTGCTCTGCTTTTTATCAGAGTATTTCTTTAAAAATGCATCTTCCTTCTTTTGAAGCAGTGATAATTCTTTAAGATAATATTTTTTATTCATAATACTCCTCCAAGCATAGAATGGATATTATTATACTATCATCAAAATGCCTTAAAATCAAGAAGGGTGTTTAATCTGCGATAAACAGATTAAACACCCTCTTTAATTATTCTATTAAATATTACTGAGCAATAAATGCGTCTAAGCCTTCTTGTGTTGTAGGAGGTACGATAGTACCATCAACGATTAGAGCTTCAACAGCCATTGTTGCTTCAAGTACATCAGCAGGAACATTGTCAGCAGATGTAGGAGCGATACCCGCACAACCTTCAGCAATACCGTAGCTTACAGTTTGACCGGATAGGTCAACGCCGTTGTAAATGTCAGTAGTTACAAGCTCCATAGCTGTACCAACAAGTTTCATAGCGGATGTAAGTACATGTTCAGGAGCGAGGTAGTTTTGGTCACGGTCAACGCCGATGATCCATTTGTCCTGCTCTTGAGCAGCTGTGATAGCACCTGTACCAACATTACCAGCAGCGTGGAATATGATGTCTACGCCGTCAGTTGTGTATTGTTTTAGCGCTAAGGATTTACCTTTAGCAGCATCGGAGAAGCTTTCAGCATAGTCGATAATTACTGTGATTTCTTTGCCCATTTCTTTAGCTGCATGAGCAACACCTGCTCTGTAACCAAATTCGAATTGGTCGATAACAGGAGTTTTCATACCACCGATGAAACCAACTGTGTTTGTTTCAGTCATTTTACCAGCGATGTAACCAACTAAGAAAGAAGGTTCTTGAGCTCTGAAAAGAACACTTACTGTGTTTGAAGGAGTGTCTGTAACTACTTCATCAATTAGAGCGTACATCTGATTTGGGTTTTTCATTGCTGCATCTGCAAGAGCGGATTGTAGCATGAAACCAACTGCCCAGATTACATCATGGCCTTCATCAGCAAGGATGTCAAGGTTTGGGCTGTAATCGGATTCTTGTCTTGACTCGATGTAGGAAACTTCAATGCCAAGGTTCGCTTGTGCGGATTGTAGACCTTCCCAAGCGGATTGGTTAAATGACTGGTCATTTACACCACCAACATCGGTGATCATTGCTGCGCTGAAATCAGCAGCTGGTTCTTCGGCTGGCTCTTCAGAAGATGCTTCTTCGGAAGCAGGAGCTTCTGAAGATGGAGTTTCGCTTGCTGGCTCCTCGGAAGAAGCTGGTGATGAGCATGCTGCAAGGGAAAATACCATTGTAGCTGCAAGTAGTGCACTAAGAATTTTTCTCATTGGAAAAACCTCCCATAATTTCTATGTTTTTAAAATTTATATCAACCTCTAAGAATTTAAGTGATAAGCCTTATATCTCTTCTCATAAATTCTTGGTTAATACACAAAAAATCATTCGATACCATATGTAAATAAAAACAATACCGAAATGTGAGCTTGCATACGGACATAAATTTTTATTTTTCCGCATATACTATTTTTTGTTGTGAAATACAATATTTTCAACTATTACTATAATACACTTTGCATTTTTTTTCAATATTTTTTCACAGATTTAATCTAAATTTAATAAATTTGTAATTTTATCCGAATTTGGTATAAAATAAAAAAACGCCTGTTTTCGCCACTAAAAATGGTGAAAACAGGCAAAGCTTATATTGTAATTATTATAGTTTTGGTGCGATAAAATCGGTGTTTGGAGTTACTTCAACTGCTTCGAGCACCTTCGCTTCTTCTTCAGTTAAAAGCTTAGCCATTACCACAAATCTCTGGTCAGCACTTGCGCCATAAGCACGGGTGCAGGTGGAGAGAGTGAGAATATTATCGGAGGTGGTAATTTCTGTGTCGAAATTGTGCAAGCTTCTTGCAAGCGCACCCTTAACTATCTCTACAAACTGCTCTTTATTTGGATTACTTCTAATGTAGTAGAAGTCGGTATCGGTGTAGAATGTTGCAAATACTTGCCAAACCATCTCTTCATCATCTGTGGAGTAGTAGATGTATGGAGTTTCTTTTGCAAAGTCTATATATTGGTATGCTGGAAGCTGTGCAAACATCACATCGTTTGCATCTCTTACTTTAGGAGTTGCGGAAACATTTGTCCAGTTGTGTCCGTATATTACAGTGTTTTTGCTTATTTCATCGGCTTCACCAAACTCGGTGTAGCTATCCGCCCAAAGAACACCATTAACACTTGCTCTTCTGTAATAGTCAAGCTCGAGATATTCGTCGTTGTCATCGCCAATTACAACAGGTAAATCAATATTTGTTCCTGGTATTTTAAGCCATGCTTTAACATCCTTGTTTATAGCCGCCCAATCGGATATATTATCCTGTCCCGATTCGCCCATGCTGTCCGCAGAAAACTGTCCTGTGAGCTGTGCATAAGCTGTGAGTGATAAGCATGTGGTCAAAATTCCCACCATAATGCATTTTGTAAGTGCATTTTTCATACTAAGTTTAATCATTGCTATTCTCCTAAATAATTTTAAAATAGTTAGTTAGTTTTTTGTTTAACTTCTATACATAATTATAGCAAAAAATAAAAAGAAAATTTATTACAATTTAGTAACAAAATCATAGATTGATTATTAGAACTAATCAATCTATGATTTGCCCTACATCACGGTAGGTATCAAACCATAGAACGGAATTTTCCTCCAATTTTTCACTAAAAATATCCGACACTTCTTCGGATAAATTTTCAAAATCGCAATCCGCAAGCGAGAGATTTTCGGCAGTGAGGCGGTAGATATTTTCGCTATGTCTTAAAGTCGTATAACTATTTATATAACCTGAAAAATGCGAAAAGGCTTCATTTATTATCGCTAATTCGTCGTCACTCATTTCATTTAGAAATGCTTCATCGGCAATTACCCATGAATAACGATTTATAAGCGGAGACTCTACAAGATACAAACTTTCATTAAAATCAGACTCGCCAAGGGCACTTATCAGCATATCATTTATTATAAGCACAGTGGGATCTTCGGTGTACATATCATCTGGTATCAGTTGGGTCGAAATGGTATAATCTATGTCCGTTACTGATATAAGGTCTAAAAATTCATCGCAATTATCTAATATTACTTTGCTTTGCTCTATCTGCTCTAAATTTTCAATCTCAGAAAAATTACTCACTGCAAGTGCACTGTCGGTATACACCGAGCAAATTAGCTTAATGCCGAAAGTAGTATTAATAGGAGAGATAATCTTGTGAAAACTCTCGCTGTTTAGAGTGGCTATACCCTCTTCAGGGCTTGAGAAATAAAATGGGGTTGTAAAAAGAGAGTAGAGCTCAATTTTGTCGGAGAGTGAGCTATTGCTGATATAGGCAAAATCTGCACTTCCATCTAAAATAGCATCAAAGGGGTTTTCGACAAAATCATATTTTAGCTCAAAAGCAGAATTAGAGAGAGATTTAAAATGCTCAGCAGCTGCGAGGGCAGCTTCAGAGATGTGTTCCTCGTCCGTAATCTCAATAGCCAGTGTAAAAACTTGGCTCGAAGCTTCTTTGTTAGCAATATTTTGGTTTTCTTCACAGCCGATAAAATTAATCATAATAAAGAAAAGCATAATGAATGAAAGTAGTTTATTCTTCACGGTCCAACCTCCTGTCAGTATATTATATGAATAGGGTTATAAATAAAACACGCTTAGCACTCAATATACATAGCAAATTTAATCTAAGTGTATAATCATGATTATGACTATATCATGTAATTAATTATACAGTAAAAAAACTAAAAATAAAGATTTAATTTTTATTACTAAGATATTCCAGTTGAATTTTTGCAAATATGTAACAAATAATTGAAAAAAAGATAAAAATATGATATAATTATGAACTGAAAAATAATATATATCGATTTTTTGAAAATAATGGAGGAATAAATAATATGAAAAGGCAAGTTTCGGCACTTTTAGCTACAATAATTTTATTGACATCGGTACTTTTCGCATCCTGTTCCACCACAGAGCCTGTTTCGGATGAGCCGATTGTAATTACATTGTGGCATTATTACAACGGAAGCACTAAAGATAATTTTGATTCCCTCGTGCTTGATTTTAATGAAACAAAGGGAAATGAACTCGGCATAATAGTTGACGCTTATGCATACAGCAGTGTGCCCGAGCTTGCCGATGCAGTCTTAGCCTCGGGGAAGGGTGAAGTGGGTGCGCCGGCGTTGCCAGATATTTTTGCCTCCTACTCTGATAATGCATATCAACTCGATAGCTTAGGAGTGATAGCAAATCTTACACCCTATTTCACAGAAGAGGAACTATCATTATATAGAAGTGAATTTTTAGAAGAGGGCAGGTTTGACAGTGAGGGAAATCTAAAAATTATACCTGTGGCAAAATCTTCAGAAATTTTATACATAAACCACACCGATTTACTCCCGTTTTTACAGGATACTTCTGCAGATATAAGCATGATGAGTACTTGGGAAGGCTTATCTGCAATTGCCGAACAATATTATAATTACACCGACTCCAAAACTACCGCTCCAAATGATGGGAAGGCGCTTTTTGGAGTTGATTCGATGGAAAATTACTTTATTATCACCTCCAAACAATTGGGCGAAGACATCTATATGAACGATAGCGGAGAGCTTGGATTTAATTTTAGCGAAGAGTATGCTAAAAAAATCTGGGATTATCTATATACACCGTATCTAAAAGGTCATTATGCAGCATATGGCAGATTTAGGTCGGATGATATTAAATCGGGCGACTTAATAAGCTATGTGGGCTCGACTGCAAGCACATTTTATTTTCCAAAACAGGTTGAGAAAGATAAAGACTCAGCATATGATATAGAGTGCATAACAATGCCATATCCATATTTTGAAGGCGGAGAGAAAATAGTAGTTCAGCAAGGTGCTGGCATGCTTGTCTCAAAGAGTGACGAGCTTCGTGAAGATGCCGCAGTTGAATTTTTAAAATGGTTTACTCTTCCTGAAAATAATATGGAATTTGCTGTTTCCACAGGATATATGCCAGTGCAGGTGGAAGCAATGAATTACGAGGATATAACAGTACTTATAGCTGCAGAAGAATCACCTGCAAGTGCTGTTGTGTCGGCGGCTGAAACCATATATACCGAATTGCTTACTAATTACACACTATATACAAACAAACCCTTTGAAAACAGCTATTCAGCAAGACTTGCACTTGGAGAAAGCATGAATGGACTAATTAGCAGCAACACTGAGCTTTTAAATCAAAGAGTTTTAGATGGTGAGAGTAGAGAAGATGTAATTGCTGAGCTCATATCCGAGGATGAATTTACTCGGTGGTATGATGAACTAAAAGCAGTTATGGGTGAATTTGGCTTAATGTAAGGGCAACATTTGTAACCAAAAGCTCTCAGCGTGGCAAACAGCAAATTTATTTGTAATGCAAATCCTCATATAAGGTGATTAAAAATGAAAAGAATAGCATCCTATAAAAACACTCTAAAATTTAAGGTTGGAATACTGATATTTTTTGCGGTTATTCTGCAAAGCTTATTTGTTTTGTTTGCAGTCGGAATTGCAAATATTCCTGGAATTATGGAGAATTTTTCATACAGCCTTTTCACCGGAACAGTCAACAACAGAAAAAACTATCTCACCAGCGAAATGCTAAACCGCTGGTCAAATATAGAAGAATTTAACGAGGTAATCCTTGAAAGCTATGATACGGCAATATTATCTTCATATACAGGCAATCAGTTTAATATAACATTTTTTGATGAAGCAGTGCCGGGGCTTATCTCAATGATGAAGGAAACAAGTTCTACTGGCGGCTTTATAATAATTGATGATGCCGCCTCTTCCGATGTTTCAAATTCTGCAATATATATATCAAACAGCAATTATGCGTCAAGCATTGATGAAAACAGCGTACTTCAAATGGTGGTTGGGCCCAGTGAAATTTCTAAAAAATACAGCATATCACTTGCAAACTCATGGAGCTACGGATTAAAGCTTGAGGAAGCAAATAAAGAGATACTTCAAAAGCCCCTTGAAGCAGTAGAAATTACCGATGATGACAGTTTTTGGGGATATTGGGCGGTAACACCTCAAATAGCTAATCCGCAAAACCGCATGCTCACATATAGCATTCCACTCATAGATAGAAATGGGGATGCTTTTGGAGTTATGGGGATAGAAATTTCTCAGGACTATATCTATAAATTCTTGCCATTTGGTGAATTTAGCGACGAAGGCTCATATGGATACACACTTGTTTCTAAAGATGCGCAAACAGGTGCGATTATACCTCTTATGACACAGGGCACGGCGCAAAAATCAATACTTGAAGTTGATGCTCCACTTGTGCTTGAAGACATGAACATGCAATTATATAATGAGTATTACTCACCCCAAGTTATTGTATCGGATATTGTAGATGTAGCAATCCATTGTGAAATGATGGAGATTTATGCACCGAATACCCCATTTGAAGACGAGAGTATATATCTGCTTGGAATGACTTCTGTGGAGAATATAACGGGATTTGCGGATGATGTGGTTAGCCTGTTTTCATATCTGTTTGTTGCTTCTTTGATATTTGCGGTGGTAATAGCCTGCTTAATAGGGGATAGATTTTCAAAACCGATAACAAACCTCAGTAAAGCAGTGGCAAAACACGAATCAGGTCAGCTCGTAATATTTGATAAAACTAAAATTAGCGAAATAGATGAGCTATCAACTGCCATAGTGGACTTAAATAAAAATATACTAAATTCAGCATATAAAACGGATAATGTTCTCGATATGCTAAATATCAAAGTTGGTTCTTTTGAGCATACCGATAATTCCGATAGGGTTATAATTTCAGGACAGCTCAGAAGGCTTATGGGTCTACCACTCACCGATGTTTTTGACACAACGGTGGAGAAAGAGCTCTTTGATCAAAGATTTAAAAAATTAAAGGCGATACCTGAAGAAGATATGGAATCAACATATCTTGTATCACAACTTCCTGAACGCTGGTTCAGAATAACTGAAATGAGGCGCAAAGACACTAATTTAGGTGTTATCATGGATGTTACAAAAGAGGTACTTGAAACTAAAAAGCTCAACTATCAGCGAGATTATGACATGCTCACAGGCATATATAATCGTGCAGCATTCCACCGCAAGGCGAGAGCGATACTTGATAGAGAAGATTTAAAAGTTGCGGCATTTGTTATGTTTGACCTTGATAATCTGAAATATGTTAATGACACTTTTGGCCACAATATGGGGGATAACTATATCAAATCGGCCGCTACGGTACTAAGCACTACTTTGAGTAAAAGTGCCCTTGTTGGACGAATGTCGGGCGATGAATTTTATGTATTCATATATGGGTATGACTCTAAGCAACAAATACACTCGGCACTTAGTGGGGTGTATAGAGAATTTGAAGAAAATCCTATAATTTTGCCGGATGCCGGAGAATTTAAAATAAGGATGTCGGGCGGAATAAGCTGGTATGGTGATGATTCCACCGACCTTGAAGATTTGATTAGATTTGCAGATTTTGCCATGTATGAGGGAAAACACACATTAAAAGGCGAGCTGAGAGAGTTTAATAAAGAGGCATATTCTGCTGAGTCGTTCATGCTCAGCGGCAAGGAAGAGCTCAATAGAATACTTGATAATCAATTTATAGACTTTGTATTCCAGCCGATTATTGATGCTAAAACAGCCTCTATTTACGCCTATGAATCGCTGATGAGACCACAGAGCGAAATACTCAATACACCATTAAAACTGCTTCAAATATCAACAGCACAATCACAGCTTTGGAAGGTGGAGAAGATAACATTCTTTAAAACCCTTTCACTCTACACCAAATACCGTGATATGTTTGCAGATGCTAAAATGTTTATAAACTCTGTTCCAAACAAAGCTCTTAGAGAAGCTGAATTTATAGAATTCGAGCGACTCTACGGTAAGCATTTAAGCAATATTGTAGTGGAAATTATTGAAACCGAGCAGATGGACGCAAAGAGCCTTGAATATAAACTCGACAGAATTAAATCATGGAATGCAATGGTGGCGCTCGATGATTACGGTGCAGGTTATAATAATGATTTAGGCTTGCTAAGTTTGCACCCCAATATCGTAAAACTCGACAGAACGCTCATTACAAATGTAGAAAGCGACCAAACCCGTCAAGGGATAGTTGGCAAGATAATAAGCTTTTGTAAGGAGCAGGGGATATATGTGCTCGCCGAAGGTGTGGAAACATATGCGCAAATGGAATATCTCACACGCATAGGAATTGATTATCTACAAGGTTATTATATATCCCGCCCCCTACCTCAGCCCAATTTTGATAACACAAAAATTAAAGGCGAATTAGATGCCATAAATCACAATCAAATATAGTAAATATAAATAGTTTTAATATTGCAGTGAGACTGCAATATTAATAGAGTTAAGAGAAAAGATGAAAGACAAGGAGCAAAGCTTTAAAATAAGCGAGTAATACGAGTGTATATGAGCGAGGTTTTAAAGCTTTAAGCGACACAGTAAGCAAAAATTCAGAGGATTTTTGTGATTTCGCTTTTATCTTCGTTCTAAAGGCTACCCTGTCCGCCCATGTGGTGGATAGGGTAGCCTTTAAAGTTGTTATAGACTTACTTCATATACATACAATTGCACGACCAAATTATATGCTCTTCAAGCTTCTTTTGAAGCAGTGCAGTGTCGTTCGTGCGCATTATTCTTAAAAGTTCAAGATGCTGGGATAGGCTCTCATCAAATGTTTGTCCGCTTTTAGCGGTCAGGTGCTGAATTCTCTTAATATTATCCATTATCGAAATCAATGACTTTCTAATATATTTATTTTTGCAATTATCTATTATTAAGCCATGAAGTTTAATATCAAGGATGGAAAATTCATTGTATTCAACCTTTTTCCCACTCCTCCACCTTGCTGCAACATCTTCGAATTCGGAGGTTATGGCATCAATTTGCTCTATTGATATATACTGGTGCGCTGAGGCGGCTGCAATAACCTCAAGGTGCTTTCTTGCTTCAAAAAGCTCAAGGATATCCGATAAACTTATCGATTTTACAAATGTGCCAAGCCCATCCCTAATCTCCACATAGTCCTGACTTTCAAGTATGCGAAGAGCTTCCCTTATCGGAGTGCGGCTCATTCCAAGCTGAGCGGCAAGCTCATTTTCACTGAGTGAGGTTCCAGGAGTGATACTTCCGCTAAATATTGAATTTTTAATAATCTCATAGGCTTGCATTGTGAGAGTTTGTTTTGGTTTCGGATTTATCTTCACTAAAAAAATTCCTCGCTTTATATAATTTAATTATTATTTTTTCACATATAAATTGATACTTTTTTGACAATATTTATATACGATTTTACACTAAAAATGAAATTTATGCAAGAACTATTGCAATTTAAATTTGTAGGCTTCATTTTATCATGAATATGCAACAAAAAAAGCATGGGATAATAGTCGAAAATGTCTATTTTCAAGGCTTGATTTTTATGGTATAATTTTACTTGTTATGGTGTATACACCTTGAATTTACAAAGATAAATCATTAAAGAATTAAAGTGCTAAATCCTTTATCTAAATCAAAATTAACTACAACATAGGAGGAATTATGAAGCTTACACCTTATGAGCAAGAGATGCTTGACGGCACCCATGGCAGACTTAAACAAGTGGCACTGGAAAATATCGTGAGCTATGCCGAAATACTCGGTGCAGATGAGCTTTGTACAGTTACTAAAGCTACTGTTTTTTGCGGTAACCACGCATACCAAAGTGCTTGTAATGCACCCGATTTTGAAACAGTATTCACCGAAATGAATTTATGTCGCAGTGAAAAGATTGTCTTTGACGAGATTGCACCCGAGTGCCATGCGCAGACCTGCGTAGCACCATGTGATATGTATGATTATAAGACTTTTAATCAAAGCGAAGAATTCTTTAACCGAAACAATTATTTCGTGGAAGAGTGCAGCAAGGCAGGTGTTATTATTGCAGGCACATGCTCACCATATCTAAATGGTTGGATTCCTGTTAAAGGTGAGCATTTTGTGACCACTGAATCAAGCATGACCACCCTTGGCAACTCTCTCTGGGGAGCATGCTGCAATTCCGATGGCATCGAAGCGGCATTTTGGTCTGCAATATGTGGAAGAACTCCAAAATGGGGATACCACACCGACGAATACCGCAAGGGCACACATTTAGTAGAGGTGAAAACAGAGCTTCACACTATAATTGACTGGGAAGTCCTTGGCACTGCAATAGGCAAAAAGCTACCTCCAAATGCAAACCCCGTGTTAGTGGGTGAGTTTAAAAATGTGGACTTTAATAAAATTCGTTGCTTTATGGTTGCGCTAAGTATTGCAAGTAACTGCAGAATGGTGCATATAGTGGGAGTAACCCCCGAAGCTGCAACAGTTGAGATGGCTTTTGGTGGAAATAAGGCTAAGGACACATTTGTAATCACCGATGAAGAAATGCAGACGGCATATGATTCATGTACATATCCGGGTGAAAGTGATGAAATCGAGCTTGTAAGCCTTGGTTGCCCACATTATGACATAGACCAAATTAAAAAAGTTGCTGAATATATGAAGGGCAAAAAGGTTAAGGACGGATTGCTTTTCATGGTTTGGACTGAATATCCAATCAAGCATATGGCGGATGTAAATGGCTTTACTAAGATAATCGAAGAAGCAGGCGGACATATATTTACAAGTACATGTCCTACTACGATAGGAGATGTATTCCTCTCAAAGCATAAGGCTCATGTATACGATAGCAATAAGCAAGCAGGCTCGGTGCGTTCAGAATTTGATGGCCCTGTATTTTACACCGATATGTACAACTGCATGGAGATTGCAATCACAGGTACAATCAAGGAGGAAAACAAATGGAAAAGATAGTACTAAAGGGAAGGGGTGCATTTAAGGGCAAGGCTGAAGGATATGCATTAGTATGCCCAAATAGCATTACAGGCTGGAATGGTATAAACACTATTACAGGTGTAATTAAGGATTACCAAAGTCCAAACAGAGGGCGCTCTATAAAAAATACTATACTTGTACTTCCAAGTAGCAAGGGCTCCAATGGATGGTCATGCTATTTTTCTGCAAGTAGAATGAGTGGTGCAAACCCTGCGGGATGGATTTTTAATGAAATTGATTCCTCCTCGGCGGTTGCAGCGGCTGGGGTGAGAATACCCACGGTTGTAGGATTTACCGATGAAAATGATCCTTGTAAAATTATCGAAAATGGCGACTATATTTATTTGAATGGAGATACGGGAGAAGTGGAAATTATTAAAAACAATCTAATGAAGACATATGTCACAGAAGTGGACAATGTACTGCACATAGGCGGACAGTTACCCGACCAAGCAGAAAACCTTGCAGAGCTTTCCTTTAAAGATCAAGCTCGTGCAGTATTCTCGGCACTTGCACAAAAGGCACATACAAACGGCGGAAGCATTGAAAACACACTTATGAACTACATTCACATCACCGACATGTCACTGCTCGGCGAAATGAATGAAGTTTATCCAGAGTTTTACAAAGGCGAGGGCATGCCTGCAAGAATCACAGTGGAAACAACAGCACTCCCAGCAGGAGCTAAAATAGCTGTGACTTCACTAATTGCAAAGAATGACACAGGCAGAAAAACATGGGAGACAAAGAATAAAACTTTTGCTTCTTCCATATCCCCTACAGCTACAATACACAATGGCTTAATCAGACTAAACGGCCATATAAGCACAAATCCTGAGACAGGTGAGCTTGTAAGGGACAGCTTTAAATCACAGGCAAGAACAATTTTAAATAATATCAAAACTCTTCTTGAAGAAGCAGGAACTTCAATGGATAATGTAGTTCATGTAAATACAAAGATTTCTTGCGATAAGTATTTCCGTGAGTATATAGATGTTTATCATGAGTTCTTTGGTGAAATGGATAAGCATCCAGCAAGGGTTGCTTCCACTGCTTATATTTGGGATGGGCTTGATTTAGAGCTTTCTGTAACAGCGGCTATGAACGCTGAGGACAAAAAGGTATACAGAAGTGAAAAATACAAGGCACTTTCTACAAAAAGCTACCCCACAGCAAACCTTTATAAAAACACAGTCTTCTGCTCAGGCATTATCAGCAACGATATGCAGACAGGTGAATTAATCTGTGCGGATGTTATTACTGAAACAAAAGTGTGCTTTGATAACCTTAAGGCTGTAATGGACGATTTAGGACAAAGCCTTGCAAGCGTTACCACACTTGATATATACATCACCGAGATTGACAAATACGATTTAGTTAAAGAAATGGTTGAAAAAGAATTCGGCGGCAACCCACCTGCAGTTAGCATAATTGAAACAAAAGAAGTATTTGGTGGACTTAAAGTTGAATTTGGCACTTTAGCCAAAATTAAATAATAGAGGAGAATTTTTAAAATGCAAGTATCATTTAAGGCGTTTACCGACGAACAAGTAAAAAATATTCACGAAAAAACTCTTGAGTTTATAGAAACACATGGCGTAATGCTAAAGCACCCTGTTTGCGCAGAAATTATGCAGAAAAATGGCGCTACTGTAGATGGTGAAATGGTGCGTGTACCAAAGGAAATTACTGAAAAATTCTTAAAAACTGTACCTCAACGCTTTAAAATTGTGGGTAGGGACAGAGCTAAATCGGTAGAAATTGGTGTGGGGCTTCCATATGTGGCGGCTACTACTTCAAGCAGTGTCTTTGTAACAGAGGGCGATACAAAAAGACTTTCAACCGCTGAAGACTGGGATAATTCAATTAAACTCACACAGACCTCGGATGTTTGCGGATTTTTATTCCCCCGTGTGCTTGAGCCAAATGTAGCTGGAGACATAAACGATCGCATATACAGCGAATTTTCAAGAGCGCTCCAGATGTGCGATAAGCCTGTAATAAATGTAACTGTAACAGAAGAAATAGCTAAAAACACCATAGAAATGGCAAGAATTGCAGTACAGCCACAGGAAGGCGAAGACTACTATTGCTTAGGTGTACTAAACAGCAACTCCCCACTGATGTGGGATGATAATATGGCAGGTGCTATCTATCAACATGCGATGGCAGGCCAGCCATATGCGGCTACTTGTTGTTCAATGGCTGGGTTTACCTCCCATGTGCACATTGCAGAAACACTGCTTATAAACAATATCGAAATCGTATTCGGTGTTATTTTAGGGCAGATGATAAAACCAGGACTACCTTGCATATATGGTAATGTAACCGGTGCGGCAGACCTTAAAACAATGAATTTATCGATGTCTTCACCTGATACACTGCTAATTTCCACATGCGCAGCACAGATGGCTAAATTCTACAATATGCCAGTAAGAACAGCCGGCCCGCTTGTAGATTCTAAAATGCTTGACTCACAGTGCGGAATGGAAGCGGCACTATCAATGATGACTGCAAGACTCAATGATGTAAGCTTTACACTTCACGGACTTGGCATGCTTGAATCCTTTAACTCAATGAGCTTTGAAAAATGGATACTCGATGAAGAGATTATCAACTGGACTGGGTATATGTTTAGTAAACAAATCGGCGAGCTTAAAGAGGATGTATTCGATATTCTTCTCGATGTTGGCTACGGCGGTAACTACCTATATGAAGAAAGCACAATGACCGATTTCAGAGAAGCCTTCTTCGACCCAACACTTGCGGACAGACTAATATACGACACATGGAAAGAGCGTGGTGCACGCACTACCGAACAAGCGGCACGCGAAATATGGAAAAAGCGTGTGGAATCATATGTAGAACCAACCATGGACGAAGCTACATTAAACGAGCTTGAAGCGTTTCGCAAATCACTTTAATTTTAAACAATAAAAATTTTAAGGGTATTTCTCTGCTATAAGCGGAGAAATACCCTTAATGTGTTATAAGCTTTAATTTTTCAAGCTTTGAGAATTTGAAAGCGAAATATTAGCTAAAAGCCCTGTGGACAAAACACTAAATTTTGCATTCTGATTTGATAAAAATTTTATTAGGATGATGCCCTAATTCTGCTCTATATACATCTCCTCGGTTTTTATTTGAGCAGATTTAAGTATACTTTCAGCATTTTTAATCTCAGCAGAAATAACTTTGCTCTGCCCAATCTCCTCTAAAGCATCTGTAATAGCACTAAATAATTTCAGATACATCTTTTTATAATCCATAATAATCACCCCTTAAATAGTAAATTACACATTGTATGACATATTGTATTCTATATAAATTATACATTATAGCATACAATAATGTCAAAGAGGGGTGTGACTATATGAATAATTTTATTCCAAAGCCATATAAAAAAGAGCCCATCACAATTAGAATTGATGTGGATAGATTAAAAGAGATAGATTTGCGCTGTACCCAGTATGGTACAAATAGAAGTGAATTTATAAATAGATGCATCGAATTTGCAATAGAGAATATGCCAAGCGACTCAAGTGATGAGTAAACTCAGCTTTTTATGACATAAAATTTATAATAATTACCATTAAAAATTACTGCCACCGCCATAGGCGGTGGCAGTAAAATATATTTTAGTGATTTAAAAGTCGGTGTTATTTTATATATTTAACACGGCTTTCGTCATATCTATCGATAAAATGATTGGCATTTTCATCCTTTGGATAGCCAATGCCAATTACACTATATGGCATCAAATTTGCAGGCAAAGCATATAGCTTGCGAATAAAGCTCATTCGTCCTTCATCGGGAGCAGTGCCAAACCAAACAGAACCAAGCCCGAGCTCAGTCGCTTCGAGTAAAATGTTCTGTGTTGCTGCGCCTAAATCTTGATCTGCAAGCTTCGGCATCCTCATGCGCTCGGTATTGCCGAGCACAATTATACCAATATTTGCACCCTTTAGGCAGGAGGCGTATGGATTGTACTCGGAGAGTTTTGCTAAATTATCTTTGCCACTCACAATTAAAAATTCCCATGGTTGCTGATTGCCAGCGGATGGTGCCTGCATAGCGGCACGCATGAGCTTTTCGATTACATCACTTTCAACTACTTGCTCGGTAAATTGTCTCACGCTTCTTCTTGTAAAAATAGAATTCATATTTTGTACCCTTTCTTTCAGAAAACGAGTTCGGATTACAGGTGCTACCCTTGATTAATTCCTATAAATGATCAGAAAAACAATAAAATAATCTAAAGTTTGGCTACCCTTACCCGATTTTGCTATTTGTTTTCACCAACAAATGAATGCATAGCACCGCAAACAGGACATACTTCGATGGGGGAGTTGGAGGGGAATCCACAGAAAAGGCAGAAAAGCGAGTTTTCCACATGTTCATTTTGCGTAGGGAGATGTTCCTCACCACCTTGTTCAGAGAGTATCATCTCAACAAATCTTCTTTCATGGTCGCACTCTATCGAGGAAATCCTCTCAAACATTGCCGCCACTTCATCAAGCCCCTCCTCTTTGGCGGTTTTAGCCGCCTCGGGGTAGTATGTTTTCCATTCGCAGTTCTCACTATCCGCCGAACGATTTAAATTTTCGGCAGTACTGCCCGACGTATCATGTAGGTATTTAAACCAAGCTTTTGCATGCTCTGTCTCATTTTTAGCCATTCTTTTAAAAAGCTCCGCCGCTTCAAGATTGCCCTCCGCTGCTGCGGTATCTGCAAATATGAGATAACTGATTATCGCCTTGGCTTCGTTTACAAATGATTCTTCAATATTACTTAATGTTTTACTGCCCTTTATATCCATATTATCTCCTTAATTACTGTATTTTAAATATAATTCAGAAGCTGTTTGCTTAAAAATTTTATATTCGTCTTCCATTTCATCACTAATATAATCAATCTTTTCTGCAATGGAATCATAGTTTTTAGTTGCGACCTCCGCAACCAATCTGCAAATCTTATTACCTTCTACCATGTCGTTTAAAATTGAAATAACTTTTTCTTTAGGGAAAGGCGCCTTATAGCTTCTTCTACCCATTAACGCACTGAGAATATCGGCTACTGCGACAATTCTCTCAGAAAGTGTTAAATCCTTATCTTTTAGCCCGTTTGGATATCCCGTGCCATCGAGTTTCTCATGATGCCTAATAGCTATCTTTAAAACTTCATCGCTTATACAACCCCTTAGTATATGCTCTGAGAGCAGTACATGGTCTTTCATAATTTTAAATTCGTTTGCCGTCAGCGAAGAGGTCTTTTCAAGTATCATGGGTGAGACTGAAATTTTGCCGATATCATGGAGCATTGCACCAAGACTTATCGAATTAATTTCATCCTCGCTTAGATTTAAAAGCTCGGCAAGCATAACAGATATTTCAACAGTGGCGGCAGTGTGTGTTACCGTGTGCTCACTTCTAAAGTCAATGGCTCGTGGAAGCATTAGCAAAAGTGTTCTCAAGCTCTCTTCATGTAGGTGGGAAGCATTTAAAAAGCCATGCACCTTTTCCACATATCTGCCGCTTAGCATTTCGGAAATTACCCCTTTGCTTTTTTCAATCTCAATGAGCTGAGCTGAGTCTTTGGGGGAAAACACAGGATTTTTAAGCATTTGCATAATATCATCGGGAGATTTCGCATAGCCCTTAATAACCATAATATCGAGTCTATCTGCAATAAACATCCTCGCCGCAAGCTTTTTATTCTCGCAATCGCTTTGCATTAATTTGTCATAGGGGAAATGGTGGAATAAGACAGCATGAGAAAACTCATCAAAAAAAGACTGACGTTTTAAAAACATATAGCTATATACCGAGTGTGATAGAGTATTTGCCACTTCAAAACTAAAAGCATTGATGGATTTAACAAGGGAATCAAGCATTTCGGTTTGATAAGCACCTATGTCATGAAAAATGCCGAGATATGCTATTTTTACAAGTTGCTCATCGGTGTAATCTCCGTCTGCTTCGTACATATTCAGCAGAAGATAGGCCACACGCTCACCGTGATCCATGAGCTGGTAGTCAAGCGTATTTAAAGCTCTACGCATCATGTTAAATACATCATTGATTTTTTGAGCCAAGTTTATGCCCCCTTTTTAAATTATGTAGGAGAATATATAATAAAAATTTTATTGATAGAATAGGGATATTGTAGAATTTTGATATAATCAGCCATCACTTTCGGTAGCCACATTAGTGGCGAGAAAGTGGG
>CAYJLI010000010.1:0-48789 GCA_964371155.1 uncultured Oscillospiraceae bacterium | reverse complement strand
CAGACTATCAAAAAATTTGCAAGGCAAGGAACTAAATATGCAAATAAGTGAGTAATACAATAGTATATGAACGCCATTTGCATGTTCTAAGTGACACAGCAAGCAAAAACCTCTGCCAAAATAGCAGAGGTTTTTGAGTTTGCAGGTTTTTTGATAGTCTGAGAGGGTATTTGCACCGCTTTTAGTGGTGTGAATACCCTCTATCATTATTTAAAGCAAACTTTATTTCACTTCGTATGTCCAGTTCATATCATCTTTAATTTTTCCGAGCTGAATGCCTGTAATTGCATCATATATCTTCTGTGTAATCTCTCCGATTTCTCCATCGTTGATATTCATAATAATATCTTTGTATTTAAGCTCACCCACCGGTGATATAACAGCAGCAGTTCCGCTTGCAAAGACTTCTTTAAGCTCTCCCCTGTTATAAGCTTCAATAACTTCATCAATGGATATGCGGCGCTCAGAAACTTTCATGCCCCACTTGCGCACAAGCTCAAGCACACTTCTCCTTGTTATACCATTGAGTATGCTGCCATTTAGTTCCGGAGTGATTATTTCATCTCCTATAATGAAAAATGCATTGGTAGTTCCAATTTCTTCAATATATTTTTTAGAAATGCCGTCCAGCCAAAGCACTTGTGAATAACCCTGCTCATATGCCCCGCTCTGTGCCATCAGAGAAGATGCATAGTTACCGCCTGTTTTAGCTTCTCCTGTGCCACCTGGTACTGCACGAACATATTTTTCTTCCACATAAATCTTAACCGGTTTCAGTCCATCCTTATAATAAGAACCCGATGGCGAAAGTATTACCATGTAAAGATATTCATCAGCAGGTTTAACACCGAGTTTTGCTTCGGTAGCAAAAACTGTGGGTCTAACATATAGGGAGCAACCCTCCGCTGTTGGTATCCAGTCACTGTCGAGTTTTACAAGCTCATTTAAACTATACAGCAAAAATTCCTCATCCATCTGAGGTATTGCCATGCGTGCGTTAGAAGTATTAAGCCTTTCGCAGTTGAGCTCAGGTCTAAACATCATAACTTTTCCATCATGGGACTTATAAGCTTTAAGGCCTTCAAATATTGTTTGTGAATAATGTATAACCATTGCGGCAGGATCTAAGCTCAGTGGGCCATATGGTACTATTCTTGCATCATGCCAGCCTTTTCCTTTTGTATAATTCATAAGTAGCATGTGGTCAGTAAACACTTCACCAAAGGCGAGTTTATTTTCATCCGTTGGCTTTTGTTTTGGGGTTTCAGTTTTGATTATTGTGAGATTTTGCATAATTTTGGACATTCCTTTCTTTTAAAGGCACAATTGCGCCATATTTTTAGGTTACCAGTCTTTTTTAAAAAAGAAAAGCAGATTTTCACTTCTTCTACAAAATTTAAATAATATTTATTGTATCAATTTAGCACTCTAAAGTCAATGAAATAGCAGTATATTTTAAGTAAATTTGTAAATACTTTTCTATATTATGAACTTTTGAAAGTGAGAAGCTGATGGAAAAAATAATCGAAATAAAAGATTTAAGTAAAATATATACTCGTGGTGAAGAAAATGTCTATGCTTTAAACAATATAAGTTTATCCGTGGATAAGGGCGATTACTTAGCGATTGTTGGCAAATCAGGTTCAGGCAAATCTACACTTATGAATATGATTGGATGTATCGATACCCCCACATATGGTAGCTATATACTTAATGGAGAAAATGTCTATAATTTATCGGATAAAGAATTATCATATATTAGAAATAAGGAGATTGGATTTATATTTCAAGGCTTTAATCTTATTAAATCACTTTCAGCACTTGAAAATGTTGAACTTCCGCTTTTTTATAGAGGGGTAGCAAAAAAAAAGCGCAGAGATATCGCTATCGATGCGCTTAAAAAAGTGGACTTATCCCATAGGATTTCCCATCGCCCCCATGAGCTTTCAGGCGGTCAACAACAAAGGGTAGCAATAGCCAGGGCAATTGCCGCTTCTCCAGCTATACTTCTTGCAGACGAGCCAACGGGTAATTTAGATTCCCTTACAGGAAAAGAGGTACTCTCCCTCATTAGTGAACTGTCAAACCAAGGCGTTACTATTATAATGATTACACATGATGATGGCATAGCAAAAAATGCTAAGAAGGTAATTATGCTAAATGATGGTGTACTTATAGATTAATAACGCTAAAAATTAAAATAATTAAGTGCTATTTCACCGAAGAAATAGCCAGAGCCTATATATATATAATTCATAATTAACATCCCAAGTACCGAGTAAAAAATATAATCTGATATCGGCATTCTGAGCACTCCCGTGGGTATGCTAATAATTGTACGTATCATTGGTATAATCCTTGTGATGAAAATTGTTTTTTTGCTATTTTTATTTAGTAAGTCAGTGTATTTTAAAATTTTATCCTTGTATTTTGGCATAGTATTAAGATATTTTTCCCAAAGCGGAGTTCCCCATTTATAGCCAATGAAATACAAGATTATACTTCCTAAAATCCCTCCCGCAGTGACAATCAGCACTGCAATTAAAAGGCTTTTAGAGCTTGAGAATGTCCATATTCCTGCTGCCGGCATAATTACACCTGCTGGAAAACCTGGGAGATTAAGATGCTCTAAAAAAGAAATTGCAAATAAAATAAGTAGACCATAGTCATTTAATACTGCCATGATATATTCTGCATCCATTTAATCACATCCCCTCTCATCATTCATCGCATCTATGATTTTTTATCTAAGCATAAAATTTAATACTTATTCTTATTATCTCAAAAACTTAACTATTAATCAATTGCATTTTTCAAACTAAATATGAACAAAATTTAGTAGAACTATCATATTTATTAAAATTAAATGTACTCTAACAGCAAAAAAAGACAAATTTCTTAATAAAATTGCATTATTTATATTGAACTCACTATCTTTTACTGCTATAATCTAATAGGTGTAAAATCAGTGTATAAATTTTGTTAAATTTTTCTTTTTTTGAAGGGAGCAATATATGGATTTTTTCTCGGTAGTAGAATTATTTGGTGGTCTGGCACTTTTTCTGTATGGTATGAATGTTTTAGGTAGTGGTTTAGAAAAAATATCTGGAGGGCGTTTAGAAAAGATACTCGAAAACTTGACCAGCAATATTTTTAAAAGCATACTTTTTGGTGCTTTAGTAACTGCTGCAGTTCAGAGTTCTTCGGCGACTACCGTTATTGTAGTTGGTTTGGTTAACTCAAGGATACTAAAATTAAACCAAGCAATTGGTGTAATTATGGGGGCTAATATTGGGACAACCATTACTGCCCATATACTAAGTTTAGCAGATATAAGCTCGGACAATTTTCTTTTAAGGCTTATTAAGCCCTCAACATTAGCGCCAGTAGCGGCAATTATAGGTATCCTTCTACTTTTACTTGCTAAAAACAGTAAGAAGAAAAATTTTGGGCAAATTTTACTTGCATTCGGCGTACTATTTACAGGTATGTTTAACATGGAGGGTGCGGTGCACTCACTCAGAGATCACCCTGCTTTCGCAGAGATGTTTGCAAGTTTTTCAAATCCGATTATTGGTGTTTTAGTTGGAGCAGGTGTAACTGCACTGATACAAAGCTCCTCAGCTTCAGTGGGTATACTTCAAGCGCTCAGCACAACCGGACAAATAGCCTATTCCTCCGCCTTCCCTATTATCATGGGACAAAATATCGGTACATGTATCACTCCTATCTTAGCAAGTATCGGTGCTTCGAAAAATGCTAAACGCTCCGCAGTAGTTCATTTATCCTTCAATATTATAGGCACAATGCTATTTTTAATGGCGACTTATGGGATACACGCTATAATGCCATTTTCATTCTGGGATACTGCAATCGATAGAAGCGGTATAGCGAACTTCCACACAATCTTTAATATCAGTATAACATTAGCATTTATTCCTTTCGTAAAACTACTTGAAAAGCTTGCTATGTTCTTAATAAAGGATAATGAAGATGATTTAACAGAGTATGATATAACTGCAGTGCTTGATGAACGCTTTTTTGTTTCCCCCGGTCTTGCAATAAAGCATAGTAGAGATGCTGTAATCAAAATGGGTGAACTTGCAAAAGAAAACTTCCTCAATTCAGCTGCTATGATTAAAAAATTTGATAGCAGAACATTTGATATTTCCATGGAAATTGAAGATATCCTCGACACTTTAGAGGATAAATTAAATATATACTTATTAAATTTATCCCATAAAGATTTAACAGTTGCAGAGAGTAAAGAAGTATCACTACTTCTTCATATTATTGGTGAATATGAGAGAATTGGTGACTATGCAATAAATATTTTAGAAGAGTCCGAAGTTTTGCACGAAAATAAAACGACTTTCTCCGAAAAGGCAATGGATGAGCTCAATGCAATGATGGATACTATAATTGAAATCATAGACATGGCAAATTCATGTTTTGTTAATAACGATCAAAATGTATGTATATATATAGAATCCCTTGAGGAAGTTGTTGATATAATTGAAGAGAGGCTAAAATCAAGACATGTTGATAGGCTTAAGAGTGGAAAATGCGGTGTTGATTCAGCATTCCCCTTCATTGAAACTCTCTCCAACTTAGAAAGAATAGCGGACCACTGCTCCAACATCGGACTATATATTGCGACATATGAGAATAATTCTGCTTCGAATTATATCAATATGCATTCATATGTTAAGGAAATGCAAAAAATCAACGCAAGAGAATATGAAAATAGCCTTTTAGCATACAAAGAAAAGTATCTACATCGTATTGACTAAGCATCATTTTTCTCTTTTAATTTTTTATATTAAAAATTAAGGTTCTATCCCAATTCTTGGGGTGAAATCCTATGGAGTGTATTCCCTCACCACAGGCGAGGTAATACACTCCAACTTTTATTATAGGGTAAAATTAATTAAAGGTATTTCTTTTGTCACGGACAAAAGAAATACCTTTAAATTTTACTAAAGAAAAATAAAATGCTTTTTATAATAATTCTTCTACTTTATAAATCTCCATTTGCTCATTTTTACCCTTAAATTTTATATTGCTTCCTATTAGAGTGAACTTAACTCTGTCTTTTAGCATCTGTGCTGTTTTTCCATTTACTAAAATTTCCCCCGAGCCCGCTGCGGATTGGAGTCTTGCTGCTACATTGACAGTGTCTCCTATCGCAGTGTAATCCATTCTGTTTGCAGATCCAAAATTACCAACTACGGCAAATCCATAATTAATGCCTATTCCAAGCCCTACGGTTTGTTGATGATTTTCATAGCATTTAGCATCAATTAGTTTTGACTTTTCTATCATCATCATTGCAGCACGGATGGATTTATAAAGTGCATCCTCTTGTTTGAGCGGTGCTCCCCAAAAAGCCATAACTGAATCGCCTATGAATTTATCCACCGTGCCTTCGTTTTCAAATACACAGTCACACATCATGCTTAAATATTCGTTTAATATATCCGAAACATCTGCTACATCTATCTTTTCAGATAGAGAGGTAAACCCTCTTATATCCGCAAACATTACTGCTATCTCGGTATTTTTGCCACCTATGTTTAGATGCTCTTGATCTTCGTCAAGTAGTTTTTCAACAATTTGCGGTGCTACATATCTTCTAAAAGTCTTTGTTATCTGACTTTTTTCAATTGTTGATTTTAAGTAGTTTAGCGCTATTGAAATTATGTAACAAATCGTAATAGATGTTGGTACATAATAGACATGGAATACAAAACCGAATTGCCACATCAAAAATACGAATAGCACCCAACTGCCACAAAATAGTAACCACATAATTGTTGAATGCAGTGTATTTTTCTCATAAAAATAAATCAAGACCAAAAATGTGATTACAAACAGCATTATCGACTGTGGAAAATTTAAAATTTCTGTTTTCATATCGCCATTTATCAGTGCTGCTATTGCATTGGCTTGATACTCTACACCATACATCTTTACAGCGTGATCTATTGCTGTAAAATATTCATCATTCATGCCCAATGTATATGGGCCGATTAATACTATCTTACCTGCAAATAAATCAGGGTCTAATTTACCGTTAATTAAATCGGCTACTGAAAATCCATCGCTGTATGAGCCCGGTTTGGATGTAAATGGAAGATACCATCTACTTCTTGAATCCGTTATAGGCTGTGAGGTTGCCTCTAATCCTTTGTAATCCATATACTCTTCATAGATAACTTTACTAAATGAAGAATACTCTTCGCCCTCTGGCAAAGTAACAGTCCAAATAGCATGCCTTAATATTGCATCTGTATCCAGCATTGCATTTAAAAACCCAGACTTTGACACATTCTCTAAGGCTTTAAATGGTTTTTCTACAAATAGCACTGAATAATTGTCCATATAAAATTCGCCGCTATCCTGTGTAATGAGTTGATTTCCAAAAGTAATACTTGAGGCTGTAACTACATTTTTTGCATTCGCCACTGCTGCTACAAGCTGCTCATCCATCTGGGAAGTGCTTTCGCTTGTATACAATGTATCTATTCCAATAACAGCCGGCGATTTACTACTGTCTGAGTTTAAGACATTTATTGCTTTTGCCATTACATCTCTCGTCCATGGCATCGCTCCATATTCTTCAAGTGCTTTTTCATCTATGCCTATGATAATAATTTCTGAATTTGGTGATTTGTGATTTTGATATAAAAAGTCAGAAATTCTATTAGATGTAGGAATAAATACATCCAAACTCAAAATCCATGTAATTATGAGTGTGGCAATAAAAGATATAGTAATTCTAATTAAATTCTTCTTATTAAGTTTCATATAACCTCTATATTTTATTCATCATCATCTTCTTCATCTTCTTCATCTTGCTCATCTTCTTGTTCGTCGTCTTCTTCATCTTCGTTTCGATCTATATTCTCTTCTGGTCTTTCACCTTCATTATCATTTTCGCTTTGTTGGTCATCATCATGATCACTGTCATCATCGTTTTGTTGGGATTCATTTTCCTGCTGTATTGAAGGAGGTGCACCATTTTCTATTTCGTCGTCATCGTCATCGTCATTATTTTCGTCTAAATCATCTAATTCATCATTGTCACTGTCATCGTCGTTGTCGTTGTCGTCGTTGTCAGTATCGTTGTCATCGTCGTCGTTGTCGTCAGTATCATCATCATCGTCGTCGTCATCGTCTTTACTGATTTGTTCTAATTTTTCTTCTTCCCACTCTTCTTGGGCATCTTCTAAAATTTCATCCATATCAAAATCATTGTATTCTAAAATATCTTTTTGCAGCTCTGCGTCTTCACTTATAGCTACTTTTACAAATCCTGGGATATCTTCCTCAGTTATTTCTGAGATTGTAATGTAGTCATAATCGTCCTCTCTATCATAAGTTGCAATTTTTCCCGCTTCAAGCGCAGCTTCTGGGTAGAGATTATTATTTTCATCTTTAGAATTAACCGCAACTAATCCGCTCAAGATAGTTGTAGAGCTTATGTATTCATCCTCTACTTCTTCAGCAATTACATATCCCGATGTCCCTCTAATTCCTGTTATCATATTTGATGTTTGGATATTCATTGTTTCATCGGCTTTTAAAGGCTCAGTCACATTAAAAAATAGTCTGCCCGTTGTAAGTGTTATTAATAGATGCTTTCCATCATTCTCTATCGAACTTTCTGAGAGACCGTCTAATTTTATAGCTTTGCTGTCATCAAGGCTGATATAAGCATATGCTGAAGAGGCTGTTTTCACCTGATAGCCGGTTTGAAGTTTCATTCCTTTAGTCGGTGCAATTTCTTCTCCGTCTTCATTAATAATCTCGATATCTCCCCCATACTCTTCAAGACGCATTATATCGGCAGTGGCGCTTTCGATATTCACCGCTTCTGAGGAAGTTTCTCCTTGCTCACTGCTTACAGGTGCACTGCATGAAGTTGTAATTAACATAAATGCTACTAAGGCTGCCATTGTTTTTAGCTGTTCTCTAATCTTTTTCATTTGTACCAACACTTTCTTTTTGTTTGTTAGTTTATAACACTTTATTGCAGAATGTTTTATCTAATCATCCCATACTTTGCTACTTTTAAATAAACTGAATAATTTACCGTCCAATTTTCCTTCTTCTACCATTTCATCCATGATTTCTATGACTTTATTTATCGGTGTCGGCTTTTTATATGGTCTATCTTTTGCTGAAAGCCCATCGAAAACATCAATGATAGTTAGTAGTCTGGTTGGAATGTCAATTTCATCACCGCTTAGTTTTTTGGGATAACCGCTACCGTCTAAAAATTCATGGTGATTACTTGCCCAGATTGGCACTTTTGTATACTCATGTTTAAACTTCATTTTTTCGAGTATCTGCTCAGTCATTGAAACATGGCCTTGGATAATTTTTCTCTCGTTTGGAGTCAGTGTGCCTTTTACTATTGATAAATCTTCAATTTCATCATCTGTAAACCATTTTTTTATCTCTAAGTTTTCGTCGACATATGTTTTCTCTTTGAGTTTTTCCACCTCTAAAAGTATATCATTATGCAAGAATGATTTAGTATTTACTTCATTTATAAATGATTTTACTCTTTCGACTTCCTCAATTTGTGGAGAATAATCTTCGCCTTTTCTCAGGCAGTTAAGCTTAATTGAGAGCGATATTATCTTGAGTCTATCCATTACTCTTTCAAGCTTTGTGCTCAGCCTTGTTTCCTTATCCATTACCGAAAGTGGGGTGGTGAGCTTTCCTATATCATGCAACCAAATACTCATATAAAAAAGCTGTGTATCTTCTTCGGAGAAATTAATATAACTGTCTGGATGCTGAGAAAGCCAGTTCATAAAGCTTTTAGCATACTTATCCATATTTGCTGTATGGGAAACATTATATGGTGTCCTTAAATATATAACTTGAGCGAAAGTCTTAACAATTGACTCCATTAGCTCTTTAATTTCAAGGGTATAATTCATATTCGTAAGCTTAATAGCCGCTTGCGAAGCAATTGCCATTAAAATCATTTCACTTTTTTTACTGAAAGCGATAATTTCTCCCTCGGCATTTTGTGCATTTAAAAGCTGCAATACCCCTATCGTATTTCCTTTGTCATCCTTCATGGGAATAACCATCATGGATTTTGTCTTATAATTCGTTAATTTATCATAATTTTGTGGGCCTGAAAAATCAAAAAGCTCACTACTATACACATCAGCAATATTAACCGCTTTGTTTTCAAGCACGGAATATGCACACACATTTGATTTAAACATCTCAACGGGCGGAAGATTGATTTCATCTTTTTTGCCACCTTTTTTAATATTTAATGACTTTGTTATCATAAATTTAAACTCTAATTTGTTATCATTTAAAATGTACAGTGTTCCTGCATCGCAATTAGTTACTTCAAGTGCATTATTTAAGATTTTTTCAAGGAGTAAATCCCCATCATTTTCGGAGGAAGTAGTAATAAAAATTTCAAGTATTTTTTTAATCTCTTCATTAATCATAAAACTACTATCTCCCCTTTCCTTGCAAAAGAATAATTTTGATATTTAACTTTAAGTTCCTTTTCGCATTTAAGCAGATATTCATCCGTGCTGTACGGATCATGATGAAATATACAGAGCTTTTTACAATTCGACTTTTGTGCAAAAATTGCCGCATCCTGCCATGAAGAATGTCCATATCCTGTTCTATTTTTCATTTCTTCCTTAGAGTACTGCCCATCAAATATAATTAAGTCCGCATTTTCCGAAAAGTTTATAAGTGGATCAATATTATCATATGAAATTTCGTAATCTGTTGCATATATTAGTGTTTTTTGATTATGAAGAAGTTTAAAAATTGAAGAGCCACCCGGATGATTTCCATTTACTGCTTTTATAGTAAAATCACCTATTATAACTTCTTCACTTAGCTCATGAAATATTACTTTGGCTTTAAACGCTTCGCATCCAACTGGCCATATAGGCGGTGACATAAGCTTATTTATCTGATCTTTTATCGTAAGATTATTCCTACTAACCCCATATATATTAATAGTAAATTCCGGATTAAACATTATATCGCAAACCATCAACCCCATAATATGGTCAAAATGTGTATGTGAAATAAATATATGTAAATTTTTCTCTTCTTTTGTAAAATCAATATATTTAGATATATTCATAAAGCCGCTACCTGCATCAAAGATAATATTTTCTTTCTTATCCTTGATTAAAGTAGAAATGGTTGCGCCTCCGAATATATTATATTCCTCCGAATCCACTGCAATGGAGCCCCTTGTGCCCAAAAACTGTATTTCTAAGCTCGCCACTGAAGCATCCTCCTTTGTTCTCTATTTATTTAATGAATTAAAATAGCATTTTATTGCATACAAAAAAATTTTATATGTTTTTAAAAAATTACTTATATAAGCTATTATAACAAACAAGAGCTTCCACACACAAGTTTTTTCACTAAATAATCTATATTTAATTGAAAATTTGTCTATTATGTCGAAATTGCTTGACCCAAACTCTCAGTTGATTTATACTAAAAGAGTAGCTAAAACCAAAACAAGGAGATTTTTATGCAATTAACTAATTTAAACCTTATTAAGCGTTTCATGAATTATTATAAACCCCATAAAAAACTATTTTTCATTGATATGCTTTCAGCATTTTTTGTTGCCGCACTTGGGCTAACTTTTCCTTTGATAACACAGAGAATTGTTAATGTAACAATCCCTGAGAGAAATCTCAATGAGCTCTTCCTCTTGGCAATTTTATTAGTTTTGATATATATGTTTGTTGCCCTATTTACTTACATTGTAAACTATCATGGCCATGTTATGGGGGTTAAAATTGAAGCCGATATCAGAAAAGATTTATTTTCACATCTTCAAAAGCTCTCTTTCAGATATTATGACAATAATCGCACAGGCCAAATTTTATCAAAACTCTTAAGTGATTTATTTGACATAACAGAGCTTGCCCACCACGGCCCTGAAGATATATTTATATCGGGAGTTATGTTTATAGGTTCTGCTGTCATACTTTTTAACATAGAATGGCGATTAACACTTTGCATAATAATAATGCTACCTATTTTCATATGGTTTGCAAGCACTAAGAGAAAAAAAATGCGAAAAGCTTTTAGAGAGGTAAAAGCTCAAATTGCTGATGTAAATTCACAGCTTGAAAATAGTATAAGCGGCATTAGAGTTTCACAGTCGTTTAACAATGAACATTTTGAGATCGAGAAATTTTCTAAAGGCAATGAGCTTTTTAAAGGTGCAAAATCTTCTGCATATAGAGCCATGGGCGGTTTTATGAGCGGCATGGGTTTCCTTGCTAATATTACAAATGTTACTATTTTAATAGTGGGAGCAATCTGCATTTACTATAATACTATGAATCTTTCTGATTTGCTTGTATTTATGCTTTATATAAATTTAATACTTCAACCCATCGCACGTCTTACGAATTTTACACAGCAATTTGAGCAAGGCATGAGCGGTTTTAGAAGATTTTTAGAGGTAATGGATACACTCCCAGAAATCGCAGACAAAAAAGATGCTAAACCTCTTACTGATGTCAAAGGAGAAATAGTATTTGACAATGTAACTTTTAAATACAATCAAGACGAAGAGGTGCTCAATAATATATCATTTTCAATACCTGCTGGCAAGACTGTTGCTTTAGTAGGGCCATCGGGGGGCGGAAAAACAACTGTATGTCAATTAATACCTCGCTTTTACGAATGTATTGAAGGCAGTGTAACGGTTGATGGTATCGATGTTAGAGATATCACTTTAAACAGCCTTAGAGATGCTGTGGGTATAGTACAGCAAGATGTATTTTTATTCTCCGGCACTATTATGGATAATATTAGATATGGTGATGTTAATGCATCAATGGAGGATGTTATAACAGCGGCAAAAAGGGCTAAAGTTCATGATTTTATAATGAGCTGCCCCGAGGAATATGAAACAAATGTCGGAGAAAAAGGGATAAGGTTATCAGGTGGTCAAAAGCAAAGAATAAGCATTGCAAGGGCATTTCTAAAAAATCCACCAATTATGATACTCGATGAAGCTACTTCTGCACTTGATAACGAAACCGAAGCAAAAGTTCAGCAATCACTTAACGAGCTTGCTCAAAACCGAACCACACTTGTAATTGCGCACAGGCTATCCACTGTTAAAAATGCGGATACAATAATTGTGCTCACAAAGGATGGAGTTGCAGAAAAAGGTAGTCATGAAGAGCTATATGCTATGAATGGTATTTATACAGGGCTATATGATATACAGTTTAAGCTTGCAGAGCCTGATTTATATTAATGATATTATTTTAACCCCTTATCCCTCGTAGATAGCGAAGGATAAGGGGGCATTTAATTTGTCCATGGTAAAATAGTAGTATTAATAGTTATTAGGGATATTTCCTCCAATGAGAGTGGAGGAAATATCCCTAAATCAATTATATCTATATTGCCGATACCTCGACTAAATTTGTGTGCTGTGGATTTGCTTTAGCAAAAGGTGTGGGTATTTGTGAGGTGAGTACATTTATAGAGCCACCCTTATCGGTTCCATCTTTATCGGGTGCATACCACGCACCCTGTGAAAGAGCTACTACCCCTTTTACAATTTTATCGGTAATATTTACTGGGATTTCTATTTTACCCCTGTGGTTATGTACAAGCACATTTTGCCCCTGTGTGATACCTCGTTCTTTTGCATCTTCTGGGTTAATCCAAAGTGCTTGTGGGTCTATTTTATGCATATCCAAATTACTGTCATGTATTGTGTGACAGCGTCTTTTAGTATGCCAACCGATAAGTTGCAGTGGATATTTTTCGCTTAGTGGGTCTTCATGGCCTTCTTTTGCTGGGACATACATCGGAATTGGTGGCACAAATTCTTTATGCTTTTGGTTAAATATTCTCTCAGAAAAAATTTCGATTTTTCCACTTGGAGTTGGAAAAGGATTATTTTTAGGGTCTTCGATTTGTGGCTTTAATGAAACTACATTCTTGCTTTCGGGGTATATGTGAATTCCCCTGCGTTTAAATTCCTCGTATTCGGGGAGCTCGGGATTTTTTTCTCTTAGCTGATTATAGCTTTCACTTAACCATTCATGCATTGTGTATTTCCCCTTGGTAAACTCCTCTTTTAGCCCAAGTCTTTCAGATAAGTCCACCAGCCAATCAAATTCAAATCTACATTCCCCTATCGGCTCTATTACTTTGTTGTTAAACCCGAAATAATCTGCATTCTGCCAGCCGTAGGTGATGTTTTCTGTTTCAAACATTGAAGTGCCCGGGAGGACAATGTCGGAATATTTTGCACTTGCTGTCATAAATAAATCGGAAGTAACTATAAACTCACATTTGCTTGTGTCCTTTAATATTTCCGCAGTTTTGTTTATATCACTGTGTTGGTTTACAAGAGTATTTCCTGCAAGGTTTATTATCATCTTTATATTGCTCTCAAGCTTTTCGCCTCCTGTGATACCATCAAGTGATGTTAGCTCGGTGCCACGCTCAATAGCCTCAGTCCATAAGAATGTTGGTATTGCCATCTTGTGTGGATTTTGGCAGTAAGGAAGTCCCGGTACGGGTGGTGTTTTAATAACCCCTATTCCACCTGCCCAGCCACCTGAGACACCTACATTGCCGGTAAGACATGCAAGCATTATAGCGCCCCTTGTTGCCTGCTCACCATTGCCATGGCGCTGTATTCCATATCCCGGTATTAGTGCGGCAGGTTTTGAAGTTGCATACTTTCTTGCAAGACGAATAATGTCCTCGGCTGGTATTCCTGTGATTTTTTCGCCCCATGCTGGTGTTTTTGGAGTATTATCGGCTTCACCACGCAGATATGCAAAATAGTTTAGGCTCTTATCAATACCCTCAGGCATAGTATTTTCATCAAAGCCTATGCAGTATGTATCGATAAAGTTTTTATCATATAAATTTTCAGTGTAAATTACATATGCCATTGCATCACATAGTGCTGCATCAGTAGCAGGTCTTATCGGCATCCACTCGGATGAAAGCTGCGATATTGTATCACTTTTTCTTGGGTCTACCCCTACTATTTCTATTCCTTTTTCCTTAGCTTTTTTAAGATAGTGCATTAGATTGCGATTAAATCCTGTTTCCGAAGGATTGTGCCCGAGCAGAATAATCATTTCTGAGTCAAGTAGAGTGTCAAAGCTGTTTCCAACAAAATAAGTACCGTATAAATAAGGGGTGGTATAGGCTACACATGCACTGCTGTAAGAATTGTAGTACTCGAGATATCCACCATCCGCCGAGAGAAGTCTTGTGATTAGGTCGGTACCACGAAGCAGTCCGCCCACACCTGTGGCATATACTGAATATCTTGAACCCACACCGTATGCATCTCTAATTCTAATCCATTCTGAGGCAATTATGTCGAGCGCTTCCTCCCAGCTTATTCTTTCAAACTCACCACTTCCACGCTCACCCACTCTTTTTAGAGGATGGGTTAGTCTATTTTCACTTAGAAAAGTTTTGTGATAATTCATTCCTTTTACACAAGCAGTAAGTGCAGGTCTATCGCCTGCTTCACTCTGCGTTTCTGTTGATATTTTAACCACTTCTCCGTCTTTTCGATGTGCTCTAATAATACATCGACCACCGCAGTTATTCCATCCGGTTGTAGGTATTACCTCCGCACCATTTTTATCAATTTCCCACATGTAAACTCACATCCAATTCTTATATTTTATATAATATACTTTATGATTTTACCATTAAAAAAATATTTTAGCAAATAAATGCAATATCAAAATATTATTTTTGTGATAATAAACATACACTTATTATAAATTTATCACTATTGACAAGTTGAAATTGCACGTATTTCTCTCGTAGCACTTATAAAAATACAAATTTTGTCGATAGAATATGTAAAATTATATTTGTGTTATTTTACATTTAATAATTTTAACTTTACATAGGAGGTATATTATGAAAGTAAACAGTGATACATATTCAAAAGCGCAAAATAAATATGATAAAGCATTTGCCGAACAGTATAAAATTCGTTCATCTTCAAATATTTCCTCGGATATATATGATAAAGATCCTTCTTTAGAGGAGCAAATCGGAGTGCTTGAAAAATATTTGCAAGAGAAGAGAGAAGCACTTGATACATTTAATGAAATTGAGATGTATAAATCAGATTTAGAGGCTTCGCAAAATGAAATTGAGGGTGCTGCTAAGACGTTTGATATACTTATTAAATGTATGAAAATTGCTGCAAGGCTAATCAGTGGCGACAGAGTACCAGCACAGGATGAAAAACTATTAATGGAACATTATCCCGACATCTATTCGGCGGCAAAAACTTTAGGCTCACAGCAAGAAAAAGGCAAAGAGCATGATACACTAATTGATGAAGAAGAGGAAGAAAACGCTTCCCTAAGTGACATTTCTGATTCTGAGAGCAGTGTGAAAAAGGGACTTGTGGAATCAATAGAACAAATTGAATCTGCAATAGCTGAAATCAAAAGCTCTTAGGCATAGTTTATTCTGCCTTTTGATATTTATATATATTAATTTAAGGGATTTCTCATCTGCCTTAGGCAGGGAGAAATCCCTTAGTTTTGTATTATTTATTTTAGCTACAATATAGCGGTAATAATGCTGAGATACGCATTCTAATTTATTTTGATTTATTTAGTATCGCATTTGCTCTGTCTATTTCAATATCAGGCTCATCCGCATATGTGGATTCAATCAGCTTAAGTATATCTTGCATTTTACTGTCAATTGCGGAGATGCTTTCGGCACAGTACTTTAACTCATCATAAATTATGTCGGCATTTTGAATCTTCTTTTTATATCTCATCTCATACTCGAGGCTTGCCCAGAAATCCATTGCAATGGTTCTAAACTGCACCTCCACCCTTACAATTCTCTTTTCATCCGAGAGAAATATAGGGAGTGCTAAAATAAGATGTACGCTTCTATATCCATTTGGTTTAGGATTTTTTACATAGTCTTTAATTGTGATTAGCTCAATGTCGTCCTGTTTTGTAAGCATATCAATTAAGCTGTAAATATCCCTATTAAATGAGCAGATTACCCTTATTCCCGCTACATCGTCAAGTGTATTGGCAATATTCTCAACTGAATTATCCTTTCCAAGTCTTGAAAGCTTCTCTTCGATACTTGTAGGCCTTTTAATGCGTGTTTGTATTGAATGTATTGGGTTTCTTCTGTGTAAAATTGAAAATTCTTTGTCAAGCACACGGAGTTTTGTTTCCATTTCTATAAGGACACACTCATACCACATCATGAGCTTTAAAAATTTTCTTGCATCTTTTCTCTTTATTGGTGCTTCTGTGTTTGGTACTAAATCTTGAACATCAAGCCCCATTTTTTACCTCCAAAATTGTATCATGTTTTTCAGTAAATCTGTTATTTGATTTCTTGATTTAATTATAAACTATTTTCGCTCTTTATTCAACATTATCAAAGTAGAAATTTAACTGTTTTTTATATTTTGCGAAAACATATGCGCCAATGAACATTGTTAGTAAATCAGAAAATGGCTGTGCGTAATAAATAAAGCCTATTCCACCCACCATGCAGAACAAAAATTGTAATGGCACATAGAGAAGCCCCTGCCTTATTGAAGCTATTATTGCCCCACCTTTACCATTGCCGGTTGCTTGGAATGTGATTGTTAGTAATATTGTAAGTGAAACGAAAATAGCGGTGGCTCCATTTGCTCTAATAAATACAGAACCGATTTCAATAATATCTACATTTTGTGTAAACATCCCCATGACAAATGGTGCAAACAAGATGAGCAGAGCCGATAGTGGAACTGTTAAAAATATCATTAATTTCCTTATAAAATAATAACATTCATAAAATCTTTCTTTGTTCTTTGAGCCATATGCATATGAGGCAAGTGGCTGATATCCAAGTATTAAACCCATTACTATGCTCTGTATTATCGTAAGCACTTTTAACACAATTCCATAAGCAGATTGTATATTTTCACCCATGATTATATTATCTGCATAGGTAATTGCAGCGATATTAGTAACCGAAACTGCAACTGTGCTTAGTATTTGTGTTACCGCTACGGGTGCTCCACTTTTAAGCACTTCAGAGTAGATTTTCTTCGAGGGTTTAAAATATTTAGGTTTTACATCGGCAGAAGTTTTACCTAAGAAAAAGTAGCCGCCAATATAAATAAAGCTGATTGCCTGTGCAAGGGTGGTGGCAAGTGATGCCCCCTCAATGCCCATGTTAAGCCCATAGCCTCCAAGTTCAAACATAAAGAACGGGTCAAGAATAATATTGGCAATCGCACCAAGCCCAAGCGCTTTCATGGATAATGTTGCCCTTGCTTGTGCTCTTGCTTGATTGTTAAATGTTTGATTGGGAATTGAGAAAATAGCGCCTACATACATCCAACCGCCGTATTCTTTTGCTATTGGCATAACTGAATCCGTTGTGCCAAAAATTCTAAAAATTGGTTCCATAAATAAAAAACCTGTTGCCATAAATGCAAACCCCGCTATAAGCGCAGTATATATTATGGTAACGGCAATTCTATTTGCATACTCGTTATTTTTCTCACCCATTGCCCTGCCTATTGCCGCCGCAGACCCCGCACCCAATACTTGTCCAAGTGCGCCTAAAAGTGCCATAATTGGAAATGCTACCGCAACTGCCGAAAGAGCTCTATCACTACCGAGCATTCCGATAAAAAAAGTGTCTACTAAATTGTATATTGCCATTATGAGTGTTGATGCCATTGCAGGTATGCCTATTGTCATTACCGCTTTCCCCACCGGCATTTCCCCAAGAATTTTGGTTTGTTGATTACTCATTTTACCTCCGATTTTATTAAGTGCCATCGTCACTTTTATTTGGGCATAAAGATAATTATACACCTCTAAGGAAATTAAATCAATAGTTTAAACTATATCTGATAAGGTATTAATGAGTTAATATAAGAGGAGATTTTGGGCTAAAAATTACTTATCGTTCTCCCCTGCCACAAGACTATTATAGACTTTACTATCTTTTAAAACTTCTAAATCTTCAATATATTCTTCGTCGATCAATAGAGTTTCTAAATCGGGTAGGTTGTTAAGTGGAGCTATGCTTTTAATTGGATTTTCTACTAAATATAATGATTTAATACTCCTACACTCGCAAAGCAAGTCTAAATTGCCTATACCTGTATTGCATAAATCAAGCTCGGAAAGTGTTGTAAGCTTTTTAATCTCTGAAAAATTCTCTATCGGATTATGTGATAAATCTAAATCGGAAAGTTCTTTTAAACTGCATATTGGTGCTATATCTTTAATATTGTTTGCGCTAAGATATAGAAATTTAAGATTTGGCAGATGCTTTAAAAATGATATATCGCTTATTCCTACCTGCGTGATTTCGAGTTCAGTTAACAAAGGGCAGTTAAGTAAAAAATTAAAATCACTTACACTACCTTTCATATATGAAAAAACTTCTAAATTCACGGCATGTTCAAGACCTTTAAAGCTTCTTATTTTTTTAGCTACCTTTTCATCAATTACTAAGCTTTTAATCTTATCCATGTCCGAAGTAAAAAGCGGATAAAATGTACGCCATCCGCTTTTCCCTATCTCTTTTCTTACTAATTTTTCAACTACTGCGTCCGCTATGTCAACTTTAGTAGGTTCACTCACCTAAACTTTCCTCCCCTTACCACTATTTTTCATCAATTAAATATGGGCTAATCTTAGCACCCACATCATAACTAAATAATGGTATATTCATGCCGCTATACGCCGCTTTAAGCTCTTCTATATATATCCAACTATGGTGTATTTGCTCCCAGTCTGAAAACCACCTGCTATCCGACTTTACAACTGCCGACAATAGCCTTTCATATGCTTCAGGCGTATTTATCCTATATGCAGTAACACAGCTTTGGCAAAAATCCATTTCAGCGGATACAATATCATTATTTTCTCCTGGATTTTTGATATTAAAACTAAGGGTTACACCTTCTTCGGGCTGAATTTTAAATCTAAGCTTATTTCTAACAGCTGATTTATCATTTTCTTTAAAAGTGATAACTACTTCCATCTCTCTATCGTCCAAGCACTTACCAGTCATTATATAGAATGGCACACCTTCCCAACGTGCATTATCTATATATAGTTTACATATTGCGAATGTTTCTGTATGTGAATTTTCATCCACACCCTTTTCATTTGTATACCCTTTATAGCTACCCAGTAGTAGACTTTTTTCAATTTCTTCCTTTTTTACACTTCGTAGTGCTTTTACCACATTTAGTTGATTTTGTTTTATATCACTGTCTAAAACTGGTTCTTCCATTGCTATCAGACTTAGTATTTGAAAAAGGTGATTTTGAACCATGTCTTTGAGCGCTCCCGTAGCGTCGTAGTAATCACCCCTTGTTTCAATACCTATTTTTTCCTTTGCAACAATCTCCACATGGGATATACTTTCTTTATTCCAGCAGTTTTTAAATACCGTATTTGCTGTGCGGATAGTGAGGAGATTTTGCACCATTTCTTTTCCTAAATAATGATCTATACGATATATATTTTCTGCTCCGAAATTTTCTTCGAGATATTCGCTGAGTTTTTTGGCTTGCTCTATTGTGTCGCCAAAAGGTTTTTCGACGATTACTTTTGAATTACCTCGACAACGCAGTGAATTAATCCCATCGCTAATTTTGGGGAAGAATTTTGGGGCTACTGCTAAATAGAAAATGCTTTCCTTAATTTCATCCAAGCAAAAAAACTTTGAAAGCCCTTCATAATCGCTTAGATTATTAAAATCCATTTTATAATAACAAACGAGATTTGCAAATGCCAAAAATTTATCTTCTGTAAATCCACTGTGCTTATATTCGATTAATTTTTCTCTTACAGAGTTTTTATAATCATCGTCGCTGTAATCACGCCTACCAATAGCAATAATTCTGTCGTTTTCATTCAAAGTGCCTTTTAAGTACATATTATATAGTGCAGGAAAGAGCTTGCGGTAGGATAAATCACCCGTTGCTCCAAATATAGTGAAGTTTTTATTAATCTTCCCATTCATGATGAAATGCCCCCTCACTATCTTTTCTCTCAAATGTATGTGCACCGAAAAAGTCCCTTTGTGCCGCAAGTAAATTTGCTCCTAATTTTGGGCTAATGAGCTGCTCTATATACAGTAGTGCGGCAGAAAATGCCGGTATTGGGATGCCTGCGAGTGTAGCGGCGGCGTTTACACTGCGCAAATCATTGAGATTTTCTTCTATTTCCGACTTAATTGCAGGATGGAGTAAAAAATTAGTCAAATTTTTGTCTTCGAATAAATCCATAAGCTTATCAAGTAGTTTTGCCTGTATAATGCACCCTGCACGAAATATTGAGGCTATCTCTCTTAAATTTAAGCTAAATTCATATTCATTCGATGAACTACCCATCAAATTAAATCCTTGGGCATATGCCACATATTTTGCTATTTTATATGCATTTTGGAGCTTTTTAACATCAATCTCGATAGAAGAATTTACAGGGCTGGTGTTGATTTTTTTAAACTGTTCACGCTCGGTTGTGTTTGATGACATCACCCTTGCCTGAACTGCCGCTCCTATTACGGAGATTATGCTTTGCCTTTCAGCGGCTTCTAAAATAGTCCATTGTCCCGTACCTTTTTGGCTTACTTTATCCGCAATTGCATCAATAATGTCGCTTTGATCACTATCTTTTTCTCGTAAGATTTTTTCAGTTATTTCTATCGGATAACTTTGTAAATCACTATTATTGTATTCTTTAAAAACTTGCGCCATTTCAGCATTGCTCAGTTTTAAATATGAACCCATCAACAAATAAAGTTCAGCTATAAGCTGCATATCGGCATATTCTATTCCATTATGCACCATCTTTACAAAATGCCCAGCACCTGCTCTACCTATATATGCACAACAAGGGTCGCCATCTTTTTTTGCCGAAACAGCTTCAAGGTAGTCCTTTATTTTAGGGTACGCTTCTTTATTTCCCCCCGGCATAATACTTGGGCCGTGTAGCGCACCGCTTTCACCGCCAGAAATCCCTACTCCAAAATAATATATACCCTTTTCGCTCAGTAAAGTATATCTTCTGTTAGTATCGGAAAAATGTGAATTTCCTCCATCCATGAGTATGTCCTCATTTGATAGGAGTGGCAATATTTTCAAGATAAAGCTCTCGACCGCTTGTCCTGCCGGTAGCATCAGTATTATTTTTCTTGGAATTTCGAGTGAATTAACAAACTCTTCTATAAATTCATATCCACTAAATCCGGCTTGATTTTCAGAAATTATATTCTGTGTTACTTTGTATGTGCGGTTAAATCCTGCAACTTTAAAGCCTTTGCTCACAAAATTGAGCGCTAATGCACGACCCATTGTGCCAAGCCCAACTACACCAATTTGATTAACTGCTCTATCTTTCATATTTATGACCATTCCTTTCTACTAAAGGCACAAAACAACCATAAAAATGGTCATAAATGTGCCATGTTTTTCGGTTGTCAGGCTCGCCTGACGAGAAAAACGGTTTTTAAAATAGCTAAAGTTTGAAATTTATTTTCAAACTTCTATCCTCTTTTCAGTAAAATTAAATAATGGATATACAGACAACTTCGGGAACTGCTTTTTTATCTAAAAATTCATAATTTCCATCGCATTGACGAGATAAACATACTATTTCATTAGTAGTTCTATTAGCAGATAAAATGTACTTATCCTCTAAAATATTAAGTATATCCCTTGGATGACTACCATTTACAGAATAATTTGCGATAATCACAGGGAGATCATTTTTAATATCAACTAAGACTATTATATCTTCATTTCGCACAGACACATAGAGTTTACCCATATCGCTGCTGAGGCGGATAGCTGCCGCTCCATCTCGCTTAGATGAGTTAAAGAGTGATATTTTATGCTGAATATCAAAATTGCCATCCAACAGTGAAATTTTATATAAAAACCCACTGAGCTCACATGCTATATAGAGATATTTGCTATCCGATGAAATTACTCCATGACGTGGACCGCTTCCATTGGGTAATTTAATCTTTGAAATTTTGTTAAAATTCTTATCTAAATAAATTATCTCATCAGTTATAAGACAGGGGATAATAAAATTTTCTCCTGTGATTATTACTTGATGACAGCCACAGCCTTCCTCAATTAATAGATTTTTTATAAAAACGAGCTTGTTCTCAATAAGCTTTAGATGGGTAATTGTCCCCTCATGATAGTTTGCCGTGAATATATCATCATTGTTAACAGTAATATAACAAGAGGTTGACATTTCAAAGCTAATGCTATCAATTAAACTTCCATCTCCATTATATACTGCCACTCCAGAAGCTTTAGTATCACCATAAACAGTGAAGAGCTTGTTGTTATAGTAAGTTAAGTATTTTGGGTTTTTAATCTTTGCAAATAAAGTGGTATTACTCATTTTACCAGATAGTTCGTCAAGGCTAAAACTGTAAATACCCTCGCTTTTACCAGTGGTGTATGTTCCTAAAAAACCTTTAAGCATATTTTCCCTCATTTTGTATTATTTTTCCTCTATGCTTATAATATCACATTTTAGTTTTAAATTGCATTAAGTAATGTTAAAGATGTATTTTTTTTGCTAACTGCACTATTTATTAAATAAAAAAAGTCAAATTTTACAGTAAATCACTGCAAAATTTGACTTCATTTTTAATTGGTCTGATAAATATACCTTAACTCGGTAAGCTCTTTTCCATCTATATTTATAATGAATTCATCACCATTTGGGATAAATTTATGCTTTTTATAAAAATTCCTTGCGAGCTTGTTTTCTTCAAGCACCCATAAATAGAGCTTATCATATCCTTCTGATTTCAACTCACTAACCGCATTATTAATCAGCGCAGTACCATATCCTCTTTTAGTGAAGCTTGGTAAAACATATAGCGATATAATCTCAGCAAAGCCATGCATAGTAACATCCCTTGCTGGTGATACAGAGCTTGTAGCAACAATTTTCCCATTATCTTTTATCACAAAAGAAGTAGCGCTGCCATATGTTAAAAAGCCTGTCCATCGGTCAAGCGGTATACTATTTAAATATTCATCCGTCATAATCCCTTTATAGGCGTCTTTCCATGTAAGCGCATACAACTTGCTTACTTCTTCAGCCATATCGGGTGTAAATTTTAATATTTCCATAAAATTACCCCTAATAATTAATTTAAAATCATAATTGTTAACTTATATGTAATTAAAGTTAACAATTATGATTTGCTGTTTTGTCCAAATATACCTATTTGCAAATTTAAAATTTAATCGAAGAGATTGAATGAAATTTGCTTAATTTCTTCTCAATCATATTTGTTAACTAAAACATCATAATAGTTAACTCATTTATATTACATTAAAATAGAATACAATTTCAGCTCTTTTATTTTGCTTTCCTCACTAATGCCCCCTTCGTGACTGGCTTATCATATGGAATTGAGATTTCAGACATCGGATGGCAGGACTCTTCGATAAAATTCCCATCCTTATCCTTTATCCACTCTATTTCAAGCTCTATTGGCATTTTTTTAGGCTCAAGTATTTCTACTTTATCACCTTTATAGAATTTGTTGCGTTGCTGAAGTATTAGTTCACCGTTGTTATAGGACTTAACATTTGCAATAATGTCCCACTCTCTAACATAACCACCATTTTTATAGCACTGCCCATTTTCGGGTCTTCCATAAAAGAATCCAGTACTATACTCCCTGTGGCTTACTTTTTTTGTTTCTTCAATTATCCAATCGGGTGTTTGATAACCAATTTTTTGTTCTGAGTAAAGGTCAACCGCATTCCTGTATGCATTAGTCACAACCGCCACATAATATGCAGATTTTGCTCTGCCCTCAATCTTAAATGAAGTAATTCCTGAATCATAGAGCTCTCCTATATGCTCTATCATACATAAATCCTTTGCGTTCATTATATAGCTACCGCTTTCGTCTTCATATAAGGGGTAGTATTCATTCGGTCTTTTCTCTTCGACAAGATGGTATCCCCAACGGCAAGGCTGGGCACACTCTCCCCTATTTGCATCCCTACCGACCATGTACTGAGATATTAGACAGCGCCCTGAAAATGACATACACATAGCTCCATGCACAAATGCTTCTATTTCCAAATCTGCAGGTGTTTTTTCTCTGATTGTCTTAATATCACCAAGTGATAGCTCCCTTGCAAGCACTACCCTTTTAGCTCCAAGCTCATACATTTCCCTCGCCGATAGATAGTTTACAATTCCTGCCTGTGTTGAAATATGTATATCGGTCTTAGGTGCAGCTTTTTTTGCAGCAATTAGCACCCCAACGTCGGCTACAATTAGTGCATCAACACCTATCTCAGCCGCTGTGGCAAGAAACTCCGGTAGCTCTTCTACTTCTTCATTCGTGGGTAGAGTATTGCAAGTTAAATATATTCTAACATTATTCGCATGCGCAAGTTTTACTGCTGCATCAAGCTCTTCCATTGAAAAATTTTGTGGATTTGCACGCATTCCAAAGCGTTTCCCACCGAGGTACACAGCATCAGCACCATATAATATTGCAGCCTTTAATCTTTCTGTATCACCTGCTGGTGATAGTATTTCGGGTTTCATAAGTAAATCTCCTTTTACTGTTGTGCATTTGTCTATTTCTTTAGGATTAAAACCGAGTAGTCTAACACCTATAATCCATCAGTTTTTGGCTTTTTGGGATTATAGGCGCTACCCTAATGTGGTTTATTTTAAAAATTAATTATCCGTTGCTATACCCTGTGTTTCCCCAATTCTTGATGCGGTTCTGTCGTTTGCGAGATGCTCTTCAAAAGTTGTTGCATAGTAATAAGTTCCTTCAACATCTGTTAGGAAGAAGTAGTAATTTGTGTCGCTCGGCATAAGTGCCGCTTCTATCGCAGCAAGTCCTGGGTTTGTTATCGGTGCCACCGGAAGCCCATTGGTTACATATGTGTTATATGCGTCGTATAGGGGCTGATTTTCTTCGGTCATATATGGTTTAATATCATTTTCAACATAGAAAATAGTAACATCGCATTGAAGTTTTGGATAGGTACCGGGTGCGTCTAAACGATTGTGAAGTACGGAGGAAACTGCTCCCATCTGCTCAACTGCCGATGCCTCTTCTTGAATAATTGAAGCTAATGTTATCAGTTCATCAAGACTCATTCCAAGCTCGCTTAACATTGCATAATGCTCTTCTGTAAATCTTGCATCAAAGTTTGATAAAAATCTCTTTGCTACTTCTGTTGGATCCATCCCTATAAAGAATTCATACGTATCAGGGAATACATATCCTTCAAGCCTTCTAAACCTGTACTCGTCTTCTGGAATGCGTTGCATAAATTCGTAGTCAAACTCACCTGTATCAAGCACTTCCATAAATTCATCCGCATCACAAACTTCATTTTCTTCTAAAAGCGACGCCATTTCTTTTATTGTCATACCTTCATAGAATGTAATCTGCACTGTACTCTTAACAGCATATTCCGTACTGAGTGCCGTGAAAATCTGATCATATGACATATTCGAGTTTAAAATATATACACCCGGATTAAAATTATCCCCCGCACCTTGCATAGCGGCGTAAAGGCTGAATGTAAGTGGGGTGCTTATTACTCCATTATCATCGAGCGTATTTGTTATGTCGGAAAAGGAATCCCCCTCTTGCACTACAATTTCAATTTGTTGGTTTTCTTGATTTAATCCTAAGAGATCTCCTGCACTATCTAATGCAAAAATTGCAAGAAAAAAACTAATTCCTACACAAATGGCACATATTGTTATCGCTCTGCCCCATAGTAGCTTATATTTCTTTTTAGTCTTTCTCTTTTTGGGGCGTTCGGTAGTGCTTTCGCCTATATCCACTTTAAACCCCTCTATTGATGTTGCGTTTCTTTCATTCGTTGGTCTTTTATTCATGATGTCCTCCTATGTCCTATGTAAAGCTTTTTCAGTTGCAATGAAATCAACTGAAATATCATATTTGCCCCTATGTATCCTATCAATAAGGTTTTCTGCATATATTATGCCCACTTTTTTTCCTTCGAATTCCGAAAGAAATCTATCATAATAGCCTCCACCATACCCAAGCCTATATCCCTCATTGTCATAAATAAGCGCAGGGATAATGCATATAGTGTCGGGCGAATTTACATATTTTTCATTTAATTCAGATTTTGGCTCTAAAATTCCAAAAGCAGTTACATCAAGATCATCGGTTGAAACAATCTTAATAAAATCCATATGCCCTTTATTATCAACACAACGTGGAATATAAACATTTTTATTCTGTTTAAATGCCTCTTTGATGATTAAATCAGTTCCAACTTCAATTTCAGTTGAAACATAGCATAGCAGTGTCTTGGCATTTTTAAATGCTGGCATCGATGTGATATATTCAGAGATTTTTTTATCCATATTTGCCTTGTCATCCGAGTTCAGTGACATTCTATAAGCTTTTATTTTTCCTCTAAGTTCCTTTTTATATGCTCTAATATCCATTCTATTGTTTTTATTCCTTTCAGCTAACTGTATATAACTTTTACATTTGAAGTGAATCCCCTAAAATCTTTGCTCGCTCTTTGCCTAAAAGTATCTCAACTAATTTCAGCGAAAAATCTATTGCTACACCTGGCCCCTTGCCTGTGATGTAGTTTCCATCAACAGTAACTCCGTCACCCGTATAATTAGAATCTGGGAGTTGTGTTTCAAATCCTGGATAACATGTGATGCTTTTGCCTTTGCAAAGCCCCATTCTGCCTAAAATAGATGGTGCAGCGCATATGGCGGCAATGTATAAATCATATGTATCGCAAAGCTTTATAATATCTTTTACATATTCGCTTTTTTCTAAATGAAGGGCACCGGGCATACCTCCAGGCAGGACAATCATCTCAAGTCCATTTGCAGTAGCTTCTTTATCGGTTATATCTGCCATAATCGTGATATGATGTGATCCGGTGACATTTTTAGAACCCACCCCAACTATTTTAACATCGAGTTCGGCACGTCGCAAAATATCAATGGTGGTAACGGCTTCTATTTCTTCAAATCCGTCTGCCAAAAATACATAAATCATAAAATTACCTCAATCTAATCAAGCACCAGAGAAATAATAGGGAAATTAGTGCTTTCATTTATATTAATTTTGTCATTTAAAATCTTAATCATGCCAAATGGGTGTTTCTCTAAATCATCTTTGGCAATATCACAAACAAGCGCACTTTCTTTATTATAATATTTTAGCGCTGTATATATAATTTGCTCTTTATATTTTTCCTCAGCACATATTTCTTTAATAAGCAAATTATCTTCCCTTGGGTAACAAACTACATATCCCTCACCAAAGGAAAGTACTGCTCCTGATTGAAACTGCGCCTCTATCTGCAAATAATCTAAAAATTCTCTCTGCCATTTTGCATATGCACCCGATTTAGAAAGATAATTATTTCTAAAATCACAGTGCTGTGAAAATTTCATTTTAATAGGTTTTAACTCGCAATTATTTACAATATTATTTAGGTGGTATTCCTTAATGCTTCTGTAAAAAAAATCTTTATATCCACCTGCTTTATAGAAATTAAAAAGGGATTTTTCCGCAGGTACTAAGCAGGTAAATTCTCCACCGTCTTTTTTAATTTCCTCTTCTGAAAACAATGTCAGTTTGCGACTAATTCCCCGCCCTCTGTAAGACAGATGTGTGGAAACAGCGTAAATATATCTCCCATCGTACTCATAAGTAGCTGTTTGTAAAGCCACTGGAAGTGCCATAAGCATTGACACCGCTGTGCCATCTTCTACTGCCATGTAGCAAAATTCTGGCTGAAAATAATTATTTAAAAAAGTATTAATATATTCTTCGCTATCACCAAAGACAGTTTTCCAAAGTTTAGTTATCTCTTCTCTATTCGAATAGCCTTTTATAAATTGCATAACTCTTCCCCATTATTTTAGTCTGGCAATATATTTTTCCTCAATTATCAGTGGATAATATGAAAGTTTAGATTTGCGCAGTCCTTCTTCGCCTAAGTCATCTTCCCTGTTTATATAGGTAAAATCAGTGCATTTGCTTTGAATAAACTGCTGATTTATCATTGGGTATGCGCCTTGTATTTCATGGTATGCTTTTTCTATATGCACCACTGCTGTATCGCACCCTTTGGTAAAAGAAGCAACGGTATAAGCAATTACCTCGCCACCTTCTTCAAGCCTTAAAAGTCCACCTATAAGGCCAAGCTCAGAAAAATTATCCATGGAGCTTTTAATCGCCTGCGCTTCCTCTGTTAAGCTTTCGTCTTCGTGGCAGTTCATGCGGACACACCATTTTTTATTCATTTCGATACAATCTTTAATATTAAATTCATCTATATCTTCATAAACCCAATTGGGATTGACTGCTTTGAATTTGTTTATGTGATTTCTCTTGGCATGAAGTTTTTTACCTCCAAGAGAATATAATTTTTCCATTTCATATATATAATCAGCATTGTCTCTAAGTGGCTGATAGTGGAACATATTTGGCATTACAGCTTCAAGCTCTGCTTTTGTTTCCTCAGTAAGGCTTCTTAGCACAAATTCTATATTTCTTGATTTAGCATCTTTTATAAGCTCATTTATTGCCTCTTTTAAGTCCCCTCTTCCTGCTGGGTAGAGGTAACTTTTCATTGTTTTACCCGAAATAAGCATATAAAAATCTTTGTATCTTGCAACTTCCGTATGGTAGCTGTTTCTCCAGTTAAAATTATTGGCAAATACATATTCGCTTCCTTTGTAATTGTTCATTGCCATAAGTGAATCCGCCCACTCTTTGTCTGCAATTTCTATTGGTTTAAAATTTAGCATAAAACCTCCCTTGTCGCCGTTTGGTATTGATAGTCAAACTCCCTGTTAAAATTTTCTGCTTCATATGTGATGAAAGTAGAAAATCAGCATTTTTTTTGTATAATAGCGTAAAATATTTGAATTATTAGTTTTGATTATCCATAACTATTTTGTATATTTGCTCATGTATATGCTCGGGTGAAAGTGGATTTTCACCATCAAAGCACTTTACTAAATTCCAATTTAATTCTTCAGCCGCATAAAGTGCCGCTTTACGGCATATATGCATATACTCAAAATCCTTTTCAAGTATATCTTTTTTGCTTTCGTCCCCATCATAACGCTTATTTAATAACTTTTGTGTGATATCGGGGTGCATATCAAGATAAATAACCATATCCGGCTTTGGAATGGACAATTTAATGTATTCAAAATCATTTATCCAAAGGAGGAAATCCTGCCATTCTTCATTAGTTAATCTGGACATCTGATGCACTATATTAGCGGTGGTATATCTGTCTGTAAGAATAGTTGTCCCACTATTATATATATCTTTCCACTCGTTTAAATATGTTATATACCTGTCTGCGGCATAAAAGGTTGAAGCGGCATAGGGATTTACCTTTTCATTGCTTCCCACCTGTCCGCTCAGATACATTTTTACAAGTGCAGAAGAATCGCTTTTATAATTTGGAAAAGAACCTTTGTATACTGAGAGATTTTCAGATTTAAGCCTATTGTATAAAAGCTCGGTTTGAGTGGCTTTACCACTGCCATCTATGCCTTCTATTACTATAAGTTTGCCCTGTTTTGTGCTGTTTAGCATCAAGCCACCTCCAAAAAATATATATTATCGATAAGACTATTCATATTTATTTTCTATTTTAAATTTAAGAATAATTCTTTATATTTTGCCCTTACATTTTGCATTTCTCCACAACTCATACTGCCCTCGGGGCATTTTCCACTAAGGCATTTAGGCCCTGCATTTTTAAATAATGACGGTGCAACTTTCATTACTTCACAAAGCATTAAATCAGCTACCTCGAGTATTTCCCACTGCGCTCTATTGCAACAACGATGTGCAAAAAAATTAAGAAGACTCCTTGCATTCATTGTAACAATCATCTTCGTAGTGCAGGCATTGGGAAGTACAAATCTTGCATCTTCAATACCTTTTTTCTCCGCTGCACGCTTAGCTGCTTTCTCCTCCATACCCTCTGAAAGAAATTGCTCTAAATGCTTTTCCTTTAATGTGTTTGCAAGGGTAATATAATCGCCATGTATCTTTTCCATAGCCTCTTCATATATGCTCAGTGCCTCGGGTATTTTGCTTATTTCTGGCGGGGTGATGTATTCAAACTTTTTCTCCCTAACATACCTTTGACTCTGCACACTAAATGATGCAATCCTATGCCTTGTAATTTGGGCGAGCAATGAGCGTGATACACCTTCTATTGCAAATGTGAAATTTGCATGTTCGATAGGGCTTGCATGTCCTATTTCAGAGAGCATTTCAACAAAGTCCGCAGCGCTCTCCTCGGTTATGCGCTCTGTTAGCTCCGCTACCGACACTGGGCTATAACACAATTTTGCCGCCGCTGCAACTACTTGCTCGGGCGTTGGGGTATGAGTTAAAAGCAATACTTTAGGCATATTATATCATTCCTTTTGGTTTATTTTTAAAGCTCGTCCTCATCATTTCGCGAAATTATGCTGCACATAATGCACAGCACAAATTCGTGGATATAGACTATTAATTATCAGTTAAATCCTCAAGCTTTGGAGGAAAAAAGGCATCCGTTGGGAATTTAATCTTTTTGAATAATTCGCATGGGTCATCTATTCCCTGTGTTACACTTTCTTTGCCCGGTACACAGAAATCATATGCAGGTATCATTATCTGCACATATCTTTCAAGCTGTACGATTGTGAATAGACCAAGCGTAATATAGACTGCTTTTTCAGGTCTTACACCTGCGAACAAGCCTTCAAAATTGTTGGAAACAGCATTTGGTATTTCGCAGATTGGCTCGGGGTAACAGTCGCATTTTTCCACTAATCTAACTGCTAAGCATACTGGATCAACGCATTGCACACTCGCTTTTGGAAGCCCATTATCCTGGCATCTTTCTTCTTGGCGACCACATTCCGAGGTAAACACACGCACACTTCCCTCGCTACCATAAAGGATAACTTTCTTTGAAAAAATTGAAACACCTTTTACATTGACCGGAGGTGTAAGAGGGGTAGTGTATGCACTGAGTTTCACTTCAAAGAAGAAGGTGATATCCACTGAGTAGAAACCTTTGTTAAAGGGTATCGACTCGACATCTAAGTATACATTTAAAATTTCACAGCCTTTTACTCTTACGCTTGTAGCACAGTCAATTATTTTTTGATCGCAATCGGTGAAATACACCTGCAAATCGTCTAAGCAATCCTTGTCGCTGCATGAGTCGTAGATTCTTTTGGTATCAATGCAAACCGCTTCTTTAAAACAGTTTGAACCTACTGCATTAACAGCACTTTCGTTGGGTACTGACATATAAAATCCCCCTAATAGTAGAATTTTGTGAAAGCAAAATAAAATAAGTATCACTATATTCTATGAGGATTTATTAAAAATGTTCTCACTTTTTATAAAAAAGTAAAATTTGCGCTATATTTTTTATTGAAGGTAGCTTTAAACCACTTGATATTTTTTCTATACTTCCCCTAACTAAATCAGGGAAAGTATAGAAGATAATTTTATTAAGTTGTTTACATATTTAAGCTTTTTCAAGCTTTGCCATATTAGCCATTATTTTTTTAATGCCTTTTTCTCCGAAATCAATTTCTACAAGTTTATCATTTCCCATTGGGGTGATTTTAACTATCACACCGCTACCAAATACTTTATGAACTACATTATCTCCATTTGAGAAGTTAAATACAGCTTTTTCTTTTGTGAAAGAACCACTTACGCCGATTGACTTACCAGCAGTAGGTGCCGATTTTGGTGAAGCATAGGGATTTTTGTCAACAATGCGCACTGTTTTATCTTCTATTACGCAAACTTCTCCAGGAATTTCTTTTACAAAGCGGCTCATTTGGTTAACAGTGGTTTTACCGTATAAAAGCCTTTGCCATGAACTCGTTATATGTAAACTTTTCTTTGCTCTTGTAATTCCGACATATGCAAGGCGTCTTTCTTCCTCCACCTCTTTAGGGTCGAAGTTAGATTGCGTGCCTGGGAATATCCCCTCTTCCATACCTGCGATAAAAACATTTTCAAACTCAAGACCTTTTGCCGAGTGAAGTGTCATAAGTGTTACCGCATCGCCGGAAGTATCGGCTCTGTCAAGGTCGGTATAAAGTGCAATTTCTTCTAAGAACTCGGAGAGTGTCCCCTCTGCGTTCTCCTTTTTGAAATTGCTTATATTGGATTTAAGTTCCATTACATTTTCAAGTCTATTTTGCCCATCTAAGCCTTGTGAATTTAAAAAATCTTCATAGCCACTATCTTTTAGTAATTTGTCAAATAATTCAGTGATGGTATTGTTTTTACTTTCAAATTCAATTAAATCATCTATAACTTTTGCAAATTCCATCAGTGGTTTTGATTTTTTCTGTATAGGTGCATACTCTTCCGCCGATTTTATTACTTCAAAAAGGCTTACACCTAAAGTATATGCAATTTCTTCACAGGTGGCAACAGTTGCGTCGCCAATTCCTCGTTTTGGCTGATTTATTATTCTTTTCAGCCTTAATGTATCTGATGGATTGTTTATCACGCTTAGATATGCCACAATGTCTTTAATTTCAAGCCTCTCATAAAACTTTATACCGCCGAAAATTCTATACGGTATGGCACTTCTGAGCAGTACTTTTTCAATAGCGTTCGATTGTGCATTTAGTCGGTAGAGGACTGCATTCTCTCTAAAAGAACCGCCTGAAGCGATATGGTCTGAAATTCTATCAGCTATATATCTTCCCTCTTCAAACTCATCTTTTAGCTTTAAAATATTTATTTTATCGCCCACACCGTTGTCCGTCCATAGGTTTTTGCCTTTTCTCTCGGTATTGTTGGCTATAACGCTGTTTGCTGCATCAAGTATATTTTGTGTGCAGCGGTAGTTTTGCTCAAGTTTTATAACTGTTGCACCTGAAAACTGCTGTTCAAAACTTAAGATGTTCTCAATCGTAGCACCTCTGAATTTGTAAATACTTTGGTCGTCATCACCAACCACACAGAGGTTTTTATGCTCGCCTGCAAGCAGTCCTACAAGTAGGTACTGCGCATGGTTTGTGTCCTGATATTCGTCAACCATTATGTATTTATAGCGATTTCTATATTTGTTTAAAACATCCTCATTATCTAAAAACAGTCTTACAGTATAGTAGATAATATCATCAAAGTCCATCGCATTTGCTGCTTTGAGTCGTTTTGCATATTCAGTATATATTTTTGCCACCATCGACATTCTAAAGTCTGAGGCATACTCTTCCTCCGCCATCATAGGTGAAAGCATGCTGTCTTTAAATCTACCTATCTGCGAAAGTGAAGAGCGCAGTGGCAACACCTTTTCATCAATATTTATGCTTTTATATATTTCTTTTAATACTTTTAATGAATCATCGGTATCATAAATAGTAAAATTAGAAGTAAAGCCTACTTTTTCTCCCTCACGTCTAAGTATTTTAACGCATGAACTGTGGAAAGTAGACGCATTTATCTCGGATGCGTCTTCACCAAGCATCATTGCAAGCCTTTCTCTTAGCTCATTTGCAGCTTTATTGGTAAAGGTAATTGCCAGTATGTTATATGGCTTAACTCCTTGCTCATTTGTAAAATTTATGAGCATGTCCTTGTCTATACTGCCGTTTTTCACCGCTAATTCTATATTTTCAATATCGGACATAGAAATATGCTCCGGCATATATGCACTGTGATATGCATTGCCGAAATTCACCATATTCGCTATTCTGTTTACAAGTACGGTGGTTTTACCGCTACCTGCACCCGCAAGTATAAGGACGGGGCCTTTAACCTGCATAACCGCCTCAAGCTGCATAGGATTCATCCTTTTAAAACAGCTTTCTATTGCCTTTTTTTTCACTGCAGTGTATTTCGAATATAATGAGTTATCCAAAGCTTCTACCTCTATTCTATATCATCAAACATTTATTAAAATTACTTACAGTTTATTCTACCACATTTTGCGACAAATTAAAACCTTTAATGCTAAAAAATATCTTATCTTCTATAATCTTTTTAAGCTTTAACGATTTAAGGGCGTTTTCCTCGCCTTTAGCAGAGAAAACGCCCTTAATATAAATGCTTTGTGCTTTTTTAAAATTTATATGTTTGTTAGCCTATTTCCTTCAAGTTTTCTTATTTTTGAAGTGTTGTGTGGGTTTAAAAATGCTGATTTTATAGGGCTAAAACTTCCTATGAGTGCAAATATACCAATCATAAATAGGTTTTGGTTGTAGTCCGATCTTGCACCTATTATGTCAACAATATCAGAAACTGCGGCAAATGCATCAAAGATGTTTTGGTCAAGCTCCATTGCAATTGCAACTGCCCAATCCAGCCTATTTCCGAAAATAACCATTGCTGCCATTACTGCTATGGAAATCATCACACCCATTTTGCTCAGTTTTCCGCCAAACTTCTCATATCCTTTTAGTGTACACACCGCCAAAATCACACCTGATATTGCCGCTACATATCCTAACTGCCCGATTACCACTATCGAAAGCACCCCGATGAGTGAGCCCAGTAGTGCACCCACACTGCCAAAGACTACATTTTCAGACTTTTCCTGCATATTATCTGCATGATTTTGGATATTACCTGCAAAGCTTGCATAGCAATTTTCACACAGGTGTACACCCCTACCATTAATAGAATAGGCAGATAGTCCGTTTTCTGTTTCACATCCTGCACAGCATGTTTTATAGCCGTTTTCCTTTAGGAAATCCACTAAACCATCAATACCCATCTGCAACTTTTCCATAGCACCCTTTTCAGTTACAGCCGCAGGTGCATTAAACACCATTAAACCATTTTCATTAAAGTCCATAAGGAAGAGTCCGTTTTTTGATTTTTTGAGGTCTTTAAAATCATTTTTATCCATATTTTTCATATGGTTTTTAAGCTTCATAAAAATTTGATATCCCGCATTCGCTGTCCTTAAAATACAGATGTCAAATCCCTTGTATTGTCCAAAAGCCATTTTATTTGCTGTGTCGAACTGCAAATGGTTTTGCTCAGCAAATTCGGTAAAGTACTTTGTTTTTGCAATCATAATTTACTCCTTAGTAATAACATTAAATTAAAGAAAATATTTATTTTCCCTTAATCAATTATACACATTGTATCAAAAAAGTCAATATTTTTGTGCATTATGCAGTATCCACTTGTATTTTGTAATAATCTAATAATACATAACCCACTTGAAAGGTGAAAAAAATTTGGTATAATGTTAGTATTAATTCTAAATTGGGGGTCTATAAAATGTCCGTGAATATCGAAACTTTAATAAATACCATGATAACCTTTTTAGCAACCAAAACTGCGCATATCCTTTTAGCACTTCTTGTGTTTCTAATCGGATATTTCATAATCAAGCGTTCGTCAAGGCTTATGAAAAACACACTCGAAAGACTTAAGGTAGATGTTTCTTTACATGCCTTTATCATTGCTTGTGTTCGCATTAGTGCAATTGTACTTTTAGCTATAAGCTGTCTTGATATAAGCGGCTTAGTGGAAACTACCTCCCTTGTAACAGCTCTTGGTGCGGTTGGACTTGCAATTTCACTTGCAGTTAAAGACAGTCTTTCCAACTTAGCCGGCGGAATGATGATGCTTTTTTCAAAGCCGTTTGGAGTAGGTGATTATATTGACACCTGTGGACATGAGGGCAGTGTGAGCGAAGTTGGTGTGGTATATACTACTCTAAACACCATAGATAACAAAAGGGTGTATGTACCAAATGGAGATATTGCAAAATCACTGATTGTTAATTACAGTGCCGAGAAAATCCGCAGACTTGATATAATGTTTAGCATAGGATACAATGATGATTTTGAAAAGGCAAAGGAAATTATCTTGAGCATAGTTAAGAGAAGTAGACTATCACTAAACGATCCACAGCCACCTTTTGTGCGAATTGGTGAGCATGGAAGCAGTGCAATAGGTATTCTCAGTAGAACATGGGTGCTAAGCGAAGATTATTGGGATTTAAAATTTTATTTACTCGAAGAAGTGAAGAAAGAATTTGACTCACAAGGCATCTCAATACCTTTTGATCAGCTCGATGTGCATATTATAAAAGACATGCCCACAATATAATATTAAAAAAATTATTGCCATCTTCATCCATAGTTATCGGATGAAGATGGCAATTTTATTTTAGTCTTTACTTTTAAGATATCAGCAGTTAATTTTTAGTTTCACTTTTTATGAGAGGAGAATATATAAAGTAAAATCTTTTCAGATTGTTACTATATATTTTAATTAGTGATTGAGCTTTAGCTTTGGTCTTATTACTTTTATATAGTATAAAACTACATTTGTAAGCGCTAAATCATACACCACAAAGGTGACATTTGCAAGTATGAGCAAAATAATCACGCCATACTGCGCATATTCTCCCATTTCGTCTATGAGGTAGTTCATGCCAAATAAATTTATTGCAATTATATATGCACCCACTACCGAAATATTAAACATCACTTGCTTGGCTAAAAGTTCAAGCCATTTAGGGCGAAGTCTTTCAAGCTTTGCTTTAATTATCGGATAATACCCTAAGAATGCTATGAATATTAGTGCTGCTTCCCTATCGGGCACTATAAATGCCGATAAAATGGAAACAGCGATATATACAATAACTGCAGTAGTAAATCCATTTTCAATAACAACTGCAATGAGCACAGCACCTGCTATGGCGGGGAGTGCAAATGTGGCGAAAGGAAATATGCCTGTAAAAAACATTATTACAAGACAAAGTGCCGATGTCAAGCCACCCACTGCCATCTGCCTGCTTTTTCTCAAATAGTTCGCCCTCCAATTTCTATAATCTAATAGACATAATTTAAAATATGGGTTTAGATTTACTTTGCAATATATAGGAATTTATATTATATGCTCTTATATACTTTTCCACCCCATGTCGAGGTGGAAAATAAATGCGAGTTTTAATTTTAACAGCAAGCTATAAGATCCCCACCGATACATTCACAGCAACAATCCGCACATATAAGTGTTGTGCAGATATCGCAACCACTGCAACCTCTTACAGCAGTAGTATTGTATCCGCTTCCACTTGGGTTTGCGGTTTTTCTCTGCCACTGAAGTTGTGAGAGTGCCATTTTGTATTCAGCATTATTAGGGTTCATGCTGACAGCTTTTTGAAAGTAGTTATAGGCTTCATTTATCCAACCTCTGCTATAAAAAATACTACCTTTGAGAAAATGCCATTCCGCATTTCTGCCATTTGGCGAAACTCCATCGAGTATTTCTTCGGCTTCGGTAATTCTATTTTGTTGTATAAGCCGCCTTACATCGGCAAATTGGCTATTCGAGCTGCTATAACTACCACTATTTCCATAAGCGTTGTAGCTCCCTGAATTACCGCCGTTTTTGCGCTGATTCGTAATGGTGTCATACGCTTCGTTTATCTCTTTCATTTTTTCCGCCGCTAAGTCGGAAAGTGGGTTATTATTATAAGAATCGGGATGATACTTTCTTGCAAGCTCCCTGTATGCTGACTTAATTTTTTCATCCGAATCGCTTTGGGATACCCCAAGCACCTTATAAGGGTCGTTCATATTGATTGCTCCTTTTCATATTTTAGTCTGTTTACCATAGCTTTTAGACCAAAATAAATTATATTGTCCAGTATTTCTTTATTTCTAATAATCGGTAAGAGCTCATAGGCTTTAATAATTTCAGCAATATTCATATATAAATCGCCTTTTGACTCTTCTATAATTTCGCCTTTAGCCTCTTCACCTATAAATTCTATTTTCTTCGAGAGTAGGAATGGATTATATTTTTTGTCTTTATAATCTTCTAATATATCATCGAGGGCATCGCACATATATACATATCTTCCTAAAAAGTACCCCATTCTACCAAGTATGCGTGAATTCGCTTCATCCTCGCTGATATGCGAAAACATCTGCTCAAGAGCCTTTGCAGTAGGTTCACAAGCCTTATCCACAACATCACACTTAGAGGATTCACAGAGATATTGCTCCTGCATTGTATTTTTGAGTATTTCGTCAAACTCAGGAAGATTTGCCGCCGCTTTCTTTCGTGCAGCTGCCGCAAACGGTAGCAGTAGAATATATAGCAACTTTTTGTGAAAGGGTTCGTCGGCTATATTATCTTTAATTTTATAATAGAGCATTATCATTGCAACATCCGATGCAAATTCTAAATCATTCTCAGCTTTACAGCAGAGTTTTTTCTTTAAGGGATTAAACAGACATGCCTCTCTCTTAAATGTCTGCTCATTATCACTGAGAGAAGTCTGCATAAGTGATAGAAATACAAAATCATAGCTCAAAGTAAATCTTGAAATAAAGCCATATCTTTTGCCCATTGTCTTACAAAGTCCGCAATAATACGCTTTATATAAATCATATTCCATCATTCTCATTTGAGGTTTGTGCGGGCATATATAACCAAACAGCGTATATTCCACCTTTTATGTTAGTATACTACTTTAACATTAACATTTTACACCAGTTAGCAGTTAATTTCTTTAATAAAATATGAATATATCTACAATGTTTTATATCGAAACATGTTTTTCCTTTGTTTGTGGTAAAATAAATTAGTTAAATCAGTTATTTTATTGACTATTACAGAGTTTTTATTTATAATAAGTAGATTGGTATTAAACAGATATTTGAGGTGAAATATTATATGGATATTATTACTTTACTTCTACTCTCCGTAGGGCTCGCTATGGATGCTTCAGCAGTTTCAATAGCGAATGGTATGTGCTATAACTGCTTAGAAAATTACAACCGATATAAATCACCCTTAGCTTTTGGTATTGCGCAGGCGGTAATGCCTCTTCTGGGGTATTTTTTTGGAAGTTTATTTGCTGAATATATATCATTTTTAGACCACTGGATTACGCTTATAATTCTTTCTTTTATTGGCGGAAAGATGATTTTAGATGCTGTAAAAGATTATCGCTCTGTAAAATCTGTGAGCAGTAAAAAGAGAGAGCTTGATTCTAATACAATTTTTGTTCAGGCAATAGCTACAAGTATTGACGCTTTCACTGTCGGAGTAAGTTTTGCGGTTATGAATGTAAATATATTTACGGCTGTAGTCTGTATTGGGGTAATCACTTTCCTATGTTGTACCTTTTGCATAAACCTCGGCTCAAAGCTCGGAAGTTTTGCCAAAGAAGGTGCGCAGATTTTGGGAGGCATTATTTTAATATTTATTGGAATTCGCACATTTATTGAGCACACAATGCTTTAATTAATCTGAGAGGATTTTAAAATTATTATGGAATTATTCATTAGTTTACTGCCTGCAATAATAGCTTTAGCATTTGGCGTGGCTGCGGTTGTCACATTTCGAAATGTTAGCAGAAAAATCAAAAGCACGCTCACCTCTTTATTTGGAAGCTCCGATTTATCTAAAGTAGCAAATCTACGAGAAATAGAAATGCAGGAGACTCCAAAATCTATAAGCGGTATAGAATCTTTAGTTAGAGGAAAAATTGAGGAAGACTTCCCCTCGCTCTCCATCGCCGAGTTAAAAAGCAGAAATGAAGACGAAGTATATGAGTACTTTAATGCTATTCAAACGGGAGACTTATCGAGATTTGAAGAAAATGAAGCTATCAATGCGCAGTTACAAAATATATCGGCTGAATGTATAAGAGCTAAAATAAAGTTTAATAAAATTAAAATACATAAGCATGCTATAAGCGAGTACAGATATAAAGAAAAACTTGCTTCGATAAAATTCCAGCTATCGCTTGAGTACATAAAAAGCAGTGCAGATGATTTATCCGGCACTAAAACACAGTCACGGGTGCAAACCGAATGGGTGTTTATGCTTGATAGTGAGAATTTCGGTGCCGAAATCGCCGCTACAATTAACTGCCCAAATTGTGGAGCTACTATTTCCGACTTATCCCACAGAGTGTGTGAATATTGTATGAGTAATATTGAGGTAGACCACTCGAGAACATGGCAACTTAACAGTATAAATGAATTTTAGTCTACTCTTTTCTTACAGATGTATTAAAGATATAATAGATAGATAATTTCTATCATATATAAATATCCCCCGCCATAGGCGGGGGATATTTGCGTAATATAAATTTGTTCATTAGATAATAGCGTTACATATCTCAAATTACTATTTCAGCCACTACTCCACTGAAATCATAAAGTAGTATACTGGCTGGCCGCCATCCACGAGTGCAACTTCAGCATTTTCAGGCAGTTTAGCCTCAACTGCTTTTTGTATAGCCTCCGCAAGTGGTAGTTCGATATCTTTGCCGTAAATAAGTGTTACAAAACAACCCTCACGATAGGTATCTCTTTTTGCAATAGTTTTTGTAAGCTTTACGACAGTTTTTTCTAAATCAGTATCTGTAAAGAGAAGCTTGGAGCCATCGAGTGCTAAAAGCTCACCTTTTTTAATTTTGTGTCCGTCAAAATTGCTGTCCCTTGCCGCAAATGTGATAAGACCTGTTCCCACTCGTTCAAAGGCTTTAGACATGTTTATACTGTTTTCTTTATAGTCGTATGTGGGATCAAATGCTAAAATCGCCGATATACCCTGCGGTATAGTCCTTGTGGGAAGCACCACTACTCGTCTGTCCGCAAGTTTTATCGCTTGCTCCGCCGCCATGATAATATTTTTATTATTAGGGAGGACAAATACAGTTTTAGCTGGGGTTGCATGGATTGCTTTTAAGATATCATCGGTGGAGGGATTCATGGTTTGACCACCACTAACAACATTATCGGCACCAAGGTCGATAAATAGCTGTTTTAAGCCCTCGCCCGCAGAAACACAAACAAATCCGAATTCAGTATCTTCAGAAACTTGTGCATATGGGAATTCTTCGCTGTCTTCGGCATTTTTTGCATCCATTGCTTTTTTATTGAGAGTCATAAACTGCTCACGCATATTCTCAATTTTGATTTTAGTAATCATACCAAGCTTTAGCGCCGCCTGCATAGCGTCACCAGGGTTATCGGTGTGGACATGGCATTTTATAATATCATCATCGTCAACCACAACTACACTATCCCCTATTGATTCTAAATATGCTCTAAATTTTATATACTGCACATCTTTATCTTCTTTAAGAATAATAAATTCGGTGCAATATGTAAATGTGATATCTTCTTCCGCATGTGAAAAAGCAGTGGTATCAAGATTTACTGTATTTTCTTTTGTTTGTACATCGGAAGCGGTTATTATGCCATTGCCTTCGAATACTCTGAGCATACCCTCGGCAATAATAATAAACCCTTTACCGCCAGCATCTACAACGCCAGCTTTTTTAAGTACCGGAAGTAAATCAGGTGTGGACTGGAGTGCTTTTTCGCCCTCTATAATCACTTCTCTCCAAAGCTCCACTACTTCCATTTCATCGGTAACTATTTCACTTGCATGTTCAGCAGCAAGTCTTGCCACGGTTAGTATTGTGCCCTCGGTAGGCTTCATTACAGCTTTATAAGCTGCTTCAACTCCGATTTCAAGTGCTTTTGCCATATCCCTTGCATTTGCTTCTTTTTTGCCTGCAAGACCTTTGGCAAAACCTCTAAATAGAAGTGAAGTGATTACTCCGGAATTACCCCTTGCGCCTCTTAGTAAAGCAGATGCCGCTGTTTGTGCTACTTCTGCTACTGTTGCGGTATCGGACATAATTTCAAGCTCACGCCTTGCGGCACTGAGCGTCATTGACATATTTGTGCCCGTATCGCCATCCGGCACGGGGAACACATTGAGTGCATCTACTTCCTGCCTTAAATCTGAAAGATTATTTGCTGCAGATATAAATGCATCTCTTAACATACTACCATTTATCAAAATATTATAACACTCCCTTGATTGTGCAATTTAAAGCATAGAATTACTATGCTCTCATACCGTCCACATATACATTTACTTTAGCCACTTCAAGGCCAGTTGCCTCTTCGACTGTATAATGAACTTTATTTACTATGCTTTTTACGATTGCTGAGATATTCACACCGTATGTGACAATGATGTGAAGATCAATAACAAGCCTACCGTTTATTATTTTCACTCTCACGCCTTTATCGGTAACATCTTGATTAGGAATAACCGATCGTATACCCTGTGAAGCAGTAGTGGCAACCATTCCTGCAACCCCAAAACATTCTGACGCAGATTGTCCTACTAAATTTGCAAAGTATTCCTCGGAAATTTCTATTACACCCATGTGGTTTTCGAGTTTAATCATCCATTTAACCCCCATATATTCAGTTTTTAATAAAAATAAATACAATACATCGCAGTTTAAACCTCTTGGTAAATAATTAAAACTACTTTCAAAATGCAATTTATCAGTTACAAAATAGATAATTAATTAAAAAAGTTTTAATTACACTCAATTACTTAACATTATACACCTTTTTGTTTTAAAAAACAATAGCCGAGAACGCTATATTTTTGTTAATAAAATATGTCTAAAAGAGTTGCGAATATTATTTTAATATCCTCCTCAAGGGAGAAATTATTTATATACGATATATTAAGCTTCATTTTTTCCGGTAATATCTTTTTAAAATAAATATTATCGGTATCTGCACCTTTTAGAAACTTACTCTCATTTTTAAATTTTATGCTTGCCCTACTTGTTAAGCCGACGGGTAATAAAAGAGTTGCTCTCATTTGCTCATTATATCCATAAACAAATTTCGGTATTTCAGGCCTTGCACCCACAAAAGACATATCTCCGATTAAAATATTTAGGAGTTGTGGGATTTCATCGAGATGATATTTTCTGAGAAAACGCCCCACTTCTGTTATTCTTTCATCATTAAACACGGTTACTTCTTCCCCAGTAGCATTTTCTTTCATTGTCCGAAATTTGTATATGGTGAATTTTTCCCCATATCGTTTTATCCGTACTTGCTTAAATATGATTTTGCCAGGGTCGCTAACTGTGATAAGTAAAGCTACCCCCGCACTTATTGGTGAAAGAATTATAATTAGTGAAGCCGAGAGCAGTACATCCATCATTCTTTTCATTATTAGATAATGCCTCTTATCATACAGCTTAATATAGCTTTCTACACCGCTGTCATTTTTAAATTTTTGTGGTAATCTCCCGTATGGCTTCTGCCACATATTTTGTATCCTCCACCTCCATTGAGGGGTAAATCGACAGGGATATTATCCCTTTAGCAAATTCCTCTACAATCGGAGTATTCTTTTTATAGTCCTTATAGTTTGAAAACGATGTAACCGCCATAAAATGCACACTTGTACCAACCCTATATTTATCTCTTAGCTGCTCCATTACTACATCACGAATTCCTACCTTAACAGAGATTATATAAGTGATCGTTTGGCTTAGTATTCTCTGTAATGGTGATGAGCTTTACAGTGTTTATTTCCATAAGAATTTCACTGTATAAAGTGGCTATATCAGACCTTTTTTACATAATCCACTTCTTTCCCTATTACATAGGGAAGAAACTTTTTCTCAGCTTCATATAAATTCTCCAATTCTTTTGCATACCGTTTTGCAAGTTTGAAGTAATCATGATTTTTTATCAGATAATTATGTCCGAAAAGTCCTATCCGTTCCCTTTCCTTTATATTAAGCCTTGCTATTTTATTAATCGCTTTCGATATTTCGCCTATATTGCCAGCACCTACGGTAAATCCACATAGCGATTTATTTACAGGATTATCAAAATTATTAGTGGCAAAGACAATCGGCTTTTTTGATAACATATAGTCATACAGCTTATTCATTGCCACACCGTATTTATATAGCTCGGATGATTTTGTGCCAAGATATAGGCAGTCGGCAAATTCCATAATGCTTTGAAGCTCTTCTTTTTTAAAGCTTCCGAGGAAAAAAATATTTTTTATTCTGTATTTTCTAACTATTCTCTCAAGCAATGCTCTTTCACTGCCATCACCTATAAGGATGAATGCCATTTCACTATTAATTCTTGCCACTTTAATTAAATCATCTATGGCATTTGCCTTAGCAAATCCACCGCAGTACATTACTGTAAAGCTATATCTGCTTTTTATCTCCTTTATTTTAGCTATTGTTTGCTCACTTGCGGTATGCATGTCTTTTTTTGAAATATCTATGCCGTTTGGGATGTAAATATGCTTTTTAACACATAGTTTATTCTCGGAAAAGTAAAGTTTTGCATTTGATAGGATGGATATAATTAAATCGGCATCTAAAAGCGCATAATGCTCAAAGAATTTTATAATTCGTATTATATAGTTTTTTTGCGAGTACCCATGGAGAACACAGAGGCTGAGCGGCCAGATGTCGTGCAGTTCAAACACTGTTCTTGCTCCGTTAAATATCGAAATCACTTTTGCTATGATATAGTCAAATGGGTATGTGGAGGAGGCAATTACAATATCGGGTTTGTTTTTGCATATGAGGGACGAAAATATCAGTGAATAGGACAAAAAATTAAATATATTTATGCCCCTCTCCAGTCCATTGCCTTTGTATTTTCTTGTTTTGATTAAACAATATGGTACACCCTCGATATCAATAAATTCTATTGGCTTTTTTATTTTAGGGTTTTTTATTCTCAAATGGCTATAATCAGCTGATAGGATTAAAACTTTATGCCCAAGTTTAATAAGCTCTCTCGCTATATAATAGGGTCTGAATTCCATCCCCATTTCCACCGAGCCAGCATAATGATTTATTATGAGTATATTCATCTCTTATTACCTCAATTATTTTCCCCAATGATCTCAGCATATGCCGTAAGTAGCTTTTCTTTTTCCCTGCCAAAATTAAACTTTTTCTCGACCAGTTTTTTTCCCTCTTCCCCCATTTTTATTGCTATATCGGGAGCTTTTAAAAGCCTAATAATCGCAGATTTAATTTCCTCTGTATTTAATGGGTCAACAAATACGCAACAGCCAACACCCACCATCTCCCTCCATTTCGGAAAATTAGAAGCTATTACAGGAAGCCCTGCCGCCATATATTCAAAGAGCTTTATCGGTACTGATTCTTTATATGAAGGTGTAGCCTGCAAGATTAAAAGGCCTATCTTACATTCGTCTAAAAGCTCCCATACTGCACTGCGGCTAATATACCCCCTATAATCCACCTTTTCATATTCGGGTAGTTTTGAAGTTAGGAGTCTAAACTCGGTGCTGTCGTACTCGCCTGCTAATATTAGCTTCCCCTCCACATCTTTCATGCTTCGCACCATCTGCACCACACCTCTATCGGAATTTAGCAGGCCTATGTAGCAGATATTATTTTCTCTGAGTGGGTATGGAGTATTTTGAGCATTTTTATTGTATTCTTCTGTCACAGGGTAATTATGCACTACTTTTTTCTTTTTAAATCTTTTAGCAATTTCTTCTGTGGCTGTTATCACCATATCGAGTTTATTTGCTTGTTTCACTTCATATCCACCGAGAAGTTTAGAGATATATGGCCGAAGCATGGGTGATATCCACTCTTTGCTTTGAAGCTGTTTCTCAAAATCTTCATGGGCATCATAAATTACCTTTTTCCCTTTTCGCTTTAATTTTACTGCCATGCTTAAAAGCTCTGGGTCGTGTATATGGTATATATCCGCCTCCACCTTAATTGCTTCTTTATACGCTTCACGGCTCCCTAAAAGCACCCTTTTAAAGCGACCGCTATATTTGCTCAGCCCTATAAATTTTATGCCTTCATCACTTTTGCCACTGTAATTTGGCGATATTATATAAACATCATATCCACCCTCCGCCGCCGCTTTTGCCTCTTTGTGGTATATTCTGATATCATCATGCTTATGCACCGTTGTAATCATGCAGATAGTTGCCATAAAACATATTCCTCCTATAATCTATTAAAAATAAAGTTGTGTTAATCAGCAAGATTTTATCGTATAAAATACCATATCTACTCGAAATTAGCATACTAATCATAATCACTCCAGTGATTATTCCATAGGGTAGCGCGGATATTGGCTTTTTAAAGAGATATTTAATCATCATATTTGCTAATGATAGAAGACATAAAGTAGCAATCAGTACTTTTACTATTCCACCATTTATTAGGTCGGCAAGTAAGAAATTATGCGCCGAGAGTTTACCAATATAATTTTCCTCTTCGCCATATACTCGTACAAGCTCGCTGTGGCTTTGATTGTAAATCACTATATCCCGTCCACTTCCCCTGCCAAATATTTTTTCAGTAGTGCTATAACCCAAATATTCATCCAAGGCAATTCCCCATATTACATTTCGCTTCTCCATTGCATTTGAAGTATATATACTGTCGTATCTATCTTGGAGTGTTGTTTCAGCGCTGTTGTTTAGTGCTGTGACATATTCGCTATCGGGGCTGTAATAGAGGTATAGCATATAGCCCTCCATTCCGGAGGTGACTATTTGAATGAAGAGATATGTCATAGTTACTCCAAAAGCTGATATCATCACTAAACCACGCTCTTTTACTTTTTTCTTTTTCATTAAAAACATCACTGAGCAAATCCATATAAAAGCCGTAGGAAGTAATGAAAGATATACCCTTCTTGAACCGCTAAGTAGCATTGTAGGAATTACTGATGCTACGCTAATCAGAGAGAGGCATATTTTTTCCATGTTTATTTCACTGTATCTAATCGGTAAAAACACTCCATATACTGCTCCTGTAAAAAGCACAACAGCGTATACGTTATAATCTCGTCGCAGTGTAAGCCTTAAAAGATATTCAACCGAAAAAGTGGGTAGCAGGACATAATTAGTTACAGTAATAGCCGAAATAAGTAGTGATGATAATACAAACACCGCTTTAAACTCAGCTATATCCGCCCCCTCATCACAGGAAATAAATATAGCTAAACAAACTATAAGTGTGGTTATTACCACTCTGTATTTTTCCCACAACAATTGATATTCATAGGAAATGAAAAAACCTAAAATATCCACTGAAGCATATAAGATAAGTATCATAAAGAATACTATAATTTCTTCATTATTCATAATAATATGCTTTATATTTATTTCTTTTAAATAATAATAAATTTTCAAAAGAAGCATAGTAGCGGTAAGAAGGGTTAAGCCTTCGTAGATATATGCTGTGCGTTGTACCGCTAAATCGAATAGTAGGAAAAAAAGCGTGAACATTGTGATGTATTTAAAGATTTTATCCTCTTTTTTATATACTCTTATAGCTCACACCCCATTTAAGTTTATTTCAAACGATATTATGGGAGGTAGTATTTAAAAATATTCTTAAATTTACAAATTACTTTAATAAAAAATTCAGCTCACTCTCACGCCATTGGCGAAAGAGTGAGCTGAAGATTTAATAATATTGTATGTTTAGAATGTTGATTATTTAATATCGGTATTTATACTTTTATAGTTCATCATTAGTTTTGCGCATTTATAGATATCCCCACCGCCCATCGTTATGACTAAATCCCCTGATTTTGCATTTTGCATAACATAATCGCAAATTTCCTCAAAACTGCTAAAATATCTGCTATTGGGTATTTTGTCCGCTATATTTTTCGTGTGCACATTGTAGATATTCTCTTCTCTTGCACTCACTATTTCGGTCATCACAAGCTCGTCCGCAGTGGATAGTGACGCAATGAAGTCATCGAGTAGCAGTGCCGTGCGTGAATATGTGTAGGGCTGGAATACTGCCCAAACCTTTTGGTAACCAAGCGATTTTGCAGCTTTTAGTGTCATATCAATCTCGGCTGGGTGATGTGCAAAATCATCCACTATGGTAACACCGTTTACTTCTCCCAAAAGCTCAAATCTTCTGCCCGCACCCTTAAAATCGGCTATTGCCTCGGGAATTTCCTTAGGCTGTACATCGGATAAAATTGCAGCGACTGCGGCACAGAGTGCATTTGACACATTGTGTATCCCCGGAACTGAAAGCTCAATTTTGCAGAGCTCCTCCCCTTCATGGCAAAGAATGAAACTGCTTTTTAACCCATTTAGTTTTACATCTTTTGCATAGTAATCACTCTTATCTGTAAAGCCAAATGTGATTACTTTTTTCTCAGCCTGCTCGGCTATTTGTTTGCAGTAGTCGTCATCGCCATTAATAAGGATATATTTTGTGGCAAGATTTGCAAATTTTTTAAACGAAGTAAGGAGATTATCCATAGTTTTAAAATAATCCATATGGTCTTCATCTATATTCAGTATTACAGAAATATCGGGTTTTAGATGTAGGAATGTATCCTTAAATTCACAGGCTTCACAAACCATGCTCTCACCTAAACCATGCCTGCCATTACCGTCTATTATTGGAAGCCTGCCCCCTATCACTGCGGAGGGGTCTTTGCCACATTTCATTAAAATATGGGTGGTCATGCTTGTGGTAGTTGTTTTGCCATGTGTTCCAGAAATGCATATGCAGTTATTAAATCTGCCGGTGACAAAGCCAAGCATTTTAGAGCGCTCGAGTATTGGTATGCCCTGTTCTTTCGCTGCAATCAGCTCTGGATTGTCCTCACTCACCGCCGCCGAATAGACAATTAAGTCCGCACCTTTTATATTATCTGGGTGATGCCCTATGAACACTTCAATTCCCATTGCAATTTCCATGTCGATATTTGTGCCAGTATTTATATCAGAACCAGATATCTCATACCCCTGCCCATGCAAAATTTGCACTATGGGATACAT
>CAYJLI010000009.1:0-53419 GCA_964371155.1 uncultured Oscillospiraceae bacterium | reverse complement strand
AATATAAATTAGCCATGTGGGCATCCTTGCCCACGGCGATCTAAATCGCCCCTGCGAGGATATAAATAATCTGCCACAGATTATTTATATTATATGAGGTGCGAATATAATATAAATTAGCCATGTGGGCATCCTTGCCCACGGCGATCTAAATCGCCCCTGCGAGGATATAAATAATCTGCCACAGATTATTTATATTATACCCAATCTATATTAAACTTTTGTTTACACACATATAACAATTTGCCGAGAAAAATAGTATATAATTAAAACATACCCAAAAGATGAAACCGCAATCATCATGGGTACTCTACCCTCCTCAAAACACACATTATTTCAAAAATGAACTCCTTTATGACAGCGTGCGAATTTAGACCATTTGACCGCTATTGTAAAGGGGTTCATTTTTTTGACATCTAAATGACAAAAAAGTAAATAATAGGTATAATCAGGGTGTGAAAAAGTCTGTTTTTGCTGAAAATCAACCTTTTTAGTGTTTTTATGTAATTTATGCTTGTAACCCACTATCATTCTATGATAAAATAGTAGTGTATCTAATGATGAATATTAAGCGAATTTTTTAAATAACATATAATAGGTGAACTGCCTTAATTTATGCCAATAACCGTAAGAAGGTTGTGATAATAATGCCGATATATAATTATGTAGCCATAGATAAAGAGGGCAAAGAGATAAAGGATAGCATAGAGCTCTTAAATAAGGAGCTCGTAATATCTCAGCTAAAAGCCGAAGAGCTTTTGGTTGTCTCTGTGACCGAGGTAAATGCTCTTAATAAAGACATCAATTTCACTTTTTTAAACAAACGCCCCTCAGCAAGGGATTTAGCTGTCTTTTGTAGGCAGTTTGTAAGTATTGTTGAAGCTGGGGTGCCTGTAATTGCAGCACTCGAAATGCTCTCAGAGCAAACTCAAAACAAAATACTTGCGGATGCAGTTGGTGAGTGCCGTATTTCGATACAGGAGGGTAACTCCCTCACCGAGTCGATGAAAAAGCACCCAAAAGCATTTCCGGACTTGCTTGTAACAATGGTTGCGGCAGGCGAAGCTACGGGTAGCCTTGAAATTTCATTTGGCAGGATGGCGGAGCATTTTGAAAAAGATGCAAAGCTGCGCTCGTCTGTGAAAAAAGCTTCTATATATCCTGCGGCAATCGTAGTGGTTGCATCAATAGTGGTTGCGCTCATGCTTGCATTTGTAATACCACAATTTGAAGAGCTACTAAGCGATATGGGCATAGATCTTCCATGGGTTACCCAAATGGTAATGGACGCAAGCCTTTTCATGCAGACATATTGGTATATAGTGCTAATAGGTGCTGTTGTGATAATATATGGGCTGAGGGCATTTAGCAAAACACTTCCCGGTAAGCGAATGTTTGGTAAGATACTGATTAAGTTGCCACTCTTTGGCACGCTTACAGTAAAAACTGCCTCTGCGAGAATGTCACGAACACTTGCCACCCTCATAGCCGCAGGTATACCGCTCACCGAAGCGCTTGATATAGTAGCTGAAACGATGGATAATATCTACTTCAGCGATGCACTATTAAGGGCAAAAGAAGATGTTATGATGGGTATGCTATTATCCGAGCCACTAATAAAATCCGAGCTTTTCCCACCGATGGTTTGCCATATGGTTAAAATTGGGGAAGAATCGGGCGATGTGGAAAAAATGCTTTCAAAGCTTGCCGATTACTACGAAGAAGAAGTGGAAGCGGCGGTACAAGCTCTAATGGCGGCACTCGAACCGCTTATCATAGTAGTGCTTGCAATTATAATCGGCACAATAGTAATGGCGGTTATACTGCCAATGGGTGAGATGTACTCAGGAATTGATAATCTGTAATATTAATGGTAATTATCCGCTAACATGGGGCTTTGCGGAATTACATAAATATATTATAAATAAACAGCTTTTATCATTTTAAAATTTGAAGAAGTTGTTTATAGCTCTCTGTGTTTAACAGCACGGAGGGATAAAAAACAAATGCTAATATTAAAAAGGAGAAGTTTCCAATGAACAAATTAACAAAGAGAATCAAAGAGGACAACAAAGGCTTTACATTGATAGAGCTTATTATCGTAATCGGGGTTATCGCTATTTTGGCGGCTGTTATGGCTCCAAACTATTTCCAATACCTCGAGCGTGCTCGTGAATCCAACGATACTTCAACAGCTTCCGCAATCATCCAATCCGCTGTAATCGCAGCTATGGACCCTGCTAATGAGCTCGATGCTGATGATTCAATCACAATCACATGGGCAACAAAAGGCACAGGCGGACTATCTGCTGCAGCTACAAGTGGCGTAACAGTTGCTGATGAAGTAATTGCGGCGGTTCAAGCGGATATTCAGGCTGTTATGGGCGCAACCCCCGAGCATGAATCGGCAGTAGCTGACGGTGCAGACCTTACTTTCACAGTTAACCGTGATGGTAATGTAGTTGTTACAGCAGATGCATGGACAGCTATCGGCTTAAATCCTTAATCTAAAAATTAAATCGTATAGATTTATGGGCGGCTGTGCCCCTTAGACGGCCGCCCTAAAATCTTAAGTAGAGCATTTAGCGATATCCGTACTAAACTTTATATAATAGCAAAGCAATATAAACAGCTTAGTGAAGACTAAAAAAAGATATCTGCCAATTTGAGCTTTTAACCTCATGGCAAAAGGAGCGTTTTCATGGATTTCTTTGCACTCTACCCCATAGTGGTAACCGCATCTTTTGGTCTGCTTATAGGTAGCTTTTTAAATGTCTGCATACTTCGCATACCGAGCGGAGAAAGTGTGGTAGTTAATTCTTCACACTGCCCCAAATGCAATAAAAAACTTTTGTGGTGGGAGCTAATACCTGTTTTAAGCTATCTTGCGCTTAGAGGAAAATGCTCTAAATGCCACAGCCTAATTTCGCCACAATACCCGATTATAGAGCTTTCAAACTCCATGCTATGGGTAGCTGCATATTTAGCGGTGGGCTTTAGTGTGGACATGTTTCTCATATGCCTATTGCTTTCAGCACTCCTCACACTATCGGTGATAGACATCAGAACAAGGGAAATACCTATTCAAACTACAATTTTCATAGGAATACTTGCACTGATAAGGCTTTTTATAAATTTTTCTGACATACAAAATAAACTACTCGGACTGCTAATAGTCCCCGGAATACTCCTACTAATACTGCTGATTTCCCGAGGTGCCGCAATAGGCGGTGGGGATGTAAAACTAATGGCAGGTGCAGGACTCTTCATGGGCTTCCCACTTACATTATTATCATTTGTTTTAGCCTGTGGAATTGGCTCGGTAGTGCATCTAATCCGCATGGCGTTTTTTGGCGCTAAGAGGGATTTAGCAATGGGTCCCTATCTCGCTTTAGGTATAGCGGTATCGGTGCTATATGGAGAAGCGTTACTGAACTGGTATTTTTCGTTTTTCACATTTTAACTGCTTTAAACGAAGAAAAATTAATTTGAATATAAAATCCTTTATAAACAAGGGATTTAATATATATTATTTGCAATATAAACGACACTTAAAGCATAAAGGTAGCAAAACTAAGACTAATTATGATGCGTTTACCCCTATTCTCTTTAGACGATGGAGAATAAAAAAGTTTTGATTATCTTTTTAAAAACATAAATTAAGGAGGGTGGTTTGCATGGCTAAAAAATATCTTAGCATTGAAATAAGCGACCACATAACCGAAATAGGAGTTTTCACAAAATCGGGAAAAAATCATAAGCTAATTGATAGTTTTATGATTGATACACCGCAGGGGCTCATTGCCGATGGTCAAATAATAGATGCTGCCATACTTGCAGAGGAATTGTTGGTAGCGGTAAAACAGCGAGGCATCGCCAAGGCGGCAGGTGTCACTTTTGTGCTGTCCTCCACCAAAATTGTAAGTCGTGAAGTATCACTCCCTAAAATGTCACCTAAAAGGGTAAATGCAGTAATAGAAATGAGTGCCTCGGACTACTTCCCAGTAGACCTTACAAACTATCGTGTAAAACACACAATTTTAAATAATCTCCCCGATAAAGAGGACAATACAAGGGTTATGATTACGGCGGCACCTATCTCATTAGTTGGACCATATGAAGAGCTGGCGAAGGAGATGGCAATGCCACTTGTAGCACTTGACTCCTCCGCAAACAGCACATATCAGCTACTGAAGAAAATTTCGGGCGAAGAGATAAGCATGAATGTAAAGGTGAATATGCGAAGCACGCTAATCACATTTACTAAAGGCAATATTATGCTCATGCAAAGGGCACTTCCCTTTGGTGCGGACGATCTTATTAATTCGGCGATTTCAGTTTCGGGCATACCGTCGGACAATTTAGTAAGTGCGCTTTCTCTTTGTAAAGATGAAGCGTGGCTTGATTCAAATATTCCATATGAACAGCGCAAAGAAGAGCTTGCAAGACTTATAATGGGTATAAGCCGAAGCATAGACTTTTTTAAGAGCACATATAAAGAATATAGCGTGGAAAAAATTATCCTCATGGGCAAATGTGCCGACATACACGGGCTTTTACAGGCAGTTGCTGAGGGCACAAATATTGAAACATCATTGGTTTCAAGCATCAGCGGAGTGCTCACACTTGGCATCCCACCGGAATCGGTTATTTCCTATATTTCATGCATAGGTGCGATGATTGAGCCGCTCGAAATTAAACGAGAAAAAGAAAAAAAGAAGAAGCCGTCAGAGAAAAAGAGCGAAAGAATAGTGCTTGGCGTACTCATGCTTATCTTTTGTGCCACGGCGTCGGGCTATTTGGTTTATGATGCATATAACGACTATAACGCAGTACTCGCTGAAAAGGCTGAAATAGAAAATAGGATAATGGAGCTTGAGGCTTTAGGCACAATGGAGGTGTATAACACCTATATAGATTACGATGCAATGAGGGGTAATTTTGAGATTGTAGAATCGTATAGGGACACCCCAAATATCGACCTCAGACCATTCATGGAAGAGCTTGAAGCAGAGATGCCCTCGAGTGTGCTAATATTCACAGCCACCCTTACCGACACTGTGGTGAGCATGACGGTTGAAGTAGCCACAATGGAGGATGCCGCAGTGGCAATATCCAAGATTCGTGCATTTGAGAGCATAGACGATGTTATGGTGGGCGCAGTATCCGAGATAGTGGATCCGGTGCTTGGAATTACGAGAGTTAATTTCACAATGTCGGCACTATATGGAAATTCATAAATATAGAAGTATAGCCGACGAAATTCGGCGGAATGAGGGACTTTTATGAAACTAAAACTTTCTACAAAGGAAAAGAATTTGCTGCTCGTGCTAATGGGATTTGTAATATTTGCAGTGGCATACTTTACCTTTTATCTGGATTATATGGACAAAATAGAGCAAGCCGAAACCGATATTGCACTGCTAACCCCCCAGCTCGAAGAGAGGGAAATGCACTATGCAAATATGGAAACCTACAAGCAGGATACAGAGCTTGCAAAGGAATACATAGCCGAGACAATGGATATGTATCCCCAAATCATGTACGAGGAAGATTTCCTCGGTTGGCTTTTAAATTTCGAAGATGAAATAGGCATGGATATAAGCAATGTTTCCTTTGATGACCCAGTTATGCTAACTTCATTTGATGCGGCGATAAATGTAGACGGCGAAGAAGCGAGAAAGCATATAGAGGCATGGGAAATTGCCACCACAAGTGTTTCTGTGCAGAGCTATGCAGAGCTTAAAAATTCGATAGACAGAATTTATGGCGATAGATATAGAACAAAGCTAAACAGCGTAATAATCAGCTATAATGTGGATGAAGATAATCTTGCAACCACAATGGATATGTCCAAATACTATCTCTACTACGATGGTGCACAGTATGTGCCACAATATATACCATCGGTGGATATAGGTCAACCAAATCCATTTGGGGCACCTTAATAAATTGTCTTTAAAGAAAAAATACTCTATTCACTGAGTAAGAGGGGGAGAAATGTGAAAAGTAAACTAAATAACAAAGGTTTTTCACTTATCGAACTCCTTATTGCAGTGATTATACTTGCACTTGTCACCGTGCCAATTCTATCACTCTTTACCGCTTCTATGAGAACAGCGGTTAAAAGCGGTGAAATCGGTGCGGCAACCACCACGGCACAGAATGTGGCGGAAATGGTGGAAGCGCTCGACTTTTCCGATGTGATAAACTCTCCCGAATTGCTTTTTGACACAGGCGCACACTATATGAAGTTTGAGGGCAATAGATATTTTAAGATGACACAGCCCGGCAATATAGGCGAAAGTGAGCATCATGTCGGCATCACGGGGCTAAGCGAAGCAGGGCATAATTTCGATGTTATGATTACTTTTGACCCTGGAGCGGACGGCAGTGAATTAAATGCCTTAAACACCGAAGAAATCACAAGATTTACAGGGGTGGACGGCTCATATGGGCAGGCGATAAGCGAAAGGGATAACCCAGATATAGTATCGCTTGAAAACTCTAAATTAGAAGCAAATATCTACCCTGAGAGCATACTCGTGGCAAAACAACGCCATATAATACTCGATATTTACCATGATGCGGCAGAGGATACGGCGAATGCCACCGTAGCTTATGAATACAGATATACCTATGAATTTACCCCCGACCCACTGAATGCACCGCAGTACAAAGAGCTGATTGTGTTTAGCGGAGATGAGGTTAACCCCTCGGAGGTAGAGCTCTTTACCGCTTCACACCATGGTGCAACGGACGACCCACCGATAATAGGGCTCTTCTACTATCCATGGTATGAGGATACTACCCTTAGCAGTGTATTCCCATTGCCAACGGGCTCAAATGACGACATAATCACGATTAGAAACCATGGCAATATTACACCAACAGTGCTTTTAGTCAAGCAGAAAGATGCCGATATGAGCGACTCCGAGCTTGCACTGAAAGAGAGCGGATACCGCCCCAAAATAAACTTACAGCATCTAAACAGCGGTGATGACCCCAATGCTTGGAATGGCGAATTATACACGAACATGGTGGAAAATTTGGGCAATGAAATGCCGATAACGGGAATAAACTATAATATTTCCGAAATTGGTAGTGTGTGGTCACTACTGCTCACCGATGTACCCGATGGAAGTCTTGTGAAAAAAGATGAGCTTACAAGGCTGTTTAATGTGAAGATAGAGGTATTTGAAGAGGGCAGTATAAGCAATAATTTTAGCCAAATAACAAAAGACCCGATATATGTTTTATACACTTCAAAGCTGATATAGATAATGCGAAACATTATTAATTAGAGATTAGAATTGTAGGGGCATGGCTTGCCATGCCCACAGATTTCGTATCACAAAAAACATGAGGGATTTTGTAGAATGGACAATCGCAAGCCCCTATGCCACTCCACAAATTACCTGCTAAGCAAGACAATGTGGAAATTTCACACCATGCTTGTAGTTTTCGCAAAATGATAAAACATACCCACATCCACGGGCACGGCGAGCCGTGCCCCTACACAACAACTTTTCCATACGATCAAAATATAAAATCTTACAAAGGAGGAAAATAAATTGAATAATAATTTTAAATCAAGATTTTCCGTCCTGCGTGAAAATAAAGGCTCAAGTATTATAATAGTTATTTTAGCGATATTTTTCATATCGGTACTCGGCGCTTCTTCAATGTTCGTTTCATATACGGGGATGAGGATGAAAGTGAGCGAAAGATATGGTCAGGTATCCTTTTACGATGCCGCTTCTGCGATGTCGGAAGTGGAAACCATGCTGCAAAAAGCTGTCTCCGAAGCCATTGAGACTTCATATGAGGATGTGCTGATAAATTACAGCGATTTAGCGAGCAGGGATTTGCTCCTTACAAGTTTTCACAATCAGTATCAAGAAGACATACTCGCATGGGATGCCGATAAAAATGCACACAGCTTAGAGGATAAGCTCATTGTAAATGTGGCGCTTGAGGGAAGCGGTAGCACGGAAGTGCTAAATGCACAGTATATAGCACTTTACCTTGCCACTCTCTACGGCGAGGATGCGGCAGTGGATACCACTTCAAATGGAATAGAGGCAAAGCTCACCACAAACGACGGTGTATACCTGATAACCACGGGTGAGGTAACCTATACAGACCTCTCCATCCCCGATGCAGAGCCCGAAGAGATAATACTGCAGGATGTTTCGATACATTTCACCTCGGCGGACACTGGGTACAGCAGCGAAGTAAAGAGCGACATTTCCCTTTTAATGCCGCCATTTAGTGGCAATATCATCATAGCAAGCTCGGCAACAATTCCCGACTATGTGCTGATATCAAATGGTGAGTTTACAGGAAGCAGTGGAACAATAGAATCAAACCATGCCACTACCGAGGGCAATGTATATGTAAATAATTATACGGACGGCTCGGTGAATATATCGAGTGGGCAGTTTGTAATAGGAAATAATGCCGAAATAAAGCAGGGGGCGGAAATTATAGTGCGTGCCAATGCGTCAATTTGGGCAAATGATATTTTACTTCTACTCCCCGATGCAAAATTCACCCTGCTCGAAAATGGAAATGCCTATGTGGCGGACGATTTAGAGCTTAGTGCAAATACCGAAGCAGAGCTTTCGGGGAATTACTTTGGCTTTGGCAGTGCTACTCCCGAAAGCAACCCAGAACTAAATGAACACGCACAGCAGAGCTCTGCGATTGTAATTAATGGAAGCGGAGCAAAACTGCATAGATACTCTGATAGCACACTTATGCTTGCGGGATATAGCTATGTTGATGGATATGGCGCCGATGATGAAACAATAATGGGAGAATCACTCTCGGTGAGAAGTAATCAGCAAGCTTATTTAATACCCTCGGAGTATTTAGATGGAGTATGGGCAAACCCATATGTTACAGAGCCTGGGATACAGCCAAATCCCTCGCTTGACGAAGATGGTTTCCTCTGGAATGTAAATGAGGAAGATATGCGAATTTCCGACTATGGCATAACACTCAAAAGAGTGCCCGTAATGCTTTCCTCCTCACAGGTGGCGCATTACTTCTTTATGAATTTTGAAAATCCCGACGATGCCACAGCATATTTCGCCGACTATTTTGAGGTAAATAACGATATTATAGAGGCATATGCAGGTAACTACTTGGATATAAGCGACCCACTAAATAGCGACTTTACGGGCATAGCGGTGGACACCGAAGTGCTTGCAAACGGAAATGTAATGGCGGTGGGTGAAGATGGCAACTTTGACTTAGTAGAAGAAAAGCAAAGACCATTTGTACTCCCTGCACAGCTTAAAGACACTTATGACGGACTGCGCACAACTTTATCGACAGTCGAGGACAATAGCACAAATCCATATGAAAATATAGTGGATGTATCAGCGGTGGACACCCTTAGGAGTGGCACGGTGTTTAACTTTATGCTTGATACAAACCGTGATGGCACACCCGATACCACCTCGGCGATTATAGCGACTGGGAATTACAATGTGAGTGCAGCCACTCCAAGCAGTGTGCGTGCAATAATCGCTACGGGTGATGTAACTGTGAGCGATGATTTTACAGGGCTTATAATGACTTCAGGCGATGTAGAGGTGCTCGGCGGTGTAACACTCACCTCAAACAGGGACGAAGTGCTAAATGTACTCAATGCCGAAATGACTAATGATGATGGCAATACAGTGGAATTTATAGACTATCTATATCTCTTATCCCCGGGCGAAAACCATGTAGACAGTGGAGATAACTGGGATCCAGAGTCTTTAGTGGAATTTGCAAACTGGGAAAAGAAATAAGAGAAATTCCCTTTAGACCGCTGATGAACAGTAGATTAAATAAAGATAAAAAGGAGGTGGGAGCATGCTAAATGGCAACCAAAAGGGGTTTACCCTAATTGAGCTTATGATTGTCGTGATGATTTTAGCGGTATTTGCAGGCTTTGTGATGGCGGCGGCTTCAAGGATGACCCCCACCGACTTACGCACGGCCGCAAGCAAATTCGACGCACTGATATCGCAATCAAAGGTTATGACAATGAGTGGTGCAGGCGCTGGAAATGTGGAGCTTGTACTCGCAGAGGAAAGCGATGGATTTTACGGCATCATAAATGTGGATGGGGTCGAGGACACCAAGGAGCTAATAGTTGATAGCGGCATTTTGGTATATACAAAAGATAAAGAGGACGATTCTTCCGCACAAAAAGATATAGGAATATCGGAAGACTCCCATCTTATAATTAGATTTAATAAAGAGACGGGCGCATTTATCTCACCCGAAGCGGCGCATGATTTAATCTGCTTTGAAGAAGATGATGTAAGATATACAATAAAATTAACAATAGCCACGGGTCATCATGAGATATCGAGATAACGTAAGTAGTTTTAGGTAAAGCTTATACACTGAATAAGGGGGCGAGGAAGTTGTCTGAAAACAAAGGTTTTACACTGATAGAAGTAATAGTTGCAAGCTTTATACTCGGGATAATTTCCATTGCAGTATTTGGCTTTATGACAACGGGTGCACGCACCTACAACTCTGTAAATAGCACAATAAATTTGCAATATGACACACAGCTCACAATGGCTCAGATAGAAGAGCAGTTGATGGACTGTGGGGAAGAGCTTCACTGGAATCCGACTGAAATGACCCTTTTGATTGTAAACGAAGACACACAGCATATATTTGCCATGATAGAGGATGAAATATACTATGGAAGCAAAGATTCAGTGGACACCCTACTTGATAAAAGCGATGCAAAGGATTTGCTTGTAAGGAATGTTTTGCGATTTAATATAAACATAAGCAGCTTTGAGGAACTCGACAGAGCGAGTGCAGTGGAAATCACACTCGAACTCAGCGACGGAGATAAATCACTTTTGACAACTCAGATAGTAGCAACAAGGAATGAACCACTCGTTATAAGCTATTTATAACGCGAAAGGATGAATATATATAATGTTTTATAATCAAAGAAAAAAACTTAATATATACTTTAGAGCTACTGCATTAGCCCTTGCGCTTTCCATCGGCATTTCTTTGCCACTAAGCAGTGGTTTGATGGTGGCTGAGGCGTCGGGCGCACTTAGCTACCCCTCGCTTTCGGGGATAGAATCGATTAAGTACCAAATGGGAATAAGCGGCGAAGCTTTCGACATACTCGAAATTGTCCCTAAAGAGGGAAGCGGAAGCATGGGCTATTATATAGACGGACAGGAGCCATTCGCAGATTGGCAGAGCACGCTATCGTCACTGCACAGCCCCGACGGTGGGGAGTCACTCAGAGCAGGAGCGGTAAATGCAAAAATAGACGAGCTAAGAGCTGCCGATATACTAAGGGATGATGGCAGTGCACCACTCGGAATAAGCGGAAGCTATACCGAATACATGGAGTGGGAAGAAAATATACCCGAGAACACCGTGAGAATAACTTTGCAAAACAGTGAAACAACGACTGTCAACGGAAGTTTTGAGAGAGCAGGAGTGGGCGAATATGGTTACTTCGATGAAATAGTAACTACAAAAATAGTAAGTGCAGTGGATGCCACCCATTATCAAATAATAGATCGCTTAGTGCAGGGCGAAGCCCCCGATAATATCAATCCACAAACACTTTTTTACTACAACCCTACATTTAGCGTAATTACCATAGAAGAGCTTGAAGAAACACCCGAAATAGTAGAGGGTAAGGCGATTTATTTTCTTCAAGATGATGGCAGCTACACATTCCAAGGGATAGTGGGCGAAAATAGCTATATAGTGGACGCCACCCCAAACCCAGATGACCCTGCAAACACATTTTTCTATATAGTAGAAGACTACGGTATACCAAGCACTGATAATACCGCAGGGGATTATTATGCCATCCATGGCGGCTTCACCGATGTGATAAATGATGAAATAGGCAAAAATCACAGCGATAAGCATTTTGAGATAGAGCACCACGGATATGAATATTCCGAGGAGGGCGACGGTGAGTTTATCCTCGTAGAAGGCGGAAGCGAAACGGTTTCCATTCAGTATGTGGGTGTTTATGCATATGTGCCGATAGTAAATAATCAGTGGCTTCACCGCTATGTGTTTGACGACCACAATGCGGCGTTAGAGCCGAGCTTTAAAATAGAGGTAAACTCAAAAATTGCCTCTGAGATTACCGCAGAAGATATAAACACAGCGGATCTAATTGTATTTACAGTTGGATACGATTTAAGCAAAACTTCAGCTGATAAAGCCACACCAGAGCTCTATACATCGTCTAACGACATCTCGGCAGAAGTGCTCACACTGCTTAAAACAGCGGTGGACAACAATTCAAAACCGATAATAATCGACGCAAAAATGCTCTATAAAGCAACTGCGGCACCATCGCTTAAAAGCTTTTCCGATTATATCTTAGCGAAAAAATTCACACTGCCAGTTTACCCCTATCAATATTCCACTGGGTATGTTAAAGATGGCGTATATGTGTTTAATAGGCAGACGGGTGCAACTACCTTAGACCAAACACATAATAATATGATAACCTCCGATTTATTAGTGGAAATAAAACCCGCCCTTTATGAAGAAGAGGGGGGCACTTATGTAGAAGTTTGGGGCCAGATAAAGTCCGACAACAATTTAAGAATACTCACAAATTCATCAGAACTGCTCCCAGAGCTTGTTACAATGGCAAATTCAATTCGTCATATAATAAACTTTGCGGACAGGCTTGAAGTCAATAATAAAAATCAGATAAATGTTCTTGAAATACAGCCGATTAGATATAATCAGGATAAAACTATCGACGATGAAGAGCTTACAGCGGATAAAATCCTTGAAGTTTTACCTGAAAATTCAATAGCAAAAGAGAATATACACATTGAAACCATGGGTATATCCGAATTTATAGGGAAAATAGAAGATATAAGCGAAGTTTATGACATGGTTTATATAGGTGCGAGTTTAGAAGGGTTTAATACCACAACGATGTACTCCACCGAGGTGCCAAATTACAATGATGATAATATGGATGGCTTGATATATACGAATGTAGGGGACTATATGTATGTATTTAACCAAGTGCTCGGCGCACTTAATTCGGATTATGACACCACTGCGCCAAAGGTGCGCCAGACCTCCTCGCTGTGGCCGGGTATCAACGAATGGACACCGATAAGGGACGATAGTAGCACATCACATAAGGCACGGGGCGCAGGTCTTGACCTCACACCGGTTAAATATCAGGAGCTTGTAAACTTTGTAAATTCGGGATTTCCGATAATAGTGAGCGATAAACTTTTAAGCTCGCAAAATGCAGAGGGCGAAAAAGAAATTGAAGTGGCTATACGATTTGCCGAAGATACCGATGCAAATGAAATCTCTTCAGTGTACGACAGTGTAGTGCTTGAAGCTTATGGCTTTGACTACTATGCCGATATCTATCCAAACGACATTAATTATGCATGGTATAAAGACGATGCACCAATTGCCAGCGCAAATGAAGCAGAATACATTGCCACAGAGAGTGGAGTGTATCACTGCGTAGTCTCAATAAGCGATGGAGGAACTACGCTCGACACAGGAAAATCAAACAGCATAGAAATCACACATTACGACACTCAGCCCTCACGGATAGCAGAAACTGGCAGTGCGGTAAATTCCTATGCCATACCACTCGAGCTATTCCATGTGGATAATGACGACATAACCTCAAACGATATAACAAGCACAACACCCACGGGCACGGTCTTTACAGTGGATGCACTTTTAAACACCGAGCTTATACCATTTTCTGAAGCAGAAATAGCCGATGTGGAGTATAGCTGGTATGTGGATTTATCAAACAGGACTTGGGTAAAGCTTAATGGCATTTCTTCGGGTAATTACAATATGACCACCTATCTCGGCGAGGATGCCGACTTAATAAACGATGGCAGGACTATAACTGCTAAGCTTCAAGCACAAAATTTTTCAATACGAGGGTATGTGGCACGGGCAGAAGTTACGCTTGCAAGCGGAGATGTGCATGTCTATTATTCCGAGCGTGTGGGGATAAATTCCGATGACAAAGAATCAAACAGTGGGCCTTTCGTAGCATCAGTACCACTCGTTAGCAGTTCAAATACACCAAGCTCACCCAGTGAAGTGGCAGCCGCTAAAACACATAGATATGATAATTTAGCACCAACAGTTTATGCACAAAACAAGACCAATGCGATAAGCCCGACACCTGGCGGTGATGAAATAGAGCTCTATATAAATACTCCTCAAATGGGGTATTTGCCGTCGGCATCGGATATGTTGATAGATAGTTCCGAGATATCATACAGCTATCAGTGGTATAAGGACGATGCACAGATAGCTGGAGCTACCGCTCTAAGCTACACTATTTCCGATAATTACGAGGGCGATTATCACCTTGAAGTAACAGCGGATATAGGTGGAATTTCTCTCACCTCGCAAACAAAAATCAGCGAAATAAATAACCGAATGAGATTTAGAGGGGAAAAACTTACTACGGCAGGTGGAGCAGATGAAAATATTATCACCGTGCCCCCTCAAACACCAAAACTAATAAATGAGATTTATGTGGACAACACCTCTGTTATATATGCATTTTTAGCAAATACAAAAGACAATCACAATGTAATGTCGATGGCTGATGCAAAAGCTAATAGTGGGGTGGTTTTGAGCTACTTAAATCTATCAAAACCGACGATAATTTTTAGCGAAAATGCGGACGGAAGCCAAAAGAAACCGATGGATTTTGCAGGGATTGACAGCTTTGAAGATACAAACGAAGATGGCAGAGTAAATGAAGACGATGATTTATCGCTAATAAATAACAGTACACTCTATTTTGAGTTCAAAATAGAAAATGACACCGACCCAACACCCGCAACCACAAAATACAATGCCCATCTCTATGTAGATTTAGATGCCGATGGCAGATATGAAACGGACGAAATGATATCGAGCATAAGCATAAAACATGTTGGCACAAACACTACTGTGACAAACGGCAATATGGTTGCAGGTGAAACCTACTCCGTCAGCCGCCATCTGCCCGATACCTATCAAGGGCCTGTTACATGGAAGCTTGAGATATTGGAAGTGGGCAATGACACACTTAGCGACTCCGCAGAGGGTATAACATTTATACAACCCGAAAAAGCAATAGAAATAAATGTGCTTCAAGTACTGGGTAAAGTGACCACCAATGGTAAACCGCTAATGGAGATACAGTCCTATGCAGATAAAATTGCAAGGCTTGAAACAATGGGGCTCTATGATATAAATATAACCACTGAGCACATAGGCGATTTAAACGACATGACCGAGGAAGAAGTCAAGGCTAAATTTGATGAATATGACATGCTACTTTTAGGCTTCGAAGAGTCCTTTGGTAGGTATGACGACTTCGGGTTTAACACAGACACCACCAAGGCAACAATAGAATTTGTAGAGTCGGGCAAGGCACTGCTTCTCACGCATGATGTACTATCCACAATTTCTGCCCCATATGATAAGTATCCGATAGTGACGGACGGAGTGGGGGATGCCACAAAGAATTTAAGCGTAGACAGAATAGGATATTACACAGGATATGTCTTTAATATGATGCTTAGAAGCTATGTGAATATGGACAGATACGGGATTACCCATCCTCAGTACGGCATAAACGACTACTCTCCCTACCGAATGGAAAACTTAGGCGTAGCGAGCGGAAACAACTATGTGGCAAATGGATATGCAGGGATGACCACCGCTATCGAAAACAATCTGATAAATGAAGATTACAGCATAGCATATAAGCATGGCTCGGCAGTATATGACGCAAATGGAAATAGAATATCGGTTGAGTATCTCGATGAAACAAGGGGATTTACTAACCTTGCTATAACAAGATTTGCATTTGAATATAAAAATACTGTGAGCAATATGTTTTTTACCGATAGTCTATACAGAAATGCAATGCTACCTTCCGAAACCACGAGAGTTTCCCAAATTAACAAAGGACAAATAACCACCTACCCATATAATGTAAATTTAGAAGAATTCGGTGGCAAAATCGACAGGGACACAGGAAGCTTTACAGACCCAAATGGCGGAGTGGATAATTTATTGACCGTCTCCACCACGCATGAGCAGGCGTACCAACTTAATTTAAACAGTGAAGAAATAGTGGTGTGGTATGCACTTGCCGACGATGGCTTAGCTGGAGCAACGGGATATGAAAATCACTACAACGACGCAATGAGTAACTACTATCTATTTAATAATGGGAATATAACCTATTCTGGTGCAGGGCACTCGGGCAGCAATGTGAGCGAGCCTGAGGCAGAGCTGTTTATCAATACAATGGTGGCAGCATACAGAAACTCAAATGTAAATCCTACGGTAGAATTTATTGATGAAAGCAGCAGGGCGATAACCGACTTTTTCGTGCCCGCTGAATTTGATGAAAACGGCGAATACGGCGGTTCGATAGCAAACGGTAGCAATTCTGCATTTGATAAGGCGATCACATTTATCTTTGCGGACGAAAATATCACCGCAAGCAAAACTGTATCTCTTGCACTGTTTATCGACGGTAAAGAGACAGAGGATATAGAATATTTCACCTACTCAAATATCGACGACGATGGAAATATGATGCTACCTCTCTATATAAATTTTGATGGAGTAAATGAGTATATAGAAGTGCCGATATATGATGAGAACGGCGATAGAGTGCAGGATGAATTGCTTGATGATAATCTTTATGCAATCGATATTCCAAATGAAGTGTTCTCTCTCTTAGATGAGAATACCGACGAACTGACACTAAGGATAGAAGTATCAACAAAAATGGCAGGTTCTACCGAAATACTCGGCGGTTATACCGATATGTCTATTAGGAAATTAGGACTTTTACCGCTTGGATAATAGTTTCTTTTTGTTAATTTTTGTGATATGATAAACACAAAGCATATAGTTGATTAAAATAGAACCCAAGGTGGAAGGCTAAAAACTAAGATGTCAGGCTTGCCCGACATCTGTAACCCATAAGTTTTAGGCATCTTCGGATTACAAGTGTCAGGCTTACACAGTAGTCATTTGCATTTAGCTTTAAGTCAATATAAACAATGAATGGGGTGGCAAGCTATGGAAAATGAAAGACTCAGAAAATATCGTTTGGGCGACCTTTTAATGATGCAGGGAGTTATAAACGAAACACAGCTTAAAGCAGGGCTTACAATGCAAAATAAAGCGCACCGCCAGTTGGGTGAGTGCCTTATTGAGCTCGGTTTTGTATCCGATCACGACATAGCTGAGGCATTATCGGTTCAGCTTAATATCCCTCGAATAGATTTAAGGGGGATACGCATAGACCCCGCAATAATAAAAATGGTAAATGGCGCAGTGCTCAGAAAGCATAATGTAGTGCCCGTTGGTTATAGCGATACCCACAACGGCGTGCTGATACTTGCAATGAGCAATCCGCTCAACATGATAGCGCAGGATGATATAGCAATAGTTTCAAACTGTGTTATCGAGCCGAGAGTTGCCACCATAGGCGAAATAAGTGCTGTGATAGATAAATATTACGGCACGGGCGAGGCTATGTCTGCGGCGCAAAAGTACGCCAAGGAAAGAGAAGTGCAAATTCAGCAGATGGAAGCGCTTGAAGCGGCACAGGAAGCCGATTTGCAAAACGCTCCGATTGTACAGCTTGTCCGCTCGATAATCGAGCAAGCCGCAAGGCAGAGGGCGAGTGATATTCACTTAGATGCACTCGAAAAACAGGTGCGTGTTAGGTACCGTATAGATGGTGTACTGCAAGAAAAAATGCTCTACGACATAAATCTTCTCCCAGCGATAGTTACAAGAATAAAAATCCTCGGCGGCATGGATATATCAGAAAAAAGAAAGCCGCAGGATGGTCGTATTACCATGGTGGTAGACCGTACGGAGTATGATATTCGTGTGTCGATACTGCCCTCCTCATATGGCGAAAAAACTGTTATGCGTCTTGCTTCGGCAACTGCGCTAAACAGGGCAAAATCGGATCTTGGTTTAAAAACAAAAGAGCTTGAGCTATTTGATCACATAATATCCAATCCAAACGGAATAATACTTGTTACAGGGCCTACCGGAAGCGGTAAATCCACCACACTTTACACCGCAATATCCGAGCTCAATAAAGAGAGTGTTAATATAATCACCGTAGAAGACCCAGTAGAAGCGAATATCGCAGGGGTAAATCAGGTTCAGGTAAACAACAAAGCCGATTTAACATTTGCCTCGGCGCTTAGAGCAATACTTCGTCAGGATCCCGACATAATAATGATAGGGGAAATCAGGGACATCGAAACAGCCTCCATTGCGGTGCAAGCTTCTATCACGGGGCACCTTGTTGTGAGTACACTCCATACAAACAGCTCCTCGGCAACAGTTACTCGCTTGCTCGACATGGGACTTGAATCCTTCCTGCTCGCCGATTCGCTTGTGGGCATCATAGCTCAAAGACTTGTGAGAAGACTCTGCCAAAACTGCAAAGAGCCCCACAGAGCAACCGACCGTGAGAAGCAGGCGATGGGAATGCCAGCCGATAAGGACTTAGTAGTGTACAAGCCAAACGGATGCAGTCTCTGCAACGATACAGGATACCACGGCCGTATTGGGGTGTATGAAATAATGGAAATAACCCCGTCACTCAAGCAGATAATAGGTGCAAAAGGCACTACAAAAGAAATAAAAGACGCCGCTGTAAGTGGTGGAATGAATACTTTACGTGCAGGTGCGGTATCCTATGTATTAGAGGGAATTACAAGCATCGAAGAGATGATAAAGGTTTCTTTTGAGGAATAGTTTTAACCTTAAATGCGGAAAAAGATAAATTTATTAGCCCTTATAGCAGGTATTTATGAAATTTTAGCTTGACAGTGTCCAATGTGTTAAAAGGAGTATGAGCATGACAACATTTAACGATTTAATATTTATGGGAATTGACAAAGGAGCGTCCGACATTCACCTCAGTACGGGTATTCCACCCACTGCAAGGATAGATGGAGTGCTTCAGCCATTTAACGACCAGATTTTAAAGCCAAAAGAGATAGAAGCACTTATCACAGGCATAATGACCGAAAGACAAATCCAAATATTTAAGGAAAAAGGAGAGGTGGACTTTGCCTACTCCATTCCAAATCAAGGACGATTTCGTGTAAATGTCTTTATGCAACGTGGCACATATGCAATGACAGCACGTATCTTAAACACACATATTCCCTCCCCAGACGACTTAATGCTGCCCGAGGTGGTTAAGAGTATGTGCGAGAAAAAGAGGGGGATAGTGCTTGTTACAGGCCCTACGGGTAGCGGTAAATCCACCACCCTCGCAAGCCTTATAAATATGATTAATAAGACGCAAAATAGCCATATTATAACCCTTGAAGACCCAATTGAGTATCTGCATAGTCATGATAAATCAATTGTAAATCAGCGTGAGGTGGGTAGTGATACACGCAGTTTCCCAAATGCGCTCAGAGGTGCACTGCGTCAGGACCCAGATGTAATACTCGTGGGAGAAATGCGTGACCTTGAAACAATTTCCATTGCGGTAACTGCGGCGGAAACAGGGCATTTAGTATTTTCCACCTTGCATACCGTGGGTGCGGCAAACACAATAGACCGTATAATAGATGTATTCCCACCAAACCAACAGCAACAAATACGCACACAGCTTGCCGATGTGCTTGAATGCGTAGTGTCGCAACAGCTCATACCACTTCAACATGGAATGGGGCGTGTGGCGGCGTTTGAAGTAATGCTTACAAACAGTGCAATAAGAAATAATATCCGTGAGGGCAAAACCTTCCAAATATCCTCGGTAATCCAAACAAACGGAAAACTTGGGATGAAAACAATGGATGACGCACTCATTGATTTATACATGCAGGGCAAAATAAGTGATGAGTCCGCAGTAACATTTGCACAGGATAGAATAGCTGTAAAGAAAAGACTCATGCTTTAGGTGTAGGGAATGAATATGCGAAACGACAAGCGCCAAAGGCTTATACAAGTAGCAAAACTATACTACGAAGAGGACAGGACGCAAAATGAAATATCCAAAATCTTAGGCGTTTCCCGTCCCATGGTAAGCCGTATGCTGACCGAAGCGAAAAACAGCGGAATTGTTAAAATAACAATAGCCGAAGAAGAAATTGCGCCAGCCGAGAGGATAGAGGCGAGGTATAAAATAAAAAAATGCATTTGTGTTGAGGTGCAGAGGGACGATTCAACAATGAATCAAGCGCTCGCACAGAGTATACTTGAACTAATTTACAGCTCAGAGGGGAGCAAGGTGGGCATAGGATGGGGATATCTGATAGGAAAGCTCACCGAGACTGCGGAAAAACTTGAGCAAGTAAACAGCAATGTGCAGATAGTCTGCCCAATGCTTGGCAATAGTAATGTGGCGATACGCTATTATCATTCGAATGAGAATGTGAGAATAATAGCGGAGCACCTCATGGCAAACCCCATCTACTTACATACCTCTGCAATAGCGGAATCGGCGTATGAGCTCGACCTTGTAAAGCAGACGAGTAATTTTAAAGTCGTGGAAAAAATATGGAACAGCCTAAATATTGCGATTGTGAATATCGGAGATTATCCCTCCAGCCCCGATTTTGCCTCGGGCGCAAGATTTGGTGGACTATTGCAAAAGAAAAAAGCTGTGGGAAGAATATTGGCATATTATTTTGATGAAAATGGCGAAATCATAAATTCAGAAACCGACTATGCCGTGCAAATTCCCATAGAAAGTCTTGAAAAATGCGATATGGTGGTAGGTGTATGCAGTGCAAGTGTGGGACTGCCTGCAATACATGGAGCGCTGAGGACGGGACTGCTCACACATATAATAATGCGCAGTGATAAAGCTGAGCAAATCTGTGCTATTTAGAGATAATGCAAAATTCACATATGTAACCTTAATGCTTATGATGTAAAAATCATAGGCATTTTTATTATGCAAAAAGCATATAAATTAGCGAAAAAGAATATGCAAAATATAGAAATATATAAAATTATTGACTAAAGGTTACGTTTGTGTTAGTCTTGAAGCATGGGAGTTTGCTATCTCGGATTTTTAATTAATGTAAAAAATACAAAGCACTAAAGCTTAGAAGCAAAACTCTCTTTATGGTGCCATCCACAAAGTATGGGGGATGGAAAGTATCGAAAAATAGAAAATACCATGCAAAGAAAATTAAACAGAAATTTCATGAATACGGAGGGATGAAAATGGATAAATCACAAATTTCACTCTGCTTGCAAAATGTGGCGGCAGTCTGGGCAGAAAAATCGGATTTGCTCAGCGAAATAGATTCCAAATTCGGAGATGGAGACCACGGTATTACAATAAAAAAGATTGCAAAGCTAATTGATGAGACTGCAAAAGCTTGGGGCGAAGAGGATATATACACCTTTTTCGATGAACTGGGCGATGGCATAATGGCAATAAACGGCGGCAGTGCAGGCCCTCTCTACGGCACATTTATACAGGGAATGGGCTCGGCATTTGAGGGAGCGCATGAAATAGACGAGCAGGGCGCAAAGCAGATGCTTGAAGGCGCAGTGGAAGCCATGGGCGATGTTACCAAAGCTAAGATTGGCGATAAAACAATGATGGATGCACTGCTTCCGGCGGCAGAGGCAGGTAGCTCTGCAAGTGGCGGAGCAAAAGCGGTATTTGAAGCGGCGATGATGGCGGCGGAAAAAGGCGCTAAGGATAGCGAGGGTTATGTGTCGAAATACGGTAGGGCACGCAGCTACAAAGAACAAACAATAGGCACCCCAGATGCCGGCGCAATGAGCATGGCACTATTTTTTAAAGGTTTTGCCGAGGGCATTAAATAAAAATAAATAGGAGGAGCATTACCATGAAAATGAAAAAATTTATCAACAATCCCGAAAATCTAACAGCCGAACTCTTAGAGGGTTTTGTCTCTGCAAACAAAGATTTAGTTGAGCTTCTACCCGATAATAAGGTGGTTAATAAAGGTTTAAAAGATGCCGACAGAGTAACTATTGTAACACTCGGCGGCTCAGGCCATGAACCTGCAATCAGCGGATTTGTAGGAGAGGGCATGGCTGATATTTCAGTGGTGGGCGATGTTTTTGCTGCACCGGGCCCACAGGCATGTGTAGATGCTATTAAGCTTGCAGAAAAAGGCAAGGGTGTACTTTTTGTAGTGCTAAACCATGCAGGGGATATGCTCACAGGCAACCTTGCGATGAAACAGTGCAAAAAGGAAAATATAAATGTAGTTAAAGTGGTAACACAGGAGGATATCTCCAATGCTCCTCGTGAAAACAGCGACGACAGAAGAGGCTTAGTAGGCTGTGTTCCAACATATAAAATCGCAGGTGCGGCAGCAGCTGAGGGAAAATCCCTTGAAGAAGTTGCGGCAATTGCACAGAGATTTGCCGATAATATGGCAACACTCGCAGTAGCGGCAAGGGGTGCAACACATCCATCCACAGGAAGCGCACTTGCAGACCTCGGCGAAGACGAAATGGAAATAGGCATGGGTCAGCACGGCGAGGGTGGCGGTGGTCGCCAACCTATGAAGACAGCTGATGAAACTGCAAAAATCATGGTAAACGGACTATTAAATGATTTGAGCATTAAATACGGCGAAAAAATCATGCTGATACTAAACGGCACAGGCGCAACAACTCTAATGGAGCTATTCATACTCTACCGTGCTTGTGAAGCAATACTTAAAGAGAGAAATATTGAGATAGTTGCAAATTATGTGGGTGAAATGCTCACAGTACAAGAGCAAGCAGGCTTCCAGATGTTCATGGCACGCATGGACGATGAGCTTCTAAGACTTTGGAATGCTCCTTGCAACACACCATATTTTAAAAAATAAGTTAAAAAACAAAATAGCCAAGCGAGCAACTTAAGAAAACTTTACTCCATACTTCTCCCCGTTAAAGATGGGGGAGAAGTATGGAAAACATTTCACTTATAAAGTTGTCCGTAAGATAAAATATAAAGGAGCGATGGTTTTGGCAGATAATATAGGCAATAAGTCAGCAAAAAACTACCACTTGGATAAGCCGGTAGTCACAGAGGGATTTAATATAAAGGGTGGAGCACATTACAGTTGGGGAATGAAGAACAGGCTCTCAAGAATGTTTAAAAAAGAGAGTGGCAACACTATAATGCTCGCATTCGACCATGGGTATATATTGGGTGCAACTTCAGGGCTTGAGCGACTCGATATAGCAGTACCCCCACTTATGCCCTATGTGGATGTGCTAATGGCTACAAGGGGTGGACTGCGCTCCTCGATACCACCTGTAAACGATGTGGCAAACTGCCTGCGTGTAACATATGACAGCTCGGTTATGAAGGACGATATGAGCATAGGCGGAGGAATTGCCTGCGATATGCTAAACGCTGTGAAAATGAATGCCGACTGCGTAGCAGTGCAAACATTCATCGGAGCAGAGGGCGAGGCACGCTCTCTCGACATACTTGCAAAGGTGGTAGATTCCGCCTCAGACTACGAAATCCCTGTTTTAGGGGTGGTAGCTGTTGGCAAAGACATGGCAAGGGATGAGAAATTTTTCTCACTCGCCACCAGAATTTTAGCTGAAAACGGTGCACATATCATAAAAAGCTATTACTGTGATGGCTTCGAGCGTGTTGTGGCAGGTTGCCCAGTGCCGATAGTTATTGCAGGCGGTAAAAAACTGCCAGAAGCAGAGGCACTCACCATGGCGTACAGAGCAATAAGCGAAGGCGCTAAAGGGGTGGATATGGGCAGAAACATATTCCAAGCCGAAGATCCACTTGCCATGTGTATGGCTGTGGGCAAGGTGGTGCATGAAAAATTCACCGACAAAGAGGCGTATGAATTCTATCAGGACATGAAAAAGTAAAATTATAGCTATTTAAGGCATGGAGTGGGCAAATGAAGAATTAACTTGCTAAATGGCATTAGCCATATAATCACTAAATGAATTTCTCCGCCCACTCTTCGCTTAAATAATACAAAGCATCTTCCAAAGTTTTAAAGCAAAATATTTCTTAAATAAATTAAAAAATGCACCCATAATCTTGTGGTGCAAATAAAATAGTATGGAGGTAGCAAAAAATGGCGGCACAATACATGCATGTAGGTATACCTGTTACAAATAAAAAAGAAGGCATGACATACAATGAGGGAATGAAACTTTGGATGAGCAACCCCGATGATTACGACTTCAAAATTGAATATCTCAAATTCGAAGAGGGGACACCATTCCCCGAAATTATGCATAAAAATCCACACATAGCATACAAAGTGGACGACGCAGAGCCATACCTAAAGGATGCTGACCAAATTATATTTGGCCCGGTAGCTATTAGCGACACAGTGAGAATAGCCTTTATAATCAAGGACGACACAATATTTGAGCTCTACGAAGAGAAATAAATATGGGATGTAGCACTATCTTAGATACTGTACAAACCTAATCACTCATTTATGCCCCTACCCTTAATCTATTTGGGTAGGGGCATAAATAGCGAGTGGATTTATATAGTTTGCAATTAACCCAGTGTTTTGAGATGGGGAATGAGTTAATTTAGTGCCCTCAAAAAAATCCCCAAATGAAAAAAGCTGTAAAGGAAAGTAACCCATTAATCAGATAAAATTGCCGTGTATAGGTTTATACCTGTACACGGCAATTTTATTTATGTATTAGCTATCTAATGTTAAAATTCTTGGCTGTGTAATATTTTTCACATACATTTCCTAAATTGGAGGCATTGATTAGATATTTCAAAATCTATAAATTACACTTGATAATCAACTGCGGCACGGTCAGCCACATGCTCACCCAAATATTTCACCACTTTCACATGCTCAGGGTGGTCGGCATAATAGTTAAGAGCTTCCATGTCGGTAAATTCCGAATAAAGTGAAATGTCGTAAACATTCTTTTCATTTGAGCTAAGCCCCATTTCAAAGGCTAAAAATCCCTTGATAGTCTTGAGTAGGTCGTCAAGCTGAGTATTAAGCTCATTAAAAACCCTTTGCTTATCCTCGGCGGTGTATTCCTCTTTAAGCTTCCAAAGTACAATATGCTTTACCATAAAATCCTCCTAAATAAATTAGTATTATCAAAACAATGCATTTTAATTTAAATTACCCTGCACTGCATATGCTTTGTAGGTAATTATTCAATACAAAAACGCATAATATTGCAAAATATTACGAATCGTAATCTAAAATTGCTCTTTCTGCGACATGTAAATTAAGATACTGCACTAATTTTACATGATCGGGGTGAGTGATATAATAATCAAGAGCCGCCATATCGGTAAATACAGGGAAAAATGCAATGTCGTAAGTGTTTTTTTCATTTACACTAAAAGCAATTTCATAGGAGATAAAACCCTCAATTTTGCTCGGCAAAATCTCTATGCGGCTTTTTAACTGCTCATAAACTTCCTTGCGTTTTTCGCTTGAATAATCCTCTTTTAATTTCCAAAGCACCACACGTTTTAGCACGAAAAATTCCTCCTCATATTTTTAATATCACTGCCAAATTAATTTCCTAAGACATCCGTCTTATAACAAAGTCTGCACCTTGGCTCGTATGAATCAGTGTCGCCAATTACCACAAGCTCGCCTCCAGCCTTGCTCACAGGAACACCGCCGATGAGTCGCTGAGTGAACATTGCAGGCCTGCCACAACATTTACAAAAGGCATTTTTTGTTATCACTTCATCGGAAAAAAGAAGCAAATCGCCGATAGAGCCAAAAGGTCTGCCGAGATAGTCGAGGTTTAGCCCCGACACAATAAGGTGCTTCCCCTTGCTTATCAGATTGCGCACTATGACTACAAGCTCATTTGAAAAAAACTGCGCCTCATCAAAGGCAACAATATCTGCATCCTTACAGCGATTATATATTTCATCGTTTATATCACATTCCGAGAGATTAAGTGGCAAACAGGTTGCCTCCATGCGAAGTCCAATGCGGCTAACAACTTCATTTTCAGAATATCTATTGTCCACAAGTGGCTTGTACACCACAACATTTTTGCTTTGATACTGCTGGGATTGCTTGCATCTCTTAATGAGCTCACCGCTTTTCTCAGAAAACATAGGGCCTATTATAGTGGTTAAAAATCCTGCACGTCCATCATTGTATATCATAAATTCAATCATTCCTTTTAGAGTTTTAAAGGCTTAAGCCATAGGATATTTTCATGTATTTTTTATCATTACTTACATTTTTATTAATTCTCGGTATTCATTTACTTTTTTAAAAACTTCTTCACTATCGTGGCGCCGCCCAGCCACACAAACAGCGGCATATTCATCACATATAAAGCATTTTCTCGGGGGCAAATTAATATCGCTTCGAGAAATCGCTGTGCCATTCGATGTCATTATATCTATGTCAAGTATTCTGAAAACAGCACTTTTCTGCTCGAAATCGCAGGTGAGCTTTTTCACCTTTATTGCATCTTCGTCAGTGCAAAGAAATACACAAGCGCCATCCTCACCATCTATTTTTTCGGCGTGAATTATTTTGCAGCCATGCCCATTTAGATATGCGCTAAGCTCCTCGCAGGAATAATGCAAAAATTGCTTAAAATCCTCCGCTGTGCGTGCTAAATGTGGTAGGCAAATAGTGGTGGAAATAATAGTGGAGGCGTATTTTTCCGAGAGTGTGCATCGCAAATTCCATCTTTCTTCACGGGCATTTAGCACAGCTTTTAAAATCTCATTACCCATCAGCCTTCACCATGTCGAGCACAAAATTAGCCACAGCATCATTTGTATTGTCAAGGGATAATACTCTATCAGCTTCTTTTTTTACCGCAGAAATAGCGTTTGCCACTGCGCAACCCAAATCTGCATAACGGAGCATTTCAATATCATTCATATTATCGCCGAATGCAACAATTTCATCAAACTGCCCGTAATCACGCAATTTTTCGAGTGCGGAGGCTTTGTTTACACCATGGGAATAAATTTCAAGCCAAAAGGTATTCGGGGAATAGACATCCTCATAAAAAAACGAAGAAATACCCTCCATATCCTTAATCTGGCGATAGATTGGGGAGAGAGTGTCAAAATCCTTTACCAGCACAAAACTAACAGTCTTCCCAAGCTGAATTCCCTTATCAAATTCCTCCATAGGCATAATATTTTTATGTATGGGGACAGCGGTGGATTTAATTTCATCAAATACCCTCACAGAGTTTGAATAGACATCAAGCCCCTCGCCATTAAAGACAAACATACGGCAATCGGCGTCACATGCCTTTATTTTTGCGGCTATTATATCGCAAATTTCAGGCTCTATACGCTCATAGTTTAGATAATTACCATTTATGGCATCATAGATAAAGACGCCGTTCATAAGCACCATTGGCACATTAATATTAATATTCTTAACAAGCTCTAATGCAGTGGAAGCACCCCTTGCAGTGGCTACCGTGAAAAATGCACCGAGGCGTATCGCTTCGTTTAGCTTTTGGGTTGTTTCTGCTGAAACTAAAATATCGTCCCCAAGTAGCGTGCCATCTAAATCGGACACAAAAAGCCTTTTGATAAAATCACCCCAATTCTAATTGCGAATATTACTTATTTAGTATATCGAAAGTTGAGGTAAATTGCAAGGGAATATAATGGGTAGCCGCCAATAATAGTGCCGATTTTTCTATATTTTTTTATACCGCAGGAGTGGGGAGGGGCAGAGTGCTAATTATACAGTGCTTTGCCCCTAAATCAGTTATGTTTCCCACGCTATAATGCAATCTTTAGATGGGTGGCATTATGGGGATTAAGCGTAAAAATATATGCATGATATAGCACTAAATTTATTTAAGGGACGAACACAATACGGCTCGCCCCTTAAAAATTATAAGATTTTCATGCAAAATAAGAGCTTTAATCTGATTAAGTTTTTCCGCTCTTCCTCGGCAATTTAATTTTTTACACGCAATACCAAGGGTGTTAGAAGGGAAATTACCCACCAATCTCATCGCATCTAAAAAGTATGGATTAGCTCATTGCTATAATGGCTGTACTCCACTTACGAAAACAGCGAATATACTGCCATCCTTCATCATAATCGGGCACCCCTACTCCTTAAAAAAGCTCTCGGGATTGAGTGGGACGCCGTCCACGCTCACAGAAAAGCCTAAATGCGGCCCAGTTACCATGCCGGTTTGACCGACAGTTGCTATAACATCGTCGAGTGTTACAGTATCGCCCACAGTAAAGAATAGTTCATCGCAGTAATTGTATCGTGAATTCACTCCGCTCCCATGGTCGATTATCATGTAATTGCCATAAATTTCGTCACTTTCCGCTTCGAGCACAATGCCATCGCTGAAAGGATAGATATTATCCCCCACTTTAGCAAATAAATCAAGCTCGGGGTGTAGATAAGTGCCATCTGCCTTATAATCGCTGTAATAGAAAGTAACTTGCATTTTACTCAGTGGTTGTTGAATTATAAAATGGTTTTCAATAAAATCGGCGCTGTCAATATCGGTATTATCCTCTAAAGGTATCTCGGGGTAGGTAATTTGCTCACTTTCAGCGATAGCCGATTCAGAGAAGAGAAAGGAAGTCTGCCATGTCTGGCCGAAAGCGAAATTATTGGTTGTCAGTAAAAACTGATACCAATCACCTTCGGGAAGAGGTTCTTCTAAATCGTTTAGGCTGTTTGCAGGGATTTCAATTTCAATTATTTTAGTTTCCTCAGAGGCGATAACGGGGAGGGTTTGATTTATTGTGAGCACTTCCTCTTCGCTACTTTCTCGAATTAAGATAATGCTATCACTGAATTTTAAATCCTTATTTGCTAAATTGGTCACTTCTATTTCCACCATGCCACCACCCTTATAAATAGTGTGGAAATTTATTTCGTCGCCATCGATGGCTGAAAATGCACTGTATGCAAAAGCAGTTACAGCGGTGCTGACTAACATTACACCTAAAGCAATCGCTGTTTTGAAACAATAGTTTAATGCGGTGCTTTTTTGTTTATTCATAAGCACCAAAGTGCGAAGTTTTAATTCTTTTGGTGCCTTAATAGGATTATTTTTCATTACTGCATACCTCCATAAGTTTGGGTTTTAAAGTGCTTCGAGCACTGTGCAATCTCGATTTAACTGTACCTTCGGCTATCTGCAAAATTTGTGAAATCTCATTTATCGTATATCCTTCATAATAAAAAAGATAGACGATGGATTTTAATTTCTTTGGCAGTGCAAGGATTTCATTTCTTATAGCATCGGCTGTAAGCCTATCTTCCAAATTCATACTTGTGTCGATATAATTTTCATCCAATGCGCAGGTTTTCTTTCTAATGAAGCTTAAGTGGAAGCTTTTTGCACGATTAATAGTGGCTCGTATCAGCCAGTGCTTTAAATGCTCTTCATTTTCAATTTTATGAGTATTATTTACAAGAGATATAAATACATCTTGGAAAATATCTTCCGCATCGGCTTTGCTTTTAACATGTGAAAAAGCAATTCGATAGACTAAATCCGAATACTTCTCGATGATTTCTTCGTTTGAGATATTAATTTTAATCACATCCTTTTACTTATTTGCATAGGGAGGAACATCCATATTTATTTGCTAAAATATAAATTAGTATTTGTAAGTTTTGCTCATGGATAAAGTATGAAAGCTTTCATAAGTAATACTGCCGAGAATAGGAAAAGGTTCATTTTATTTTTGCAAATCCGATAAATTGTAATTTGATTTTATACACTGCACCTATTATACTACAAAAACAAAAAAACGAGTTAGATTTTAAATCCAACTCGTTTTGTGCAAAAATCATAATTTAAAAAATTCTATCAAAAATGTGCTATCCACACTTTGCATTTAAAACATTTTAGCGCTAAAACGACTCTTCAAGAGGAGGGGTTAAAACCTGTGCTAATATATCGGTTTTAAGGCATGTGTGATATAGGTCATATCTAAATTCATTGAGAATATCATCTATTTTTTCAAATAGCTTCTCCTCGCCGAAGACAAGTGTTGTAACATCGGGGCAATACCTTGTGTTAATCTGGGACATCATGTCTTCCCTCATGTCGCTTAAGGTTTTCTCAACAGCATAGCTCCTACCCACACTATCGGTAGCGGCATCAATCGAGTCGGCCACCGTGATAATATCAATAATCGATTTTACCGTACTCTTTAAATTGTCGAAATCATCTGGGTATCCGAATTTGCCATCAAAGCTTTTGTGATGACCAAATGCAATATCTGAAAGATGGGAGAATAGCAGTGAGCCTTCAGATGTTCTTGTTAAAACCGAATCCTCAACAAATTGGTATAGATGGGAGGCTTTGTCCATATCAGTATCGAAATTTGGTGTCGGCTTAATAAACGCTTTGGCTTTTGAAGAATGTTGCTTAATCATTTCAAATTCATGGTCATTTAATCGTCTAACATAAAATGATACCATATGCGAATAGACGATTTTCCCAATGTCATGAACAAGCCCTGCATACCAAACAAATGTCATTATTTCATTGCGCTTAGCTAAAACATCTTCCACCGAATTCACATTGGGCAGAGTTAAAAGCTTTTCGGGTGCATATTTTATAAGGTAATCGGTTATTGTGCAGGAGATTTTGGCCACCATAACCGAGTGGACAAATGTAGGCGGATGCCTAAAGACTGTTAGCTTTAAGAGAAGCTTTAAATAGGTTATATCATCAAATGCAGTAAGACTCCCAACAGCAAAATTCGATAATAGCATTGTTACTCTTGAGCTTGATACATTATTAGGTATACTCTCAACATAGCTAAATACATTGTCTTCCATCTCTTTTGTTATCCGCTCTTGATCTTCTTCTGAGAGATTTTCAGGTGAAAAGAGATGCAAATACACTAAAAACAAACTTCCCACATGTAGTTTTTTATATAGGTCATCATAACTGTAATCATCATCCGCCTGACAATGCATTTCATAGAGTTTTTCAAGCAATTCTTCACAGCTTATGATTCCATTGTGAAATTTTGCGGCATAATAGTAGTATATATTTTTAACTTGAACCGATGTGTAGTCATTCGTTTCAACCAAATCATCTAAGCGATTGGCTTCATAAAGAAAAGTTGCCGATTCGAGTAGTCGCTTCTTAAACTGTTCGCAAACAGCAGCTCTTCTGGGAGAGCGTAAAGCAGTTATAGTGGAGGAACATAGGTTTTCATGCAAATTTTGATAATATGCCTTTAGTGGAAAATCGGGGTCAAGCCTCTTTACAGTGCTATTCCAAAAATCAAGGGCTCTATCATATCTTCGGTGTATTTCAATAATATCCGCATTTGCAACACTGATATATGAATTTCCATAGGCTCTTGCTATTAGATTACGGATTTCGGGATCAAACTCCTCATATCGCTCACTGTATGCAATCACATTATCAAAACAATCGGACATTTCATCTTTAAACAATAAAGTATCAAGATAAAATAGGGCAAGGCCTTTATAAAACATATTGCGTATATACATAGCATCATCGCCGATGCTTTTTGCATATATCGTTAAAGCATCCCTCACTTGATAGCAAAGTCCTGCATCGATACTTTCACGGTATCCGGAAAGCCTTTTTGCAAACTCTTCAAGCTCGAGTGCATTTTGTTCATTCATGTCACAAGGGTTTTTAATTAAAGGGGTTATAACTTGATCGATTAAATTATTGGTTTCATTAATAATATTTCGAATTTCTATGTTACGCTTTGATAGTGTAGCTTTAACATCTTCTCGCTTAAGCTCTTCCCCCCCACTAAACTGACTGGAGGCAAGTTTTACGAAAAGCAATTCATTCTCAATTATTTTTTCGAGTATTCTTTTCATACCATCATCTCTTTTCTCACCCTTCAGTTATATTTTAACACAAAAATAAGATTAATAAAAGAATTAATTTACTTTTCGAGTGATATAATCCATTCTAAAATCTCATTTGCGGTTTCCTTAACTGTATCAGGTTTTAGGGGGGATTTTAGGCCTGTCGCTTCTATTAAATCAACAAATGTTTTTTCGCTTCCATACTGGATAAGCTCAAAATAGCGGTTAAAAGCACTGTATCTATTTTTAGTAAACATAGCAAAAATCTGAAGTGCGATAATTTCTGCAATGCCGTATTCAATATAATAAAAGGGGGATTTATAAATGTGTACCTGCCGTTGCCAAGCGGCACCCTCACTAAAAAAGGGAAAATCATCATAATTAACATGTGGACGATAAATTTTCTCAAGCCTTAGCCACAGCTCGTCCCTCTCTTTCGGTGTCATGTCGGGATTAGTATATATCTGCTCTTGGAATTCATCCACTTGAGCGGAATATGCTATGAGAAGAAGTGCATCTTCGGCGTGTGAGATGCTGTATTTAGCCGCTTCTTCTTTGAAAAATAGCTCATACCAAGGAGTCGCAAGATATTCCATAGCCATTGAGTGGATTTCCGAAATCTCCATTGATTGGGAAGCGTATTGTGTTTGCTCTTTTTGAGTAGAGATAAATTTTGCAAGCGCATGACCGAATTCATGTGTGAGCAGATAGACATCGGTTGCTGTGCCATTTAAGTTTACAAAGATAAATGGGTATTGGTATTTTGGGAAAAATGAACAAAACCCTCCCGGTGATTTGCCTTTTTTCGGATACAGGTCAAACAGCTCATTATCAATCATCATATTTATAAAATCACTCGTCTGTTCCGACATTTCCTCAAACATCGCTTTTACAGCTCCAAGCATTTCTTCGCTCTTAATTTGAATTTTTGCTGCACCGTCTTTAAAAGGAAGTGTTTGATCATAGAAGAAAAAGTCATCGATGGATATTCTCTTTTTGCGCCTTTCTATTATTTTAGTTGTTATCGGCACAATACTCTCCAAAACTTGCGCTCTAAAAATCGCCACATCATCGTTTGTATAGCAATTGCGTCGCATTCTTCTGTAACCCAGCTCAACAAAGCTGTTAAAACTTAGCTTTTTTGCCTGCCGTGTTCTATTTTTTACAAGCTTATCAAAAATATCGTCAAGCTTTTCTTTCACTGATTTATAGCACTCACTTTCAGCCTTAAAAGCCGCTTTGCGCACCTCTCTATCGATACTCTCCTTATAGGGCGCAAGCATTGATAGTGGGAGTTCTTTGCCATCAAAATTAACTGTTAGGCGGGAAATGATGGTGTTATACTCCAAAACAAGACCATTTTCTTCTACTATGTCCTCAAGAGTTTCATCGCTGATGTTATTTCTCAATAGTAAAAGATTTTTTACAGTAACCTCGCCTATTTTATCTTTTAGCTCTTCTAAATACTCGCTGTTTAAAATAAGCTCTGAAATCATATCATATTTTTTATTTAGTGCCGCCGATTGAGATGATATATATTTATATTCCTCACGATAATAATCATCCGAGGTGTTTAAAAAATATCTAATTCTGGCAAGGGCAGAGTCAGTACCTAAATCGTCATACATTTTCTCTACTCTGTCAAAAGCTTCGAATTGCTCCTCTGCACAGCTCGCCGCCTTAAAATCCTCAATCGCTTTATCCATAAATTCATGAAGCTTATTATAATCGGGTCTTTCATATGGTAAATCCTTAAATTTCATAAGTATAATCCTCAATATCTTTTATTATAAACCAAATAGTTTCGCCACTAAAAAAAATGCACCTGCTATTAAAAGAGCTATCGGCATAAATGTTATAAAAGCGGCTATTACTAAGGCTGTGAAATCTCCCTTTTCAAGCTCTAAGGAGTCATAATGTTTATCAAGCTCGTCTTTCTTTTTTTCTTTAAACAAATTCGGCTTTAATTTTTTAAACAAGACTTAAACCTCATTTCCTCAGCTCTCAATTTGAAAGTGGATTGTGGCAAGCTACAAAATGCCCACTCTCTATTTCACTCAATACGGGTGCGGTGTTTTTGCAAATTTCTGTTGCATAATTGCATCGAGGGTGGAACTTACATCCATTAAAATTATCCGACGGATTTTGCACGTCCCCTGAAATAGGCGCACTAATCTCTTTTTTTACATCTATATCGGGTATTGCGTCGAGAAGTGCCCTTGTATATGGGTGGAGTGGGTTTGAAAATAGATTGTCGGTCACGGCAAGCTCGGCTATCTCCCCAAGATACATAACGGCTATTCTATCGGATATAAACCTCACTACACTTAAATCATGCGATATGAATAGGTAGGTTAAATTGTTTTTCTCCTTGAGGTCGAGTAGTAAATTAATTATCTGCGACTGAATTGATACATCGAGTGTGGAAACACATTCATCACACACTACAAACCGAGGCTTTAATGCAAGTGAGCGAGCTATGCAGATTCGTTGGCGTTGCCCACCTGAGAACTGATGTGGGTATCTGTGGAGCATATAGGGCTGTAAGCCACAGCTCTCCATAACCTCAGTAATATATTCCTCAAGTTCTTTATTCCATTTTTTATATATGCCATGTGCGATTACCCCCTCCGCTATCATTTGCCCAACAGTTAGCTTTGGATTTAGCGAAGAATATGGGTCTTGAAAGACTATTTGAAGCTCTTTGCGAAGCCCACGCATCTCTTCCGACTTAAGAGAGGATAGCGAAATGCCGTTATAAAGCACTTCTCCAGAGGTTTTTTCATATAAATTCAGTATTGTTCGTCCGAATGTCGATTTACCGCAACCCGATTCGCCAACAAGCCCAAGTGTTTCATTCTCATAAATATCAATGGTGACATTATCCACTGCACGCAGATGCTTTTTCGCACCTAAAAAATCAAAGCTTTTATTAATGTGAAAATGCTTTGAAAGACTTTTAACTTCTATTAAAACCTTTTTACCTGACATCATCACACCTCTTTATATCGGGATAAAAGCATCTAATTCGATGATTTGCCGACACCTCGGCAATGGGTGGCTCTTCGCAGTTGCAGCGATTGTCCGCAAAAAAGCATCTTGGGGCAAATTTACACCCAACGGGTAGCTTTAAAGGATGGGGAACAGAGCCTTTGATAGCCGAAAGCCTTCCATCTTTATTTCCGCTTAGCCTCGGTATGCTTGCAAGCAGTGCTTTTGTATATGGATGCGAAAAATTACCATCACTAAAAATTGTATCGGCAGAAGCTTGCTCCACAAGCTGACCGCAGTATAAAACCGCAACTTCATCGGCAATCTGCCTTACAATACCAAGGTCGTGGGTGATAAACATTATAGCGGTTTTGCGTGCCTTTGAAAGCTCGGAAAAGAGTGATAATATCTGAGCCTGAATAGTAACATCCAGTGCGGTAGTCGGCTCGTCGGCAATGAGGAGTTTCGGATTGCAGGCAAGTGCTATCGCTATCATCACCCTCTGCCTCATCCCGCCCGAGAGCTGATGGGGATATCTATTGGCTGTTTCATTCGGGTTTGGTATTTTAACAGATTCTAAAAGCTTTATTACTTCAAGCTCTGCATTATTTTTTGTAAAACCACGGTGGGTTATAAGGCTTTCTGCTATCTGCTTTTTAACGGTGTAAACAGGGTTTAAGCTCGTCATCGGCTCTTGAAATATCATAGATATTTCATTTCCTCTTATCGCACGAATTTCTTTATCGCTAATACTGCTAATATCCCGTCCATCAAATATTATTTCTCCGCTCACCATCTTCTGATTTTTTTCAAAAAGCTTTAATACACTCAGCGCCGTCTGGCTTTTTCCCGAGCCGGACTCGCCTATAACCGCAAGAGTTTTACCCTCTTCAATAGAGAGTGAAACACCGTTTACAGCCTTTACTGTTCCGCTTTTCATCTCAAAATATGTATGCAGATTTTTTATCTCAAGTATATTCATAAAACCTCCATTTAGGCTTCCGAGCGAGGGTCAGTCGCTTCTCTGAGTGCATCGCCTATCAGATTTACCGATAGTGCCGCAAAGACAACAAATAATGCAGGAATAAGCCAACGCCACCAATAAAACTGGATTACCGCTATCTCCTGTGCGCTGTTTAGCATATTGCCCCATGTGGGAGTGGGCTCGGATACCCCAAATCCAATGAATGAGAGCGCCGCCTCCGATAAAAGCGAGGAAGCATACCCGAGTGTAACATTTACAATTACAATGTTTAAAATGCCTGGGAGAATATGCCGCCACATCACACTTCTATTTCGAAGCCCAAGTGCTTTTGCCGCAAGTACGAAATCCTTTTCCCTTTCAAGAAGAATTTGCGCCCGTATAAGCCTTGCGAGGCTCATCCAGCCAAGAAGACCGAGTATCACCATTATCATATAAATTCTCTGCTCTTCACTGATAAATGCACCTACTGCATAGGAAAGAGTTATTGCTATCGGGAAAAATGGGATGGCAGAGAAAACATCGGTTATTCTCATTAGAAGTTGGTCAATGAAGCCACCGAAATATCCAGAGATAACCCCGACAAACAGAGCAATTGTAGTAGAAATTAAAACAGCAATTGCACCCACAGTAAGCGATATTCTGCCACCGTGTACTATTCTTGTGAAAATATCACGGCCGTATTGGTCGGTGCCAAAAAGATATCCATCATTCCCAAATGCATGAATATCGCCTGTCGAGTCGATAGCGTAAAACTGAAAATAGTCGGCGTAAATTGTATTTAAGTCGGTAGCAGTTGGCAAATTAAGCTGATTTAAATCATTATTACCAAAGGCTACTATTTCCTCTCCATCGCCGAGCAGGAATAGATTTCTATATCCAGCTGCAATGGAAGTTACTTTAAAATCCACCGTCGGAATAGCGGAAAGCCCGTCCTGTGCACTTCCCCAGCTATAAACATTCCCCATGCTATCAAGCGCTAAAACATTTCTGTTACTCGCTTCGATGTCGATAATGTCGACATTGCCATCTGCAAGTTCTTTTGGAATTTGCAGGGCAAACTCAGTTCCCTTATCGCCTATAACCTGAACAGTTCCGTCATCAAGAAGCAAGGCAATATTATTATCAGCCGCCGCAAAATCCACTATATGGCCGTTTACTTTGTATGAAACAAGTAGGGTGTTAGTCGCAGTGAGGCTACCCCAGATAAAAATTTCCCCCTCGGAGGATAGCAGTGCGGTGTATTGCGACATTGCAGAAGCCTTAATTATAGAAACACCCTCTTTAGAAAAGCTGTCCGTTACTTCTTTTGGTATATCGGTCTGCCCATTGCCATTATATCCCCAGCTATAAAAATTCCCCTGTTTGTCAGCCACGAAAATATGGTTTCCTCCGCATGCAATCTCCACTATCTCGGAAGCATAAACTTCGCTTGGAACATCGAATATATAGGTCGATACATTTTCTTGGCTTTTATTTGGCTCAGTTCCCCATATGTAAAAGTCACCCGATTCGGTTATAGCCGCCGAAAACGAGATTCCCGATGAAATCTTTGTGATATTTTGCCACGATAATTCTTTTGGGTAATTTAGATAATTAACCCCTGGGCGAAGATTTGCATGGGAAAGCTCGGTGTAGTTTTCATTGATGGGTATAAGCGCAGAACCTAAAAAAGACAAAGTAAAAACAAAGACAAAACCTAATAAACCAATAATGGCAATCTTATTTCGTAGAAGTTTTTTAACAATTGTCAAAAAAGGTGCATCCATATGCTCAGTTAATTCTTCATTCTCTTTGTTTTTTAAAGATTGCCGAAAGAGACTGAATTTTGAACCTTTGTGCTTCTCGCCATATTTGTCCATATTAGCCCCTCTGTTACTTAAATTTTATACGTGGGTCGACTGCCGCATACACAATATCGGCAATAACCACCGCAATTAATGATATCATCGCATAGAAGAGGTTTAAGGTTGCCACAAGCTGATTATCTCGGTTTAAAACACCCTCTATTATAAGCTTGCCAATTCCGTTGTATCCAAATATACTCTCAACAATCGCAGACCCTGCAAAAAGAGAAAATAGCGTGCCCACAATTATATAGGATATAGGTATCATAGCGTTTCGAAGTGCATGGCAGTATATAACAACTTTCTCAGAAAGACCCTTCGCCCTTGCAGTTCTTATATAGTCCTGACTTATAGCGTCAATCATTGCATTACGAATATAGCGCACCGCACCTGCAAGGCTAACAATTGTGAGGGTAATTGTGGGCAGAATAAGCACTCGCACCCATGCTACAAAAAGCTCCATACCCTCAAGCGTTGAGGTGTTGGGCATTCCACCAAGCGGCAGGACGCCAAGTGTGACTGAAAAGATGTATATTAAAAGTATCCCTATAAAAAAAGAAGGTGTTGAATATGTAATAAGCGAGAATATCTGCCAACTGTTATCAAACAGCGAGAAACGCTTAGTTGCACATTTAACACCAACGGGTATAGCTATAAAAAGGTACAGAAAATTAACGCCTATATTGAGTATAAGCGTGTTCTTCATAGGCTCGGCAATAACTTGTGAAACAGGGCGATTTTCTATATTCGAGTAGCCAAAATCACCGCTTAACACTCCACCAATCCAAGCAAAATACTGTGTTGCAATATCCTTATCAAGCCCTAATTTTTCATGCATAGCCTGATATGAGAGCTCATACTGCTCAGGCGTTAAATCTGGGGGAAGCATAAGTGCAACAGGATCACCGGGCATAATTTTAATCGTTCCAAATATAATCACCGAGACCAAAAAAGCAATGGGTATTAAGATTAAAATTCTTTTAATTAAATATCTAAACAAGATACCACCCCATATTAAAATATTATAGCCATGAGCAAAACTCTTATTTTCTATCTTTCCTCCCGTACGGGGGGAGATAGAAAAACACATGGTATTCGCAATTATTAAAGCAAATAAAATATAAAAGATTTAGTTTTGATTATCTCTAAAATATTATATCTGAAAATTTAGGGTATTAGGATGAATTGCCATGATAATGCTAAAAATATAATTAAGATAGTTTATATACTTCTCCCACCACGAGGAGGGGAGAAGTATATAAAAATATTCTAATAAAAAGCTATGTATATTGATTAAATCCGAAATATTATTTTTCGCTCTTGCTTATCTGGCAGATTATGCTTTCATATCCTGCATAGGCAGTTGTATCAAAATTATCAACAAAGATATGCGCCATGTCGTAATATTCATTGGAGTATAATGGCACTTGTGGCATAAGCTCATTAAATCTAATCTGATACTGGACCCAAGCATCAAGGTATCCCTCGTTATCGCCGGGTTCAGTAGAGCGCATTTTAATTATAAGATCATCGAGAATCTTATCACTGAGCTGGGGTTTATTTACGCTTGTGCCAATAAAATCTGAATGCCATGTGTAGTATCTGTCAAACACTGATGAAAAATTGGTTGCAAGGTTAAAAGTATCGTATATGCGCTCATCAGTTAGCTCATATGCATTATAATAGTTTTTCAAAACAGCATTCCACTCGCCTTTTTCGAGAATGAACTCAATTCCTGCAAGTGGTGCATTAGCCGCATACTGTATCTCGATTATATCGGTTAAAACATTATCCTGCCCTAAGTGGTTAATAGTGAGGGTTTCGCCTGCTGAGTTGTGGCGAAGATAGCTTCCGTCCTCCATGACTTTTGCCCTGTCAAACGGGGTGGTGCCATCCGCTTCATAAACCCACTCGGACATATCAAGATAATCGTTTGCAATATCAATATTAAAAGAAATAGGTTTTAGTGCCGCCTGCAAATCAGCCCCTGCATCGCTGTACATCCATTGCCCTATACCATATTCGGCATCAACAGTATTTCCATATCCGGATAATACATATTCAACAACAGCATTCCTATCAATTAGTGAAGCAAGTGCCCAACGAACATTGACATCGGAAGTGGGCCCCATGTCACACATCATTGCAAGATAGCCATAGCCTGAGCGCAAGTAAGAATTTGATATTGCGGAATTTGAAGCTTTAACCGCCTCTATTTTTTCGCCCTCAACAACGCCTTCAACAATATCAACTTGTCCACTAATAACCCATTCTACATCGGTTTCTATCGGAATAGATTTTTGAACAACATATTTAAACTCCGGCTTATCGCCATTTATATCGCCTTTAAAATATTCATTTAGCTCCAAAGTGAGTGTTTGGTTTTCGAATTAAACAAAGCTATAAGGGCCGCAGGTTACTGTTGGCGCATAGCGTTCACTCTCGGCAACTCTGGTGCAGTTTGAAAGAAGGTCGCCCTCGGAAAATACAAACGAGCTACCGTTTTCATCACTTGCTATTTCGGCATGCATAAGGTATGTATCAAAGTGGATGGGCCCCGCCATAACATGGACAGCTTCCCAGAAGTAGGGGAGGTTTTCTGCTGCTACTGTTAGAGAAAATTCACTGTCACTTATAAGCGAAACACCGCTAAAGACATCGGTTTCACCATTTTTATAAGCAGAGTAGCCAAGCAACGTATCACTTCCAACAGAAGTAGCGCCTGCCGCTGTCCACTGCGGTGAAGCATACCATAGAATAGAAGCAACATAATCATCGGCTTGTATCGGATCACCATTATTCCAAAATATATCATCGTGCAGTGTAAATACATATGTCTTATTTCCGACATCATCGGTTGAAGTTTGAAGGTCTTTTACAACAACTGAATTGAGGACAATCTCACCCTCGGGATCAACTTCATATGTAGCCATATAACCGCCTAAAAGCACTTTTGCCGACAAATCATAGGCGTTGTTGCCAAAGCCGCTGATAAAGTCGCCAGACATCTCCTGTGTACCCACCATCAAAGTATCGAGTGGCACTTCCGAGGTGTACATTGGAGCCTGACTTTCGCTTGGTGTGCTATCTTCGGGTAAAGAGCTGCTTTCACTGCTACATGATGTTAATGTGAAAATCATTAGTGCTGTAATAAATAAAATAGAAAACACTTTTTTCATAAAAAATCCCCCACTTTCATATATAATGATTTTATCATATATAAATTGAATTGTAAACGGCTATAATAAATGATTTTCTACGGTTTTTTAAAATGTTTTCTCTAAAAAAATCTACAATAAGCCTGACGCAGCTATAAGCTCCACAGAGCTTTCGTAAAACACCTTCGGATTGCTGGTATTGCCACTCAAGGCAAAAAAATTCGAGGCAGACATTACATCTACCTCGAATGCACTATTTAAGTGCATATTTTTATATTTATTTAGTCGTCATACTCTGCATCATGTTCCCAAATTGTGCCGTCCACAGCACTGATTGTGTATTCGTACTCCATCCTTCCGATTTCCCACTCAACCTCGTATTCAGCATAGCCGTCATCAAAGTCGAATTCGCATTTAATTTGGGTAGCTTCGCTTTCTGTCACGCCTGCATGAGCAAATGCTATTTCTTTTGCACGAGTTTCACCGATGTAATCAGTGGAAGCAGTGGCAGTTTGCGAAGTTGCAGGTTTAGCGTCATAGCTTTCCATGTCGTAATCATAGCCTATAATATCGCCTGTGAGTGCATTTATTTCATAGTCATATTCGGTTGTGCCATCCCAAAATTCCACTTCATATTCCGCTATGCCATCGTCATAATCGAGCTTGCAAAGCATATGCGAAACATCCGCTTCATTCATTCCTGCGTGAGTAAGTGCTACCGATTTAGCCTTAGTTTCACCGATGTAATCAGTGGAAGCAGTGGCAGTTTGCGAAGTTGCAGGTTTAGCGTCATAGCTTTCCATGTCGTAATCATAGCCTATAATATCGCCTGTGAGTGCATTTATTTCATAGTCATATTCGGTTGTGCCATCCCAAAATTCCACTTCATATTCCGCTATGCCATCGTCATAATCGAGCTTGCAAAGCATATGCGAAACATCCGCTTCATTCATTCCTGCGTGAGTAAGTGCTATTTCTTTTGCACGAGCTTCGCCGATGTAATTCTCACTGGCATTTGATAAAGATTGTGCAGCAGCATCTCCCTGATTTAAATTTACTTGATTAGCTTCAGCGGGCGTAGGGTTTGCAAGAGATAGGATACCGCCTGCAAGAGCCGCTGTTAGAAGAACGGAGCAAGAAATAGTGCCCACCTTTTTTAACATATCTTTTGATTTCATAATAATACCTCCCTGTATATTGTTTTTGTTTTCTTTGATAACCTAATTCTATATCCCTAAAATTAAAGTAACATTAAAGCCATGAATTTTTCTAAATTATTTTTGATGTTCGCTTATTGCAGGTAGTGCGGGTGTTAATTTAGTTGAGCCGTCTTCGCATTTATCTGCTATCTGCTCTTCGGCGCTCTCCATAAAGCCTTTAGCAAATGCCCATATTGCCGCTATGAGTAGGGCAATGGCGAAGATTAAGAAAATTTCTTCTTCATCGGCTAAAATAAAACCTCCCATACTAATCACCGCTAAAAATATGCCAAGTAGCATGAATTTTATATTATTTGTCATTTGAAATCCTCCTTTATTTAGTATGTAACCAAAAACCCACTGTATAACTTAGCTTCAATAACTAAACTATACAGTGGGAAAATTAAAATAACATTAACGCTGAAAATTTATTTTGGGAATTTCACAGTAAACAAACTGCCTTGATGGAGGCTGCTTTCCACCTCTACTTTTGCATGATGGAGTTTTGCAATCTGCGCCACCATGGATAGGCCTAAACCCATGCTTCCATGTTGGCTTGCAGTTCGTGAACTGTCCACCTGATAAAATCTATGCCAAATCTTTTCGATATGTTCTTCCGCTATGCCTATGCCGTCGTCCTTCACCGATAGGAGAATTTCTGTATCAGTACTTGTAAGCATAATGTGGGTACTGCCATTTTCTTTTCTGTAACGGAATGAATTGCTGATTAAATTTTCAAGCAGTCGGCTAATCAGTGCGGAGTCGAATGCTCCATTAATATCGGGGGCAATATCATATGTCATCTTTAAGTCGGTAGGAGCAATAAGCTTTTGCTCTTCGCAGACTTCACGCACAAGGTCGCTGAGATTTATCTGCTGAAGCTTAGATGTGTTTAAGCCCCTGTCCATGCGTATGAGATTTAATAAATCCGAGATAAGGTTCGACATTTTTAGAGCCTGCCTTTGCACTGTTTCAAGAGCATCCTCTTTATCTTCTAAGGTGATGCTTTCGCCAATGGCATACTCGCACTGTGCTAAAATAACGGCGGTCGGTGTTCTAAGTTCATGGGAAACATCGGAGGTGAATTGCTTCTCCGCTTCAAATGTGCCCTCTAATCGTTCAAACATTTTATCGAATGTATCGGAAAGTTTTTGTATTTCGGGGCTACCGCTTTGCAAGTTAATGCGTAAAGCGAGGTTTTCGCTCTCGCTTATTTCTTCTGCGGTTTTTATAATTTTGTCTATTGGGCGGAATGTGGACTTAGCAATGAAATAACACCCAAGTGCACCTAAAAGCACAAAAAATGGCAAAGAGAAGAGCGCTGTTTGTAAAATGCTGTTTGTAGCACTTGCAACCTCATCTATCGCAATAACTCCACGCATCCACACGAGGGAGCGTGAGTCCTCCACCGGCGATAATCTGTCGTAGATATAATATAATGTTCCATTTGAGGTAAACTCGGTGGTTTCTTTATCCCGAAATGGCTGTTCAGAGATGCCTTCTTCTGGGAAATCACCGGCAATATACTCACCCTCCTGTGAGTAAAGTAGTGTGTAGACGCCTTTTTTAAAGAAGTCCACATCCCCAGTATCAAGCCTGCCATCATCGTACTCAAGCTCATCGGAGTTATCATCCACCACTTCGGTTAACTGAGCGATGCTGTTTGCCAAAACAATATCATCACTCAGCGAGAACATGAGAGCGATTAAAACACCTGCCATAAGTATCATGAGAAATGTGGTGAAAAGTGTGAGCCTTATTTTTGCTGAAAATTTTTTCATACGCCCTCCCTGAGTACATAACCACTACCTCTAACAGTATGTATGAGCTTTATTTCATAGTCGCTATCGATTTTCTTTCTGAGATACCTTATATACACATCCACTACATTTGTGCCACCCTCATAGTCAAAATTCCAAACATGGTTTTCGATTTTTTCCCTTGAGAGCACAACGCCGACATTGTACATCATATATTTTAAAATTGCGTATTCTTTCGCCGATAGATTTATCACAGTTTCTCCACGCTTTACGATGTGTGAGCTAATATCGAGTGTTAAGTCGGAGGCGGTCAATACATTTGTGGACTTGCCCGATTGTTGCCTTGTCATAACACGAATACGAGCCATGAGTTCCTCAAAAGAGAAAGGCTTAATAAGGTAATCATTTGCGCCTAAATCAAGACCCTTCACCTTGTCGGATACGGCGTCCCGCGCTGTTAGAAAAATCACGGGGGTTTCAATGCATTTAAGACGCATTGCTTTTAGCACTGAAAAGCCATCCATCTTAGGCATCATAATATCAAGTATAATTACATCATAATCGGTGCTGACGATATAATCCAGCGCCATTTCGCCATCGAAACAGCTATCAACAGCATAACCCTCGGACACTAATTTTTTTGTGATGATTTTATTCATATCTCGCTCATCTTCTGCAAGTAAAATTCTCATAAGCAAACTTCCTTTAATAGGTTTTACTCGTATTATAGCATATATTTATTAAAATTTGATTAAAGTAGTAGCATAAATGGTTTTAAGGATAAAAAAGCCTGAGAAGCTAAAGGAAAAGCCATCACACCTCAAAAAACATGCGATTACATAACTTTTTAGGTGTGATAGCCTTATAAACACTGAGGATTTGTTATCTCAAATCTATCATCTTTATTCTTCTCACCCCATTCACACATCATTTCGAGTATGGGGAAGAGGGTTCTGCCTTTGTCCGTTACAGAATACTCAACTCGTGGAGGGATTTCGCTAAAGGCTTTTCTGGTGATTAGTCCATCCGCCTCAAGCTCTCTTAGCTGATTGGTCAGTGTCTTTTGCGAAACTTGCGTAACAGACCCCATCAAATCCTTAAACCTTTTGCTGCCGTCTTCTATGAGCATATACAAAATTAATGGCTTGCATTTTCCACCAATCATTTTAAGCGTTATCTCAATTTCTGAATTTACAATGATCTTTTCCATATCCATTAGTTACCTTTCCTTCCCTAAGCGAAAAAAATGTGCCTTATTGACTAATTTACTATCCGCTTATATAATAAAAACAGCTATTGCAGTATTTTATACTATAATAATAAAAAAGTCAATAATAGAGGAGAATTATTAATGAAAAAATTAGTTGTAATCACAGGTGCAAGCTCGGGTTTTGGGAAAGCTTTGGCTTTGGAATTTAATAAAGCAGGCTACCCACTTTTACTTCTTGCAAGAAGGCTTGAAAAATTAGAAGAGCTTGGACTGGGTAATACCATCTGCGAAAAAGTGGATGTAACGGACAAAAATGCTTTTGAAAAAGCGGTGAGAAAAGCCGAAGAGGTTTATGGAAAAACTGATTTAATGATAAATAATGCAGGCATTATGCTACTGGGCAACCTTGAAAATCAAGACCCTAAAGAGTGGCAGGATATGCTTGATGTCAATGTTATGGGTGTTATGAACGGTATGCAAATTGTAATGAACGATATGAAAGAAAGACAATGCGGAACTATTATAAATCTATCTTCTATCGCAGGTGTTAAGCCTTTCGGAAATCATGCGGCTTACTGTGCCACAAAATACGGTGTGGTTGGTTTATCCGAAGTTGCAAGAGGAGAACTTTCACCATACAATGTAAGAGTTATGCGTATCTGCCCAGGCGCAGTTGCCACAGAGCTGCTCAGCCATACCACAAGCGAAGATATTAAAAATGGCTATAATCAGTGGAAAGAGGCAACAGGTGTGGGTGCTATCACAGTGGAGGATGTTGCAAAAACTATAAAGTTTGCCTATGAACTTCCACAAGGTGTTAATTTAAGAGAAATCCAAATTGCAGACACAAGACAGGATGCGTAATTCGAGTGAATGCACGGCACTTAAGGGTGGCATGAGATAACCCTTTAATTTATAGCGATTAATTTTATAACATAAAACAGCGTGAATGAATTGCAGCTTAATTAGACAATTCATTTACGCTGTTATTTTTAATAAAGTAACTATTATATGATAATTTTTTTCTTTTTTTGTGATATCCACCACCACAAAAAAGAAAATCCTCACTTTCATCATAAATGCCGCACAAGATAGATATTGACATTTGTAAAACTTAACTATACAATTTAAATACAATGCAAATGCAGTATTTTTACAAAACCAGATTAAAATTGGAGTGATATAATGCAACCACTGCTTAAAGCTAAACTGATGGGCATACCGGAAATTGTATTTAATAGCGAAGCAGTGTCACTGCCTTATAAACAAGCGCAGGCTATTATATACTATCTATTAGTGCATAAAAAGACTGCCACGAGTACCCTTGCCGATATTATATGGGGCGATAAGCTTGACCCTCAAAAAGTACAGGCTAATTTAACAAATGCACTATATATTATTAGAAAGCATTTGGGCAAGGATTTTATTCTAAAGGAAAAACCATGCTTTATTTCTATTAACCCCAAAATAGATTGCATATTGGATATCGAGGTTTCGGAAATAAGTATAAACTTAGAAGATATGCACTATGAGGAGTTTTTAAAAGACTTTTACCTAAAAGATAATGAGCTTTATAATGACTGGATAGAGTCAAAAAGGATTTATTATAGAAATACATATATAGAGACGCTCACCGACAGAATAAAGGCAACTTTTGAAAACTTTAAAATTGCAGAATGCAAAATACTTTGTAAAAAGCTAATTGCAGTAGATGAATTTAACGAGGGTGCTTATAGAACACTAATTACCATCTGCAAGAATGAACAAAAATACTCCGAGGCGATGGCGATATATAGAAATCTTGAAAATCTTTTAAAAAATGAGCTATTTGAAACACCGAGCGAAGTAATGCGTGAGCTTGCTGTCGATGTTGAGAAAGAGTGGAATAAAACAGTGGTTTCACTTTTAAATGAGCGTGGTGAGGCAGAAACCGCACAGAGCAGCTTTTTTTGTGCAAGGGTTTTTGAGATGGACTTCTTAAAGAGGAAGATAGACGAGCTAATGCTTGGAAAAGCCAAAAGAGGAGTAGTCATCACCGGAGAAGAGGGCATTGGCAAAACCAGTCTTGCAAATAAAGCGATTGAAAAATTAAGCGGTAGCAAGGCGATAGTACTAAAAGCAAAATGCTATCAATTTGAGCAAAATCATCCACTTAATATCTGGCAGGAAATAAGCAGACAAATCCTCTCGCTGATCAGTGAAAAAAAGGTTGCAAACAGTGAGGTTCTCACCACATCAATATATAATCTATTCCCATTTTTAAAGCAGAATAGGCTTGATATTTTAGATAATGATGAGGTGTCGGTGGGAAGGTATGAGGCGATACTCACATCCTTTATAGATGCACTGATAATCTCCTCCCACACACAGCCCATTCTCATATTTATTGACGATTTACAATGGGCGGATGAGGCGAGTTTATCGGTAATACGTAGGATGCTCTTATCATATAATACAGAAGCGCTTCTATTTATGATGACACTCAGAAACAACTCAAAAGCTTCACTGAGCGAGCTTATAACTTTAAAAGAGCTCCCCGAGCTACTCGAAGAACTAATACTACATAGATTTACCTATGATGAAACCAAAGTGTTTGCCAAGGAATTTATAAAAGATTTGAAGTTGGATGAAAAAACGAGCAGACTCCTCTACAATGAAACTCAGGGCATACCATTTTTCTTAACAGAGGCTGCCTATAATATAAAGCACAACCGCTCACTTGAGGAAATTTCTCCAAAGCTCAGAAATATACTGCAAATACGACTTGTAAATATTAATGAAGAGTGCAAAAAAATACTCAGCTTAATTTCATTTTTTATAGGTGGGGTAAAAATAGGCACACTTGCAGAAATAAGCGGTAAAGAGGAGTATGAGCTTGCAGATATAATACAGGAGCTCATTGAGCTATCGCTGATAAGGGAAGAGATAAAGGATGGGGACATATATCTGCATTTCATCCATCAAAAGATGCAGGGATATGTATATGATGAGATGTCCTATACAAAAAGGCGGATAATGCACAATAAAATCGGTATGTGGTATGAAAAGTCGGCAGTGAAAAACGAAGATAAAATTTCACTCTACTCAAAGCTTATATATCATTTTGAGCGTGCAGGTAATCCGGAAAAATACTTAAGATATACAGTCGATAATCTTGCATTCTACCTAAATATTGCACATGAATACTTCCCAATACTTGAAAAATCCGATTCATCCGAAAGAGCAGCGGAGTTTGATTTAAAATTCTATCCCTGCATAGCGGATTTAAGCTCAATGGAAAAAATGCTTGTGGATTTAGAAAAACAAATAGATAAACATTTTGCAGATACTCAAATAAACAATGAAGAAGTAATCGAGATTGTTTCGAAATTTTATCATATGATGGGCAGATATCACATAAGGAAGTCCAATTATGATAAAGGTCTGCCATACATTGAAAAGCTAAAGGCACTGAATATGAAATGTGAAAGTATTGCCGAGCGCAGAAATTTCATAAAGGCAAACAGGCAGCTTATTTGTTTATACATTAACTGCTACCAAATAGATAAAATGCAAAAAGTGATTGAAGAATCCCTTATAGTTGCAAAAACATTGGGTGCCGAAGATGAAGCGGTCTGGTGGCGACTTCAAGGAATGTGCGATATAATGTCGGCTAAGGTGGAGAGCGGCATCACAAATACCGCCAAATCAATCAAAACTTTCGAAACCTCGGATGAAAAGGGCAAATGCCTATACAGTTTAGCGGCAGGTTATGCATGGATGGGCGAGGCATATAGGCATGCTTATGAATATCAAAAGGCAAAAGAGCATTATATGAAAGCGATTGATATTTTTTCTTCAGTATATTCCGCCGGTGGAATATGTACCTTTTACGCCTATGCTGGAATTTGTGAGTTTGACAATGGCAATATAGAAGAGGCAGAAGAGTTTATAGAAAAATCAATAGAAGTATATACCATGACCAATCTAATGTGGGGGCGTGGACTTGCCAGCTGCTATCACTCCATGATACTCCTGCAAAAAAAGGAGTATTTAAAAGCTAAGGAGAGCCTGATAAATGCACTGGGGTATGCAAAAGAGCTTGGAAGCCCCTATGAGGAGGGCGTAATTTACCGAGTTTTCGCACAGATTGCATATGGGATGCAAAATGATAATTCACTGAGAGAAGCTTTTGCCGATTTAATTTCTAACGAGTGCAAATTTTATATTGAAAAATCAAAAGAATTATTAAAAAATGTATACTCGCCAATTGATTTTAAATACCTATATGATTTAGAAATAGCAACTAAAACTATGGTAAAAAATTAAGAAATTCCACTGATAGCACCTATATCATCCGCTAAGATAGGTAAATCAACTAAATTAAAATGTGAATATTTAGTGAACTATTACAATAAATTCTCAAAAAATATCAAATGTGTTTTTTGAGAATTTATTTATTTTTTTATAGTAGAATATGGATGTAGGCTTGTGGCGGTGTTACCCAAGTGGCAGAAATCAAAGCAGCTTATGCAATAAATACAATGTCGATTTATCGACAGAATGGAGTGTTCTTATGAGTGATGTAAAAACTACGACGGAAACAAGAGAAATAGGCATGCCAAAAATTATTGCGGTGTTCGCTTTCGTGTTTATCTCGCTGTTGGCAGGGATAAATATTTTTGGAACTTCCCCGCATATGCCACTTCTTTTTTCAGCAGCATTCGCCGCAATTATTGCAGTAACTTCAGGCTATAAATGGAGTGAACTCGAAGAAACAATAGCTGATAATATCAAAGCAGGTGCCCCTGCAATTATCGTAATGCTGATAATTGGTATGGTAATAGGTACATGGATGATAGCAGGAATAGTGCCCACAATGATTTATTACGGCTTACAGATACTATCCCCAACTTTCTTTTTAGCGTCTGCATGTTTAATCTGTGCAGTGGTATCAGTTATGACGGGTAGCTCATGGTCCACAGTAGGTACAATGGGCGTTGCATTTATGGGTATTGGCGCAGGGCTTGGCATAAGTGCTGGCATGACCGCAGGTGCAATCATCTCCGGCGCATATTTTGGCGATAAAATGTCCCCGCTATCCGATACTACAAACTTAGCCCCAGCAATGGCGGGCACAGATGTATTCACACATATTAAACACATGGTATTTACCACAGGTCCAAGCTTTGTGTTAGCACTTATCGGCTACACAGTTTTAGGTATGGGCATGGGCGATAAAGCAATTGATGCAAGCACAGTTGAGCTATATGCTGGAACTTTAAGTGAGTACTTTAATATATCTCCAATGCTATTAATCCCACCACTATGCGTACTTTTAATGCTCATGCTTAAAGTGCCTGCAATCCCAGGTCTACTCGGAGTAGCGGTGCTTGGATGCATTTTCGGTGCTATTTTCCAAGGAAATGGTATTAGCATATTGATGTCCGCTTCTTTTAATGGTGTTTCAATGGATACAGGCATTGATGTGGTTAATAGCCTTGTTAACCGTGGCGGTATCATGAGCATGATGGGCACAATCGCACTTATTTTAATTGCACTCTGCTTTGCAGGTATAGTTGAAAAAACCGGCATGGTGAGCTCGATTATCAGAAAAATACTTACAAGAGTTAAAAGCGATAAAGGTCTACTTACAGCAACAATCTTCACTACATTATTCTCAAACTTTGCAACAGGTGTTCAGTACGTAGCACTTATACTTCCAGGTAGAATGTTTAAAGACATCTACGCAGAAAGAAAACTACATCCTAAAAACCTATCCCGTATACTTGAAGATGTTGGTACACTGTGTGCACCTTTCTGCCCATGGAGTACGGATGCTGCATTCCTACTTGGTACCCTTGGCGTAACAGTTGGCGCATACGCTCCATTTATGTTCCTTGCAATACTAAATCCAATAGTTTCGCTAATATGCGCATGGACTGGATGGACAATTGAAAAATTAGATGAACCTCAATCGGTGTAAACTAAATAAAGAATAGTTTTGATTATGGAATGTAGATGGTGCAAAACATTATCTGCATTCCATATTTGATATGATTTGAAAGGAAATTTAGAGATGAAACACATAGGTAAAAATTATCCTATACATGACGCTCGTGCAAAAGCGGCTGGTAGAACAATATATGCAGGCGATATGGAAGTGCAAAATATGCTACATGTTGCGGTAATATTTAGCGACATCCCCCACGGTAGGGTTAAAAGCATAAACACCGAAAAAGCGATGGCGGTAGAGGGCGTAGTGGACATTATACACTGCTTTAATACCGACTATAATAATTTTAGCAGATACACCCAGCAGTTTGGCGATAAGCTTATATATACTGAGCAAGTTTTCACAGAGCATGTCCGCTTTGAGGGGGACAGAATAGGTGCTGTAATAGCAAAAACAGAAGAAATTGCAAGAAAAGCTGTTAAGCTTGTAGAAATTGAGTATGAAGAATACCCCTATGCTCTTAATATCCATGAAACAATGAGCGGTATTATTGATAAGATACACGAAAACGGTCCAGTATTTCCTTCAGATACCATCACCCGTGGCACACCAAACACCGACGAAGATTTAATAGAAATCGAAACAGATGTAAAAATATCAAGAATAAACCATATGTGCATGGAACCCCATGCATGTATAGCGAAATACGACCCATATCAAGAGGAGCTTGAAGTATACTCACCAAACCAATCGGTATTTGGGATAAGGGTGCTTTTAGGGAGAATATTTGATATTAGCTTTGAGAGAATAAGAGTTGTAAAAGCTACAATGGGTGGTTCTTTTGGCGCAAAACAGGAGTGGATGTTAGAGCCAATTGCGGCGGCGGCAGCTATAAGGACTGGCAGAGCGGTAAGGCTTGTATTTAATCGCAGCGAATGTATGACCTCCACAATGTGCCGTTCCTCCCTTGAGTCAAACATGAAAATCAGCTATAAACCCGATGGGCTTATAAAAAATATGAATTCCGATATAAATCTTGACTCGGGCGCATATCTTGGAAGCTCTGATGACTACGCCTATACAATAGGCTCGAAATTTTCAAAGCTCTATAAATCCGAAAGTATCAACTGCACCGCAAGGGCAATTACCACGAATACGGCTGTTAGCGGTGGTTTTAGAGGATGGGCGGCACCTGAAGCGGCAATTATTTTAGAGCACAATGTAAATACGGCGGCTAAGAAGCTTGGAATTGACCCACTCGAATTAAGGCTTAAAAATCTAATTCCGGCACATGGAATTGATATAAAAACAGGCCTTAGCGTTGGCGATTTAATGTCGAGAGAAACACTGCTCAAAGGCAGTGAAGCATTTGGCTGGTATGAGAGAAAAGAAGAAGTTAAAAAATTTAATGCCGAGAATAGAAGATACAAAAGAGGTATCGGCATAGGCGCATGCGGACATGTGAGTGGACGCTACCCAAATAACGAATTTGCAAGGGTTGATATGAGGCTCACAGAAGCTGGCACAGTAATTTGCCATGCGAGCCTTCACGACCACGGTTGCGGTACAATCACAGTATTTAAAATGATTGCCGCCGAAGCACTCGGGCTTGAATATGATGATATTAAAATTAAAGAAGCGGACACCGATGTAACACCATACGATATCGGATGCTATTCAAGTAGGACAGTAGCGGTAATAGGCAGGGCTACATATGAATGTGCAATGGCGCTTAAAGAAAAGATGAAAGAGCATTTTGCAAGGCTTGAAAATGTGGATATAAACGATGTTGAAACAGAGGGCAAATACATATATCAAAAGTCAAACAGGGATAATGGTTACAGTTTCACCGAGCTTGTAAATAAAGGGCAAAAAATTGGTGACGGCGAAATATTTGCAAATTATCATCACTCAACAGAAAGAAATGACATCGTATGTGGTGCGCATTTTGCCTTGGTAGAGGTGGACACCTACACAGGGTTTAGCAAAATCCTTGACTATGTGGCAGTGCACGACATTGGAAAAGCACTCAACAGAGAGATGTGCATAGCACAAACACAGGGAGCGGTACTACAAGGCAGTGGTGCGGCACTGAGCGAATATGTAAAATACAGAAAAGACGGTAGAATGTTTGCAGGCTTAAAGGACTATCACCTAATTAACTCCGCAGATGCGCCAAATGTAAGGGTTGAGCTTATAGAAATGGGTGAAGCGGCAGGGCCATACAACGCAAAATCCATAGGAGAAGCCTGCCATGTGCCGGTTGCGGCATGTGTTATGGCGGCTGTAAATGATGCACTAAGTAGCGATATCGGCACAATTCCAATGACCCCCGATGTAATAATGAATTATCTTAACGAAAGAGGTGACGCATAATGAAACTAAATTTCACCTTAAATAATAAAGCTACTTCGATAGAAGTAGAAGATAGCAAAAGATTAATCGACCTTTTAAGAGAAGACC
>CAYJLI010000008.1:0-60317 GCA_964371155.1 uncultured Oscillospiraceae bacterium | reverse complement strand
GTCTTTCATCTTTTCTCTTTAGTCTGTTCAGATTGCAGACTATCTCTGCAATCTGAGTTTGAAATTAACTTTATATATTTAAAAGCCGTTTTTCTTGTCAATAAAGACTTACAAGCGGAAAACATGGCGCATTTATGACCATTTCAAAGGTTGTTTTGTGCCTTTAAAAGAAAGGAATGATCATAAATATGGTGGCTAATTTAAATCATTTTGACACAAATGGCAATGCATTTATGGTGGATGTTACTGAGAAAAATATCACAGTGCGCACAGCAGTGGCAACTGGGAGCATAAAGGTAAATTCAGAAGTTATGAGGAGCATAGTAAATGGCACGGCTAAAAAGGGAAATGTACTTGCAGTGGCGAGAGTTGCAGGAATTATGGGCGTAAAGCAAACATCTTCGCTGATACCAATGTGCCATCCCCTCATGATAAATAATTGCTCGGTGGATTTTATAACCGACGAAGAAGCAGGAATAGTATATGCAGAGTGCACTGTGAAAGTTGAGGGTAAGACTGGCGTTGAAATGGAAGCGCTAAACGGTGTTTCAGTGGCACTGCTCACAATATATGACATGTGTAAAGCGGCGGATAAAGAAATGGTTATCGGCAATATATCGCTAAAGGAGAAAAGTGGTGGAAGAAGTGGTGAATACAAAAGAGAAGACTAAAAAACCATATCTGTTAGCGATTAGCGGTATAAAAAATTCGGGCAAGACCACTCTTATAACAAAGCTTATACCAAAGCTCTGCGAAAAGGGTTATAAAGTAGCCACTATAAAGCATGATGGGCACGACTTTCAGCCCGATAAACAGGGGAGCGACACCGATAAGCATATTAAATCGGGTGCGCAAGCAGTAGCTATTTTTTCAGAAAATAAATACATGATTATAAATAAGCATAAAACCGATGAAAAAATGCTGATAGAGCATTTTAGTGACTTCGATATAATTTTGCTTGAGGGTTTTAAGTATTCCGCTTACCCTAAAATAGAGGTTGTGAGAAAAGAAAATAGCAAAAGCTGCGTATGTGATGCAGGTACAGTAATAGCCCTTGTCACCGATGTGGAGGATATATCCTTTAGCGGTGAGATAGTGGGATTGGACGATACAGAAAAACTCGTCGATATAATTTTAAAAAACAGGGGGTGAGTGAGTGCGTGATAGAATAAACAGAACCATAGACTATGCAAGAATTTCGGTAACTGATAGATGCAATTATAGATGCAATTACTGTATGCCACAGGGATACACAGGCTCTAAGACGGACAAAATGAGCCGTGAAGAAATAGTGAATATTGCGGAAAACTTAGCGAAGCTTGGCATAAAAAATATCAAGCTTACAGGTGGGGAACCACTTATAAGAAAAGATATAGTAGATATAATAGCCGATATTAAGGCAATTCCCGAAATAGAGCAGGTTACCATTACCACAAATGGCTATCTTTTAGAGAAACACCTTCTAAGGTTTTCGGAAATCGGAGTGGATGGCATTAATATCAGTATTGATGCGGTAGACAGGGAGCTTTATAAAAATATCACAGGCTTTGATGAAGTGGATAGCGTGCTCTCCGCTCTTAAATCTGCAACAGCACTTAAAATGAAGAATATTAAGCTAAATTGCGTGCTCATTAAGGGCGTTAACGAAGCGGAATATGCAAAGCTTGCCGCACTCGCAAAAGAAGAGGATATCTGCATTAAATTTATCGAAATGATGCCGATAGGAATGGGAAAAGAAAATGAAGTCTACACACTTGATGAACTTCACGACTGCCTCTCTGCTGAATTTGGGGAGCTTTATGAGCTTAAAAAGCGATATGGCAACGGCCCTGCAATATATTATCGCCCCAAAGACTTTAAAGGCAAAATAGGATTTATAGGTGCAATGACCCATAAATTCTGCGATAAATGCAATAGAATTAGAATTACCTCGGATGGTTTTTTAAAAACCTGTCTGCATTACAGTGGCAAAGTGGATTTAAAACCACATCTCTTTAAAGACAGCATGGGTGAACTAATAGAAAGAGAAGTGCTAAATAAAAAAGAAGAGCACAAGTTCGGTGATGAGCTTGCGTGCGATATTGAAAATATGTTCATGAGTGAAATAGGTGGATAGTTTTATCTAAAAATTATGCTTTATCAGAAAGGAATAAGTAAAATGGGAAGAGTAATTGCAGTATGTACAAGTGAAAAAAAGGGAACACAAAAGCAGAATGTATTTGAGGCCGAATTTGTTGTAGACCATGGAATAAAAGGGGATGCACATGCTGGAAACTGGCATAGGCAGGTGAGTTTGCTCTCATTCGAAAAAGTGCTTGCCTTTAATGCAAAGGGTGCAAATGTGTTTGATGGCGCTTTCGGAGAAAACCTCGTTGTAGAGGGAATAGATTTTAAAACACTTCCAATAGGCACAAAATTTATCTCGGGAGATGTTGAGCTTGAGCTCACACAGATAGGCAAGGAATGCCACACAAGATGCAATATCTTTCACAAGATGGGCGAATGCATTATGCCCACGGAGGGCGTTTTTGCGAAAGTTTTAAAGCCGGGCAAAATCAAGGTGGGGGACGAGCTGATAGTTTTATAATAAGCGAAATGGGGAATTAAAATGAATGTAATTGTAATAACTCTAAGCGATAAAGGCTATAAAGGCGAGCGAGAGGATGCCTCGGGCAAGCTAATCTGCAAAATAGCCGAAGAGCATGGATATGAAGTGATTGAGCATATACTCCTACCTGATGAGAGGAAGCTAATCTCAGAAAAGCTAATAGAAATATGCGATAATTATAAAGCTGATTTAATACTCACCACGGGTGGGACAGGATTTTCTATAAGGGATATCACCCCCGAAGCTACAAAGGATATAATTGAGCGTGAAGTGCCGGGCATCCCAGAGGCAATGAGAATTAATAGTCTATCAATTACTAAGCGTGCAATGCTTTCCCGTGGAGTTGCTGGCATTAGAAAAGAAACTCTTATAGTCAATCTCCCAGGGAGTCCAAAGGCAGTGCAGGAGAATTTACTCTATGTGATAGAGGATATAAAGCATGGAATTGAAATATTAAAAGGGAGTGCCTCAGAATGCGGAAGGGCATAGCGGCTTTAATGGCATTAGCTTTATTAATTAGCGGTTGTAATAGCGTTGAGCAGGAAAACACCTTGCTTATAGGAGCGGCGGCAAGTATGCAGCCTGCACTGCAAAAAATAAAAGATGCCTATGAAAAAGAAAATCCTGATACCGAGATAATTTATACATTTGCAGGAAGTGGCACGCTCACGGGGCAAGCCATAAATGGAGCGGATATTGACATCCTCATCCCTGCGGACATGGATTATGCAAATCAGCTAATGGAAAAAGGGCTTGTATCGGAAGAAGATATATATAATCTTGTAGAAAACTCCTTGGTGCTCATTACCTCAGCAAGCGAAGTGATGGACGGCATTACCTTGGAAAATCTATCGGAAACATATTCCCTAAACTGGGCAATTGGCGACCCCGACAGTGTACCAGCGGGCAAATATGCCAAAGAACTGCTTATAAGCACGGGGGATTATGATAGCCTCAAAGATAACCTAAACCTCGCCACCGATGTAAGGCAGGTGCTCAGTTGGGTTGAGGCAGGGGAGTCGGATATGGGCATTGTTTATTTAACAGATGCACTTTCATCAGAAAAAGTATCCATACTCGATAATGCGGACAGCTCTCTGCACAGCGAAATAACATATCCCATAGTTTTGATTGATAGCTCGTATGAGAGTGCTGAGTTTAAAGACTTTTTACTTGGAGAAACTGCCGAAGATATTTTTATAGAGTTCGGCTTTATTAAATAGGGGGAAAAGATGGATTTATCTCCGATTATTCTTTCGTTTTATGTAGCAGTAATTGCCATGTTTTTTTCTGTTTTGGTAGGCACATTACTCGCATACTTCGTATTTAAAAATAATAAGTTTAACGGCATATTCGATGCGGTTATAACACTTCCCATGGTGCTTCCACCCACCGTAATAGGATTTTTTCTGCTGATTATATTTGGCAAAAATTCACCTTTGGGTGCCCTGCTCTCGGAATTTGACATTTCGGTGATATTTACGCCCACTGCGGCGGTAATATCGGCGTTTATTGTGGCACTGCCACTTGCTTATAGAAATATACTCACTTCTTTTACAGCGATAGACAGAGATATAATACTCTCAGCAAGGACACTCGGACTCAGTGAAAAAACTATATTTTTTAAAATAATTTTGCCGATGTCAAACAGGGCGATAGTCGCAGCAGGTATACTTTCCTTTGCTCGTGCAATGGGTGAGTTTGGTGCTACCATTATGGTGGCAGGAAATATACCGGGAAAAACTCAGACAGTATCTATAAGAATATACTCATTAATTCAAGCAGGAAATTTTAATGAAGCATATTTATATGTTGGATTTATGATGGGGATTTCATTTTTATTTATTCTGCTTGTAAATATACTCAGCAAAAGAAATATTGGAAACGAACTTACGAAAGAGAGCTATTAAATGAAGCTAAAGGCTGATATTAAAAAAGATTTAGGGGATTTTTCCCTTGAAATAAATACCACTGCCACCTCAAAGATAACAGGTGTTTTAGGGGCTTCTGGAAGTGGTAAAAGTTTGTTTTTAAAATGCCTGTCGGGCGTGCAGACCCCTGATGAAGGCGAAATAGTCCTTGGAGATAAGCTAATTTACAGCAGTGAAAAAGGTGTGAATTTACCACCACAGGAGCGGAAAATTGCATATCTTTTTCAAAGTTATGGCCTTTTTCCAAATATGACGGCGGGAAAAAACATTGATATTTGTGCTAAAAATAGCGATATAAGAGAAATATTAAGGCTAACTCGGGTCGAGAAGCTTTTAGCAAAATATCCCCATCAGCTCTCGGGTGGGGAGCGTCAGCGCGTGGCAATTGCAAGGATACTCGCAAGCAAACCCGATGTAATACTCCTCGATGAGCCTTTCTCAGCCTTAGACACAGCACTGAGAGCCGATATAGAAAGGGATATGCTAAGAGCAATGCGTGAGTATGAGGGGCTTGTTTTTATAGTGTCGCACAATTTTGGGGAGATTTACAGGCTTTCGGACTCTATTTCCGTTATGGCAGGGGGCAGGATTTTAGAGCAGGGCGAGAAGTCTGGGATTTATAATAATGCCAAATGCATTGAAACAGTAAAGCTCATGGGATATGAAAATATCCTTCCAATTACACAGGGTGAAAAAGGTGAATATATAGGGGATTTAAATCTATATACAAATGCACCGTTTACCTCTAATGGCTATGTATATTTTACCGCTAATGATGTATTTTTAGATGATAATGGCAGCTGCACAGGTGAAGTTTTAGAAGTGATAAATGATTTGTGCGGACATAGCATATACTTAAAAGTGGGAAATAGTCATATAAAATTCACAACTAAAGACCATATAGAGGTGGGTAAAAAGGTGAATTTTAACATAGATTTAACCAAAATCAAAATTGTACGATAAATATACAAAATAAACAATAGTTGTTCAAATTTTATTAATTCATTTACTAAGGTTATTATTATATAATAGCCTTAGTTTTATTTTTACAAAGAATTACATTACAAGCGGAGGAAAGAAAATGTTTAAGAAATCCTATCTATTTTTAGTAGCACTATCGGTTGCCTTAACAGGGTGTACGGCAGCAGCATCGGAGGGGGAAGTGGTAATGCCCACCGAACCACAGGCACTTGCAGTTTCAGCTATAACACCAACTGAACAATACATAGAAAGAAATGCCGACTACACGGGGCGTGTAATGTCGGATGACATGATTTATGTAATACCTAAAGCACAGGGCGAAGTTACATCAGTAAATTTCGAAGTGGGTGATACTGTAAATGCAGGCGATGTCCTATTTACAATTGATGCTACTATGCAACAACTCCAGCTTGCACAGGCTCAAGCTGCACTGGATTCAGCTAATATAGGGCTAAAAAATGCCACTGGTGCACAGTTTGAGCAACAAATTATGTCACTCGAGTCACAGCTCGACACTGCTCAGGTAAATCAAAAATGGTCCGAAACCACGGAAGGTGACTATGATGAAACTTTCAGTGATCAATTAGATGATATGGACGATGCGATTGACGCCGCTAAAATGAAAGTAACGGAAGCAAAGCAAGAATATGATAGGGTAATGGCAGACCCAACTTCTACACCAGATGAAAAGCTAATAGCAGAAGCAACATATGAAGGTATGATTGCTCAGCGCAATGCCCTCGAAGGCCAAAGAGACCAATTAATAGACGGCAGAAACGCCACACTCGATAGCCTCTACAAAGGCTTAGAGCTTGGTGCACTCCAAATAGATGCCCTTGAAGCACAGATTGAGCTTGTAGAGGGTGATTTAATCGAAGAACAATTAGAAGCTATATCCGCACAGGTGCAGCAGGCAAAAGTAGCATATGATATGGCAGCTGTAAGCGCATCCTACTGCACAGTAAAGGCTCCAGTAGGTGGAGTTATAGAGCAGGTGAATGTCGATGTGCACGGCATGGCTACTTCCTCGCAAGCCGCATTTGTAATATCCGGTAGCAACGATATGGCTGTTACATTCTCAGTACCTGCCGAAGTAGCTGTGGCAGTTAAAGCAGGTGACGAAGTAGATGTTGAAATACTAAAAGAAAACTATACAGCAGTAATTACCGAAGTTGCAAACATGATTGACGAGCAAAGCGGTCTCTTTAAAATTAAAGCTATGATTAGTGGAGACAATTTGGATTTGCTAAGTGGCATACAGGCAACTGTTACTGCTAAAACAGCTTCAAATGAAAGCGCTATAACCATTCCTTCCTCAGCAATTTACTACGACAGCGGTGAACCCTATGTATTTACAATATCTGAGGGAAAAGCTGTGAAAACATATATAGAAACAAATATTTCCAATGATGAAATAACAGAAGTTATATCAGGTCTTGACACAAATTCACAAGTAATCACATCATGGAGTTCGCAGTTGGTTGATGGGGTTAATGTGTCAGTTGTGGAGGTATAATTAAGTGAAATCATTAATTACACTTGCCCTAAGACGACCGGTCACAATAGTTTTATCCATAATTACTCTTTTAGTTTTTGGTTTTACCTCGATTATCTCAACACCACTTGAGCTTATACCCGAGATGAACCTCCCGATGATGATTGTAGTAACACCCTATCCAAATGCCTCACCGGAAGATGTGGAAGCGCTTGTAACTCGCAGAATAGAAGATGCGAGCGAAACGGTAACAGGTGTTAAAAACATTATGTCACAATCCGCTGAAAACAGCTCAATGGTAATGCTTGAGCTTGAGTATGGCGCTGATATGGCGGAAGCAAAGGAAGATTTGCGTGCCAATATAGATATGATATCATCAGGATTACCCGAAGATGCAAGTGATCCGATTATCATTGAAATGAGCACCGACCAAATGGCTACAATACAGCTCTCCGCCACTGCTGAGGGTGATGTTGATACACTTAGCTATGTTGAGGAATATGTTGTACCTAAGATAGACAGAATTGAAGGTGTTGCACAGGTTGATGTATCGGGCGGAGCAAGCCAGTACATATCTGTTGAACTCGATGCCGAGCTTATGAGCCAGTATGGGCTAACAATGAGCTCTTTGGCACAGTCGATATCAATAGCCGACTTTTCAATGCCAGCGGGCAGTATCTCACAGGGCGATATCAACTTAACTATGAGGGGCGGCGCTTCCTACACAACAGCACAGGACCTCATGGATTTACCCATCTCGCTTAGAACTGGCGATGTGATTTATCTATCCGATGTGGCTAAAATATATCAAAAAGCCTCCGAACCAACTTCAATGAGCCGTACAAACGGCGAAGAAAATGTAAATATATCTATTACCAAAAGACAAAGTGCGGCAACACTTGAAGTTTCCGCAGGTGTAATAGCGGTAATGGAAGAGATTAATGCTGAGGATGTAGGCATAAAGCTTGATGTAATAATGGATTCAAGTGAAGACATTATTGCAGCTATTGAATCAGTTGTATGGACAATGATAGGCGGACTTATCTTTGCCATGATAGTACTCTTTTTATTCTTTAGAGACTTCAAGGCATCACTTATAGTTGCCTCCTCCATTCCAGTATCGGTACTTGTTACCCTTATTGCAATGAATTTTATGGGCTTTACTTTTAACATGCTATCACTTGGAGGCCTTGTAATCGGTATCGGGATGATGGTTGATAACTCGATAGTTGTTATCGAGAGCTGCTTTAGAATGAGAGCACAGGGCAAAGACTTTAAAACAGCAGCTATTGAAGGTGCGTCACTTGTGGCAACCTCAATCACAGCATCAACCCTTACCACAGTAGTTGTATTTTTACCAATGGCATTGGCTGAGGGAATGTCGGGCGAGATGTTTGGAGAGCTCTGCTTTACAATAGTACTTTCACTACTTGCATCACTGATTTCAGCTGTAACAATAGTACCACTTGTATTTTACAGAGTTGAGCCAAAAGAAAAATCAGGCGGCATAGTAAACAAATGGCTAAATGCAACAGAAAATGCATATGCAAAATTCTTACCTAAAACATTAAAGCGTAAATTCTTAGTTGTATTTATAGCAGTTGTGCTACTAATAGGCTCGGTGGCAATGGTTCCATTAATAGGCATGGAATTAATGCCAGCTACCGACAGTGCTTCGGTTGATATTTCGATAAGCACAAGGCCTGGTACTAATCTTGAGAGCATAAACGAAATAACCATTCCAATTGAAGAAATGGTTGCAGCGCATCCCGATGTGGAAAGCTACTCACTCAATATGAATTCAACCTCAAACAGTTCGGGCATAACTGCATACCTAAAGCCTGATAGGGTTAAGTCCACCGAAGAAGTTACAGAGGAATTTAGACTTGCAACAGCGGGCGCAGTAGGGTATGACATAGAAGTCAATGTAGGTGCAAGCGCCATGATGCCAACAATGGGCGGCTCCTCAGGAGGAACTGTATCAATTCCTGTTACAGCGGACGAATATGAAAAGCTTGAAGATGCGGTTGAAATGGTTGAAGAATTTATTGCATCAAGCGAATATGTAATATCAACAACTTCACCACTAACAGAGGGTAATCCACAGGCAGAGATAGAAGTAGACCCTGTAAAAGCCTCTGCGGTAGGGCTTTTACCTGCACAGATTATGCAGGAAGTGTATTCCACACTTGTGGGAAGTACAGCTACTACACTAACTAACGATGGCAAGGACTATAATGTAGTGGTTGAATATCCAAAAGGCACATATGAAACAGTATCCGATTTATATGCACTAACTATCACAAATCCAGCAGGAATGCAAATTCCACTTTTGGATGTTGCGGATATAGTTTACTCGAATGCACCAATGAGCATTGATAAAGATAACGGCATATACACAGTAAATGTAACAGGCGCAACAATGCTTGGAGCTCCTATGAATTTAAATTCAGATATGTACATGGAAGCACTTACAACACTTACCTTCCCAGAAGGTGTTGCAATCAATCAATCGAGTGATATGGAACAGATGATGGAAGAATTTGCTGTAATTATAGAGGCTATTTTAGTGGCTACATTCCTTGTATTTATAGTTATGGCAATGCAGTTTGAATCGCCAAGATTTTCTATTATAGTAATGTTTAGTATTCCATTTGCACTTATTGGCTCCTTTGGATGCTTACTACTCTTTGGCGCTTCGATAAGTATGCCGTCACTGATGGGCTTCCTAATGCTTGTAGGTACGGTTGTTAATAATGGTATTCTCCTAATTGATACAACAAATAGGTTTAGAAATGAAGAGAATATGGAGATTGCCGACGCACTTGCAACAGCCGGTAAACTAAGGCTTCGCCCAATCCTTATGACCACCCTTACAACAGTACTTGCAATGGTTCCAATGGCAATAGGTATAGGCGACTCTGCTGCACTGATGCAGGGTATGGCGTTTGTAATTATAGGGGGATTAGTCGCTTCCACATTACTAACACTTCTGCTTCTACCATCGTTCTATTACATCATTACTAAAAAGCGTATAAAACGCAAAAAGAAGTCAAAAGATGCTATCTACAAAGACAAATCCGAAATGGATAAATTTGAGTAAGAAATTATGACATCTGAAAAATAAATAATATAATAATAGTACCCCTGCCTTGGCAGGGGTACTATTATTATATATATGAAAAAGCATAATCATAAAAACTCAATTAGAATTCTTTATTTATGTAAAGATGGCGAGAAAGAAAATATGATACTATAAATAATACAGTAGAGGAAATCAAATATCCCAATCTAAATATTAAATTAGCATTGGAGAAATCGCTTAGAAATGGCGTTAGAAGAGCACTACTACCAATGAATAATCCTAAAGTTAAAACAACCGAAATCATCATTATACCCTCATTTTTATCTTCGCCAAAGATTAGAATTAAAGGTGTCATAAATGTGGGGAGTGAGAGTGCAAAAGCAATGCCAAATGTAAAACCAAACCCAACTCGTTCCAAATTAATATAACCACTTATCATATGAAATAGTGTTACACTTAAAATGGATAGAACGATAGCAATGATGATATACAATAAAAAGGAGATATATCGTGCTTTAATTACATCTCTTCTATCAATTGGCATTGTGAGTTCAAATTTATTCCACTTAGAGGCACTGTCTTTTTGTATTGCTGACATTGTCAATCCTCCGGCTCCGCCTAATATGCCTCCTATTAATACGGATATTAAACTATCATTGGTTGGGAAATAGACTGCAAAAATAATAATAGCAAGCAACAGCACAATGCCCAATATTAGCATCAGCTTGAATGAACCCAAAACATTGTAAAAATTATTGCGAATTAGACCTTTCATCTACTTTTCCTCCTTAGCTAATAGTGGTAAAATTTCATCTATCGTTGCATTATCCACCAAAAGATTTGGATATGTTCTTGCAAATTTCTTTTTATCGTCAATCAAAACTTCATATTGCAGACCTCTTTGTCTTATAGCGAGGTATTCAGATTTATCAAGCATCTCAAAATCACTTTGCTTCATACGTGCAATACCATATTTATAAATCAAAGTATCTTTTTCTTCTGTTAAAATGATTTTACCATTGTCTATAATCGTTATATAATCAGAGATTTTTTCAAGGTCTGAGGATATATGGGATGATATTAATATGGAGTTATTTTCATCTTCAACAAACTCTAAAAATACATCTAATATTTCTTCTCTTGCAACAGGGTCAAGCCCTGCCGTTGCCTCATCTAAAATAAGTAGCCTCGCTTTGTGTGATAAAGAGACGGAGATTGATAATTTCATAGTCATCCCACGAGAAAAAGTTTTAATTTTTCTATCAGTTGGAATATTAAAACGCTTAAGGTAGGAGTTAAACATTATGCTATCCCAGTTTTCATAAATATCTGCTAAAACTTTTTCTAATTTACTTACTGTTAATTCACCGGAGAAGTTAGCTCCATCAAAAACAACACCTATATCATTACGAATATGCTTAGTGGCATTTGCCATTTCTTCCCCAAATAATAGAATATCACCGCTATCTTTGTTTACAATATTTAAGATGCTGTTGATAGTAGTGCTTTTCCCAGCACCATTCTTTCCTACAAAACCCACAACCGAGCCTTTAGGAACACTAAAAGATACATTTTCTAAGGTGAAATTAGTGTTTTTATAAGATTTGCAGAGATTGTTTATTTGTAATGCAAAATCCATTTAGTTGCCCTCCTCATAAAAGATTTTAAGTAATTCGGTAATTTTATCAAGTTTAATACCATTTATTCGAGCTATGTCGGCTGCAAGCATCAAATGTTTTTCAACTTGCTTTTGCTGCTCTTCCTTAATAAAGTCTTTATTTCGTGCGGCAACAAAGCTTCCTCTGCCGACGGTTGTTTCGATAAAGCCGTCCCTTGTTAACTCTTCATAGGCTTTTTGAACAGTAATAACACTCACATGAATTGTTTTAGCAAGAGAACGCATAGAGGGGATTGGGTCGCCTGTTTGAAGCTCTCCACTCATAATCATAGCTTTAATTTGTGATGTTATCTGTTCATATATTGGCTTGCTTGTATTGCTACTAATAATAATTTCCACACACTACCTTCTTTCTGATATATAAACTTATGTGTACTTATTGAACAAGTACATTATATATTAATTAAGTACAATTTGTCAAGAGCATTTTAGGAATAAATAAAAAATAGTGTATATACTTAGCAAACTGCTAAGTATATACACTTAAAAAGATTAATTAAAACATCAAATATTAAACTGCAAATCTACCAACAAATCTGGAAATTAACTGCTTATCAAGTACTTTAATTACAAACACCTGAACCGCAAACATCACAGCAGGTTTTACAAGTCTTGTAGCAAGTAGAGCGAGATAACCACTGTCTTTAATAAAGAATTCTGACAGCCAGAATGTGTTTAGCAGTAAATCAACTGTATTTACTGCAAAGCATACCATGATGATTCTTGTCATGTTTCTCTCTTTGCCATGAAGACCTATGCCATAAATGGCACCTCTGAAAAATGCAGTGAGGGTAAAGCCTAAAAATGGTGCTCCGATAGGGAATAGTACTGCGCCAAGCCAGTCACCAGCTGCGGCCACTATACCGCCCTGAACAGGGCCGTAAACCATAGCAGCTACCACAATTGGAATAAAGCTAAATCCGATGGTAACAATTGGTGTTCTGATAGAAAATAGGCGTTCAAGTACAATTTGCATTGCGATTAGTAAAGCGAGTGCGGTTAGTTGTTTGGTATCAATTTTTTGGTTTTTCATAAAATTCTCCTAATTGATAGGAAGCTCTATAAGAGGTTAAAATAAGCTCTTACATCTGCCAGATAGTAAAGCGAGCCGAAGGCGCATATAGCGTCATCTTTTTCGGCTGTGCTGATCGCATACTCCAAAGCGTTAGGTACCGAGTCCGCCGCATTAGCTTTAAAATCAGTATTATTGCTGATATAATCGGCTAATTCTTTCGCACTGAGTGCGCGGGGGTTATCGGGTGTTACCGTAATGAAATTTTTAGCTAAAGGGCTAATAATTTCAATCATTTTGGGATACTCTTTATCTGCTAGAATTCCTACGACAAATGTTATTTTTTTATTTTTAAATAATGTGGTGAGGCCTTTTTTTAAAGCTTCTACACCGTTTAGATTGTGCGCACCATCAATCATTACAATTGGCTGGTGATTAACGATTTCCATACGAGCTGGCCATTTAGCAGATTTTAATCCATCGTAAATGTTTTTATCACTTATGGAAAAATTGTGTTTTTTAATAAGCAGTTCGATAGTATTTATTGCAGTTATTGCATTTTTTATTTGGTGTTCACCGAGCAGTGAAATAGTTAAATCTTTATATTCTTTGTAGCTAAAGCATTGCCCTTTAAGGGAATAAGAATGAATAATACATTCCTCAAAGGAAGATATATGAAGATTTGCACCTACTTCTTTAGTGCGAAGTGAAACCCTATTTAATACTTCATCTTCTTGACTATATAAAACCACATCACAGCCATTTTTGATTATGCCGGCCTTATTAGTGGTTATTTCGTCAAGTGTAGTACCAAGATACTCGGTGTGGTCAAAGGCTATTTTAGTTATAACTGCCACTGCTGGAGCAGGTATCACATTGGTAGAGTCATAGCTACCACCAAGTCCTACCTCGAGTATTACGATGTCACAGGCCATATCTTTAAAGTAGCTGAGTGCCACAGCAGTAAAAATTTCAAACTCTGTTGGATGAGCATGTCCATCCTGCACCATTTGTTTGCATTTTTCTGCTATAAGATTAATATAAGCAGTGAGATTGTCATCCGAAATATTTTCAGAATTTATCTGAGCACGCTCATTATAACTAAAAAGTGATGGCGAGGTAAAAAGTCCTACTTTATAGCCTGCTGAAGATAATATCGAGTTTAAATACGCTGAGGTAGATCCCTTGCCATTAGTACCTGCTACATGTATAAACTTAAGCGAATTTTGTGGATTGCCTAAGTAATCCATAAGCGTAGTGATGGTTTTAAGCCCTAAAACAGAACCAAACCTGCCCGTGCTTAGGATAAACTCAATAGCTTCATTGTAATTTATGACATCCACCTACTTTACCAAGGTTTTAATAAATAATCAAAGCTTTAAAAGAAATAATATTAAATGTAGCTTCAATTACAGCTAAAAATTTATTAGTGTTTTTTACCGTTTAAATGAATTAGCCAGTAGAAAAATCCTATAAATATCGCACCACCGATGAAATTTCCGATGGTAACGGGGAGGAGGTTATTTATAAACATATTTCCCCAAGTAATTGAATCAATTTTATCGGCAGTAACGCCATAAAGCGTTTCAATCGAAGCAAGGAATTCAGGATCGCTTGATTTAGCAAATATACCTGCTGGAATGTAGTACATGTTTGCAACTGAGTGCTCATATCCCGATATAACAAATACTAAAATAGGGAAGAACATAGCCCAAATTTTACCTGCTACATCACCTGCAGAAGCTGCCATCCATACAGCCACACACACAAGTATATTACATAGTATACCCAATATGAGTGCTGGCATGAAGTCGAGCGTTGCTTTACCATAAGCTACCTTAAGCGTATAACCACCAACACCTGCGGCGGAAAGTTGACCTGTTTCAGCTATCATGTAAGCCATTAATATACTACCGATAAAGTTGCCTGTATATACCATGATAAGATTAGTAACCATGGATATAGGTGAAATTTTCTTTTCAAGCACTGACATTAAATTTAAGCAGTTACCGGTGAAAAGTTCGCCACCTGCAAGAACAATTATAATAAGCCCGGCAGGGAATATAGCACCTGCTAAAGTTTTAGCTAATCCGTATGATTCGATGGTGTGTGCAGCGATATTGGTTGAATGGCATACTAATGCGAGGAACATACCCGCCATAAATCCGAAAAGAAGTTGTTTAATTAACGGATTTGAAGTCTTTTTTACCCCAACTTTTACAAAAGCATCAGCGATTTCGGGGGATGAATAATATAGTTTTTCCACTTGTACAAAGCCTTTCTAAAATTAAGTTAAATACTACCTAAATATTTTTACACCGACAGCTACTACATCTGTATTCAAACTTGCATATGATATAGTTATCTTTAAAGGTGAATTAACAATTAGATAGTCGTATTTTGAAAGACTAATTTCAGCTTTTTCTCCACCGCACTCAATTTCCGCCTGTGCATCATCGGATAGGATAAAAAATCCAGATGTAGCGGTATCAGAAATATGCATAGTAGTATTTGCAGCCACAGGGAAGATATCCCCGGAGATGCCTTCTTTTAGCATTAGATTAAAATCCATGCATTTACCATAGCATTTTGTTGTGTAGGAGCCACTGAAATAATCTTTCTCAAAGGGGGCAAGTTTTGCCTCGTGATGGTCTTTATGTATCAAATGCATAGAGCCGTCAAGTGGCATGATATACCTATTAAAGCCGTTTAGTGGAGTAAAATCACTCTCATCTATTTCAACAGTAGCAGAAGATATCCTGTAATCAAAATTTCTATCAGCATATACACTGCCCTCAGGATGTATGCAGATTTCACGGGTTTTACCACCGCTCCAACTGCTCACTTTTGAGTCCGAAGCTTTTATTAAACGGTAATTAATCAAAAAAATCTCCCCTTAATATTATTGTGCTGTAAAACAAAGCAAAAGCTTTTATTTGTTAGTACCACTGTAAAATAGTGGTACTAACAAACTATTTACATGCCAACACCAAAGCAGTAAAAACTGCCTTGGTGTATTGTAAAAAGTAAAATTACATTGTTTTTAGGATTTCAGCGTAGATATGGTCAGCCATAGGTAGAGCCTTAGCTAAGATATCTTCACCTTTTTTACGGTAGTCAGCAACGAAATCAGCATCGTTAATTCCACCAACATTGATAAGGATGTTGAGCCATGCACCTTGTACAGCAGCTTTTAAGCTAAGAGCAGCAACGCCGAGGTCACTTGCAGCACTTGTATTTGTTTTACCAAGAGCACTTGAAGTTAATTCTAATGCAGCAAGGGAAAGCTCCATCATTTCCATTGGAGTTTTTGTACAACCTTTAAGAGCAGCTTGCATAGCAGCTTTTCTTGCAGCTTTTTCTTCATCTGTTTCTTTAGGCATAGCAAATACAGCGCTTACATCGTTAAATGCTTCTGTATCTCTGTCGATAACATCGATGAACTCATTTTTTAGTGCAGTAGCTTTTTCCATAATTTCTGTAGCTAAAGCTTCGTTATCTTTGTATTTAGCTTTACCGATTGTTAGAGCAGCAACCATGTTTGTAAGGCTGATACCAAGTGCACCTGAAAGAGCAGCAGCAGAGCCGCCGCCAGGAGCTGGAGCATCGGAAGCAAGAACATTTACAAATTCATTAACTTTCATTTCTACAAGTTTCATAATAAATCTCCATTCTATTTGTGAAACACCCTATATTTATCACCAAAATTCGGCAATATTAGTAAAGGTGACGATGAATTTTTTCTAAAATCCTCAAATCCCCTCTCGCTAAAGAGGGGATAGAGGTTTATATCAGTTAATATATCTTAGAATAAGCCAGAGATGTTGCCGTTTTCATCAATGTCAATCTTCTCGGAAGAAGGAACTTTAGGTAGACCTGGCATTGTCATGATATCGCCTGTTAGAGCAACTATGAAGCCAGCACCTGCGGAAACCTTAACATTTTTGATGGAAATTTTGAAGCCTTCAGGACGGCCGTATTTTGTAGCAACATCGGAGAAGGAGTACTGAGTTTTAGCCATACAAACTGGTAGATTGCCAAAGCCGAGTTTTTCGAGCTTTTCAATTTCTTTGCTTGCAAGGGAGGAGAACTCAACACCGCTACCACCGTAGATGTTTTTAACGATAGTTTCGATTTTTTCTTTGATTGGAGCTTCATCTTCGTAAACGAATTTGAAGTTCTTAGCTTCGCCGCTTTCAACAAGACGGATAACTTCGTTAGCAAGTTCGATACCGCCTTCGCTACCTTTGCCCCAAACTTCGGATAGAGCAACATTAACGCCTAAAGCTCTGCACTTGTCTTCGATGAGTTTTAGTTCTTCTTCGCTATCTGTTGGGAAGCGGTTGATAGCAACTACTGCTGGTAGGCCGTAGTGTACTGTAACATTTTCGATATGTTTTAGTAGGTTTTCCATACCTGCAGCAAGAGCATCCATGTTTGTTGTGCCAAGCTCAGTTTTTGGAACGCCACCATGCATTTTAAGAGCCTTAACTGTAGCAACGATAACAACAGCGTCAGGACGAAGACCGGATTTACGGCACTTGATGTCGATGAATTTCTCAGCACCAAGGTCAGCACCGAAGCCAGCTTCTGTAACTACATAATCAGCGATTTTAAGAGCTGTTTTTGTAGCGATAACTGTATTACAACCATGAGCGATATTAGCAAAAGGACCGCCGTGGATGAATGCAGGTGTATGCTCAAGAGTTTGAACAAGGTTTGGTTTGATAGCATCTTTAAGTAGAGCAGCCATAGCGCCATGAGCGTTTAGCTGACCAGCTGTAACAGGAGCATCATCCCTTGTGTAACCGATGATCATTTTAGCAAGGTTTTCTTTTAGCTCGCTAAGTGTGTTGGATAGGCAAAGTGCAGCCATGATTTCAGAAGCAACAACGATGTCGTAGCCATCTTCACGAGGAACACCATTTGTTTTACCATTTAGACCACAAGCAATGTGTCTGATCTGACGGTCATTCATGTCAACGCAACGTTTCCATGTGATTTTACGGCAGTCAATAGCAAGTGCATTACCGTGGAAGATGTGGTTATCAATTACAGCTGCAAGAAGGTTGTTAGCCGCACCGATAGCGTGGAAGTCACCTGTGAAGTGCAGGTTGATATCTTCCATAGGAACTACCTGAGCGTAACCGCCACCTGCTGCACCACCCTTAACGCCGAATACAGGGCCAAGGGAAGGCTCACGAAGAGCGATGATTGTATTTTTACCAACAGCCTTTAGTGAGTCACCAAGACCAACAACTGTTGTTGTTTTACCTTCACCAGCTGGTGTAGGTGTGATAGCTGTTACAAGTACTAACTTACCTTTTAGAGGCTTGTCAGCAAACTTGTGGATGTCAACTTTAGCTTTGTAGTTGCCGTATAGTTCGAGCTCTTCTCTTGTAAGACCTAAACCAGCTGCAACTTCTTCTATTGGAAGCATTTTGCTTTCTTGTGCTATTTCGATATCAGATTTAAAACCCATGATGATAAACACCTTTCAATAAAAAAATTTATATATTTATGAATTTAAAATTAGCCTAAAAGTCTGTTTTCAAATACTTGAGCGTTGTAATCAAATCCTTCGATTTGGAAGTAGTACTCAGCTGCATCGCAAAGTGCTTTTGCAGGAACTGTACCGATTACTTCACTACCAAGGATGGAAACGCCCCATCTTTGTGCTTCAAACTTGATTGTTTCATACACTCTGTATAGAGGTGTACCTTCGAAGTCAACCATGTTCATTGAAACCTGAGCAATATTTCTATCTTCAAGCATTACGCCGATAGCTTTGCAGTATTTGTAACCGCCACCCGAAGAACGGATGCTTTTAGCGATTTTGTTAGCAATTTCGATATCGGAAGTGTTTAGGTTTACATTAAATGCAACAAGAGTTTTTCTCGCACCGATAGCTGTGATACCAGCTGTTGGGTGGATAGCTCTTTCACCGAAGTCAGGAGCCCATTCTTCTTCAAGAAGCTTTTCAGGCATACCTTCAAACTGACCTTTACGGCAAGTTGCAAGATTTTTTCTCTTAGCAGTGGAAGCGCTGTCCTCATATAGGAAGCTTGGAATTTTTAGTTCATTCCAAATTCTTTCAGCAAGCTTCTTTGAAAGTTCCACGCACTCATCAACAGTAACATCCTTTACAGGAACGAAAGGAATAACATCGGTAGCACCCATTCTTGGATGTTCACCCGAATGTTTTGTCATGTCGATTTTTTCTGCTGCAAGTTTGCAAAGTCTGAAAGCAACTTCGCTAACTCCTTCTGGGGAACCTACCATTGTGAACACGCTGCGGTTGTGGCTTGCGTCTGCTGAATAATCAAGCAGTGTAACTCCTGGGACGCTGTTGCACTCATTTACAAGTGCGTCGATTACGCTTTGGTCTCTGCCTTCGCTAAAATTTGGGATGCATTCTACGATTTTAGCCATTTTTTCCATCTCCTTCAAACAAATAAATTTATTTAAACTCAACGACCCTTTCAATCCTCCGAATACCAATTAGTCATTGCTACCCGGCCCAAAGGAAGAAAGCGACAATATTCCGTATCGCTTTGCATTGAATTCTAGGCACTTTTTCTTATGCAAACCTATCAAAAATAAGCTTACCTTTCTTAATTACCTTCTCCACAGAGCTTACTCCAATATGATATGGAATATACTTATAGGAGGGGAATTCAAGGACTATTATATCACCTTGTTTGCCAATGTCAATACTTCCGATAATATTTTCTCTGCCAACTGCCGCTGCACCGTTAATTGTAAGCGCTGTAACTGCTTCTTCTACTGAAATGTTCATATAGAGAGTACAGAGTAAAAATGCGAATGCAATGTTTTCGCAGAAGCAACTTCCAGGGTTAAAGTCGGTAGCAATCGATAGGGCACAACCTTTATCTATAATCTCACGACCTCTTGCATAATCTTCTTTTAGATTAAATGCGGTAACAGGGAGAACAGTTGCGATAACATTATTTTTAGCCATAGCCTCAATGCCTGCATCGGATGCCTGCAATAGATGGTCGGCAGAAGTACAACCAATTTCAGCTGCAAGCTCCGCTCCGCCAAGTTGTACAATTTCATCTGCGTGAATTTTTGTTTTAAAACCCATTTCCTTAGCTTTGCCAAGGAGCTTTCTGCCATGCTCAACTGTAAATACATTTTGCTCAACAAATATATCAACAAATTCTGCAAGGTCTTTTTCTTTTACAACTGGCATAACCTTTTCAATCATAAAGTCGATAAATTCATCTTCTTTGCCTTTGTATTCTTTTGGCACAGAGTGAGCACCTAAAAATGTTCTTACAATTTCAACAGGCTGTAAAGCTTCAAGTTCTTTGAGTGCTTCGAGCTGCTTAATTTCTGTATCAAAATCAAGACCATATCCACTTTTTCCTTCGATAGTAGTTACACCGAAAGAAACCATTGATTTAAGTCTTTTAAGAGCAGTTTCGATAAGCTCTTCTTTAGAAGCATTAGCAGTTCCACTAACGGAGTTTATGATACCGCCGCCTCTTTGCATGATTTCCATATATGAAACGCCTTGTAGACGCCAGTTAAATTCGTCTGCACGATAACCGCCAAATACAAGGTGGGTGTGGCTGTCAACAAAACCAGGGAGTACAGCTTTGCCAGTTGCGTCAATTATTTCACAATCTACTTCGCTGTATTTTGCAAGTATTTCATCAGTAGTGCCAACAGCTTCTATAATGCCATCAACAACATATACTGCACCATTCTCAATTATATGGAGGTTGTTCATTTCTTCCTTGCCCTTTTTTGCGGCAAAACCACTACAAGTAACAAGTTCATTTGCGTTTTTAATAATTAGTTTTCCCATGTAAAATCTCCTCCTAAATTCATTTTATTTTAAGCTAAAATAAATGAAATATCTATGGCTATTAGAATAACTTTCGTTAATATTTTCTTCACCTTTATGTAGGCGAAAAATAATAAATATAGAAATTATCATCATTTTAAGCTTATAAAGCTATCTGTTTATATCTTCTTAAATACCATTAAGGCATGGGAAACTCGTTAAGAGTTCCCCATGACCTCGAATTAATAAATCTTATTTAAATAGTTTAGCAACTTCATTTTTAACGAGTTCGTCGTTAGCAACATAAGGGATAGTGATATGATCTGTTGCTGGGTTTAGACCATTGTATTCCATAGAAGTGGACATAGCATTTTCATTTCTTGCCCAGTTTCTTCTTGCAACACCGCCCATAACATCCCAAAGCATAGCGGAAGCAATAGTGTCGCCAGCTCTCTGAGAACCGTCAAGAACCATACCGAAACCACCATTTACGGATTTGCTTACACCAACACCACCGCCGTTGTGTAGAGCGATAAGGCTCATACCTCTTGCAGCATTACCAGCATAGCACTGTACAGCCATGTCAACTGTTACATTACTGCCGTCTTTGATGTTTGATGTTTCACGGAATGGGCTATCAGTACCACTAACGTCATGATGGTCACGACCAAGCATTACAGGGCCGATTTCGCCGTTAGCGATCATTTCGTTAAACTTAAGAGCGATTTTCTGTCTACCGTAAGCATCTTGGTAAAGAATTCTTGCCTGTGTACCAACAACAAGTTTATTCTTTTCAGCGTCTCTAATCCAGATCCAGTTATCTCTGTCTTGTCCACGTCTTGTTGGGTCGATGCAATCCATAGCAGCTTGGTCAGTTTTTCTTAGATCTTCTGGGTCACCGCTTAGGCAAACCCAACGGAATGGGCCATAACCGTAGTCGAATAGCATTGGTCCCATGATATCTTCAACATATGAAGGCCAGATAAAGCCATCTTTATCGTCGTAGCCGTTTTTGGATATTTCAGTAACACCTGCATCGAATACGGATTTCATGAATGCATTACCGTAGTCGAAGAAGTATGTGCCTTTTTCTGTAAGAGCCTTAACAGCATTGTAGTGACGAATAAGTGTTTCATCAACAAGTTTGTTAAATTTAGTTGGATCTTCTTTAAGCATTGCAGTTCTTTCTTCGAAAGTCATGTCAGCTGGGCAGTAACCACCTTCGTAAACAGCATGACAAGAAGTCTGGTCGGAAAGAAGTGGGATTTCGATGTTGTTTTCAACAGCGTACTCAAGAAGATCTACGATGTTACCATGGTAAGCGATGGACATAGCTTCTTTCTTATCCATGGATTCTTGAGCCCATGCAAAAGCTTCGCCAGCATCAGCAGTAACTTTAGTTACCCAACCTTGGCTGTGTCTTGTTACGATTCTGGAGTAGTCAACTTCAGCTACGATACCAACACCGTTAGCGATTTCGATAGCTTTAGGCTGTGCACCACTCATGCCGCCAAGACCGGAAGTAACGAATAGTACGCCGGATAGGTCACCATCATCGGGGATGCCAAGTTTTTGACGACCAGCGTTTAGAACTGTGTTAAATGTACCATGAACGATACCCTGAGGGCCGATGTACATCCAACCACCAGCAGTCATCTGACCGTAGTTAGTAACACCCATAGCAGCTGCTACTGTGAAGTCCTTAACATTATCATACATACCGATCATTAGACCATTTGTGATGATTACTCTTGGAGCTTCTGGTTTGGATTTAAATAGACCAAGTGGATGTCCGCTCTCTAAAACAAGAGTTTGATCCTGTGTCATAACTTCAAGATATTTCTTGATAAGTCTGTACTGCATCCAGTTCTGGCAAACCTGTCCTGTTTCACCATAAGTAACAAGTTCATAAGGATAAAGACAGATTTCGAAGTCAAGGTTATTATCAATCATAACTTGGAAAGCTTTACCTTCTGTGCAGTTACCTTTGTATTCATCAATTGGCTTACCGTATAGTCTGCCTTCTGGGCGGAAACGATAGCCATAAATTCTACCTGTTGTTCTAAGTTCTTCTAAGAACTCAGGAGCAAGGGTAGCATGGTGTTGTTCAGGAATATATCTAAGAGCATTTCTTAGAGCTGTTTCTGTTTGTGCCTGTGTGAGAACAAAGCCTCTGTCAGGAGCACGGCGGTACTGAGGATCCATTTTGGGCATTTCAGGTAATGTGTCATCAAGCTTGATAACCATTGCGTTTTTAATGTCAAGATTGTTCATTTTAATTATCCTTTCTTGTCTTGTTATTTGGTGTTTCTCTACAACAAAATGATATAATAATATACCGTAATAGTCAATGTTAAAACTGCACAAAAAAACTCTTGCAAATGGGTAATTTATATGAAATGGAACTAAATGAGAGTATACTATTTATAAAGAGGGCAAAAAGTGTCAAAAAACTCCAATTCACCGCTTTATCAAGGTGAATTTTAAATTGAAATATTTGTAAAAAATATAAATCTAACACTATTTTTTGTAAACTATTTTACCCAAATAAATACAAATTATATTCAAAAACACTACGACTTTCCAAAAAATCGGAAAGTCGTAGTAAATATAGTTTAAATTTTAGAAGAAAGAAATTTTATAGAATAACTTCGCCTGCAGCAGCTTCTGCAAGTCTAACTATTGTGCCATCGGCAATAAGTGCTTCACAAGCATTGATATCGCAGTAAAGCTCTCTGTCCTCTGTAAGCATTGAAACTTTTTCTCTAACTGCTTCATAAGCAGGTTTTGTACCTTTACCAAGACCTTTATTGCCTCTTAAATCAATACCTTGGCAAGCGCAGAGAAGCTCAGTAGCAAGTACACGGCGGGAGTTTTCAACTATACTCATAGCTTTTCTCGCACCGATTGTACCCATGGATACATGGTCTTCTTGGTTAGCAGAAGAAGGAATGCTGTCAACACTTGATGGATGTGCAAGTACCTTGTTTTCAGATACTAAAGCAGCAGCAGAGTACTGAACAATCATGAAGCCCGAGTTTAGACCACCTTTTTCTACTAAGAAAGCAGGTAGTTCACTTAGAGCTGGGTTTACAAGTCTTTCAATTCTTCTTTCAGAGATGTTGGCAAGTTCTGCAACAGCTATGCTTAAGAAGTCGAAGCTTAGAGCCATTGGCTGACCGTGGAAGTTACCACCGGAAATACCTTGAAGAGTTTCTGGGAAGATGATTGGGTTATCTGTTACAGCGTTGATTTCTATTTCAATTTTAGTTTTAACATAATTGATAGCATCTTTGCTCGCACCATGAACCTGTGGCATACATCTTAGAGAGTATGCATCCTGTACTCTGATATCACCTTGTCTTGTGGTATTTTTGCTATCAGCAAGTAGGGAAAGCATATTCTTAGCTGTGTCAATTTGACCTTGGTGAGGTCTAACATCATTAATTCTATGGTCAAATGCATCTGTAACACCGTAATGGCTTTCAACACTAAGCGCACCGATGATGTCAGCAGCTTTAGCTAAGTTAATTGCATCGTAGAGTGCAAGTGCACCAACGGAAGTCATAACCTGAGTACCATTAATTAGAGCAAGTCCTTCTTTAGAAGTAAGCTCAATAACAGGAATGCCTGCCTTAGCCATAGCTTCAGCACCGCTCATTCTAACGCCTTCAAAATAAGCTTCGCCAAGACCAATCATAGGTAGAACCATGTGGGAAAGGGGAGCGAGGTCACCACTTGCGCCGAGTGAACCTTTTTCAGGTACAACTGGTGCAACATTTTTGTTTAGCATGTCAACCATTGTCTGAACAGTTTCAAGTCTTGCGCCCGAATAACCCTTAGCAATATTGTTTACTCTAAGTAGTAGCATTGCTCTTGATACATCGATTGGTAGAGGATTACCAGCACCTACTGCATGGGTTATGATTAGATTTTTCTGAAGCAGTTTGCTGTCTTCTTTAGAAATTGTAACATTGCTGAATTTACCAAAACCTGTTGTGATACCGTAGATAACAGCTTCTTGATCCACGAAATCGTCAACAACTTTTCTCGAAGCTAAAATTTTCTCTGTAGCTTCAGAAGCAAGTTCCACAGGAGCATTTTTACGAGCAACCGCTACAACATCGTCGAGAGTTAGCCCATAACCTTTAATTATTACTTTTTCCATAATACTTTACCACCTTTTTTAATATTTTAATTTTTAATATTTTAACAAGTATGAATTCCTATTATTACAATTTCTAAATATATAAACATAGGAATTATCACTTATTATTTTCATTATAATACAGGGGGAATACAATATAGTATAAACAGATAAATATGTGATATTCTCCATCGCTTTACTACGATACTACAATACTATACTAAAGTAGTGTACTTTTATTTATATTTTATGGGCTGTGAAAAAAGGTCCACAGCCCATAAATATATTAAATTAGAATATCATTGCACCGATAACCGCAAAGATAGCGATTGGAATATTGTAGTGCATGAATGTAGGAACGCAAGTGTCCCAGATATGATCATGCTGACCATCGGCATTAAGACCGGATGTTGGGCCGAGTGTTGTATCGGAAGCAGGTGAACCTGCATCGCCTAAAGCACCGGCAGCTGCAATAAGAATTACAGTAGCACCAACACTAAATCCAAGCTCTAAGCAGAGTGGTACATAAAGTGTAGCGATTAGAGGTATTGTGCTAAAGGATGAACCAATACCCATTGTGATGAATAGGCCTAAAACAACCATTAAGATTGCTGCGATTAGCTGGCTGCCGCCTACCATAGTAACGGTAGCTGCAACAAGCTCTTCAACTGCGCCCGTGCCTTTAATAACTGAGCTAAAGCCAGAAGCTACAAGCATTACAAACGCAATGTAACCCATAACGCCTACGCCGCCATTAAACATTTTGCCGATTTCTTTTAGCTTAATAGCTCCACCAACTATCATAACAATTAGACCACCAAGTGCTGCAAGTGGCAGATTGCCATACATAACTTGTAGTATAACTGTAACAACAGCCGCAACCATAGTTGCATAATGTGCAGTTGTGAAAGTTGTTGAGATTTCTTTATCAAGTTCTTTTACTTCTAAGTCTTTGTATTCTCTTGGGTTTTTGTAAGTTACAAAAACAGCTACTATCAGACCAATAAGCATGGAAGCGCCGACAAACCATGTATATGTCCAAACTTGTGAAGTTTCAATAGCCATACCGCTATCTGTCATATTTGTAGCGATAATTTCCTGGAAAATAAGACCAAATCCGAATGGTAGCGCTATGTAAGGCGCTTTTAGACCGAATGCAAGAGAACAAGCAACAGCTCTTCTGTCAATTTTCATTTTGTTCATCATGCCAAGTAGCGGTGGGATTAAGATTGGAATGAATGCAATATGAACTGGGATTAAGTTCTGGGATAAACAAGCAATACCGGCAATAATAAATAATAGTACCTTGGTTTTGCCGCCGATTTTAGTGGAGATAGTTTTAGTCAAAATATCCGCTAAACCGGTTTGTGCCATTGCAAAAGCGTAAGTACCTAAAAGTACATAGCTCAGTGCGGTGTTGGCATTGCCACCCATACCACCAATTAAAGTATCCATTACCTCAACTATGCTGCCACCAGCAACCATACCGCCCACTAAAGCGGAAATAATTAGGGACATAAGAACATCAACTTTTAATAGACAGAGCACACAAAGTAGCACAACTGCTATTACTACGGGGTTCATTAAAATCATACACATTACCTCACTTACAAATTTAGTTTAGTATTTCCAAATTATTTGCAAGATATCCTTCATTTTATGGGGCCGGCATCCAAAAAATGAGAGTATAAAAATGCTTGCAAATCTATTTGTTACTAATATATTAACATATATTTGAAATAAATGCAATCAAAAACAGGTAAAAAAACAATGTGATATTTTATGATAATATTAGCATTTTTTAAGCAAAATACACAAAAATGTATAAAAAAATAGATTAAATTTAGCAATTTAGCGTGCTCAAATGGTGATGTATTAGCGAAATGTCGCTTTACTGCACTAAAATATTCCTCTGGATTTTACAGGGAATAAATAGCAAAAATGAACAAAGAAAATTTGTTTTCTTTAGAACTTTTTTGCAATTTTAGTCAGCTGAATTTGCAAAATATTATAGCTTTAAAGTGCTAAACTGGAAAAAGGGTGATGCTTTTCTGATGCTTTAACTATTAAAAGCGACAATCTTTTGTATTTTAAATTCTCCACAATGTGTACTTTTATATATAGTAATATTTATTTTTTTCTGATATAATAAACACATCAAAGACTGGCAAATACTATTTCTCACGAAGTGTTTATTATATTTTATGCCAAGGACAGGCCGATACACCCACGTCCTGTATGGCTGATTACATCAAAAATTCTGCGAATTTATGCTGTAATACATTATATAATAAATTCATGATAAATATATCTAAAAATAATTTAAAGGATGTGTAAGAGATGGAAAAAAGAGATATGATGTATGAAGGTAAGGCAAAAAAGGTATTTACAACCGATGACCCCAATGTAGTTATTGTCTCCTATAAAGACGACGCAACAGCATTCAATGGTGAGAAAAAAGGCACAATAGTTGGTAAAGGCGCAATAAATAATAGAATGACCAACCATGTTTTTAAGCTTCTCGAAAAAAGAGGAGTACCAACCCATTTAGTAGAAGAACTAAACGACAGAGAAACAGCTGTTAAAAAAGTTGAGATAGTGCCACTGGAAGTAATAATCAGAAACTATTCAGCAGGTAGCTTTGCTAAAAAAATGGGAATGGAAGAAGGCATAAAGTTCTCCCGTCCAACACTTGAGTTCAGCTATAAAAATGACGACCTCGGTGACCCTTTCATCAACGACTACTATGCACTTGCACTAAATCTTGCTACACAGGAAGAAATTGATGTAATCAGCAAATATGCCTTTGTAGTTAACGAAGTAATGGGCGAATATTTCAATACTTTAGGCCTTACACTAATAGATTTTAAAATAGAATTTGGTAAAACAAGCGATGGCACGGTAATACTTGCCGATGAAATCTCTCCCGACACTTGCCGTCTATGGGATAAAGAAACAGGCGAGAAGATGGATAAAGACCGCTTCCGCAGGGATTTAGGCAATGTAGAGGATGCTTATAAAGAAGTATTCCGCCGTTTAGGCATAGAAGCGTAAGGAGAAATCTTATAATGTACGATAAATATCAAAGTCCACTTTCTGAGCGTTATGCAAGCAAGGAAATGCAGTACATATTTTCCCCAGATAAAAAGTTTATAACATGGAGAAAGCTTTGGATTGCACTTGCTGAAACTGAAAAAGAGCTTGGAATAGCGATTACGGATGAGCAAATAGCGGAGCTTAGAGCAAATGTAGACAATATTAATTACGAAGTGGCTAAGGAGAGGGAAAAACTTGTGCGCCACGATGTAATGAGCCATGTATATGCATATGGTGAGCAGTGCCCGAATGCCAAGGGGATAATACACTTAGGAGCTACTTCCTGCTATGTAGGAGATAATACGGACATTATTTTAATGACTGAAGCTCTCTCTCTCGTACGCAAAAAGCTATTAAATGTAATGGCAAACCTTGCAAAATTTGCTGAGGAATACAAAGACCTACCAACCCTTGCTTTTACACATTTTCAGCCTGCACAGCCAACGACCGTCGGCAAAAGGGCAACTCTATGGCTACAAGAGCTCTATCTTGATTTAGAGGATATTGACCATGTGATTGAAAATATGAAGCTCTTAGGCTCTAAGGGAACAACCGGCACACAGGCAAGCTTTTTAGAGCTTTTCGATGGCGACCATGATAAATGCCGTAAAGCTGATAAAATAATTGCAGAAAAAATGGGCTTTTGCGACTGCTATCCCGTTTCAGGACAGACATACTCGAGAAAGATAGACACAAGGGTACTTTCTGTTTTGGCTGGTATAGCGCAGAGTGCACATAAATTTTCAAACGATATAAGACTATTACAGCATCTAAAAGAGATTGAAGAGCCCTTTGAGAAAAATCAAATTGGTTCCTCTGCAATGGCATATAAACGCAATCCAATGAGAAGCGAGAGAATGGCATCGCTTGCAAACTATGTTATGTCCGATGTCATGAATCCGATGTTAGTGGCTTCAACACAGTGGTTTGAGCGCACACTTGACGACTCAGCAAACAAACGCCTAAGCATACCAGAGGGCTTTTTAGCAGTCGACGGTATATTGGATCTATATATAAATGTAGTTGATGGGCTTGTGGTTTACCCAAAAGTAATTGAAAAGCACTTCATGGCTGAGCTTCCCTTTATGGCAACGGAAAACATCATGATGGCGGCAGTAAAAGCAGGGGGTGACAGGCAGGAATTGCATGAAAACATCCGCACCCTTTCTATGGAAGCAGGCAGAAATGTAAAGGAAAAAGGGCTTGAAAATAATTTAATAGAGCTCATTGCTGCTGATAAATCATTTGGACTTGACTACGACGCACTCATGGAAACGATGAAGCCTGAGCTATATGTAGGACGTGCACCTGAACAAGTGGCTGAATATCTTGCAGAGATTATTAATCCTATACTTGCAGAAAACAGAGAATTATTAGGTGTAAAAGCCGAAATAAACGTATAACTAAAAAACACAAAATAAAAAATTTGATTTTATAGCCGACATGATATATACTATTTAATGGCTTAAAATTAAATTTAGGGGGAAAAAATAATGGTTCGAGCGATAGTCGGCGCCAACTGGGGTGACGAGGGCAAGGGTAAAATTACCGATATGCTTGCAAAGGAATCAGATATCATAATCAGATATCAAGGCGGTAGCAATGCAGGACATACAATAATTAATAATTACGGCAAATTTGCACTTCATCTGCTACCCTCAGGAGTGTTTTATGATCATACCACAAGTATCATAGGCAATGGTGTGGCATTAAATATTCCATACCTCATAAATGAAATAAAATCCTTAACTGACAAAGGCGTGCCAAAACCTAATATTCTTGTGTCCGATAGAGCACAGTTAATGCTTCCATATCATATGGAGCTTGATGCCTACGAAGAGGAAAGGTTGGCAGGGAAATCTTTCGGCTCCACAAAGTCGGGGATAGCACCTTTTTACTCGGATAAATACGCTAAAATCGGATTTCAAGTTTCAGAATTATTTGACGAAGAGTCACTAATGGAAAAAGTAGAGCGTGTAGTGCTTCTAAAAAATGTTATGATTGAGCATCTTTATAAAAAGCCACCTATCGACCCCAAAGCCCTCTTTGCAACACTTATAGAGCAAAGAGAGATGATAAAACCATATGTTTGCGATGTTTCATTATATCTTCATAACGCTATAAAAGAAGGTAAAAAGATACTGCTTGAAGGTCAGCTTGGCTCACTCAAAGACCCAGATCACGGTATATATCCAATGGTTACTTCCTCCTCCACACTTGCTTCATATGGAGCAATCGGTGCAGGCATACCTCCGTATGAAATAAAGCAAATTACCGCAGTGGTAAAAGCTTATTCAAGTGCGGTGGGTGCAGGTGCATTCGTGAGTGAAATTTTCGGAGAAGAGGCTGACGAACTGCGCAGAAGAGGCGGTGATGGCGGAGAATACGGTGCCACAACTGGCAGACCTCGCAGAATGGGATGGTTTGATGCAGTGGCTTCAAGATATGGTTGTAGGGTACAGGGAGCAACAGAGGCAGCACTAACAGTAATTGATGTGCTCGGCTACCTCGACGAGCTTCACATCTGTGTTGGATATGAAGTGGACGGCAAAGTAATAAGAGATTTCCCAACCACAAACATTCTAAATAAAGCAAAACCTGTTTATCACACACTCAAGGGCTGGAATACAGAGATTAGGGGCATAAAAAATTATAATGACCTACCCGAAAACTGCAAAAAATATATCGAGTTCATTGAAAAAGAACTTGAAGTACCAATTACCATGGTTTCAAACGGCCCAGGCAGAGATGAAATAATTTACAGATAAGCAATTTATTTACAATACAAAACATAAAATCACCAAATTTTACAGATGCATTTAAACAAACCACCTGAATTTTCGTCATTTAAACGAAAATTCAGGTGGTTTTTCTTGTAAAAATGCTTGATTTAACAGTATATTATGTTTTGTTATTCTTGGATAAAAAAGAAAATAATGTTTGTGAAATTCACATCTTGAACAAAAATTCATAGAATGTTAAAATGTATCTAAGATATATACAGGGTATATATCAAATAAATATCTATAGATTTTTAACTTTTTAGTAAAAAATTAGAAATTAAAAATAGCTAATTATCTATGTTTATTTAACACAGGAAGTTATATTAATTAAGTAGCAATAATTTTAGCGGCCGGATAGTTTCTTTAAGTTATTGATCCTTGGATACTTAGCACTATATTTATAAAGGAGATGATGCGAAAATGCTCAAAAAGAGCTAAGTCCCTGTGAAATATATTGAGAAGCTATGAGTGATGTATGATTTTATGTATATGAAAGGATTTTGAGGATGGAAACAACAAAAAGAACGGGTTCAGTTTTTAAATTTGCAATTTTTAGTGCGATCGGTATTTTTATTTTTTTCATAAATATAACAGTTGGTGAGAAGTCAGGTGTTCCATTAGTGCTGCTAATTAACTATGTTAAAGGATTAGTACCAAACACATTTAATTTAGCAATGATTACTTTTTTCTGTGTTACAACCTTGGGCACATCTATCTGGGCAAAACTTCCCTCTGCACCTCAATGGATAAAGAAAACTCATGAAAAAGATTCGATTTTTTCTTATTTTACATATGCAACAGCAACAATATTCAGTATCATGGTAGTGCTTAATATGGGGCCCGCTTTCATTATTGACCCAGCAGTTGGGCTAAGCTCTTTAAATGTAGCTCGTGATTCATTTTATACTCTAACAATTGCAGGTACATTGGTTGTCTTCTTGGTAGAGTTTGGGCTTCTTGAGTTTTTAGGCGTTTTGATGGAGCCAATTATGAGAAAACTCTTTAAAGTGCCCGGTAAAGCGTCGATAGATGCATTGTCTTCATTTGTTTGTGCACCATCATTTGGCGTAATGCTCACAAGTGACTTATATAAAAACAAAGTTTATACTGATAAAGAATCAGTTGCAATTACCACATGTTTTAGCATATGTAGTTTAGGCGCATTTGCTTTCTTAGCAGGTATGGCAAATGCTGGTGAATATTATTCAGAGCTAATTCTATCTGCATTTGTGGTTACATTTATCATGGCGGCAATCATGGTTAGAATTCCACCAATCACAAAGAAAAAAGATGTATATTCAGACGGTGAAGTACAAACTGAAGAACAGCGCAAAACAAAAGGGTATGGATCACATACATTACCCGATGCAGTTAGCGCAGCGGTTTTAAAAACAGAAAAAGCTTCCCTAACTTCTATGCCTAAAGCTCTTATTGCAGCATTTGGTTTTGGACGCAAAGTATGTACATATGTAATTTCTCTATCAGTTATTTTCTTAGCATTAGCAAATTACACATCATTAGTAGAGTGGCTTGGTATTCCACTTGTACCGATACTAAACATATTTGGGCTTAAAGATGTAGAGCTTATTGCACCCGGTATACTTTCAGGATTTTTTGCATTATCACTACCGAGTACACTTCTAAAAGGCACAGCAGTAGCGGCTTCGAGTGGTTTCTTTGCAGTGCTTCTATCTACATCACAGATAATATTCTTTACAGAAAGTGCAAATGTAATGCTTGACTCTGCAATTCCTGTAAAATTTAAAGACCTACTTGTAATATTCTTAATTCGTACAGCAATATTAATCCCGATTTGCTCACTAATAACTTATATTGTATTCGGGTTTTCACTTTAGCATTTAATGAGTAGTAAAATCAATATTTGATTTAACCTACGGATATATTAAAATCATTTCAAACTTTCTCCCTCCATATGGAGGGGGAAAGTTTGAGTAAGAGAGTTTTTTTATTTAATATTAGTTAAAAGAAAATGTGGGTAAATTAAAAAATATCGCACAATTATTACTGTATTTGTAGATATTTGTGCCTTTTACAGAAAGGTAGGATCGCAGTTATGACAAATCAAGAGACTATATTTCAAAAAGCATTGCTTATAGATGGAAAACTACCCGAAATAGAAATATTTAGAGATGATATAAGACGGGCGCCAAAACGAATTTCCAATCTATCGCCCGAGGATGTAACTTTAGCGTTAAAAAATGCACTTAGATATATTCCAGTGAAGTTTCATGAAACTATGATAGTGGAGTTTTATCGAGAATTAGAAGAAAAAGGCAAAATTTATGGATATCGCTTTAGGCCTAATGGCAGAATTTATGGCAGACCAATAGATAGCTACAAGGGTAAATGCTTAGCGGGTAAAGCGATACAGGTTATGATTGATAATAACCTTGATTTTGATGTTGCACTTTATCCCTATGAGCTCACAACCTATGGAGAAACAGGGCAGGTATGCCAAAACTGGATGCAATATATGCTTATAAAATATTACCTTGAAAATATGGAAGAAGATCAAACTTTAGTAGTAAGCTCTGGGCATCCACTCGGTCTATTCCCCTCACATAAAGAAGCGCCAAGAATAATACTTACAAATGCACTCATGGTGGGAGCTTATAATGATAATGATAACTGGAATAGAGCTGCTGCATTAGGGGTAACAAACTACGGCCAGTTTACTGCTGGAGGCTGGTTTTATATAGGAAGTCAGGGAATAGTCCATGGCACTTATTCTACTCTTTTACTCGCAGGGAGAATGATGAATAAGGACAAAGCTAATGAAGAGATGCTTTCAGGTAGCTTATTTGTTTCGGCAGGACTTGGTGGAATGAGCGGCGCACAAGGCAAGGCAGTGGAAATGTGCAACGGAGTGGGAATAATTGCTGAAGTAGATGAGTCCAAGATTGATTTAAGACAAAAACTTGGATGGATATCACTAAGGGCGAATACCCCAAAAGAGGCGTTTGAGATGGCGGAAAAACATCTAAAGGAGAAAAAAGCTATTTCAATTGCATTTCATGGAAATGTTGTAGACCTATTGCAATACGCAGTGGACAATGAAAAAAAGATTGATATACTCACTGACCAAACTTCCTGCCATGTTGCATTTGACGGAGGTTATTGTCCACAGGGTCTTACATTTAGTCAGCGCACAAAGATGCTTGCAGAAGATAAATCAGGTTTTGAAGAGCTTGTGAAAAAGAGTATATACAAGCAGTATGAGCTGATAGAAATTTTGCGAAATAGAGGAACATACTTTTTTGATTATGGGAATAGCCTCACATCCACAATGTATCAAATAGGCATAAAAGATGTATGCGTAAATGGTGAAAATCCACTTGATGGATTTATATACAAATCGTTTGTTGAGGAATTTTTAGGCCCTGATTTATTTGATTTAGGTTATGGCCCATTTAGATGGGTTTGCTTATCAGGAAATCCTGAAGATCTCGAAAAGACAGATATTGCCGCCATGCAATGCATTGATAAAGAGCGCTCAGGTCAAGATTATGATAATTATATCTGGATTAGGGATGCGAAGAAAAATCAGCTTGTAATAGGCACACAAGCGAGGATATTATACCAAGACGCAAAATACAGATGCAAAATAGCTCTAAAACTCAATGAAATGGTAAGAGAAAAAGAAGTTGGGCCGATAATGATGGGTAGGGATCATATGGATACCGGGGGTGCCGATGCACCATCAAGAGAAACTTCAAATATTAGAGATGGTAGTAATATCACAGCGGATATGTCAGCGCTTGTGTTTGGCGGAGATGCAGGAATGGGCATGACTCTTGTTTCGATGCATAATGGCGGAGGCGTAGGAATTGGCAACTCTCAAAGCTGTGGATATGGTTTACTACTTGACGGCAGTGAAGAAACTGATAAAATAATAAAGAGGGCAGTAAGCTATGATGTTATGTGTGGAATAGCAAGACGAGCATGGGCAAGAAATGAAAATGCTATAACAACAGCAAATGACTATGAGGATGCTCGCACTAATATTACAATACCATACATATGTAGTGATGAGCTTGTAAAGTCTGTCATCAGTGAAATAAAAGATACAAAACAGTAAAACTGGGAGGTGCGTTATTTGAAGCAGTCCGATGAGCGTAAAATTGTATTTGCAAGGCTGTCATATAAAGATGGCAGTGAAAGAAATAAAGATTTTTATGATAGGTATCCCGAACGAAAAGAACTTGATGATTATTTTCGAACAAGGCCGGTGCATGGAGAAGAGGGGATAAGATTTTTTCACAAGCAATACACTAATATTGTCGAAGCCAATTTCAAGCTCCTTGCAGATATCCGTCAGTTTTCGGATGGAGAGCCAGCAGAAGAAAAAATTCAAGGCAGTGCAGAAGATTTCACAAAACATATAAAAGGGCTTATGGGTTATTACGGTGCAAAGCTTGTTGGAATAGTAAAAATGACGCCCGAGCTCTATTACTCACACCATGGCAGGCCGCCCGAAAAATATGGCAAAGAAGTTATGGAAGACTACCCATATGCAGTGGTTTTTGCATATGAGATGATAGAGGAGATGTTCTTTTGTGCTCCAAGATTACCTGCGGCAATAGCGGCTACACAGGGATATATGGATGCAGCGGTAGGAGGGCTTCAGCTTTGCTATTATTTGAGAAGTTTGGGTTATAGGGCGAGAAATAATATGGACGGCTATTATTTGATGCCGCTTGTACCACTTGCAGTAGAAGCAGGCATTGGTGAAATAGGTGCGAATGGCTTGATGCTAACAGAAAAATATGGTTCACGACTAAGGCTTGGCGCAGTATTAACCGATATTCCACTAATACCCGACGAACCACTAAAACCTAAGCTCAGCAAATTCTGCGAAATATGTATGCGCTGTGCAAAGGTATGTCCAGGAAGGGCTATCCTCTCCAAAGATGAGGGCTATTTTAGCGACGATAAATGTTTTAGTACATGGCTAAAATTTGGTACGGACTGTGGAACATGTGTTACAGCATGCCCATTTTCCAATCATATCCCAGAGGAGATTATTGAAAAATTAGTGGATGAAAAAGGCCTTTTTGAGCTTACACAATACTGTGAGAACAATAAGCAAAAAGCTTATTTAAAAGAAGATCCCGAGTGGATGAGATGATATTTGCACTTAGATAATCCATTCTAATCATCTCACCGTTGTGAGACAATAATTTTTATAAAAACAGAGAAAACCAATGCCATTCCCTTGCTAACGCAGGAGCAATCGGCATTGGTTTTCTTTGTTAATGCAAGTCTATAATTATACATTATTTTCAAAAAAAATATCTTTTTTGAAATATTATAGTTAGTATAGTAGATTATTTTAAGAAAGTTTTTATTTTTCCTTATTTTACTTCTAAAAGGCTTAAATTTATGATACAATTATTATCGGTTATATAGATTTACAAAATTATGGAGGCGATAAAATGTACAACAGGGAAGAAATAGACCAAAACATGAAATTCTTATCAGCTCTCAGCAAAAGATTTACAACAATTCAAAAAGTATCAGCGGAAATAATAAATCTAAATGCAATACTCAAGCTTCCTAAAAGCACCGAGCATTTTGTAAGCGATATACATGGAGAACATGAAGCTTTTATACACATTTTAAATAGCGCCTCAGGAGTAATCAGGGAGAAAATTCAAAACATATATGGGGAAACACTTTCGGATACCGAACGAGATGAGCTTGCTACCCTAATTTATTACCCTGTGCAAAAACTTCACCTGAGAAAAGAAAAGAAATTAGAAATGCAACAATGGTACTTTGATGTACTGATACAACTTATAGAAATATGCAAACTTGTGGCATCAAAATACACTCGCTCAAAAGTAAGAAAGTCACTGCCAGAGGACTTTGCATATATCATAGATGAGCTTTTGCATGCGAGATACGAAGAAAAGAATAAGCAGAGCTACTACAATAAAATTGTAAAAACAGTAATTGTCACAGGTGCGGCTGATGCCTTTATCGTTGCAATGGCAGATACAATAAAACGCCTTGCAGTGGATAGGCTACATATAATAGGCGATATTTACGACAGAGGCGCAAGGGCTGATATAGTTATGGATACCTTGATGAATCATCACAGTGTGGATATACAATGGGGTAATCACGACATACTATGGATGGGTGCCGCCGCAGGAAGCGATGCTTGCATTGCAAATGTGATGAATATAAGCCTAAGATTTGGTTGCATGGATATGCTTGAAATGGGATATGGGATAAGCTTAAGACCTCTAATTACATTTGCAGCACATCATTATGGTGAGAGCAGTGCGTTTACACCAAAACAATTTGAAAACCTTGTAGAGGAAAACGATAAAGAAGTAATCACAAAAATGCGCAAGGCGATATGTATTATAATGCTAAAATTAGAGGGGCAAGCAATAAAGCGCAATCCAAACTTCGATATGCAAAACAGGCTTCTTCTCGACAAAATTGACTATAAAAATAAAACAGTTGAGATAGATGGAGTAACACATAATTTAAAAGACACCGACCTTCCAACTGTAAACCCAGATAACCCCTATGAACTCACCACTGAAGAACGCAATGTAGTTAAAGAATTAAGAAGAGCGTTTTTACAGAGTGAAAAATTACAAAAGCATATATCATTCCTATACAATGTTGGAAGTGTATATAAATGCTATAATTCAAATCTTCTCTATCATGGCTGTGTACCAACTGACAAAGATGGAAGCTTCTCCAAGGTGGAATTAGAGGGGAAATTTGTAAGTGGCAAAGAGCTCTTAGATACCGCCGATAGACTTGCACGACATGCCTACTACGCCAAAGTGGGTTCACCAGCTAAACAAGAAGGACAGGATTTTATTTGGTATATGTGGTGTGGAAGCCATTCACCTCTCTTCGGCCGACATGCGATGACTACTTTTGAAAGGCTCTTCATTGCTGATGAAAGTGCATGGAAGGAAAGGAAAGACCCCTATTACAGCTTTATAGACAGCAGCGACTACTGCAAAAAAATCATGGTAGAATTCGGGCTGGACCCAGAAAAATCTCATATAATAAATGGACACATGCCCGTAAAAATTAAGGACGGCGAAAGCCCTCTAAAAGCAAATGGGATGCATATCAATATAGACGGTGGATTTTGTAGACATTATCAGTCAACAACGGGTATCGCAGGCTACACACTTACATACAATTCATATTGCTTGCGATTAATGCGCCACAGCTCCTTTGAAACTACCGATAAGGCAATATATGAAAATTATGACATAAACTCAGAGTCGGAAGTTATTGAAACAGTGCAAAAAAGGCTATTAGTTGAAGATACGGACATAGGCAATGAGTTAAAAATGCAAATAGAGGACTTAAATATGCTCCTTGACGCCTATAAATTAGGTATGATTTCAGAAGCAGAAACCTATTTATAAGGGTATTGAGTATAAAGCTATTTTATAGATAAAATATTGTGAAATAAAGATAAAAAGAAGCACCCACATATATCTTCCACCATAAATAGAGGGGGAAAATATACAAAGAGCAAAACACCTATATTATCAGCACATATCTGTAAAAATTATTGCGTATAGTTCATTTTTGTGGTAAACTGCAAAAGGATAAGTTTGCCAGAGAATATAGAAGATTTAAAAATTCGGAGGGAAATATGTATTATATAAGCACAAGGGATAAGCAAAATAAAGTAGAGGCTTCACAGGCAATTGCAACGGGAATATCACCGGAGGGTGGATTATTTGTACCCGAGTCCATACCACAAATTTCACTTGCAGAAATTGATAAACTCAAAGGTAAAAACTATCTTGCAATTGCTGAAAAAATTATTTCACTATACCTTACGGATTTTACAGCCGAAGAGATTACAGGCTGTGTAAAAGGTGCATATGATCACGATGGATTTGATTGCGAAGAAAAAGCACCAATATCAAAGCTTTCACCAAATATTTATATGCTTGAATTGTGGCATGGCCCAACCTGTGCATTTAAAGATATGGCACTTCAAATACTGCCAAGATTTATGACAGTTTCCGCCAAGAAAACGGGTGTAAACAATGATATAGTTATCCTTGTTGCAACTTCTGGCGATACAGGCAAAGCAGCACTTGAGGGCTTTAAAGATGTGCCCGGCACTAAGATGGTGGTGTTTTACCCAGAAGATGGTGTTAGTAATATGCAAAAGCTCCAAATGGCAACACAGGAGGGCAAAAATGTAGCCGTTGTAGCCATTAAAGGGAATTTTGACCATGCACAAAGCGGTGTTAAAGAGATTTTTACATCGAATGATATTAAAAATAAATTAGCAGAAAAAGATATGCAGTTTTCAAGCGCAAACTCTATCAACTGGGGTAGATTGCTCCCACAGATAGTCTATTATTTTAGCTCCTATGCTGCACTTCTAAAAGATGAAGAAATTGCAATAGGCGATAAAGTAAATGTAGTTGTACCCACTGGGAACTTTGGCAATATCTTAGCTGCATATTATGCAAAACAAATGGGGCTTCCAATTGAAAAGCTAATATGTGCTTCCAATAAAAACAATGTACTTACAGATTTCTTAACAAGTGGTAAGTACGATAGAAACAGACCTTTCTATCCAACAAACTCACCCTCGATGGATATACTAATATCTTCAAACTTAGAAAGACTTATATTTGAATGCGTGGGTAGGGACGACGAAGAAGTTGCAAAGCTGATGAAAAATCTTACACAGCTCGGTAATTATTCATTATCGGACGAGCAAATTAAGTCGATACAAGCAAATTTCTATGGTGGATTTTGTGATGAAGAGGAAACTAAAAATACAATAAAAAATGTATTTGATAAATACTCATATATCTGTGATACCCACACAGCGGTGGCTATAAAAGTATACGAAGATTATAAAAAATCTACTAATGATAATACTAAAACAATTATCGCCTCAACCGCAAGTCCATATAAATTCCCCGTGAGTGTAATGGAAGCTCTCGGCGAAAATATAGCTGACGACTTTATAGCGGCAGAAGCAATCGAAGAAAAAACAGGGCTTAACATCCCAGATAGTCTCAAAGCGCTTAAAAACAAAGAGGTTAGATTTAAGCAGATTATTGAGAAAGAAAATATGTGTGACGAAGTTTTAAAAATTCTAAATATCTAATTTAAAATAAAAGAGATATCCCCAAAGCAAAAAAGCGAGGGGATATCTCAGAAAATATTTAAACATTTAGCATGGGAAATAGCCTGCTAACATTTAGGTTTAAATGTGTCGCAAACTGTTTCGCCTGAACATGATGCGAATTGTGGGCCTATTGTTACATTTTGTGCATAGCATCTGTTTTCGCAGTTGTGCTCACAATTTTTTACCGCACAGGATATACCGGAAATAGACTGATTGCCTGATAGCATATTTTCCATAGATAAAATCTCCTCAAATAATTTTAATTTCCCCAATTATTAGGGCTTATTTATTATTTGTAAAGATGAATATATTATACTAAAAATTGATTAAATCAAAGCAATACGAAAAAGAAAGGGAGTGGGGCTTTTGTCAATATATGCAATAGGCGATTTACATTTGTCACTCTCCTGTGAAAAACCCATGGATGTATTTGATGGATGGGATAACTATACTCAGCGAATTGAAAAAAACTGGACTGAAAATGTAAAAGATGAAGACACAGTTATAATTTGCGGAGACATATCATGGGGAATGAATTTAAATGACTCGCTTGAAGACTTTAAATTTATAAACAAACTTCCAGGGCAAAAAATATTGCTAAAGGGAAACCATGACTACTGGTGGACTACAATAAGCAAAATTTCTACTTTCTTTGAAGAAAACGATTTGCACACTCTGAAAATCCTGCATAATAATTCATATATTGTAGAGGGTGTAGCTGTTTGTGGTTCAAGGGGTTGGATGTTTGAAAGTGGCGAGGAATTTGATAAAAAGATTATTTTAAGAGAGGCTCAAAGGCTTAAATTATCCCTCGACACAGTAAAAGAAGATGTGGAAAAAATAGTGTTTTTACATTATCCACCCGTATATCATAATGAGATTTCACAGCCGATATATGATTTGATGAAAGAATATGGTATAGAAAAATGCTACTATGGGCATATTCACGGAGCAGGGCATAGATATGCCATAAACGGAAGTTATTTAGGAATTGATTTCAGCCTTGTTTCAGCGGATTTTCTCAGTTTTAACCCTTTAAAAGTTAAGTAACAGAGATTATTTTACTAAACCATGTTTAAAAAACCCTAAAAAGCTAAATAATCACACTTTTTTTGTTAAAAAGAGGGTAGCATTTTGTTTTTTAATGTGATATAATCTACTAATGTATTAATATTGTTTGGGATAAGTAAACACTTTATTTGTTCCAAGATATAATAAAGCTCTTATCATTTACCTACTTTGCATGATGGGAGTATGACTAAATTAAATTTTTGTCGATGCAAAGCGACGGACTGGAGCAGTAAAATGAAGATAATTGAAAATCAAAAGCTCGAAAACAGTAAAATCGAGCTAAAAATTCAGGTGGAAAAAGAAGAGTTTGCAGCTGCTGTGGAAATATCCATAGAAAAAAACTCAAAAGAAATCAATGTACCGGGATTTAGAAAAGGCAAAGCACCAAGAGCTATGATAATAAAAAGATATGGAATTGAAGCTTTTTATGAAGATGCAATAAATGAGTGCTACCCAGCGGCTTATGTTAAAGCACTTGATGAAATAAATGCAGAGCCCGTTGAAAGAGCGGACATCGAAATTGACGAAGTTACCGAAGAAGGCTTTATGTTTAAAGCAACAGTTAGCGTTAAACCAGAAGTTACACTTGGTGAGTACAAAGGCATTAGCGCAGAAAAAACAGTGGCAGTAGTCGAAGAAGAAGAAATTGAAAACGAATTAGCAAGACTTTCCGATAGAAACTCAAGAGTAATAACAGTTGAGGGCAGAGCGGCAAAGGATGGCGATATAACAACAATCGACTTCGAAGGCTTTATTGATGATGTAGCTTTTGAAGGTGGCAAGGGCGAAGGGTTTACACTCACACTTGGCTCGGGTCAATTCATCCCAGGCTTTGAAGAGCAAGTTGTAGGACATAATACAGGCGATGAATTCGATGTAAATGTTTCATTCCCAGAAGATTACCATGCAGAAGATCTAAAGGGCAAACCAGCTGTATTTAAAGTGAAACTTCACGAAATAAAAGCAAAAGAAACACCTGAAATAGATGACGAATTTGCAAAAGATGTAAGCGAGTTCGACACACTTGCAGAGCTTAAAGAAGATATAAAAACAAAACTTATCACTTCTAAAGAAACTGCAGCTCAGGAACAATTTGAAAATAAACTAATGGAAGCAGTTGCAACAAACATGACAGCGGATATTCCCCAGGTAATGTTTGAAAGCAGAATTGATGAAATGGCAGCTGATTTTGATAGCAGACTTCAAATGCAGGGACTAAATCTTCCAACATATCTCCAGTACACACAGAGCGATATGGAAACATTCAGAAAATCCTTTGCTCCACAAGCTGAAGCACAGGTAAAAATTAGACTTGCAATGGAAAAAATCGCTGAAGTAGAAGGCTTTACCGCAACTGCTGAAGAAATAGAAGCTGAATATGAAAAAGTAGCGGCTCACTATGGCGTTGATGCTGCAAGAGCAAAACAAGCTATAAGCCCTGCGTCTATCGAAAAAGATATAGTTTGCTCTAAGGCTATCGATCTTGTAAGGGACACAGCCGTGGTTGCACCTGCTGAAAAAGTAAAAGCTGAAAAAAAAGCTACAAAAAAGGCTAAGGAAGACAAAGAGCCAAAAGAAAAAGAAGAAAAAGAAGTTAAGAAGAAAAAAGCTAAAAAAAGCGACGATAAATAATTAAACAATAACTCTAAACGGCATTCGTATTTTACGAGTGCCGTTTTATAGGATATAGTAAAACCTTGTGTTTTTTAATACAGAAGCTAACAGCATAACTATACTGCAAAAAGCTCACACAGTAAAAACTATTGCTTTTTTAGAAGTTCTATTGTATTATTTAGTATAGCAAATTTATTTTATTTCCTATTCTACAAAATTCGGAGTTAAAATTTATTATAATAGCCTATAATGATAATATATTTGCAATCAAATGATTATGGAGGAATTTATTATGAGCTTAGTGCCAATGGTAGTAGAACAAACAGGTAGGGGGGAACGCTCCTACGATATCTATTCAAGGCTTTTAAATGACAGAATTATAATGCTACATGAGCAGGTGACCGATGTAACTGCAAGCTTAATAGTTTCGCAGCTATTATATCTTGAAGGACAGGATCCAGATAAGGATATATATCTTTATATAAACTCACCGGGCGGTTCTGTAACTGCAGGTCTTGCAATATATGATACAATGAATCATATTAAATGCGATGTATCAACAATCTGCATGGGTATGGCGGCATCCATGGGGGCATTTTTATTGTCCTCCGGCGCTAAGGGCAAGCGTTTTTGTCTGCCAAATAGCGAAGTTATGATTCATCAGCCTTTAGCAGGCGCACAGGGACAGGTTACAGATATTCGCATCCATGCCGACAGATTAATTCGAGTAAAAGACCGACTCAATAAAATATTGGCTGAAAACACAGGCAAGCCACTCGAAGAAATTATTGAAGCAACCGAGCGTGATAACTTTTTGACTGCCGAGGAAGCTTGTGAATATGGGATAGTTGACAAGGTAATGTACAAGAAGTAATTAGGAGGATTTAATGAGCAGGGAAGATAGCAGAAATCTAAGATGTTCTTTTTGCAATAAAACACAGGAGCAGGTAAACAGACTCATTGCAGGGCCGGGAGTTTGTATCTGCAATGAATGTGTTGATTTATGCACTGGCATACTCGAAGAAGAATATCCACAAGTAAAGAGTAAAAAAGGTAAAGAATTAAATGATATACAGGTGTTAAAGCCAGTAGAGATAAAAGAAATACTCGATGAATATGTAATAGGGCAAGAAGGCGCAAAAATTTCGCTTGCAGTTGCGGTTTACAATCATTATAAGAGAATTATCATGGGAAATAGCGGCGATATTGAGCTGCAAAAGAGCAATATTTTGCTGGTTGGGCCAACCGGTGTCGGAAAAACACTCCTCGCTCAATCACTTGCAAGAATTTTAGGTGTACCTTTTGCGATTGCAGATGCAACTACTTTAACAGAGGCAGGCTATGTGGGTGAAGATGTGGAAAACATCTTATTAAAGCTAATACAAGCTGCTGATTTTGATGTGAAGAAAGCTGAACAAGGTATTATCTATATCGACGAAATTGATAAAATCACACGAAAAAGTGAAAACCCATCCATAACAAGGGATGTAAGCGGCGAGGGTGTGCAACAAGCACTGCTTAAAATACTTGAAGGTACTGTATCAAATGTCCCACCACAGGGAGGCAGAAAGCATCCACAACAAGAGTTTATACAGGTTGACACCACAAATATACTCTTTATCTGTGGCGGTGCATTTGAGGGAATTGAAAAAGTTATCGAGAAGAGAACTGCTAAAACGGTAATAGGATTTGGCAGTGAAACAGCTTCCGAAAACAAATTAAAAGACAGGGACGCACTAATGCAAAAGCTCACACCACAGGATTTAATCAAATTTGGAATTATTCCAGAGCTTGTGGGTCGTTTGCCCGTTGTAGCTACTTTAGAAAATTTGGATGCAGAGTCCTTAGTGAGAATTCTCTCCGAGCCTAAAAATGCTATGATAAAACAATATGCACATCTTTTCGAGCTCGATGGCATTATGCTCGAGTTTGAAGACGATGCACTTAAAGCAGTAGCAGAGCTTGCAATCGAAAGAAAAATTGGTGCAAGGGGTCTGCGCTCGATAATGGAAGATATACTTGGAAAGCTCATGTATGAAGCACCTGGAGATCACACAATAGAGAGAATTGTGATTACCAAAGGCTGTGTTGCAAAGACGGAGGAGCCGGTTGTAGTAAGAAATCCGCTAAAACTCCCCACAGCGCCGATTACAGCAATGCTTGCACCTGCTAAAAAAGTTAAACGCAAGCCACCGATACCAGCATCGTAGTAGATGCTTAATAAATTAAAGCAGATAAATGGTATTCTCCCCATCTTTAATGAGGAGAATACCATTTGAGATTGCAGAGATAGTCTGCAATCTGATAGACTAAAGAGAAAAGATGAAATACAAGGAGCAAAGCTTTTAAATAAGCGAATAATACGAGGGTATATGAGCGTAATTTGAAAGTTTTAAGCGACACAGTAAGCAAAAAATCATAAGATTTTTTGTGGTTTCGCTTTTGTCTTCGGTCTGAAATGGTATTATCCCCATTTTTAATGAGGAGAATACCATTAAAAATTAATTGTTTATATAGTAGTTTATAGGAGTAAATATTTATGTTCAGTTGGCTAAATTTTCTTACATATGCATTTATCACAGCAATCACACCGGGTCCTAATAATATCATGTCAATGTCAAACGCAGGCCGCCATGGATTTTTAAGAGCACTGCCCTTTAATATGGGGGTCTTAGGTGGACTTTCGATAGTAATGATTATTTGTACATTACTAAGCAGTTTTTTCTCTTCTTTAGTACCAGCGATAGAATTTCCAATGCTTGTAATAGGTGCAATATATATGCTATACCTCGCCTATAAAACTTTTAAAAGTAGTGGCGAAATTAGTGAAAATTATGCTAAAAGTGGATTTATTTCAGGTTTATTACTTCAGTTTATTAATCCTAAAATATACATATACTGCATTCTTTCAATGCAGGCATACATACTGCCATTTTACGATGATCAAATACTTCCATTGATGCTATTTGCCTTTTTGCTCGCATTTATTGGATTTATCTGTACACTGCTCTGGTCGGGCTTTGGCTCAGTGTTTAAACTACTGTTTTCAAACTACGCAAAAACTACAAATACTATAATGGCATTACTGTTAGTTTATTGTGCAGTCAGCTTATTTTTATAAAAAATCTTTTAGCTTATTCCACCTGGTGTATTCGGTGTGAATAAGCTAAATTTATATTTAGTTTTATAAAAATATTCGATGCCTAAAAAACAAAAAGTCACCACAACAGTATATATTCCCATAAAATGGCTTACAATAGCAGATAGTAGAAGAATAAATCGAGTAAAAAGAAATTTGCATTAATGCTTTATTTAACAAAAAGCTGTTGTTTATTATGTGAAAATATGCTAAGATTAATAATCAACAAAATTTTACAGTCGAAAGGAGCTTTTTATGAGCTATAATTTATCAACTACCTCCATTGGTAAGGGGATTAACTTTAATTACTCAATGGATAAGAAGTTTAAACATAATCGTTTAACAATAAATTTCATCACAAAATGCGACAGGGAAAAAGCTACGGTAAATGCTCTAATACCTTTCATCCTCCGACAAGGGTGCGAAAAATATACGGATTTCTTAGCACTAAACAGAAAATTAGCAAACCTATACGGTGCCTCACTTAGCACTGATATTTCAAAATACGGAGCATATCAGGTTATAGATGTATCAATACAGGGTATAGATAATAGATTTGCATTAAATAATGAAGATATAATAAAAGAAATTGCCACACTTCTCTGCGAAGTAGCACTAAAGCCATACGCACCGAACGGAGAATTTGATTCCCACATAGCTTCACTTGAAAAGCAGTTTTTATTTGACACAATTGAAGCGGAGATAAATGATAAAAGAAGCTATGCTATGCTCAAATGCAAAGAAATTATGTGTGAGGGCGAGCTTTTTGCAATAAAAAAATACGGATATAGCGATGAGGTAGATGGAATTACCACAAAAGCTGCGTATGAACAATACAAAGAGCTTGTAAAAACTTCCGCAGTGGAAATAATGATGGTGGGATGCTCAAATCCTCAGTCCGCTATGGACATAATTAAATCTGCATTTGAAAAAATTGACAGAGAACCCCAGCAGTATCCACTGATAAGGGGGAGAGAAAGTGCAGAAAAAACAAAAGAGATTACCGAAAAAATGGATGTTAGCCAATCAAAGCTTGTAATGGGTTTTAGAACCGGCAAATATATAGACGCAAAATCCCTAAATGCAACAAGACTCCTCATAGCACTCTACGGTGCTACACCAACTTCAAAACTCTTCCAAAATGTAAGAGAAAAGCTCAGTCTTTGCTATTATTGTGCGGCAAGGATGGATAAGATAACGGGTATAATGATGGTGGATAGCGGAGTGGAAGCTCAAAATGCAGAAAAGGCTAAGGCGGAAATTTTAAAGCAGCTTGAACTTTGCAAAAATGGTGAAATAACCGAAGAAGAAATCCATAGTGCAAGACTTGCAATGAAAAACAGCCTAAATTCAGTTGAAGATGGGCTTGGATCAACAGAGGACTGGTATATGTCCCAAATAATTTGTGGCACGAAGGTTTCACCCTCCGAAGAAGCAAAGCTACTCGATGAAATTACAGTCGCAGATTTAAAAGAAGCGGCTTCACGTATCACGCTCGATACTATATATTTCTTAACTGGAAACGAGGTGGCAAAATGAGAGAGATAATTACTTCAAAAAGACTTGATGAAAACTATATAAAAATAAATCATCCGTCAGGGCTTACGATACTTCTTTGCCCGATGCAGGGTTTTAGTACAACATATGCACTTTTTGCCACAAAATACGGCTCGGTGGATACCTGCTTTAAGCTTGAAGGCGAAGAAGATTTCCTAACAGTGCCCGAGGGTATAGCGCACTTCTTAGAGCATAAACTTTTCGAGAGTGACAAGGGAGATGCATTTACACGATTTTCCAAAACAGGCGCAAGTGCAAATGCCTACACTTCTTTTGATAAAACAGCATATCTTTTTTCTTGCTCTGACAATTTTGAAGAATCCTTTGAAATACTGCTCGATTTTGTAACAAACCCATATTTCACACAGCAGACCGTAGAAAAAGAGCAGGGGATTATTGGGCAGGAAATCAGAATGTATGATGACAACCCCGATTGGAGAGTATTCTTTAATCTGCTTTGTGCGATGTATAAAAATCACCCAGTGAGAATTGATATAGCTGGTACAGTGGAGTCCATTGCAAAAATAGATGCAGACCTTCTCTATCGCTGTTATAATACTTTCTACAATCTAAATAATATGGTTCTCTCGGTAGCGGGTGGATTTGATGCCGATAAAGCTGCTCAAATAGCGGATAGAATTCTGAAAAAAGCAGATGATAAAAAACTCTATACTCAAACACCCCATGAACCCAAAGAAGTTAATCAAAACTATATTCACCAGTGCTTACCAGTGGCAATGCCACTTTTCCAAGCAGGGTTTAAGGGGATAGCACTGCCAAAAGAAGAGCAACTCAAAGCTCAGATTGCGGACGAAGTACTCGTGGATATTCTCACAGGTGAAACAGGGGATTTCTACAAAAAGCTCTACGACACTGGAGTAATAAATGCAACATTTGGTTCGGATGTCTTTACCGCAAGAGACTATGCTTCTATAATCTTCTCAGGCGAGAGCAGGGAGCCTAAAAAAGTATTTGAGCTACTGAAAGCAGAGATAGAGCGAGTGAAAAAAGAGGGAATACCAAAAGAAGATTTTGACCGCTCAAAGCAGTCGATATATGGCAAATATATAGGACTATATTCCCGTCCCGAAACAATCTCGACAGTTATGATGCAAACTCATTTCATGGATTGTGGCTTATATGATATAATAGAAGCTGTTGCCGAAACAGAGCTTGAGTATATAACATCAAGGCTTATAGCGATAGATACAGAGCAGTCAGCACTTTCAGTTGTTTCTGCAAAAGAAATTTAGGACAGAAATTTCATATCCCTATACAATGGAGAAGTGGGATGATAGGAGAATTTTATGACGGAAATACTTTCATTTCCAGGCCTTGGACTGGAGATACCGCTAAATAGAATTGCATTTGAAATTGGCCCACTTACCGTGTATTGGTATGGCATTTTTGCTGCGTCAGGCATAATGCTCGGCCTTTTATATGCGATGAAGAGAAGTGGCGAGTTTGGGCTCACCGCAGACGATGTGAGCGATGTGTTCTTATATGGAGCGATAGGTGGAATTATTGGTGCGAGATTATATTTTGTCGCTTTTTCATGGGAGAATTATAAAGATGATTTATTATCGATATTTGAAATATGGAATGGTGGCATAGCGATATACGGCGGCCTTATTGGAGGCATGTTAGTAGGTGTTTATGTAGCCAAGAGAAAAAAACTACCCGTCCTTGCCTTAGTAGATGTATTTTTAACTGCATTTTTACTCGGTCAAGGCATAGGGAGATGGGGTAATTTCGTTAATATCGAAGCATTTGGCTCTAATACCACACTCCCATGGGGGATGACAAGCCCTTCAATAGTGGCATATCTCACAAGGCAGAGCGAAGAGCTCGCCTCACAAGGTGTGTTTATTGACCCGAGTATGCCGGTTCACCCAACTTTCTTTTATGAGTCCGTTTGGTGCATAATAGGCTTTATACTTATCGCTACACTCACCAAAAAAAGACGATTTGACGGTGAAATAACCTTATTCTATTGCATATGGTACGGCGCAGAGCGTTTTGTAGTTGAAGGACTGAGAACCGATAGCCTCATGCTTGGGAATATAAGAATATCACAAATGTTATCTGGATTTGCGGTTATAATAGCGGCGATAATTTGGATTTATGTAAAAAATAAAATAAAAAAATCAAACAATAGTGAATATCTCATCCCCTATGGACATTCAAAAGAGTACAAGGATAAATTGATGGAAAATATACTCGCAACTTCTACTGTGGGTGAATCATCACTTGAATCAATTGTTCAAAATATCGATTTATCACAAGTATCCGATAATGGACATGCAAAAGAAGATGTGCTTGATGATGAAGATGAAGCAGTCCTCTTAAAAGAAGATAAAGAGAACTGATAATTAGTTTAAACTCGGAATAATCAGAGTTGTTTTTATGACTTTAATAAAATGAGGTGGCATAATGGCTAATGTGATAGATGGAAAGAAGATAGCTAAAAAGCTCAGGGAGGAGCTTATAAGCGAAGTTAATGAGTTAAAGGAGCAGGGAGTATATCCAGGGCTTGCAGTTATCCTTGTTGGAAAAGACCCGGCTGCTCAAGTCTATGTAAGTAATAGAGGAAGGGACTGTAAAGAGCTTGGTATATATTCCAAAGAATATATATTACCCGAGCACACAACACAGGAAGAGCTTTTAAAGCTGATAGATAAACTAAATCACGACAGAGAAATTCATGGCATTTTAGTTCAACTTCCTCTGCCAACACATATAAATCAAAATACTATTTTATCCTCAATTACCCCTAAAAAGGATGTAGATGTATTTCACCCTGAAAATGTGGGCAAAATTGTAAGTGGGGATTATGTTTATCTACCATGTACACCGGCAGGAGTTATGGAAATAATAAAACATAGCGGTGTGGACTTAAACGGTAAAAAATGCGTAGTTATAGGCAGGAGTAATATTGTTGGAAAGCCAATAGGGCTTTTGATGCTTCATGCAAACTGCACAGTTACAATATGCCACTCACGTACAAAAAATCTTAAAGATATTTGCAGAAGCGCCGATGTGCTTATAGTTGCAATGGGTAAACCCAGATACATAACCAAGGACATGGTTAGAGAGGGCGCAATGATTATAGATGTCGGTACAAATCAAGATGAAAACGGCAAGCTTTGCGGCGATGTAGATTTCGAAAATGTAAAAGAAGTTGCTGGATATATAACCCCCGTACCGGGCGGAGTTGGCCCGATGACAAGGCTAACACTTCTCAGAAATACGATTATAGCAGCAAAAAGACATGTGAAAAATGTAAAGGTGGCAAAGTATGAATAGATTAAATAAGATATTTTTAGCACTCCTAATTACTGCATTTTTAATAACTGGTTGTGATAATACCGCTCCTTCGGACGACGCCTCAAGCTCTGCTGAGGCAGAAGTAAAGGTGGAAGAAGCTGAGACACCCGTTCTTATTTCAGGTAGCCAAACTCCCCAAGATTTCTCCGATTTAAATGTTTACCGAGATATGCCCTATGCATTCATGGATGGTGTAGAGGGTTATGTTAGAGTATACACAGCGGCGGAGCAGGGGGAAGATGGTGATTTTTACTGGGATGATGGACAGGATTTTGCAGTAGAAGTTTTCGATGGAACAAACTACTTTTATCCATTTGAGAGGCAGTATGCACAAAATGGTATGCCCATGGTAACCATCTTCAGCGACATGGACGATGCAACCCACCACCTAATAATAGATTACACCACGAGTGCGGGCATGGAAATCAATCACTACCAATACGATGCAGAGCAAGCAGTATTTGTAGAAGATGAAATATACCAAAACTCGAATATCAACCTATTTTACAGTTAAATTAGCCAAAAAAAACTCTAAAATATAAATTACTGCATTTAAATCGCTGATAAAGCAAACTGACTATTGACAATGAAAAAATGTAGTGATATTATATGTTATTGGGTAGTAATATACCTGTATCTAATCGAGCCCTGTGCTCGTTTTGATAGAATAAATATGTAAGGAGGTGCAATATGCCAACCTTTAACCAGCTAGTAAGAAAAGGTAGAGAGGTTTCCGAAAAGAAGTCAACTGCTCCTGCTCTTCAAAAGGGATGGAACTCCAAAAAGAGAGAGTTTATCGATCACAGTTCTCCCCAGAAGAGAGGCGTGTGTACTGCTATCAGAACACAGACTCCTAAAAAACCTAACTCTGCGCTTAGAAAAGTTGCGAGGGTAAGACTGACAAACGGTATAGAAGCGACAGCTTATATCCCAGGTATCGGTCATAACCTACAAGAACACAGCGTTGTTCTAATTCGCGGCGGGCGTGTTAAAGACCTTCCCGGTGTGCGTTACCATATTATTCGTGGTACACTCGACACTCAGGGGGTTGCTAAGAGAATGCAGGGCCGTTCCAAATACGGAGCAAAACGCCCAAAAGCTGGGGCTAGCAAGTAATAAAACAGAAAATTGAGCTTAGCTACTTTTGTAGTTGCCATTTATATATATAAAGGGCCTCTGCATGGTGCAAGCGAGAGTTTTATCACTTTCGAGTACCTATGATATCATTATGTGAAGGAGGGAAGCGAAGTGCCAAGAAGAGGTCAAATAGCAAAACGTGATGTTTTGCCGGATCCATTATACAAATCCAAATTAGTTACTCGTCTTATCAACAACATTATGTTCGATGGTAAGAAAGGTGTATCTCAGAAGATTGTATACGGTGCGTTCGACATTGTAAAAGAAAAAACCGGTAAAGAACCTTTAGAGGCTTTTGAAGAGGCTATGGAAAACATTATGCCAGAACTCGAAGTTAAGGCTCGCCGTGTTGGTGGTGCCACATACCAGGTGCCAATGGAAGTAAGACCTGAGAGAAGACAAACACTCGGACTCAGATGGATTACAACCTACTCAAGAAAACGTTCTGAAAGAACAATGAAAGAAAGACTTGCGGGAGAAATTCTCGACGCTCTAAACAGCACCGGTGGTGCATGCAAGAAGCGTGAAGATACCCACAAGATGGCGGAAGCCAACAGAGCATTTGCTCACTACAGATGGTAATAATACCTTTATATTGCTCCTATTGCCGCATCTAAATGCGGCGGGAGTAATGGGTACAAACAAATCCCCGAGTGTATGCTCGGATAGAGAAGAATTTTAAGGAGGACAATATGCCAAGAGAGGTTGCACTGGAACTCACTCGTAATATAGGCATAATGGCCCACATTGACGCTGGTAAGACTACTACCACAGAGAGAATTCTCTACTACACAGGTGTTAACTACAAAATCGGTGAAACACATGACGGTAGTGCGACAATGGACTGGATGGCGCAGGAACAGGAAAGAGGTATCACAATTACTTCTGCTGCTACCACTGCACACTGGAAGGGTCATCGCGTAAACATTATTGATACTCCCGGACACGTTGACTTCACCGTTGAGGTTGAGCGTTCACTCCGTGTACTTGACGGTTCTGTAACCGTTTTCTGTGCAAAGGGTGGCGTTGAGCCACAGTCTGAAACCGTATGGAGACAGGCTGATAAATACCGTGTACCGAGAATGGCTTATGTAAACAAAATGGACATTATGGGAGCTGACTTCTTTAATGTTGTAAAAATGATGCAGGATCGCCTAAAGTGTAATGCTATTCCAATTCAGCTACCAATCGGTGCTGAGCAGTTCTTTAAAGGTATTATCGACCTTGTAGAAATGAAAGCTTACATGTATATGGATGATAAGGGAATAGATATTCAAGTTGAGGATATTCCTGAAGATATGGCTGAAACTGCTGAAGAATACCGTATGGCACTTATGGAAGCTTGTGCTGAACAAGACGACGAGCTGATGGCTAAATATCTCGAGGGAGAAGAGCTCTCCATCGATGAGATTAAATCTGCTATCAGAACAGGTACGCTATCAAATGCGATTATCCCTGTTACTTGCGGTACTTCTTACAGAAATAAAGGCGTTCAAAAACTGCTTGATGCAGTAATTGATTACATGCCAGCTCCAACAGATATCGAAGACATCAAGGGTGTTAACCCTGATACAGGCGAAGAGTGCACAAAGCCTTCTTCCGACAAAGAGCCTTTCTCGGCTCTTGCGTTTAAGATTGCTACCGACCCATTCGTGGGTAAACTTTGCTTCTTCCGTGTGTACTCCGGTACTGTAAACGCAGGTACTTCTGTATTTAACTCCACTAAGGACAATACAGAAAGACTTGGACGTATCCTTCAGATGCATGCTAACCACAGAAAAGATATCGAAACTGTATATGCAGGCGATATTGCTGCTGCGGTTGGTCTTAAGAATACCACAACAGGGGACACACTCTGTGACCCTAAACATCCGGTAATCTTAGAATCAATGGATTTCCCAGACCCAGTTATTCGTGTTGCTATTGAACCAAAAACAAAAGCAGGACAGGAAAAAATGGGTATTGGTCTTTCAAAGCTTGCTGAAGAAGATCCAACATTTAAAACTTACACTGACGAAGAAACAGGCCAGACAATCATCGCAGGTATGGGTGAACTCCATCTTGAAATCATTGTTGACCGTCTTCTAAGAGAGTTTAAAGTAGAAGCTAATGTAGGTAAACCACAGGTTGCTTACAAAGAAACCATCAGAAAGCTTGCTGATGTGGATCACAAATATGCAAGACAGTCCGGTGGTAAGGGTCAATACGGTCATGTTAAGATCAAAGTTGAACCTAACGAAAGCGGTAAAGGCTACGAATTTAAAAATGCAATTGTTGGTGGTTCTATTCCTAAGGAATACATCCCAGCGGTTGACCAAGGTATCAGAGGCGCAATGCAGACAGGTGTACTTGCAGGCTACAATGTAGTTGATGTACTTGTAACTCTATACGATGGTTCCTACCATGAGGTTGACTCCTCTGAAATGGCGTTTAAAATCGCTGGTTCTATGGCTTTCAAAGAAGCTTGCAAAAAAGCAGACCCTGTTATCCTTGAGCCAATCATGAAAGTTACTGTTAATGTTCCTGAAGATTACATGGGCGATGTTATCGGTGACCTTAACTCCCGCCGTGGTCAAATCCAAGGTATGGAAGCAGTGTTTGGTGCACAGGAAATCAGATCTTTCGTGCCTCTTTCTGAAATGTTCGGTTATGCAACCGATCTTCGTTCGAGATCACAAGGTAGAGGTAACTACTCTATGGAACCTGCACACTACATTGAAGTGCCAAAATCCATTGCGGAAGGCATTATCAGTGAAAGAAGCAAAAAGGACTAATTTTAAGCAGATAATGCATAAAAATTCCCATTTTGCTCTTGCAATTTAATTTAAAAATTGCTACAATAATTTTTAGTACAACCAAAATAATATTTTTATATTTTAAAGGAGGAAACTTCAATGGCAAAGGCAAAATTTGAAAGAAATAAGCCGCACGTTAACATTGGTACAATCGGACACGTTGACCATGGTAAAACAACTCTTACAGCGGCTATCACAAAAACTCTCGGTATTCAGGGCAATGCGGAATTCATGGCTTACGACATGATCGATAAGGCTCCAGAAGAAAGAGAACGCGGTATTACAATCAATACTGCTCACGTTGAGTACCAAACAGAAGCTCGTCACTACGCTCACGTAGACTGCCCAGGACATGCTGACTACGTTAAGAACATGATCACAGGTGCTGCTCAGATGGACGGTGCTATCTTAGTTGTTTCTGCTGCTGACGGCCCTATGCCTCAGACAAGAGAGCACATCCTACTTTCCCGTCAGGTTGGTGTTCCTTACATCGTAGTTTTCTTGAACAATGCTGACCAAGTAGACGATCCTGAACTAGTTGACCTTGTTGAAATGGAAATCAGAGAGCTTCTCTCTTCCTACGAATTCCCTGGTGACGATATTCCAATCGTTAAAGGTTCTGCTCTTCAGGCTCTTGAAGCTGCTAACGACCTATCAAACGAAGCATACGCTCCAATTCTTGAGCTTATGAATAATGTTGACACATATATCCCAACTCCAGAACGTAAAGCTGACCTACCATTCCTAATGCCTGTTGAAGATGTATTCACAATCACAGGTCGTGGTACAGTTGCTACAGGTAGAGTTGAAAGAGGAACAATCAACGTTGGTGAAGAAGTTGAAATCGTTGGTCTTGCAGAAGAAACAACAAAAACAACTTGTACTGGTCTTGAAATGTTCAGAAAATTACTAGACTTCGCTGAAGCTGGTGATAACGTTGGTGCACTACTACGTGGTGTTCAAAGAACTGATATCGAAAGAGGTCAAGTTATCTGTAAACCAGGTACAATCAAACCTCACACAAAATTCTTAGGTCAAGTTTACGTTCTTAAAAAAGACGAAGGCGGCCGTCACACACCTTTCTTTAACAACTACCGTCCACAGTTCTACTTCAGAACAACAGACGTTACTGGTGTTACAAAACTACCAGAAGGTGTTGAAATGTGTATGCCTGGCGACAACGTTGAAATGGAAGTTGAATTAATCACAACTATCGCTATCGAAGAAGGTCTACGTTTTGCTATCCGTGAAGGTGGTAGAACAGTAGGTTCGGGCGTTGTTATCAAAGTTAATTCCTAATTAAGTTTTAAAGGAGGGCGTTTGCCCTCCTTTTTTGCGTGTTTTAAAAAACTTGCTTTGTTGAACACGCTGCCAGGCTATCAAAAAAATTGTGGGGCACGGAACTAAACATGCAAATAAGTGAGTAATTCGATGGTATATGAACGCCATTTGCATCTTTTAAGTGACACTGCAAGCAAAAATCTCTGCCAAATTCGCAGAGATTTTTGAGTTGCGGATTTTTTGACAGTCTGAAAGGAGGGCCTTTGCCCTCTTTTTTTGCGAAATAGTAGAAAAAGCATCCATCTCTGAAGGCTTTATAGAGATGGATGCTTTTTCTATTAACTATTATTAAACTGTTAAATTTATATTTTTGACTTCATTCAACAAATTTTGCTACTAAAAATAGATATTATAGATATAAAGAAAAAATAAGGATGTGTAAAAATGGCAACTGATATTAAAATTGCGCCCGATATTGTTACTGCATATCTATCAGGGGAGATAGATCACCACAATGTAGCTCCGATGCGTCGAGAAATCGACTTAATGATAGAAAAAAATAATCCTCGTGAAGTTATCTTAGATTTTAGTGGAGTCACTTTCATGGATAGCTCGGGCATCGGATTAATAATGGGGAGATATAAGCTCGCTAAAGAAATTGGCGCAGTTATAACCATTACAGGAGTAAACTCCACGACTGCAAAAGTTATGAAAGTGGCTGGGCTTGAGCAGTTAGTTACAATAAAAATCGGGGGAATAAAACAGTGAAAAGTAGAAATAGCATAAAACTTGAATTTGAAAGCAGGTCGGTTAATGAAGCGTTTGCAAGAATGGTAATTAGTGCTTTTTTAAGCCAGATTGATCCGACAGTGGAAGAGCTTTCCGATATTAAAACTGCAGTATCCGAAGTGGTGACAAACTGTGTGGTACACGCATATAAAGATACACTTGGAAAAATCTATATGAAAGCAGATATTTTAGAAGATAACACATTTGTTGTCCGCATAAGGGACAAGGGTTGTGGAATGCAAGATGTAAGCAAAGCTATGCAACCACTATATACAACGGGCAAATCTGACGAGCGTGCCGGACTTGGATTTTCAGTGATGGAAAGCATGGTGGATAAAGTGAAAGTAAACTCTACATATGGCAAGGGCACAACCGTAATACTGAGAAAAAAGTTTGCTTTAAAGGAATGGTCGGATGTATAGTGTAGAACTAAAAAGAGAAGAAATTATTGAGTCAAACTTAGGTTTGGTTCATTCTTGTGCACATAAGTTTAAAGGCAGGGGTATAGAGTATGACGACTTATTTCAAGCAGGCTCTATTGGGCTTATAAAAGCGGCAGATGCTTTCGACCATACGAGGGGCGTACAATTCTCAACATATGCCGTACCGGTGATTTTAGGTGAGATACGAAGGCTTTTCAGAGATGGTGGCGCTATAAAGGTAAGTAGAAGCTTAAAAGAGCTCTCGCTAAAAGTAGTGCGGAAAAGGGAACAGCTCTCAAAAGAAATGGGACAGGATCCCACCATAGAAGAAATTGCATATGCCATGGAGTTACCCTTAGAAAATATTGTTGAAGCGCTTAATATTTCAGTTCCACCTCTATCGCTCACAATAAGTGAAGAAGAAGGCGGAGGACAGATAGATATACCCATTGACTCACCCGAGGAAGAAGTTGCAAATATTTTATCCTTAAAGGAAGTAATATCAAAGCTTAGCAGGGAAGACAGAAATTTGATTATACTAAGATACTTTAAATACCTTACTCAAAGCAAGACAGCAGAAATACTTGGGTTTACGCAAGTGCAGGTATCACGCAGAGAGAAAAAGATATTGCAAATGCTGAGAAATGAGCTTAATAAGTAATTTTCTATTAATAACTCTATACAATAAATAATAACCACAAATAAAACGGATAGTGTATACTATCCGTTTTATCAATTGGTATTAAATTTTAGTATAAAATTAGAGCGGCATTTCTTTAATACAATTTTTGCAGATGTTCTTACCCTTGAATACAAATACATTTGAAGCGTTGTTGCAAAAAATACAAGCGGGTTCATACTTTTGTAGTATTACCTGATTGCCGTCTACGAAGATTTCTAGTGGGTCTTTAATATTGATATCAAGAGTGCGACGTAGTTCGATAGGGAGTACAATTCGTCCAAGTTCATCAACTTTTCTAACTATACCAGTCGATTTCATGCCTTCACAACCTTTCTATTTAATTGTCGACTAAACTACTATCCCACAACTACATAATATACGATTTTGCTAAAAATGTCAAATAAAACAAGTGATTTTTTAGGCTTAATGTAAAATATTGTGGGATAATCTAAAAAATGATAGTCTTTTATGTAGCAAATTATCCTTTATGCATATTCCAAAAATAAAATATACCAAAAATATCTATTAAGAAAAAGTAAAATAGGAAAATAATGTATTTTTAACAAGAAAAAATAGTAAAAATACCTTGATTTTTACTTTATTTACAGTTATAATCAATTTTAGAAGCACTGCTTCTGAAAATTTTATTATAGAGGAGAATTAACATGCGTAAATTATTAGCGACTACAATTGCAGCAATTACAATTCTTTCAGGCAGTATGGTATCCTTTGCGGCAGAAGATGATGTAACGGTTAAAATTTTCCACACGAATGATATCCATTCAAGAGCACTCGAAAGTTTTGATGAAGATGTACTCGAAAATATTGGGTATGCGAGATTTAAAACTTTTATAGACAGTGAAGCAGCTGATGGGAAAATCGTTGTTGATGTCGGCGATGCTTTCCATGGACAAGCAATTGCTACACTCGAAAGAGGTGCAAGTATTGCGAGAATGATGTCGGCAGTGGGTTATGATTACATGGTTCCTGGTAACCATGATTTTAACTATGGCCAAGTGCGCCAGCAATCTCTAAAATATACAGCCGATGTTCACTATTTAGGAACCAATATAGATAAAGATGGCACAGGTGTTTATCCTTATGCAAGATATGCAATTGATGAAATCGAAGGTGTAAGAATTGGTTTTGTTGGACTTATAACACCTGAAACTGCATATAAAACAAATCCTAAAAATGTAGCTGGACTAAATTTCTACAACAATGAAGAAACATATGAAGTTACACAGGAAATGGTTGATATGCTCATGGAAGATGGTTGTGATGTAATAGTTGCACTTTCCCATCTTGGTACGGATGAATACAGTGAGCTTAAAGCGACCGATGTAGCTATGAATGTTGATGGAATCGATGTAATCATTGACGGACACAGCCACAGCCTACATGAAGATGATTATATGGTTAATGATACATATATCACAAGCGCAGGCGAATACTTTGAAAATGTTGGTGTGGTAACAATTACAAAAGAAGCCGATGGCGATGTAATGATTGACCCCGAAATATATCCTGCAAGCGAGCTTTCAGATTTAGAAGAAGATGAAGATGTTAAAGAGCTTGTAATGAGCATACAAGAAGATCAAAAGAGCATTCTTGAGCAAGTTGTTGCAGATACAAGCATCGCACTTGATGGTGAAAGAGAATCCGTAAGATACGGCCACACAAATTTAGGTAATCTAATCACTTCTGCAATGCTAAATGAAACAGGTGCAGATGTAGCGATAACAAATGGCGGCGGCATAAGAGCTTCAATTGCTGAGGGCGCTATTACAAAATCAGATATACTCACAGTGCTTCCATTTGGAAATTATGTGATGACTAAAGAACTAACAGGAGCACAGATTATCGAAGCACTTGAACATGGTATGGTTGTAGGTGCAGGCTCATTCCCACAATTTGCAGGGATGACAGTTACAGCAAATACTGTTTCATCAACAAACAGTGATGGTACTGTTGTAGAAACAGGCGATGTAATTTCTGTAATGATTAATGGTCAAGCACTTGTTCCAACACAAACATACACAGTTGCCACAAATGACTTTATGGCAGTGGGCGGCGACGGATATGAAATCTTTACAGGTGCCACACATCTAAACGATTTTGCTGGCATGGATGAAGTATTCATCGATTACATGGCAAATACTGCTGACGATGTAGTAGAAGCTGATGCAGAAGAAGTAAGACTTACACTTAGATAATAAACATATAGATTTTAATTGCCATGTGGAGCATCTTTGCTCCACATGGCAATTTTTTTGTGATATGAGAAATATAAATAATGTGTATAAAATATCATGCTGAATTTTTATGTAATGCAGAATTTGTGGGCACTGGGGGCCATGCCCCTACAATGGCATTTCCCACTTAATTTTAAATTCTGTATATCCTCCGCTCTTTTGCTCTGCAAAAATTGCTACATTCTTTTTTCGGCTTCGCCTTTCTATTTATGGGGTTTCACCCCATACCCCACGATTTTTTGAAAAAAATCGAGTAAAACTTCATTTTCACTCAAAAAATCCTACACTCCTTAAAAATTACTACATTCTTTTCATCGCTTCGCTTTTATGTTTATAGGATTTTACTGCATACCCACGATTTTTTGAAAAAACCTTGTAAAACTTCTTTTTTCACTATTTTGCTTGCTTCAACTAATATAAATAATCAAATTTATTTAAAAG
>CAYJLI010000007.1:20264-64206 GCA_964371155.1 uncultured Oscillospiraceae bacterium | reverse complement strand
CAAGCGGAAGAATGATAAGAGCAAGTGCATAAGGGCGGTAATCGCCCTGCACATCAATTATCAGTCTTTTATAATTTCCACTTCACACTCTAACTCATATCCTGTTTCACTGAGCACTTTTTTTCTAACAACTTCAATAAGTGAAAGCACATCTTCGCAGGTTGCACCGCCCTTATTTACAATAAATCCAGAATGCTTTTCGCTCACGCAAGCGCCACCAACCGATACACCTTTTAGTCCGCATTGTTCAATTAAAGCGGCGGCAAATGCACCTTCTGGTCGCTTAAATGTGCTCCCTGCACTTGGAAATTCTAATGGCTGTTTATCTTTTCGCTTTTTAAGCACTTCATCCATACGAGCTTTAATCTCGGTTTTTTCACCTTTATTTAGCTTGATAATTCCACCCGTAATGAATAAATTCTTACCCGAATAAAATGAATGCCGATAGCTAAAGTGACATTCTTCATTGCTCAGTGTTTTAAAAATTCCATCTTCGTCAATATAGGATGCAGATAAAATCACATCTTTAAATTCGCCACCATATGCACCTGCGTTCATGTATATTGCTCCGCCAAATGTACCTGGAATTCCCCATGCAAATTCAAGTCCTGTGAGCGAATTTTCATATGCATAACGACAAAGTGCCGAAATACTTGCTCCTGCGTCCGCTTTAAATGTTGTTTCGTCTATAGTTGTGATTTTAGAAAAGTTTTTTTCGGTGATTATTACAATGCCATTTATTCCATAATCACTTATGAGCAGATTTGCACCTTTGCCAAAAATTCGATATGTGATTTCTTCTTTTTCACAATGCTTTATCAAAGAGTTAATCTGTGATGTTGACGACGGAAAAGCCACCATATCACAGCTCCCACCTATTTTAAAGGTAGTATAGGAAGAAAGTGGTTCATTTAGCTTAAATGGTATGCTCTCCGCCTCGCAGTGCGAAATAAGGTTGTTTATAATGTTTTCAGCTAATTTTTGCCTCATAGATACCTCTTGATTTAAGTATTTATTGGATTTCATTTACCCTGAATTACGGTTAATGAAATCAGTTTTTGTTACTAAAAATTTTTATTGCTCAAGACCTAAATTGTTTAAAAGCTCCTGTGCGGCATTGTATCCCATGAGTTTTTGCCTATGGTTAAGTGCTGCTACCTCTACAATTACCGCCGTGTTTCTACCGGGTTTTACCGGTATGGTCATGAGTGGTATTTTTATGCCGAGTATGTCTATGTATTCGGTGTCAATTCCGAGTCTGTCATATTGTTTTTCGTTGCTCCACAGCTCTAATTGTATTACTAAATCTATTTTTTCGGTTAATTTAACAGAGCCCATACCGAAGATATGTCTGGCATTTATTATGCCAATTCCACGAAGCTCTAAGAAATGTCGGATATTATCGGGGGCTGTTCCCACCAAAGATTTAGCGGACACTTTTCTTATCTCAACAGCATCGTCAGCAACTAACCTATGTCCTCTTTTTATAAGCTCAATTCCTGTTTCGCTCTTTCCGACTCCGCTTTCACCAGTTATAAGCACTCCCTGACCATAAACTTCAAGTAGTACACCGTGCTGGGTTATGCGTGGAGCGAGTTGTAGATTTAAAAATGCGAAAAGCGAGGAAACCAAAGATGGGGTTTCTTCATCGGAAACACATAGTGGAACTTCATATTCTTTTGCTTTCTCTATGAAAAGAGGTGGCACTTCAAGGCTTCTGCCGATGATTATTAGTGGTGGTTGTGTGTGAAAGAGTGAGTCTATACGCTCGGCAAATACTTCTTCGCTGAGTGTTGCAAGATACATCATCTCGGCATTTCCAAGTATTTGCACCCTTGTGCCATCAAATGCTTCGGTGTATCCTGCAATTATAAGCCCCGGTCTTATTAGAGCTTGGCTGTATATCATCAGCTCTTCAGGCGATTTTGGGACATATATTACATTAAGAGAGAATTCATCTATAACCTTCTGTAATGAAACACTATATTTTCTTTTTTTCTCACCGCTCATTTTTACTACCTCCAAATTAATTTCATTACTGATATTATACTTTATTTATACAAATATTTCAAATAAAATAATTCCTTATTTAGAATATTTTATTTATACAATTGCTTCCATTCGATGTTTAAATATGGTATAATTGTGAATGTCTCCGCAATTAATTTACTAAAAATATTAAAAATATTTTTACCCACTGATAATAGATGAAATTCCTACAAATATTATTTAAAAAAACCGAGGTTTATAAAATGAGAATAGCTTTATTTACCGAAACATATCTTCCCCATATAAATGGTGTAGTAACCCATGTTAAACTACTAAAAGACGGGCTTGAAAAATTAGGGCATACAGTGCTTATAGTAACTGCAGACTCAAATATTTTTAGACATAAAATAGAAGACGGTGTATTATATTGCCCTGCAAAAAGAATGCGAAAATTTTATAGTTATGGTGTTGCACCTCCTATGAGCCCCTCGCGTCAGAAATATATTAAACGCTTTAATCCCGATATCATCCACATTCATCAAGAATTCGGTATAGGCATTTCAGGCATGAGAGCTGCACAGGAGCTTAAAAAGCCTTTGGTATACACTCTCCATACCATGTATGATGAGTATCTTTACTATATTGTGCCTAAGAGGTTTCTATCAGCAGGAAAGATACTTGCACATAGATATTTTAAATACTTAGGCGAGGCAGCAGACGCACTCACAGGGCCATCTAAGAAATGTGAAGAATATTTCAGACTTGTGGGCGTGGACAAGGAAGTTAATGTTGTGCCAAATGCTGTTGAGCTTGATATGTTTAATCAAGAGAATATTTCAGCTTTAGAAAAGGCTGAATTTAGGGAAAAATACAAAATACCCAAAAATGCTACTTTAGCGTGCTTCGTTGGAAGGCTTGGTGCTGAAAAAAGTGTTGATGTACTGCTTAGTTTTTGGGCTGAGAGTATGGCCTTAAAAAAAGATGTTCATCTTGTGATTATCGGTGATGGCCCTGCGAAACGCACCTTGATGAAGCAAGCGGCGGTGCTTGGCATTTCAGATAGAGTTACTTTCACAGGTGCTATACAACATAATGACTTGCCACCATATCTTGGCTCCTGCGATATTTATGTTACCGCTTCCCTTTCGGACACCAATTCAATTTCGATGCTTGAGGGAATGGCGACGGGTCTGCCCGTGCTTCAGCTAACAGATAAACTAAATGAAGATCAGGTGATAAACGGTAAAAATGGTTTTGTTTTCAACACACCTCAGGAGATGGCACATTGGATTGAGCATATAATCCATATGCCCCATGATGAACTTTCAGCTCTTAGAAAAAAAGTAGCAACCTCTGTTTTAGAAAGTGGAGCTACTACACTTGCAACTAATATGCTAAATGTATATGAAAAAGCGGCAGAGCAAAAAAAAGTTGCCTTAGAAAGGGAATAAACTATGAATATCAAAACAAATTATGATGTAGTAATAATTGGTGGCGGAATCGGTGGGCTGATGACAGCGTACCGACTGCTTGAAAACAATAAAAATTTAAATGTATGCCTACTTGAAAAAGGAAAAAAATTAAAGGACAGATATTGCCCCATAGTTTCAAAAAAAGTTAATAAATGCATTAAATGTCCCTCCTGCGCTATAATGGAGGGAATGGCAGGTGCTGGTGCATTTTCCGATGGAAAATATGTAATCTCTACAGAATACGGCGGCTGGCTGACGGATTTTATACCTCCTCAAACAGTTATGTCCTACATTGAGCAGGCGGATTCACTGCTTGTATCATTTGGCGCTACCACTGAGAGATTCATGCCAAATAATGAGCTTAAAAAGCTTTGTTTACAGCATGATTTGCATATGAATCAAGCACAGCTTAAGCACCTTGGCACCGATGCAAATTTTAGCACCATGCTAAAGCTCATTGAATCATTAGAGGGTAAATGCGATATTTTTACCGACACAACAGTTACCGATGTAAACAGAGAAAGCCATATTGTATCAGCTATAAATTCAGGTAAGAGCTATGAAATTAAAGGTGAAAAAATAGTTTTTGCCGTGGGTAGGTTTGGCAGTAGATTTTTCTCCGAATGGTGCCAAAATAATAAAATCCCCCAGACAAATAATCAAGTGGATATTGGTGTGCGTGTTGAACTTCCCTCAATTATTTGGGAGGATTTTTCCAAAAAAATATACGAACCTAAAATCTGGTACCGTTCAAAACAATATGGCGATACCACAAGAATGTTTTGCTTTAATGAGCGTGGCAATGTAGTTACTGAAAACACTGCCGGAGTGCTAACTGTAAATGGACATTCTTACAGGGATGAAAGCCGTAAAACTGAAAATTCAAACTTTGCGCTCCTATCCACCATCCGCTTTACCGAGCCGTTTAAATCGCCAATTGAATATGCGAGATATGTAGCTGGGCTTGCTAATCTTATTAGCGGTGGCAGTGTTATGGTACAGCGTTTAGGCGATTTAATGCAGGGCAGAAGAACGGATGAAAAGCGCTTAAGCCAGTCCACCACTTCCCCCACCCTATCTGCAGTCCCAGGGGATTTAAGCTTGTGCATACCAAAAAGGCAGCTTGATAATATCACAGAAACACTTTATGCACTTGATAAAGTTGCGCCGGGTACTGCAAATTACAACACTCTTTTATACGGTATAGAATGCAAATATTACTCCGCTCGCCCCGACAGTGAAAACTTCATGCTTAAAGGGTGTGATGGCATCTATGCGGTGGGTGACGGTGCAGGATTTACTCGTTCTCTCTCACAAGCCGCGGCAAATGGTCTTTATGTTGCCGACATACTCTCAAAATAATCTGAGGTAAATATGATACTCTCTTTAGAAAAATTAAATAAGTACTATGGTGCAAACCATATACTTAAAGACATCACTGCAAAAATTGAAGATAACGACCGAATTGGGCTTATTGGAATTAATGGTGCAGGCAAAACCACTTTGCTAAATATAATATGCAGCTCACTTGAGTTTGAAAGTGGTAGCAAGGAAGTTAATCGGCATGCAACCATTGGTTTTTTAAAGCAGAATAGCGGACTTAATGTAGAAAATACAATTTATTCCGAGCTACAAAATGTCTTTAGTGACGCTAATAAAGCTTTGGAGAAAAAAGCCGTCATCGAGGATGAAATGTCGAAAATCTCCGACCATTTATCCGCCGATTATCTTTCACTTGTAAATGAGCATGAGAAATGTGAAAGAATTATTGCTGCGAATGACGCTTATAATATCGATGTTAAAATTAATATTGTTTTAAACGGTATGGGCTTTATGGACAAGCCAAAGGACACTCCTATAAAGCTTTTAAGCGGCGGCGAAAAAACAAGACTTGCCCTTTGTAAGCTTCTGATAGAGCGTCCGAGTTTGCTCATACTTGATGAACCTACAAATCACCTTGATTTTAAGGCTTTAATATGGCTTGAGGACTATCTAAAATCCTATAAGGGAGCAATTTTGATAGTCTCCCATGACAGATTTTTCTTAGACGCTTTAACAGACCATATATGGGATTTGGAATATGGCGAATTAACAGTATACAAAGGCAATTATACAAAATTTCTAACCCTTAAAGAGGAAGCTCGTCTTAGACAGCTTAAAGAACATAATGAGCAACTCGAAGAAATAAAGAAGCTCGAAGAATATGTTGCCAAAAACATGGTGCGTGCCTCCACTGCCAAAAGCGCAAAGAGCAAACAAAAAGCCATTGAGCGCATGGACATCATAGATAAACCAAGTAGTAACCCCAAGCCTGCAAAGCTAATATTTGAGTATGATAGAGAGCCCGTAAAAGATGTTTTAGATATTGCTGATTTAGATTTGACTGTTGGAGAGGGAACAAATAAAAAAGAATTGTTTAAAAAGTTTAATTTCCATGTTTTTAGAGGTGAGAAAATTGCTATTATAGGGGAAAATGGAATTGGTAAGTCTTCCCTTTTAAAAGTGATACAGGATTTAATACCTTATGAAAGCGGTGAAATCGAGTGGGGCAAACACACAAAAATTTCATATTTTGAGCAAGAAAACAGCAAACTCAATATGGAGAAAACCGCCCTTGATGAGCTTTGGGACCGCTTCCCCTCCACATTTGAACACAAAATTAGATCTGTATTGGGCAGTGTTTTAATCAGCGGTGAACACTCCTATAAAACTGTTGGTAGTTTATCCGGTGGTGAGCGTGCAAAACTGAAATTTGCGATAATGTCCATGGAAAAAGGCAATGTCCTAATAATGGACGAGCCTACAAACCATCTTGATTTAGCCACTAAGGAAGTCCTTGATAGGGCTTTGTGTGATTTTGGCGGCACTTTACTTATCATATCACATGATAGATATTTGCTTAGTAAGGTTCCAAGCAAGATTGTGGAATTCACCCAGAATGGAATACTTGTGTATAATGGCAATTATAATGATTATTTAACAGAACAAAATAAACACAGTATATCCTCCGCTTCTGCTATAAAATCGGATAATCAAAGTGAAAACACCGACTTATCCGAGAATAAAACAAAATATGTTAAAAGCAAAGAAATGCGCAGTAGAATTGCACATTTAAGAGCCGAAAAGAGCCGATTGGAAGTCGAAATTAAAAATAATGAAAATATAATTTCAGCCCTTGAAATGTCGGTAACCACTGAGGAATATTTGTCAGATTATAAAAAGCTTAATGAAGCATGTGAGTCTATTGAACAAACTAAAAATTTTGTAGATGAGCTTTATATGTTATGGCTTGAGGTGAGCGATGAGCTGTCTTCATACGATAAGGAGTGATTATTTTGAGAATAAATTTTAATCGCAGGTATAACACCATAGCAATTTACTGTTTTTTAGTGGTCGCAGCAAGCATTATTTTTTATTTGCTAACTACTAATTTCAGTATTTTTAGTAATTACTTCTCATACTTAAATGGGATTTTAGCTCCTTTTGTATATGGATTTGTTTTTGCATTTCTTTTAAACCCCATACTTAAATTCTTTGAAAATAAGGTAATAAAAAAAAGGCTTTGGGTGAAAGCTTCACCAAAGCAAGCGAGAGTTTTTAGTATTATAATCACATACATGATAGCAGCAGTAGTTGTATCTGTATTTCTTTGGATTGTAGTGCCCGAGGTAGGTGCAAGTGTATCGGAAATTGTTGCTGATTTAGCTCTTTATCTCACTAATATCGAAGAGATTACTAACCAAATTTTAGCTTTAATCCCCACTGAACAAATGTCCGATGAATTGGTGCAAAGCATAACCACATCTTTTACCGATTCGCTAAATAGTTTGTATTTACTCATTTCAGCCGCAGTGCCACAGGTACTTTCTTTTGCAGTCGGCTTTTCTGCTGGGGTGCTAAATATAATTTTGGGTATAATCATTTCTGTTTATTTCTTTTTGAGTAAAGAAACATTCTTTGCTCAAACAAAAAAGATACTATACGCTTTTTTAAAACCTGAAAAGGTTAATTCATTGGTTGAATTCACACATGAAAGCAATCAAATATTCAGTGGTTTTATCGTAGGAAAATTACTTGATTCTCTTATCATTGGTATTCTCTGCTTTATTTCACTGTATATGATTGGAATGCCAAATTACCTACTTGTTAGTCTTATAGTTGGAATTACAAATATCATTCCCTATTTTGGCCCGTTCATTGGTGCTATTCCATGCTTTTTCATTATATTTATTGATGACCCGACCATGGCATTGGTATTTGCGGTTTTCATACTGATACTACAACAGTTTGACGGTAATATTCTCGGGCCTAAGATTTTGGGAGATAGCATTGGACTTTCGGCATTTTGGGTTGTATTTTCCATTTTAGTATTCAGCAGCTTTATGGGTATAGCAGGTCTATTTATTGGTGTACCGACTTTCGCAGTAATCTACTCGGCGATTAAAAAGTATGTAAATTATAGGCTGAGGAAAAAAGCTTTATCCACCGAAACTGAGGATTATGCTTCTCCAAATCATCCGATATTATAGTTTTTTCCTTTATCTTTATATTTAACTTATAAAATAACTCTAAATTAAAATGACGAGCAATGATATTTCGCTTTTGAAATTTCATTGCTCGTCATAATTATTTTTACATATTTATTAAAATTAATTTTTTCTTTTAATACTCGCTCTTTGCACACTTAGCCCACATTAACATTTTCATCCTCTTCACTTTTTGTGGCTTTTATTTCATCATTCTCGGCTAAGTTTTTATCTATTTCTGAAAAGCGTTTTGCGATATCTTCTGTAATCTCGCCCGATTTTTTCTCTACTTCTGAAAGCTTCTCTTTCTTTATCTCCGAGCTTATTCCCCTACTTTTATCAAGTTCTATTTCTGTTTGAGTGATTTTACCCTCACCATCAAGTTGTTTTTTTACAGAGGAAGTGATTTTAAGCTGCTCTACACTATTAGAAACTGTGGTAATATTACTTAGTCGCTCATTTTGTATTTCTTCCTTTGTTTTTGGTTTTTCGTATGTAGTATTTTCTTTTTCTTTTTTATTTTGCATTTCTTCAAATTCTTTTGAAAGTGCTTCGTTTATCTGTTTGTCAATATTATCGAGTTGCTCTTGATACAGTTCTAATTAAAGCTCAATATCCTGCATATTTCCGCCGCTATCAATCGTATTTGCTACGAGCTCATTTTTTCTTTGAATAATCTCTTGTTTTTGTTTTGTGAGGTTTTCTATGAGATTTATTGCGCTCCCAAGCGGAGATATTACTGATTCATCTTTGGAATTATTTAATGTCATTGTCTGTGCCTCGTTTAACTTAGTTTTGTTAAATGAGGCTGTACTGAAAAGATTTTGTCTCACTAAAAAATTTTCAGTTATTCTCATACAAATCCCTCCATATTTTTATTTATTCCCATATAATATATATCGGAGAGATATTAAATAAATTAATATATTAATTCTATTTAATTATTGTACGCTGTCGCTTCATTATAAAAAATACCCATCTCCTAATCAGGTAGATGGGTATTTTATAATGCGTGGAAATCATTGCCCACGGTAATTTAAATCTATATGTACCTGCCCCTATGACGGGGCAGATGGACGATATAAATAATCCTATGGGTTATTTTATATTATCTATCTCTTCTTCCTTTATTGCCGCCTTTAGAAAAGCCAGAAAAGCGTTTTTTTCTATCGTCTCTGCCGCCATATCCTGATTTTCCGCCACCATGTCTGCTCTGTCTGCCGCCGCTCTTGTAGTTAGAATCAGAAGTTGATTCAGTAGCACGAGTTGGCTTGCCGCATATTTTAAGTCCGGATAGCTGGGATAGTACTGCTTCAAGCATGTCAGTTGGCACTGCTACAATTGTATGGTCGTCATGGATCTCTATTTTGCCTATTTGACTACCTTTAATCTCTGTGCGTTCTGTTATAGCTGCTACAATATGATTTGGTGCAACCCTATTGCTTCTGCCGATATTTAGATGAATTTTTCCCGTACCATAAGAATCGTTCGAGCCACTTCTCGATGATTTTTCGCGTCTGTTTTCACCGAATGTGCTGATATCTGTAAGATTTGGCATGCTCTTACCCATGCTGAGCTGTAAAGCTGCCTGCGCTATTGTTTCGGCAGTGTATCCACCTTCAACAAGCTTCACTACCATATTTGCATAGATAGGATCAAGCTCACCTGAGAGTAAATCAGTGATTACAGATAGCTGTTTTTCAGAGTGCTTAGCTTTAATTTCCTCAGCTTTTGGAAGCTGCATAGGAGAAATTGTAGCTTTTGAGCTTTGTGCTATATTTTTTAGTATAAACACATGCTTTCTGCCCGAGCAAATTGTAATTGCTGTGCCAAGCTTTCCTGCACGCCCTGTTCTGCCTATACGGTGAATATAGTATTCATTATTTTGTGGAACATCATAATTTATTACATATTCGATATTATTTACATCAATACCCCTTGCAGCTACATCGGTTGCAACTAAGATTGAAGTTTTACCGCTTTTGAAATCGTCAAGCACTTTTGTACGTGCTTGCTGTTTCATATCGCCGTGCAGACCCTCTGCCGCAAATCCACTATCTTTAAGTACTGAGGTTACTTCGTCTACCATGGCTTTTGTATTACAGAAAACCATGGTAAGTGCAGGAGAATAATAATGCATTAGTAGATTAAGTGCATCCATTTTTCTGCCCATTGCAACATCTGCATAAAGCTGTGTAATATTATCAAGTGTTACTTTTTTCTTGCTCACCTCTACAAGCTGTGGATCATTTTGAAACTGCTTTGTAAGGGCAAGTATCGCTGGGGGCATTGTGGCGGAAAAGAGCACTACTTGCTTTTCTTCCGGAGTGGTTTCTAAAATCACTTCCACATCTTCTTTAAAGCCCATATTGAGCATTTCATCGGCTTCGTCAAGAACTACAAGTTTTAATTTGTCTATCTTTAATGTGCGACGCTGAAGATGATCCATAATTCTGCCCGGTGTACCAACAACTATATTTGCACGCTTTAGCTTCATTATTTGGCGCTCCATTGAAGTGCCGCCATATACTTCTGCTGCGTTTATTCCGGGAATGTATTTGCTAAGTTTTCTAATTTCTTCGCAAGCCTGTTGTGCAAGCTCCCTTGTTGGGCATAATATTAGCACCTGTACTGTGGGTTTGCTTTCTTTTGTGTTTATCATTTCAACTGCAGGTATTGCGAATGCCATTGTTTTTCCTGTACCCGTTTGAGATTTGCCTATTACATCGGCTCCGTCTCTCACAAGGGGTATCGCTTTTGTTTGGATTTCGGTTGAAGTTTCAAAGCCCATTTCTTCGATAGCTTTGAGCATGTTTTCGGGTAGGGAAAGTTCGTTAAATTTTAAAAGTTCCATTTGTCTCCTTTTGCCTTTTTGGCACAGATAATTTTTTCGATATTATCCGTCCCTAAACGCTGCATAACAACATACCGCAAAACATAAAAAAACGAGGCATATCATCCTCGTTGACAATGCATTTTAAACAGATAAATATCTTACTAAAAACAGTATATCACCAAATTATATCTTTGTCAAGAAAAATTTATGCAATTTGCTTATTATTAGCATCTTTTTTAGTAAAATATTGACAAATTTAGTAAGCAATTTAAATATACTTTGAATTAATGGTGCTGAAATACTGCTGTGTTGGCTTATATATATATGTAAGGATGCCGATTTGCAATTTATCATTTGTATCTAAGTGTCTTCTTCAATTTTTAACATATTTAAGGACTGAAGCAGATTTTGCTTCAGTCCTTTTTGTTTTTGATTTTTAATGCATATAAGCTGCAATAATGTGGGTAAATTATTGTTTATAGGAATTTATTCTTACTCTTCCACAAGTGCAATAGTTACTTCAAAAGTGCTTCCGAGCATTGGGTTATTGTTTAACCTATAAAGTGTAAGTGTGATTAAATCGCCAGGCACTTTTCCTGTAATTGAAGCTCTTAAGTCTTCAAAGCTCGTTATTTCAGTACCGTCTACTGCTGTAATTATATCGCCCGGTATTACATCGGTACCTATTAGCCCCGAGTCACTTTGTATGTTGATTATCTGCACTCCCATAGGTACTCCATACATTCTCGCATCAATTGCATCTATGGCCGAACCTTCAATTCCAAGTTTTGCTCTACCCGTAACTCTTCCATTTAGAATAATATCTTCAATTATTGGCACTGCTTCGTTAATTGGAATTGCAAATCCTATGCCTTCTACCTGCGCATCTACGAATTTAGAAGTATTTATTCCGATTACCTGCCCAAACTCATTTACAAGTGCGCCGCCCGAATTACCGGGATTTATAGCTGCATCTACTTGCATAAAGGACATATCATATCCTGTTTCTGAGCGAACAACCCTGTCTATACCGGATATAATTCCCTGTGTAACAGTTCCTTGCATTCCCCATGAATTGCCTATGGCAAGCACTTTCTCGCCAACCGACATTTCATCGGAATTTCCAAGCTCAACATATGCTAAATTCTCTTCTTCGATTTTTAGCACCGCTAAATCGGTTTGTGTATCATATCCTATTAATTCGGCAGCATATGCTTCCCCATTGTCAAGTACAACTTTAACTCCAGTAGAACCTTCTACTACATGTGCATTTGTGATAATAGTGCCGTCGGAGGATAGTATTATTCCTGAACCTTGGCTGGTAGCACCAAATCCTGCCGAGCTATATGCTTCAATAGCTACAACGGATGGGCTTACTTTTTCTGCAATCTCAACCGAAGTTAGCGAACCGTCAGCCGATGGTGTGCTTTCCACTTCAGGTTTATCGTTTATTGTGATACTTGGCATATCAATCACACTTTGTTCGGAGGAGGATGGGGGGGCAGTTGGCTCTGTATTTGCATCCCCTTGCATTATCATTGAGTATACTCCATAACCCGCAAAGGTGAGTAAACTAATGGCAAATACTATGGATATTAGTGAAGCGAAAACTATTAGTCCCCTACTTCTCTTTGGTTTGCTTCTTTGGGTTTCTTTTTGATAGTCATTTATATTCCATTTGTATTCTTGATTTTGCAAATCTCCCTGAGGTGTTTCAAAACCAGTGGATGTATTGTACTCAGCAGGCTGTGGGGGCCTATTATTGTAGTTTACTCTTTCTTGCTGTGCTTTATAAGGATTGTCTGAGTAATTCTCAGTAGGTCTTCCCCATTGAGGACGCTCATTATGAAATTTTCTATTGTGCATCCCCTCTTCGCTCTCTTCTCTTCTAAAGCTTTCTGGAGTAGGTGGGGTTGCTTCTTCAGCACCTAAATCAGCATCATTTATTGGATGTTGATTATGCATTACATTTTCATTAGGCATATTTTCATCAGAGGGTGTATAATCGGGTTCTCTTTTTTCATTGTTTAAAAAATCATCGTTGAACATATATATCTTCTCCTAATATTTAATAAATCATATACTAACCTATATTTCTTATCTTTTATTTAAAATAAGATTAATTTTTGATTAATTAATCACTTGGTTTTTTAATTTGGCTCTCATTATTTGTAAAGAGTGGTGTATTACTCTTTATATAATGTGTGGGTAGATAAAAGCCAAATTCACTGTATTCTCCCTCAACACTTTTAACAATTATATCCGTATTGTGAAGGTTGATTATTGAACGAACAATGTGTAAACCAAGTCCCACACCGCTCTTATCCAAACTTCTTGATTTATCGGTTTTATAAAATCTATCAAAAAGTTTTGGTATTTCTTCTTTTGTAATACCCTCACCTGAATTTTTTATGCCGATATAAGTAGTGTTACGTTCTTTGTCAAGACGATAAATCACTTCTATATATCCACCATTATTTGTGAATTTAACTGCATTTTCAATCAAATTGTAAACAACTTGATGTATGAGGTCTTCATCGGCATCAACAATTATCTTGCCTGAATCAAGTCCTATAATCTCAATACCTTTATCATCAATAGCTTTTTCAAAGATGAACACCGTAGTGCACACCGTTTCATTTAAATCAAATGCAGTAGAATTAATCGACATTTCACCTGCTTCAATTCTTGCAATATTGAGCATTGAACGCACAAGTCTGCTGAGCCTTTTTACTTCATCAGAAACAATGTGTAAGTAATGATCATGCTTCTCTTTAGGTATGGTTCCATCAAGTATTCCATCAACAAATCCCCCGATAGTAGTCATTGGGGTTTTAAGCTCGTGGGATACATTAGCAATAAATGAGCGCCTTGAAGATTCATTGAGGGCAAGCGAGGATGCCATGTTGTTAAACGCCATTGATAGGCGCCCAAGTTCGTCATAGCTTTCCACCGGTACTCTAACAGTAAAATCACCTCTTGAAAAGCTTTCTGTTGCTCCAAGCATATTTTTGAGTGGTTTTACAAGGGATGTTGTTGCAAGATAAATTATCACAAAGGCAATTATTATTACAGCAACCGAGCTAAGGGCGAACATTTCTGTAATTTCCATTAAAAAGGCTGTTAAAGTACTTGCTTCACTCGATGCAAATACCACCCCTACAACTGTTCCATCCGGGGAAACTACCGGTACTCCAACACTAAAATGTGACTCGTCGTAAATGTTTTTCAGTGTTCCAATTTCTCTATAACTGCCTGCCATTGCAACATCCATTATGTCCCTGTCTATTAAATATGTTTTATGATTGCAGCTCGCAGTTTGGTCACTGCAAATCAAAGTTTTACCCTGTGCATCCACAAGATAAATGTCGGCATCAATGGCACTTCCGAGTATGATGTAGCTCGTTCTTATGAGATTAGAATTTATTTGATAACTATCATCCGTAATTTCGATATCAAACGCTGTAAGTTGTGCAACCTGCTCCGCATTTCTTTGCAGTGTATTATATCTGTCCTGCCTAAAATAAGTGGATGCAAATGCAAGTAGCACAACTCCTAATATCAGAATAGTTGTCATAATAAGAAGTAGGCATATATTAAAATACTTGGCTAAAAGGCTTCTTTTCATAGTTCTTCCCTTTTAGGATTCCTTGAGCTCAAATTTATAGCCTACACCCCAAACGGTTTTCAGCATCCATTTATCGGATACGCCCTCAAGTTTTTCCCTTAGACGCTTAACATGCACATCCACTGTTCTTGAATCGCCATAGTACTCAAATCCCCACACTTCGTCGAGAAGCTGGTCACGAGTGTACACTCTATTTGGATTACTCGCTAAGTGATAAAGTAGCTCAAGCTCTTTAGGTGGTGTGTCGATAACTTTTCCATCCACCTTGATTTCGTATTTTGTCATATTAACAACAAGCTTATCATAATTAACTTCTTTTACATCCGAGGCATCTACATTTTTGCCAGTACGGCGAAGTACAGCTTTAATTCTTGCAATTATTTCTTTTGCATCGAAAGGCTTCACAACATAGTCGTCAGCTCCAAGTTCAAGCCCTAACACCTTATCAAATGTTTCGCCTTTTGCGGTAATCATTATAATTGGGCAGTTTGATTTTTTGCGTATCTCCCTGCACACCTGCCAGCCATCCTGCTTTGGCATCATAATATCAAGTAAAACAAGATCTGGGTTTTCAGCGGCAAATTTTGCAATAGCTTCTTCTCCATCGGAAGCCGAAACAACCGTATACCCTTCTTTATCAAGATATAGACCTAACAACTCATTAATATTCCTATCATCATCCGCAACTAAAATTTTTCCCATTGACATAATTTTTACCTCCGTATTTATGTATTTTTTTTATAAGCCTATTATAAATTATTTTAGGCTTTACTAAGTGAATATTTTTTGAACACTTTTACATTGATTAGTTAAAATTTCCATATTTTTTTGGTCAATATTTGCAAAATATGAACTTCGTTAAATTTTATACAATATCCTTATAGATATTATACTTTATTTGCGCAAAAAAATACAGTTGTTTTTTTATTATCTGCATTAAAAATTGTTTTTATGCTGATTATTTATCTAAAATACATTTATATTTTTTACAAAACTCTTTTAAATAATATTTGATTGTGTTATAATGCTATGGTTGATGACAACACCGCTTATCTTCTGCGGATATGTCAATATTTTTTAGAGGATTAAGTTTTAAGTTTTTTTAAAGCTTAATGGATTGAAAAGTTGTTTTTCTCGTCAGAAAAACATGGCACAAACATGACCACTTTTTATAGTTGTTTTGTGCCTTTATAAAGAAAGGAATGGTCATATTTATGAAATTAGGTATAGTAGGACTCCCAAATGTGGGAAAAAGCACCCTTTTTAATGCGATTACCAATGCGGGCGCACAGTCTGCAAACTACCCATTTTGCACTATCGAACCAAATGTAGGAGTGGTTGCAGTACCCGACAGCAGACTTGATGCACTCTCCGCTATATATGCCCCAGATAAAATCACACCAGCCTCGATTGAATTTGTGGATATTGCAGGTCTTGTAAGAGGTGCTTCAAAGGGTGAAGGGCTTGGGAACAAATTCCTCTCACACATTAGAGAAGTTGATGCTATTATCCATGTAGTGAGATGCTTTGAAGATGGCGAAATAGTACATGTAGACGGCGAAATAGGCCCTTCGAGGGATATTGAAACCATTAATCTTGAGCTTATATTCTCGGATATTGATATTGTTACTCGTAGAATTGACAGAGCTTCAAAAGCTTCAAAAGCCGATAAAAAATTCTTAGCTGAAGTTGAGATGCTCGAGCGTTTGAAATTGCATTTAGAGGATGGAAAAAGTGCGAGGGGCTTTGAAACTGCCGATGATTTCGAAGCAGAGATAATGGACGACACTCCCCTACTTTCAGCAAAACCTATAATATATGCGGCAAATCTAAGTGAAACTGATTTCACAAGTGATATTGATGCGAATATCTTTTATAAAGAAGTGTGCAAAATTGCCGAAAGTGAAAAGTCACAAGTGATACCAATCTGTGCAAAAATCGAAGAAGAAATCACCGATATGTCAAAAGAGGACAAGATGATGTTCCTTGAAGAATTAGGACTTGACAAATCAGGTCTTGATAGGCTGATAACTGCAAGCTACGCCTTACTCGGGCTTATCTCATACCTTACAGCTGGTAAACAAGAAGTTCGTGCATGGACTATCAACGATGGCACTAAGGCACCGGGTGCGGCTGGTAAAATCCACACTGATTTTGAAAAAGGCTTTATTAGGGCTGAAATTGTTGCATATAAAGATTTAATCGAATGTGGCACTATGGCAGCGGCTAAAGAAAAAGGTCTTGTGCGTCTTGAGGGCAAGGAGTATGTTGTAAAAGACGGCGATATTATTTTATTTAGATTTAATGTTTAATATAAATATTTAGTAGAATTATTTACTATCAATAACTTAGATTTTCGGTGTTTCGCCTACGGTGGAGCACCGAATTTTTTTAGCTGCCTATCTCACTAATTCTTTCCACAATAAAAAACCGAAATCACAAATTTGTGATTTCGGTTTTAATTACTATAAAATATTTGTCTTTTAGATAATCAATTTATTTTGCGTATTCGATAGTTCTTGTTTCTCTTATCAGATGAACCTTAATTTGTCCTGGATAATCAAGCTCTTCTTCAATCTTCTTAACAATATCACGAGCCGCAACAATCATTTTGTCATCAGCAATAACATTTGGTTTAATCATTATGCGTATTTCTCTGCCCGCTTGAATTGCAAAGGATTTATCAACACCCTCAAATGAGTTTGCAAGCTCTTCAAGTTTTTGCAGACGCTTAATGTAGTTTTCAAGGTTTTCTCTTCTTGCACCAGGTCTTGCAGCTGAAATTGCGTCCGCCGCCTGTACAAGGCATGCAACAATGGTCTTAGCCTCAACATCACCATGATGTGCTTCGATTGCATGAATGATTTCAGGAGCTTCTTTGTATTTTTTAGCGATATCTACACCGATATCAACATGTGAACCTTCAATTTCATGTGTAAGTGCTTTACCAATGTCATGGATAAGGCCTGCACGCTTAGCTTGAGTTATATCAGCGCCGAGCTCAGCTGCCATAATTCCTGCAAGGTGAGCAACTTCGATCGAGTGATGAAGAACATTTTGCCCATAGCTTGAACGATATCTCATTCTACCTAAAAGTCTTATGATTTCGGGATGCATGTTATGTATCCCTGTATCCATTACTGCTCTTTCGCCATCTTGCTTAATTTTGACTTCAACATCTTTTCTCGCTTTTTCAACTGTTTCCTCTATTCGAGCAGGATGTATTCTTCCATCTAAAATTAGCTTTTCAATTGCAATTCTTGCAACCTCACGCTTAACAGGGTCATGGCTTGATAATGTAATAGCTTCAGGTGTATCATCTATGATTAAATCCACACCGGTAAGTGTTTCAATAGTGCGGATATTTCTACCTTCTCTACCAATAATTCTGCCTTTCATTTCATCATTTGGAAGTGGTACAACCGACACAGTAACCTCGGTTACATGTTCAGCGGCACAACGCTGGATTGCTTGGGATATTATCTCTCTCGCTTTTTGGTCGGATTCTTCTTTTAATTGAGTTTCAATTTGAACAATTTTAAGTGCTTTTTCTCTGGTAAGCTCTGATTCAAGATTTTGCAGTAAAAATTCTTTTGCTTGTTCACTTGTGTAACCCGATATTTTTTCGAGCATATCAAATTGGTGTTGCTTTACAACCTGTGCTTCTTCAAGTGTTTTTTCTACTTCTTTTTGCCTGTCTTTAAGAGCTTCTTCTTTTTTCTCAAAGCTTTCGTTCTTTTTGTCTAAAGCTTCTTCTTTTTGCTGTACTCTGCGCTCAAGTCTGGTTACTTCGTTTCTTCGCTCTTTAATTTCTTTTTCAGCCTCGTTGCGCATTTTGTAAATTTCTTCTTTGGATTCAACTATTGCCTCTTTCTTTTTGCTTTCAGATGCTTTAATTGCATCATTTAAAATTCTTTTTGCTTCTTTTTCAGCATTTCCGATTTCACCTTCGGCAACGCTTTTCCTATACTTCAAAAATGAATTTATCGCAAATATAAAGACAATTAACACGACTACTATCGCAATCGCTAAGTATAAATAGTCTGGCATAACAGTAAATTCGCCTCCTTTCTTTTAATTTTTTTTCAAATCACTGTTATAATAAAGTGCATAAATATTTTACTTTAATACTGTAAAATATTTTGTGCAATACATAAATATATAAATATATATTTTATACACTTTATATTATTTTACATTTTTATCTTGACTATGTCAAGGAATTTGTTAGTACAATATACATTATTATTGTATCTTTATCATATGTTTTTAGTAGCGCAGTATTATTCTTTAGGAGGAAAATAAGTTTTGAATAACAAACCAGAAAACCAATCATCAAATATGATTATAAAAGATATTTCCTGCCTAAGCTCGGATGAAGTTATTTTACTCTCTGCTGCAATTTCGATTGCCCTAAGTAAAAATAGGAGCAAAAGAGAAATTGAAACACTTATAAATATATCAAATCTCATAAATGATAATTTAACGAGCATACTTGCGCAAAGCATCATATGTGCATCGAGCTCGGACAGTAGTTCACTTCAAATTAACGAGGGATCACTTTCTATTTAGCTTCAAACCAATTCGCTCCAATTTTGCCCTCTGCAATTAGCGGAACTTTTAATTTAACAGCATTTTGCATTTCATATTCAACTAATTGTCGCACTTTTTCCGCTTCTGATTCAGGGCATTCTATTATTAATTCATCGTGAATTTGCAATATGAGTTTTGCTTTTAATTTTTCTTCTAAAAGCCGATTGTAAACCTTTATCATTGCAATTTTTATTATGTCCGCTGCAGTGCCCTGTATCGGCATATTCATCGCAACTCTTTCTCCAAATGCTTTTTGTATCTTGTTTGAGGCTTTAAGCTCGGGTAAATACCTGCGTCTGCCGTAAACAGTGCTCACATAGCCAAGCTCTGTTCCCTGTTTAACGGTTTCGTCCATATATCGCTTTACACCCTCATATGTGCGCAGATACCCCTTGATGTATTTATCGGCTTCTGCCACGGTTACCCCTATGTCTTTGGAGAGTGAAAATGCACCTATGCCATATACTATACCAAAGTTTACCGCTTTTGCTCTCCCCCTCATTTCCGAGGTAATAAATAGAGGTGGCATATCGAAAACTTCTGCGGCTGTCTTAGTATGAATGTCTTCACCATCAACAAAGGCTTGGCACATATTTTCATCTTCCGACATACTGCTAAGCACTCTGAGCTCTATTTGTGAATAGTCGGCATCCACAAGCAAATTCCCCTCGCTCGCTTTAAAAAACTTGCGAAGCATTGCGCCTAATTCAGTGCGAACGGGAATATTTTGCATATTTGGCTCGGTGGAGCTAATTCGTCCTGTTCGGGTTTCAGTTTGTTTAAAATTAGTATGAATTCTACCACTTTCATCCACCACTTTTAAGAGCCCCTCAACATATGTTGATTTTAGCTTTGCTAAACTGCGATATTCAAGGATATTATCTATAATCGGATGCTTTTTCCTTAGATTTTCGAGCACATCGGCATTGGTTGAATAACCTGTTTTCGTCTTTTTACCATGAGGTAATTCGAGTTTTTCAAAAAGAACATCGCCTAATTGCTTCGGTGAATTTATATTAAATTCTCCCTCTGAATACTCATATATCTTTTGGGTAAGGTTTATAATTTTTTTATCTATTTCCGCTCCGTATTCTTTAATCCCCTTTATGTCCAGCTCAAAACCGTAATGCTCCATATCTGATAGCACTATTGTGAGGGGCATTTCTATTTCAAAGAAAAGATTATCCATTCCTGTTTTGTGAAGTTGCTCATTCAGTGTTTCATATATTGCCTGAAGATAAATAACAGTTGCATCTTCGCATTTATAGAGAAGCTCTCCACCATACTCGTCAAAAAGCCTTTTGGGTGTATAATCATTTGAAGATGCACTGAGCAAATACCCTGCCACTGAAGTGTCAAAAAGGACTTTTTGTGGCTCTATACCCTTTTTAATCAAAAACTTATAAAGGGGTTTGCTGTTGTTTGTCACTATCTTATTGCTTTGCTTCATAATGACCGGCAAATAATTTTCAAGCTCCGTATCACTCGATGTGTAAATTACATCACCGCATAAAAGCTCAAAATCGGTCGGCATTTCCTTGCTGTCTGAATTTATATATAGGAATAGTAAATCGCTGTCCAAGGACACTCTTTCGTCATACTCTTTTTTAATTATAGTGATGGACTCTTTTGCTTCTTTTTGCTTTAGAGGTGCAATTTCAATGTTATCCATGCCTAATTTTTTAATTATGCTGTACATTTCAAGCCTTTGCAGAAGCTTTGCCGCCTCACTTTTATCACATTCGCCTATTAAATATTCACTGAGTTCACCGCTCAGTGGCATATCACAATTAATTGTGGCAAGCTCCCTGCTTAGGTACGCCATATCTTTATCCGCTATCAGCTTTTCCCTCACACCTTTTTTTATCGAGGCATCTTCGATGTTTAAATAGATGCCTTCAAGTGTGTTAAATTTCGACACTAAAGCAAGCGCTGTTTTTTCCCCAACACCTGCAACACCCGGAATATTATCCGAGCTATCACCCATAAGTGCTTTTACTTCAATTAAAGCCTTTGGTGATACACCGTATTTTTCAAATATTACGCCCTCGTCATAGACTATGGTTTCACTTCTACCCATCTTAGTTGTGGCAAGAAGTACTGTAACACCGTCACCCACGAGCTGTAAGCTATCCCTATCCCCTGTGGCAATCACGCATTCATCCCCTGCATCCCTGCATCTCTTGGAAAGGGTGCCGAGTATGTCGTCCGCTTCATAGCCCTCGAGTGACACCACTTTATATCCAAGGCAGTGAAGTAGCTCTTTAATAAGTGGTAGCTGTGCCGCAAGCTCTTCGGGCATTCCTTTACGCTGTGCCTTATAGCCATCATACATCTTGTGCCTGAAAGTTGGGGCTTTTAAATCGAAGGCGCACGCTACTGCATCGGGTTTTGTTTCATCTAAAAGCTTTAATAAAATATTTATGAACCCATATACCGCATTGGTGTATTCACCATTTTTGGTTGTAAGTAGTTTTATTCCATAAAATGCTCTATTTAATATGCTGTTTGAGTCGAGTGCTAAAAGCTTCATAAGTAATCTCCATTTCGTTATACATATTTATGACCATTCTTTTCTTTCAAAGGTAGGGAGGCAGAATAAAAAGGTCGTAAATATGCTAAGTTTTTACGTTGGCAGGTTTTATAGATGAGAACACGCCTTTACATATATTAAGTTTTAAAATATATTTAAAAATTATATTGCTCATTAAAAGCTTTTCGACGGATATAGCCCATCGAAAAGCTTTTAAAATTGATGTGAGAAATATTATGACTACTGCTGAAGGCATTTTTATTATGCTTCTATTTCATCACTGAAAACAAATTTATTTTTACCTGCATTTTTCGCCTTATACAGCGCTTTATCAGCGGATATCGTTAGTTCTTCATAATTATCCGCTGTTTGTGGGGCAAGAGATACGCCAGCACTCACACTTACATAATCAAGCGAGACTCCATTTAGTGAAATATTATTAACATTTTCAAATATTCGCTCTATTACCATTTTTGCATTTTCTTTGGCACCAATATTTGTTAGTAAGATTAAGAACTCATCCCCACCTATTCTTCCAATGATATCCCCTGCTCTGAGTGTACTTCTTACTGCTCCAACAAATTCTTGTAAATATAAATCGCCCGTATTATGCCCATAGGTATCGTTAATTAGTTTGAAATTGTCTACATCGAGTATTAAAAAGGCATGTGTTTGATTTTTTACTTTGGCAGCCGCTATTGCATCGGTAATTTTTTCGATAGCCGTTGCACGGCTGTATGTTCTGGTGAGAGGGTCTGTTTCAATGCTTGTCTGCAAACTGTTTGTAAGGAAATAACTCGCTTCAAGCGCCCTCATAAGTTCTTTTTGGTTTTTATAAGCATTATATTGAGTTGCTAAAAAATAGCCTAAGAATATTAAAACTACAAATACCGATAGGTAAAATGTCCCCGTATTAATATCATGTGCCATTGCGGTGGTGATGTCGTTTTGCATGATGCTTACTACGCACCAATCAGTGCCATGTATCGGCATCATAACCGCTGTGCGCTCTTCGCCGTTTACCTCATATTTTAAAACACAGCTGTATCCATCAATCATGTTCTGCTTTATAGAGCTTGGTGTATGCCCATTTTTCATATTGAGCGTGCCTATAAAATCGTACATATCGCCACTCTTAAATAGATTTTGGCTATCACCGCTGATTACTATGGGAGTGCCGTCCACTGCGCATAAATGGAAGAATGCTTCTCCTCCAAAAACTCTTAAAGCAAGAACATTTGCAAAATTATCCACTTCATATGAAGCAAATATTTCAGCCACTTTTTCGCCGTCAACAAATATCGGTGTGGTGAGCAGAATTAATAATTCCTCGGTATGCTCATCTTTTACAGGTGATATAACCACAATTTCTCCATCATTAGCTTTACCAAAAATCAGTTCCTCATCCACTAACAAAGGATTTTTCATTGTGTCAATGGGTAATTCTCCATTAATTGAAATATATATATTATCAAATCCAGTATAATCTAATAATTCTGCTACCTCTTCTTTTAGACCCTCTGCCTGCCTTATTTCATCTGAAATTGCGGCTTCGATGGTAAGTAGCATTTTAGAGGAGTCTTCCATTTTCTGAGAAATTTTATCCGACATTCCATTTACAATTTCATTTAGAAATTCATCATTCATTGCTTCTACTTTAGTGCTGTTGAAGCTAAAGAAAAATAAAACTGCGCAAATTGCGATTGTTAAGGTTGTCATCCCACCCCAATAAACAATTCTATTTTGTTTTTTAGCTTTGTCGTTATAGGCGAAGAAATCTTTTAAATCCCCTTCATTTGCGCTATTCCCCTCGGCTTGCTTTTGTAAATTCGCTTCGGATAATGAGACTAAATCTTCAAAAGGCATTGGCTTTGAGAAGAAATATCCTTGTGAGAACCTTACACCGCTTGTTACAAGTTGCTTTTGCATGGAGGCTGTTTCCACACATTCAGCTATGAGCTGTGCACCCATTTTTTTACTAAGATAATATATGCTCTGGAGGATGCTTTGATAGCTGGAATCAGTACCTAAAAGCTCAGTTAGTGAGCCATTGATTTTTAAGTAGTCTATATCCAAATTACCTATTTCGATAAAGTTGGAATAGCCTGCGCCAAAGTCGTCCACGGCGATTTTTATACCGTATCTCCTCGCTTTGTGCATGAAGTCTTTAAGTTTATTAAAATCTTCCACCATTTCGGTTTCCACAAGCTCAAACACAAAGTGGGCGGTATGTTTCATGCTATCTAATTTTTCAAAAACTTTGCTTTGAAACTCTTCGGATAGAATGTCGAGTATTGAAACATTTATAGTTATTATTTCTTCCCTGTCTTCAAAGAGCTCAAACACTTTAAGCACCATGCATAAACTTAGATCTAAATAAAGATTGTATTTTTTTGATATCTCCATAAAATCGCCTGGGAAGAGTATTTTCCCTCCCGGCTCTTGAAGGCGCATTAGTGCTTCATATGCATAAAAGTAGTTTTTTTGATTATCATATATACCTTGGAAATATGGAATTACACTATTTATTCTAATTATTTCTTTAAGCGATGATACCATTTTAAACTCATTTTTTAGCAAATCAGAATCCTTTGAAATATCATCACAAATATAAAATCCATCTTGCTCTGAGGACGGTGGTGTATTGCTTAGATATTCTATCAAATCATCTAACTTTAACCCTCTTAGCGAAATTGCACATTTAGATATAAAGGCTGGTTTGTCCTGTAATATTTCAGTGGTTTTGATTTGTTCATATATGAGTTTTGTGGCAGAAGTAAATTCGTGATTACTTATATTTTCCGACACGGTAAAAAACACTGTATTTTCATCATAACGATATAATTCTGCTTCAAATTCCGAAAAATTCTCACTTAATGAAGCTTTGATTTTTTCGAGTAAAAGCTTCTTAGCTGTTTTATATTCGTCCATGGTTAAAGCACTTTGTACTTCTTTGAGGTTTTCAGCAGCAATTACGCATATTTTATCTTTTCGCTCACTATTTCCCTCGCGCATAAACGCAAATACATTTTTAATATCTAAAAATTCGCCTCTTAGCACTCTTTCCTTTGCTGCTTCATCAATCATTTTAAAATTTTTGATAAAATCTTCACTGTGTAGCTCACTGCTTTGAATTTGGGATAGCCTATTAATTAATGAATTAGCGCCATTGACGATTGCATCTGTATTATTAAAGACATCTAAATTTAAATCTAAATACTCTTCATGCTCCGCCATGGTGAAGAAGCTACAAGTCCCTTTATAGTAGCCTGCAACATCTTTTTTATTTGTTCCTATTTCTCCAAAGAAAAAAGCTCCGCAGACTTTTGCTTTTTTAAATGCGTTAATCTCCCAGCCGACAAATTCGCTGAGAAGTGTCCTTCTTAAAAAGCATGAATAGCAAAAAACAGTTTCTGCAGGAGTAGTTTGTAAATCATAATAGACCGCTTGCCATTGTTCGTAGCTTTTTAGTGTATTAAAATATGAAATTTTGAATTTTGTATTTTCTTTAACTGGGCACTTAGATAGCCTTATTTTTTCATTTTCCTCATTAAGCTCCACTATTCTGCTCACATCGGATTTTTGCACAACAATTGGAAAATATGAAAGTATATCGCCTATATTTGAAGGATTATTGTCAAGCGTTTTGCTATCGAAATTCATTGCAAGATTGTTAAAGAAAAATTCTGTGGCTGGATTCCCATCAATTTCTTCTATGTAATCGCCATCGGTTTTTGTAATGGTAAATTCTTCACTGATTTCTTCAAGCCCCATCACGACATTCGTGTATGGCAATAAAAAGTCCTTGCCAATAGCAGTGAAATTTATCCCCTCTTCAATATATTCCTCTTCATTAAATACATAGGAACACACATGATTATTTTCATCAATAAATCCCGATGTGCCGCCAACAACAGGTACACCGGGCATAATATCGCTAAATTCTTCAATTAAATTTTCTGCCACTTTACCATAATCCGCTACAAACATAAATGCCATGGACGGCATATAGTCTTCGCAGAAGCTTCTTACAGACTCATTTACTTCAAAGGAAGAAAGCCCTTTTGTAGAGAATAGATGATTATAAACTTGAGCATTACTAAATTCGATTATAGATAGAAGGCTGCCATGTTCATATATATCTCCATCATAAATCACACCCGAAACTGCACAACCAACTATGACTGCATTCGGAAGTAGTGACTTTATTTCAGATGCCGTTTTAACAGCTTCTTGTGGGCTGATTTTTGTTAAAAAGACTTTTACAAGATATTTTTTCTCTAAATCAATCTCGCTACTAATTATTTCATCTTTTATACATCCATCATTTTGATATAAAATATTAATAGTTTTCATGGCTCATCAATCACCTTTTAAACCTTTTTCTTTTCTGAGTAATTAATTTTTATTTACTAATCATTTTACCATATTAAATAGGCAAAATCAATTGACCTAATGCAGAAAATCTTTGTATTGCTATAAGATACAGCTTTTTTAGGGATTATCTTTTATGGATTGTCATTACTGTATTAATATAGCAAAGATACTAAAACATCTAAATGCATTTTTTCATTATAAAGATATAAAAAATGGAGTGTTTTCACCGCTAATGATGAAAACACTCCATAATTTTTTATTCTTCTGCCATTTCCTTAGCTTCTTCGATAACACCTGCTTCCAAATGTGAGGGAAGCTGTTCATATCTCTCAAAAGTTAGCTCAAAATGCCCCCTACCCTGTGTAACCGAGCGAAGAGTTGTTGTAAAATCGTGCATTTCACTCATTGGAACTTCACCCACGATTTCTTGGAGTCCGTCCTCAGCAGGGTTCATGCCGAGTATACGGCCTCTTCTCTTATTTATCTCGCCAATGATATCACCCGTATTTGTATCACCTGCATAAACTTTTAATGTGCCAATTGGCTCTAAAAGCGCAGGAGAAGCCTCGGGAACACCTGTTTTATATGCAACTGCTGCTGCCATCTTAAATGCCATTTCGGAAGAGTCAACCGGATGGTATGAGCCATCAACAAGTGTTGCTTTAATTCCCACCACTGGATATCCTGCAAGAAGACCTTTTTTAACGCAATCTTGAAGTCCTTTTTCTACCGCTGGGAAGAAATTCCTTGGCACTGAACCACCGAAAACAGTTTCCTCAAATACGAGATCATCCGATACAGTTGGTTCAAATTCAATCCAAACATCGCCAAATTGTCCATGACCGCCGGATTGCTTTTTGTGCCTGCCCTGTACTTTTACTTTTTTGCGTATTGTTTCTCTATAAGCAACTCTTGGTGCTACTAGTGTGATATCAACCCCAAATTTACCCTTAAGCTTTGATACCACTACATCAAGATGCTGTTCACCAAGACCTGAAACAAGTTGTTGTTTTGTTTCAGCATCCTGTTCAAATCCTATGGTTGGATCTTCTTCCATTAGTCTGTATAGACCTTGTGCCGCCTTGCCCTCATCACCCTTATTCTTGGTTTTTATAGCCATTGTGAGTGTTGGTTTTGGGAAGGTAATGTCTTTAAATGCAACCACATTTTTAGGATCACAGAGTGAATCGCCTGTAATTGTGTCGGAAAGTTTTGTTACAGCGCCGATGTCACCTGCGGTAATAAACGCAGTTTCTTCTTGCTTTTTGCCCTTCATGTATATAATTTTGCCCAGTCTTTCTGGTTGATTTGTTCTGCTATTAATTGGAGCGATATCCGGTGAAAGCTTGCCAGAAACCACCTTTACAAATGAAAGCTTACCAACAAATGGGTCGGCAACTGTTTTAAATACATATGCTGCAAGCGGTGCTTCATCAGTGCAAGCAATCTCAACTTCTTCTCCATTTGCATCAATAGCAGTTTCAGAACCGCTTTCCCATGCGGATGGAAGATGGTCAACCATTGCATCAAGCAGTATATCTATTCCTTCCATAGTGGTAGCGGAACCGCAGAATACGGGTGTAATTGAGCCTGTTTTCACACCTGTGTGAATACCGCTAATAATTTCATCCCTTGTAAACTGCTCACCCGAGAAATACTTCTCAAAAAGTTCTTCATTTGTTTCGGCAACCGCTTCTGAAATAGCAACTCTAAGACCGTCAAGCCTATGTCCAACATCGGGCATTGGCACTTCAGAAGGCTCACCCTTATCGTTATAGTTATATGCTTTATTTTCAACAAGATTTATATAGCTTTGTACTTTATTATCTTCTACATATGGAACACAAAGAGGACAAATTGATGGCCCAAAGCTTGCCTTTAAATCCTCTAATACTTTATAAAAATCGGAATTCTCCGCATCTAATTTTCCTACAAAAATCATTTTTGCCTTACCGAGCTTCTCGGACATTTTATATGCCTTTTCGGCACCTACTGTAACTCCTGATTTTCCTGAAACAGTAATAAGTACACTTTCACAAGCTCTGATACCTTCGCTCATGCCTGCAGCAAAATCAAAAAGCCCCGGAGTGTCAATAATATTAATCTTTACACTTCCCCATGCAAAAGGGGCTGTGGCTGATGAAACCGATACTTTGCGCTTTATTTCTTCTGCATCAAAATCACAAATGGTATTACCCTCTAAAATTTTGCCGAGTCTATCCGTTGCCCCAACTTTAAATAGTAGGGCTTCTGCTAAAGAAGTTTTACCGCTGCCACCATGGCCTGCGAGTGCAATGTTGCGGATTTTACCTGCTAAATATTGTCTCATATATATTCTCTCCTTATTATGAAAGTACATTTTCATTCGGCGGAAAGTGTAGAAAAAACACACTACCCTAAACAAAAACATAACATAATTATATACTTTTTTTCCTATTTATTCAAGTTGTTTTTGTATAAAATAAATTTATTTGAATAGAAAAATGCAGTCTTATATTGTACAAGTTGTACATTTTTTAGCAATTTGCAGTAATAACTTAAAATATTACAAACTCCATATCCCAATATTGTTTTATGTCTGTTTTTTTGATTTAATTACTTAATTTTATACAGAATAAGTCTTTTAACAGGCAAAAATACATTTATTATTGATAAAAACTAATAAAATCTACAAAATATACTTAAAAAAACTAATCAAGCCTTTTTTTTTCATTAAAAATATGTTATAATTTTCGTGGATAAAATTTTAGCAATGAAAATTTTAGTTAAGAAAAAAGACGAAGGGGTAGATTAAAATGAAAAATCTCAAGATTAAGTACAAATTAGCTGTAACTTTAGGTGCTGTAACTGCAATGTTATTATTCACGGGATACAGTGGATTTACAAGCATAAGTTTTTTAGCAGGTATTGTTGAAAGCTTTTATAATGGTGGTTATACTCTCTCCCACACAGTAATTGATGCGAAGACCTCAGTTGATAGTGTGACTAATTTATTAGGCCCACCAATTTTCCTTGAAGATGACACTTCATTTAATCAATCACTTTCAGTAGTAGCTGAGAATGAGCAGAATTTTTATGAATACACAACTGCTATTTCCGAAAGCGACACAAGTGAATCGGTTATTGCACTCAATGCTGAATTAGTGACTTTGATGTCCGAACTTCAAGCTTATAAATCTCAATTAATAACCTATATGGATAACCGTGATTATCAGTCTGCATCCGATCTGTTTTTAGGCGACTTCTTCGCTACATATGATCAGATGAATGTAATTGCTAATCAAATGTCTGAAGAAATCCATGTATTTGCCGAAAGCGAATATAATAGGGTATTTGAAAGAGAACGTTCCACACTTATAGCACTCGGTGTGATTATAGCGATTGGTGCCGCCCTTGCGATAGGTACCATCATCTATTTAACAAAAAGCTTTTCCAAACCAATTTCTCAAGCAAATTCAGCTATGGCTTCACTCGCTGCGGGTGACTTTAATAGTATCAATATCACTTATGAGGGAAAAGATGAATTTGGTGAAATGGCAAGTAATATCAAGGGCACAATAAGCTCGCTAAATGATGTTATTGATGACATTTCTTTAAAACTCAACAAACTATCAAACGGCAATTTTGTAATCGATACCTCAAGCAGTGACTTGTACAAAGGTGAATTCACTCAGATTAACACTTCCATTTCTGTTTTTGTAACTAATCTATCCCGTATCTTACAACAAGTAAGCGATGCTGCAAGTCAAGTTTCCGCTGGTTCTGACCAAGTTTCAGCCGGTGCACAGGTACTTGCTGAAGGCTCATCGGATCAGGCTAATTCCCTTCAGACCCTTTCTACAACAGTTAATGATATATCCATGCAAGTATCCGCAAATGCTGAAAATTCAAATAAAGCTTCTGAAATGGCAAATGGTGCAACACATGCTGTTACAGGCAGTAATAACCAGATGCAAGAACTTATGGCTTCTATGATGGATATTGATGCTAAATCTAAGGAAATCAGCAAAATTATCAAAACCATTGAAGATATCGCCTTCCAAACAAATATCCTTGCACTTAATGCCGCAGTTGAAGCTGCAAGAGCTGGTGCTGCTGGTAAAGGTTTTGCAGTTGTTGCAGATGAAGTTAGAAATCTTGCTGCAAAATCAGCGGAAGCAGCGCAGAACACAACCACACTTATCCAGTCCTCAATACAAGCTATTAACAACGGTGTAACCCTTGCTAAGTCCACTGCAGATAATATGCTTGCCGTATTAAATGGTGCACAGCAAACCACTGAGCTCGTTTCAGAAATTTCTGCTGCAACAAATGAACAAGCAGAAACTATTAAGCAAATCACTATGGGACTTGAGCAAATCTTTGTTGTTGTTCAGACAAATACTGCTACAAGTGAAGAAAGTGCGGCTGCGAGTGAAGAGCTTTCAAGCCAAGCAAACTTACTGAAAAATCTTGTTTCTGACTTCACACTTGATGAGAGTGCACTAACCCCACAAGTTATCGCTCCAGTTCAATTTGATGACAGCGCATATTCCGATGATTTTTCCGAATATAATAACAGCAAATATTAATTTACAGCATATATTAAAATAATAACTAATATAACAAGCACACCTCTCACAACAAGTGGGAGGTGTGCTTGTTATAGGAATATTTCTCATCACACTGCTTTAAATAGCTTTAGAAAAGAACCATGGTACTACCGCTATAACTTACAATAGATACAAACCGTCTCTATTTTTACCATAAGCTATTTTACATTGAGGACATTCAAATTTTTTATTTAGCAGAGTTCCACATTTGCATATCCAACCTTTGTGAATTGCCGAATTTCCATATACAAGCTCATATGCAAGTACTGGTTTGCTCGCCACACTTCCCGCTCCTATAAATGCATATTCCCCTACTTCAATCCCACAAATTAAAGTTACATTTGCACCGATAGTTGCTCCTTTTCTGACGATGGCTTTTATATATTGCTTATTTTTTGGATAGTTTACCCTTGGGTTTAAATCATTTGTAAATACACAGGAGGGACCACAAAACACATTTCTTTCAAACACTACACCTGAATAAACTGAAACATCATTTTGTATTCTAACATTGTCTCCTATTTTTACACCCCTGCCCTATCATTAAATTATTTCACAATCACTTTCTAAATGTGTAAAGCATTATAGCTTGCCACCATCCCCAATTAAGGTATTATTATCCACTATTGCGGTACTATCAATATATATACCCATTATTCTTCATCCATTCTTGGAAATTATTATTTTGATAATCAAAACCCTATTTTGCATCCCTCGAAAGAGCTCAACATGATTATAGCAGTATAATATTTTTTCTGTTTTCGATATCTTTCATTACATTTTTTATATCAAATATTTTTTTGGCGGATATGCTTACTTCTTCATATTTAACCTCTTTATGTGCAGTAGCTATCACTACTAAATCACAATCCGAGATTAATTCTTTGCTTAATTCACTTTCTCCTGATATATCGGCATTTTTTATCCTAAGTAAGTTTATATAAGGGTCGTAAAACTTTATATCAGCACCATGATTTATTAATTCTTCAATCAATTCAACTGCTGGGCTTTCTCTAATATCGGATATATCCTGTTTATATGCTACACCAAGTATGAGTATTTTGCTATTTTTAATAGAGAGTGCGCTTTCATTTAATATTTTCGATATTCTTTCAAAGCAGTATTTCGGCATATTATCATTAATTCTTATTGAATTTTCAAGCACAGAAATGCTAAGCCCCGCTTCTCTTATTTTCCATAATAAGTAATGTGGGTCAAGAGGTATGCAGTGCCCTCCCACCCCAATACCTGGGTAAAATGCTTTAAACCCATATGGCTTACTACTTGCCGCTTCAATAACCTCCCAAACATTTACGCCAATTTTATCACAGATAATTGCAAATTCATTTACAAGACCAATATTTATATTTCTATAAATATTTTCAAGGAGTTTACTCATTTCTGCTACTTCCGGAGTAGAAACACTTACAATCTCAGCATCTATTACCTCTTCATATAGAGAGGCAATTATTCGAGTAGTTTCTTCATTCATTCCTCCAACTACTTTAGCTGTGTTTTTTGTATTATACTCTTTATTTCCGGGATCAACTCTTTCTGAGGAAAATCCGAGGTAAAAGTCTTTTGAGCATTTCATTCCCGAGGTTTTCTCAAGTATTGGCATTATAAGTTCCCTTGTAGTTCCGGGATATGTAGTTGATACAAGTACAACCACTGCATCTTTTTTCATATATTTACCCACCTCAGCAGTGGCGGACATTACATAGCTTAAATCAGGTTGTTTGTATTTACCCAGTGGTGTAGGCACACATATTGCAATGAAATCCGCTTTGTTGATATAGCTAAAATCATCCGTTGCAACCAGTCTTCTACTGTTGGTTGCCCTGCTGAGTTTTTCATTATTCAAATCACTTATATAGCTTTCACGGTAATTTATTTTTTTAACACGCTCTTTATCAATATCAAATCCTATGGTTTTATAGCCAGAAAGCGCTTTTTCAACCGCCAATGGCAAGCCAACATATCCAAGACCTATTACGGCTATTGTTATGCTTTTATTTTTAATTCCTTTAATAATATTTTCTACCATTTTCCACCTCCGCATTTTATATCTCCATTTATATGCAGAAAATGATTAAAAAAGAAGACAACCTATAAAAAAGTTGTCTATCTTTTTTGCTTTAAATTCAGATTTTATCATGCATATAACATAGCGGCTGCGAGCAGATATTTAAATTTCTATTTGATTATATAAAAATTAGCTTATTTCCTTGTAGTTAGAGGAAAATAAGCTAATTAAAAATTTAATATTAGAAAAATGTGAGCTCCTAAAGTTTTGTATTTTAGCAAATTAATCTATTCGGTAGCTAAAATTAACCCACCATACATCTCGCACGCCTTTTTTAGAAGTTTCCTAAGTGAAACCTCAGGACCTGCAAGCACCACAATTTTATTTATATTTTCTGCACTTCCTGTGTGCTCACTAAATTTTACATAATTGCCCACACAGTCTATAAGCAGTAATTTATCTTCAAGTTTTGCAAAACCTTTTATTCTGTATGTGTCTTCGGCTATTAGCTTTAAAAAATACTCAAGTTCACTGATTTTCATTTCAGAAGAAATTGTTATCGTGGCTTTTTGCAGTGTGATGTCCTTTGTATTGAGTGCATATTCCATATCAACATTTGGTTTTAGTGAATTTAGCCATTCTGAGTTTATCTCTGCAAATGTTGTTGTTTCTATCCTTAGGGCAGGGTTTAGTAAAAGTAGCTCGTTTTTAACGCTTTCTATCTGCTCTGCGCTCGATAAGTCCGTTTTATTTATCAGCGCTAAGGTGGAAACTGAAATCTGTTTTGGCACTACCCTTGCAGTCGTGGAGACTTTTTTAAATCTCGCCGCATCCACAAGGCAAACACAACCCTTATAATTGATGCTATGATAATTTGGGTTATCAAGGACTTTTCGAATATTTGTGGGATCGCTTAGTCCCGAAGCTTCCACTATCACGATATCGGGAGCGGCATTTGTAACATTTACAAGCTCTTCTTCAAATTTATCAAGTCTACAAGCACAAAAAATTGAGCCATTATTTATCTCACTCAAATGGGCATTCATTTCTCTGAGTAGTACTCCGTCGACACCCTCTTTTCCATACTCATTAACTATTAAATAAATTCTCTTATCTTTAAAGAGCTTTACAAAATTCTTTAGAAAAGTCGTTTTACCTGCACCTAAAAATCCAGTTATTAAATATAAGTCCATATTTATGACCATTCCTTTCATTTAAGAGCACATAACAACCATAAAAACAGTTATAAATGTGCATATTTTTTCATAGAAGAAAAATTGCTTCTAATATAGTTGAGAAGCTTTTCAAATTAATACGCTTCATTGCTCAGTGGATTAAGTTATCTAAGTATTAAGGGGTTTTAGGGGAGTGTAGTTTTTGTATGCTTTTGCCGAATATATATTGGTGAATTATACAGGGTAAATTTGCTAACATCTTTTAAGCTATCATAAAAAGTCTATAAAAACATCATGCTCCCGTATATTTACAAGAGCATGAGATAATTGTATATGATATTGTACGCCTACAAAATCTTTTTTCCCGAAAGTACGGATATTTATGATATTACATCACTTCATTAAGAGCCGCTTCAAGCTCTTCTTTTGTTGGGATAATTGAGGAGAATTTAAGTTTTCCATTAATATAGATGGAAGGAAGATTTTTCACCCCTAATTTCATGCATCTTGCAATATTCTCTTTTTCTGTGAATTTGTATTCAACCATGTCTATTTTATCGCCAAGCTCGTCTTTAGTAACCTGTGCCGCACCTTTCATGTAGGTACAAGCAGCGCAGGTGAGTGAATCGAGGGTGAACACTTCGAGGAGTGGTTTGCTTAGATTATCGTAATCAGGAAGCTCAACCGCATCTAAATCGTAAGTTTCGCTTGTGTAGTTTTCAACCATCTTGCGGACATTATCAGTATCAATTACCGCTTGTGCTACACCGATTGCATTTTCTACTGGGATGGAATAAGGCATATCGCAACCTGGGGCAATAATTAGGTTTTTCTTGCTGTTTGCTCTGTCGATAAGCTCAACAACGCATTTCATATTATCCTGCTGTGTGCCGTGAAGCATAACCGATGTAAGTGGAATATTACCGCCGATAACAATATCGTATTTATCAGTAATAGCTTTTGCAACCACGAGGTCAACATTTTCATCTATCGAGATTGAATGTGGCTTTGTATGGCACATTACTTCTATATTCCTTGTTGCGTCTCCGCATACAAAGAATGAGGAGAATGCTTTTTCATTTATATGTGCAAATAAATCTGTAAATGGTTTTGAAAGGAATTCTTCAAAGTGAGCGGAGGAAATTTGTGAAACAAGCGGGTCAACCACTGCGATGATATCCATGCCTGCCTCAATCATCATGTCGCTCATTTTCTTTGCTACTTTTGTGCAGAATTCGAGGAGCTCAGCCACATAATCTTCATCGTCGTACATATCCATAAAGATGTCATTCCCACGGAGATGTGAAGCGAGGGTGAAGGGGCCTGTGATAAGCCCGTATAGTGCAGTTGTTTCTCCAACAGCTTCTTTCATTCTACGCATTGCGGAGAGCACAAGCGGCATACGACCGTCTTTTTCGCTTGGTATAGTGCACTCGCAAGGTATATTCATAGTTTCTGCAAGTGGGTGTGAAGCAACTGAGGGAGGGCCGTCTTTAGCCCATAAAAGCTCACAACCTAAAATTTCTGCTTCGAGTTGTAGGTCAAATACTACGGGTTGGCCATCGGGTTTATAAAGTTTATTCACTTCTAAGAGCGACTTAACTAATTTATCTTCATCGGTGAGCACTTCAGTGGCGTCCGAACCTATTAGATAGCCTGCATGTACTCCAGCAAATGGCACCCATGGTGCTCTTTCGGTTTCTTCATTTCTCAGTGTTTTAAATAATAGTTCCTTAGACATATATTTCTCCTTGATTACTTTAAATATTTTCGCATGACTAATAAATCTTTCCATATATCCACCTATTTGGTTCAGGTGGATATACAAAAAAACTTCTTTCCTTAAATTAAAAGGAATTGCATTTATATACTATTTTTTTTAGATACTTTTATGCAACGGTAGCACAAAGCTCTATTGCTACTTCCGCAGCTGTGCTTGCATCAGGTGTGTACATATCTGCACCGATTTGTGCGCAGAATTCCTGTGTAACAGGTGCTCCACCAATCATAATTTTAACTTTATCACGAGCGCCAAGCTCAACAAATTTATTTACAACTTCCTGCATAGCCGGCATTGTTGTAGTTAGAAGTGCAGAGCAAGCAACTATATTGCAGTTCTCTTTAATAGCTGTTTCAACAAATTTATCAGAAGCAACATCAACGCCTAAATCAATAACTTCAAGCCCTTTGCCTTCCATCATCATTTTAACTAAGTTTTTGCCTATATCGTGAAGGTCGCCTTTTACTGTTCCTATACAAACTTTGCCTTTAGAGGTTGTGCCCTCTTCTATAAGTAGGGGTTTTAAAAGTGCTGCACCAATATTCATAGCTCTTGCCGCAACAAGTACTTCAGGTACAAATACTTCATTATTTTTAAACTTCGCACCTATAATATTCATTCCTACAAGTAGACCATCATCTAAAATTTCCTTAGCGGAAAGTCCTTCTTCTATTGCCTGTCTTACAAGTTGATCCACCACTTTAGCCTTACCTTTTTGCAGTTGTTCTGAAATTTCATTTAAAATGCTCATTGTAAATCCTCCAGTATGTTTTTATTTTGTCCGATATTGTTAGTTTAATATTTAACGAATTTTTTTTCTTGTAAAAAGAGAATATCTTTTGTACTTTTTCTACATGTGTATTGACTTTTGAATAGTTTTTGTATTATGATTATATTGTTACTTATGCAAAATAACCAATTAATCCCCTATGTTCTTTGGTTATTATTTTTTATTGCGGTTTGGTTCACCGTTTAAGGAGATATGATATGGTTAGTTCCTTGGATTTTGATTTGAAATTAGCTGTTGAATGTGCACAGTCTTTCTCGGCAACAAGCGGTATAGGATGTTTTGTTTCCGATGCTTCGGGGAATGTGCTCTATTCGGTTGGATATAGTTGTAGCAGTTGCAGGCTTTGCAACCTTTTTGGGCGTCCTGACGATGTGTGCATATCTACGCATATATATGGTATGCGTGAAGCCGAGCGTTTTGGTGGCAAATATGTTTATTTTTGCCCAATGGGACTTACAAGCTTTGTTTCGCCCATTGTTGGCAGTGAGGGAAGCAGTGCTAAGGTTACTGTGGGACCTTTTTTAATGGTGGAGAAAACTGATTTTCTCGCCCATGAAGTAAGCCACCTATTTATCAATAGCGACCTTAATTTAGGCGAAATTGAAGAAGAGCTTGATAATGTACCTGTTATAGAGCCATCAAAAGTGAATAAGCTCTCCACGCTTTTATTTATGTCGGTGGGATTTTTAAATAATGTTTCCCATGCAAATAAAATGCTTGAGCAACAGCAGTCAAATGGTATTCAGTCCGAGGTTACCTCCTATATATTAGAATTAAAGCAGCATGAGAAGCTTGCCCCCTACCCTTTTGATACCGAAAAATTACTTTTATCGGCTATTTCGCAGAAAAATAAAAAAGACGCTGGGCGGCTTCTCAATGAAATATATGGGCATATCTTTTTTAAGGATGGGGGAAATTTGGAGTTTGCTAAAAGTAGACTGTATGAGCTTCTTGTAATGATTTCAAGAACCTCTATTGATGCAGGCGCAAATCCTGAAATTTCACTAAACCTCACCCATAATTATCTTCAGTCGATATATGAAATAAGTGATATCGAAAACCTCTGCCTTTGGCTTACCGAAGCTACAAACAGCTTTATTGATAATGTGTTTAGCCACACTGAGTTTAAACATGCAAATGTAATTCACACTGTAATGCAGTATGTATATAAGAATTACGCAGATAAAATTTCGCTTGATGAAGTAGCCGAAAAGGTATATTTAGCCCCTGCTTATTTAAGTAGGGTATTTAAAAATGAAACAGGGCAAACTTTTACCAATTATCTCAATTCAGTTAGAATTGAAAAAAGCAAGGAACTGCTATCACATTATAATCTAAAACTCTCTGATATAGCATTATCGGTTGGATTTGAGGACCAGAGTTATTTTACAAAAGTTTTTAAAAAGATTACGGGACTCTCACCGCTTCAGTATCGTAAAAAGCATTACAATATAAAGGCGTAAGGTGGGTTTTCTAATCATATAATTTAAAGCCTTATCCCTGCTGTGGCAGTGGTAAGGCTTTAAAAATTAGTTTATTTTTTGTAGTAAATATTTGATATCTTAATAATCTATGGAATAAACTTTTAGAGCATCTGATAACTCTGAAAGGTCGCATGATAATGTAAAGGTGAGTATTGTATCACTTTCTTCTGCAAGCGGTATTAATTTATGAATCATCTTATCAAGTGCCTCAAAATCTCTGCCGCCCACTTTCAGTGTGGAATCAACAAACATTTCAGTGATATCATAGTTGCCTGCAAGTATGCCGGATAAAAATCCATAAAATGAGTCAAATCCATCAATTGCATAGGCATCGGTGTCAATAAGCCTTGCTTTGTGGTCAATGTCATAAGTAAGTTTTGTGCCTGGCTCTACGCAAACCACATTACCTTTAGTGGTCTTTACTGCATTGTTTACCATATTGATAAGTGCTTTTGTTTTTCCAGATCCTTTGTTTCCAACGATTAATTTAATCATATAAATTCCTCCCTTATGCTTATCATGTATATAATATAGCAGTTATATGCTACTTATATCTTTTTATAATCCTATATGATTTATATTTATTTTACTCTATAATAACATTTTTTGCAAGTTGATATTGTCAATTTGGAGTAAAGTTTTTTCTTTTTTAACAAATATGGCAAAAAATTATAATTTTTTTGTAATATGCATTAAAAATAAGTATAATCACTATTTCATAAGAACTGTTTCAGAAAAAAGCTTTAATACACTATCCGCTATCCCCATCTTCTCAACATACTCCCCTGCTAAGATATCATAGCTACATGCAATTTCTTCTCCAAGCATTACATCCACATTTCCTATAAGCTGGCCTTTTTCTACGGGTGCTAAAAGATTTTCTGCGATATTTATGCGAGTAGAAATATTCATCTTTTCGGACTTAGGTAGAATGAGTAGCTGAGGAGGAGTGCACACACCCACCACACTTTCCTGTGTCCCCCCTAATACCTGCACGGGCTCAAGGGAAGCCTGTGCGTTTGGTACCGGTATACTTTGATAATTAGCAAAGCCATAGTCAAGCAAAGCTGTTGCTGTGTCGAATCTTATTTGCCCAGTTTCGCTGCCAAGTGTTACAGCTATAAGTGAGAGTCCGTTTCTTTCGGCAGTAGCAACAAGGCTATGCCCTGCATTATCGGTGGTGCCTGTTTTTAACCCCGTTGCTCCAGAGTAAAATCTTATAAGTTTATTTGTGTTAACAAGCTCGGTTTCACCATTTCTCAGTGTGTCCATCCATATTGATGTATAGTCTAACACTTCCCTGTGCTTTAAAAGCTCGGTTGTCATTGTGATAATATCTCTTGCGGTAGTATAGTGATTATCCTCATCGAGCCCATGGCTATTCATAAAATTTGTACCGCTCATTCCAAGCTCTTTGGCTCGATTGTTCATTCGCTCTACAAATATCTCCTCCGAACCACTAATATGCTCAGCCATTGCCACCGAAGCATCGTTTGCACTTGCCACTGCAATAGCCTTTATCATATCATTCACACTCATCTGCTCCCCGACTTCAAGCCATATTTCACTTCCACCTAATATCTTCGCATTTGGGGATACATTTACCATGTCATCATATGCTAAATTTCCGTTTTCAAGCGCTTCAAATATTAAAAGCAGTGTCATAATTTTAGTGATGGATGCTGGTGCCATCTGCTCATCCGCATTTTTTTCGGCTAAGATTTTGCCACTACTCTCTTCTACAAGCATTGCAGATTTTGCTGGTAAATCACTAAATCTGCTTGAGTTTTCCTCAGCAAAAACCGCCATATTCTGTGAAACTAAAAGTAAAATTGGTAAAAATATGCAAAATAACTTCTTAATCATCTTCTAACTTCCTCCATAAATTTTAAGAATATTTTATTATTATGCGGATAGGATATATTTATATTGGGCTATGGCGACAGCTGCCACGCTAAAAAAATTAATTTATTGCCCATTATTATTCTATGCTTAATTTAGTTTTGAATATGTTTATTAATTGCAATTTACTATTCTAAATTTTAAGTAGTGCTGAAGCAGACTGTAAATATTTAGTTAAATTTATATAAAATGTTATGCAAGTTTAGTAAAAAACTATTGACATCACCACCTCATTCCTCTATAATGTTTAATATTGTATCTCTGCGTCAGTAGTATTTTTATATTAAATTTTCTAATATTTTAGTGTTTAATTTATAATAAACTTCTGCATATAATTTTTAAAACTTAAGGGGGCTACACAATGACAAATCCAATTTTAATGACAGCTGAAGGTTATGACTTACTAAAAACTGAGCTCAACGAATTAAAGACTGTAAAAAGAAATGAAATTTCTGAAAAGATAAGAATTGCAAGAGGTTATGGGGATCTCTCTGAGAATAGCGAATATGACGAAGCAAAAAATGAGCAAGCAATTGTTGAAGCAAGAATTATGCAACTTGAAGATCAGTTAAATTATGCTCAAATTATTGAGTCGGATCAGATATCTACTACTACGGTTTCAGTTGGTACTAAGGTTAAGATTTTAGATATTGATTATGATGAAGTAGTTGAGTACCGTGTTGTAAGCTCAATAGAGTCAAACCAAGGGATGAATACTATTACAGATGCTTCCCCCGTTGGTCAGGCTATAATGGGACATAAAGTTGGCGATGTAGTCGATGCAAATGTTCCCTCGGGCGTGCTTCAGTTTAAAATTTTAGAGATTAGTAGATAAATCTTTCATAGAAAAAATTAATAAACATAATTTTATAGCTGTTTTCTTATCAAAGTAGTAAAAGAAAACAGCTATATTTTATTTTATATTTAGTATTAACTTGTAGAGTAAGTAAGGGTAATTCACCTTTAAAATATTTTTTACTTCTCCCTCCTCCCATGTAGTATGAGTGGGGGAGAATTATACTATCGCTTGTTTCTCCTACGATTTATCGCCCGACTTAAATAAAAGTGCGACTACAAGCCCAAAAAACATCGCCGCTGTTATTCCTGCGGCAGAGGCAGTCATTCCACCCGATAGTATTCCTATTACTCCATCGGTGATAATGCTCTCCTTTACACCTTTTGAAAGCAGATATCCAAAGCCTGTAAGCGGTACAGTTGCGCCTGCACCTGCAAAATCTATAAGTGGTTCATAAACGCCCATCCCTCCAAGTATAACTCCAAAGACAACATATCCTACGAGTATTCTGGCAGGTGTAAGTTTAGTGTAATCTATGAGAATTTGCCCCACTGCACAGAATGCACCACCAACTAAAAAGGCTTTTAAATATTCGTTCATCATTTCAGTATTCACACTTACTCCCCCCTATTCTTCCAATGCGGAAATATGCAATAAATGCGCTATGCATGGAATTACTTCTTTTTGTTGCACACTCGTTGGACTTAAAAGTGCCCCCGTTGCAATAAAAAGCAAATTTTTAATTCTACCGGCACGCATTGATGGAAGTATAAATGATGTTAGAACAGATGCACTGCACCCACATCCCGAGCCACCTGCATGGACATCTTGTTTTGCTCTATCATATATTAAGAGTCCACAATCTTGATGTTTATCCCTTATATTATACCCCTCTCTTTCCAAAAGCTCATTTAATATTGATGAGCCCACTTCGCCTAAATCCCCTGTTAATATAAGGTCATAATTTGAGGCATTTGTAAGTGTATCCTGAAAAAAGTTTTTTATAGTGCTTGCCGCCGCCGGTGCCATTGCAGCACCCATATTATTTTGATCCTTTATACCCTTATCCTCAATTTTCCCAAATGTAACTGCTTTTACATATGGTGGCATACTCTTTTCTCCGAGTAAAACTGCACCTGCTCCCGTCACCGTCCATTGTGATGTGGGGGTGCGTTGACCTCCATACTCAAGTGGAAATCTATACTGCCTTTCAGCTGTGCAAAAATGCGATGATGTTACAGCTAAAGTCTTTTTTGTCGTGCCACTATCCACCATAATTGCACCGAGTGCCATGCCTTCTGCCATTGTTGAGCAAGCTCCATAAATCCCTATATAAGGCACCTGAAGCTCCTTTAAACCAAAAGTAGAGCCTATGCATTGGTTTAATAAATCTCCTGCAAATACCATGTCGAGCTGTTTACTGCTAATGCGTGCTTTGCTTAGAGCTTTGTTTGCCGCATCTTTTTGCATTCTACTCTCGGCTTTTTCCCATGTTTGCTCCCCAAATGTGCTATCATCGCTAATAATATCAAAATATGGCGCAAGCGGCCCCTCCCCTTCTTTTTTAGAAACAACGGAGGCAAATGAAATTAGTGACGGCATATTTTCCATTTTATAGGTAAAATCCCCTTGCTTTTTCGCCATAAAATCACTCCTGTATAATTAGTAATAGATTTAATTTAGCCAAAGTAATTAGTGATATTAGGTATAATAAAACTATATATTTAGACTTAATTTGTGTAGAAAAAAGATAGTATTCTTTTACATTCCCTCTATAAAGGGTATAAATATTTAAAAATGAGTTTAACATATTTCTAATTATTAAAACCCATAATCAATAAAGCCTGAAAATATAAATTATTATGCCATAAATTACACTACTGCTTATTCCATATACGAGTACCGGCCCTGCTATAATAAACATTTTAGCGCCTACACCAAGTATTAATCCCTCGCTTTTAAATTCAAGTGCGGGTGATGCAACTGCGTTGGCAAAGCCTGTTATAGGTACAAGTGTGCCTGCACCTGCATGTTTTGCAATCTTGTCAAAAACATTCAGACCTGTGAGCAATGCGGATAAAAATATCAGTGTAATACTTGCAGCTGATGACGCAATACTACTGTCCGCCCCCAAATACTTATACAGCTGTATCATAGCCTGCCCCAATGTACATATAATTCCACCGCAAATAAAAGCTATTGGTATGTTTATATAGCTTTTAGAAGCGGGGGAATGTTTTTTATTTAGTTCTTCATAGTCTTTATTTGTCATAACAGGCACTCCATTCAAAGCTTTTAATTCTATTTTGGTCAGCTCAAAGACTTTTTATGCAATTAAAAAACACTGTGGAAAATAATTCTCCACAGTGTTTTTATTTATAAAATTACATTGTTTCAGGTTCTGGATAGTCGACACCTTTTGTATCCACAGTAACTGTTTTCATCACCTGATCTTCAAGTGGTTTATCACTTAAATTTCTGCGTGAATTTACTATGCGCATAACCTCTTCCATTCCATCGGTTACTTTGCCGAAGGAAGCATATTGAGCGTCTAAATGCGGTGAAGAGTCAACCATTATAAAAAACTGAGAGCCTGCGCTATCGGGGCTGTTTGATCTTGCCATGGAGAGTACACCCTCCGTATGTTTTAAATTATTTTCAAAACCGTTGCGTGAAAATTCGCCTTTAATTCTATACTCAGGACCACCCATTCCAGTGCCTGTTGGGTCCCCACCCTGCACCATAAATCCAGGGATAACACGATGGAATATAACTCCATTATAAAAGCCTTTTTTAATCAGAGAAATAAAATTATTAACTGTATTTGGTGCAATCTCAGGATAAAGCTCAGCAGTAATTTTATTTCCATTTTCCATTTCAATTGTAACTATTGGTTTACTCATTTTCTTAATTCCTTTCGGTATTTATTTTAAATAAATATATTTTTTTTAGTTTACTATATATATCATACAAAGTCAAATAATATAGGGATTTTAATAGATAATTACAACAAAAGTCATTAGTATTTACACAATATCACTGAGTGCATTTTCAAATTGTAGATGCAATTAGAATTTTCTGTATGCCGATTAAAAAACTATTGCATTTTTGACTTTAATATGTTATATTATTTCGGTACGAAAGTGCAAGTAGAGATATGGGGGCGTAGCTCACCTGGGAGAGCGCTACAATGGCATTGTAGAGGTAGTCGGTTCGAGTCCGATCGTCTCCACCAAAAAAAAGCGAGCAGATTTTTCTGCTTGCTTTTCTATTTATTCGGACTCGAAAGAGCACCGGAGCGAAGTGTGAGCGACAGAGAAACAGTCCAGTGGACTGTTTTGAGGTGCGTGGATAGGAGTCCGATCGTCTCCACCAAAAAAAGCAAGCGGATTTTTCTGCTTGCTTTTCTATTTATTCGGACTCGAAAGAGCACCGGAGCGAAG